>PLMK01000065.1:49744-154917 GCA_003142475.1 Ignavibacteriota bacterium
GCGAAGAAGCAGGCTACGTAGTGATACCATTTCATATTGCTCTCCTTGAAAAGTGCTTGTTGAGTGCTGCCTAACGAACCGGCTCCCGATAAATCGGGATGCGGCGCTGATAATTTTCAAATTGTCAACTCATTTCATTAATATCAGTTTTTTTGTTTCTGTAAACGAACCAGCTTGTAGACGATAAAAATAAATCCCACTCGACATATTTGTTGCATTCCATTGCCGCGTATATGTGCCTGCAAATAATTCTTGGGAGACGATTATTGCCACCTCTCTTCCTATCAAATCAAATACTTTCAGCGAAACAAAAGACCCAGTTGGAAGACTAAAAGATATAGTTGTCGCCGGATTAAACGGATTTGGATAATTCTGGAACAATCCATATTCAGCGGGGATATTGTTGATCACCTTATGAGTCTCAACAGATGTCGATGCGCTATCAACCTGTTCACCATATACTATCCCCCGTCCGACTGGTGTCACATAACACCTGCCATAAACCCGTGGATCGCCCATAATCTGATTAATCTTTCCGTACTGATGCTTGTCGTCATTGATTCTTGTCCATGATACGCCAACGTCATCCGAACGGAAAAAACCCAGTACACTTTTGACAGTTCCAAATATATAAATGGAAGGGTAACCACCCGCGATCAATGCCTTGCCAAATCCTGAGCGATAAGCCGCAGTTACAGCACTAATTTTCTTTGCTGTTACACCCGAGTTGGTTGTTCGGTAAAGTCCGCTCTGGCCGCAGCAAATCCAAAGATCTCCCTCATAACCCGAAACCGCGTTGACATTACCATCCTGCGGGAGCCAACTTGGAACAGCAGGTAAATTTCCGACACCTTTTTGAAAAGTTTTTCCACCATTCGAAGAAATCCATAGTTGTCCGTTTATTCCATCATAAGCATAAAATTTTTCTGCATTGATTCTATCCGCAACCGGAGAGATGAGAGGTACACCACCGGTACATGCTGTCCATGTTAATCCATTGTCTATAGAATATGACATCACTGATCCAATCGGGCTCCATACTATAGTGCTTCCGTCTGCCGAGAGTGCGATAGACCAAACGCCACCATCAGATGTTCCAGCCGGCCATGTTCCGAAATCGTGCCACGTGACCGTTCCATCAAGCGAGTAGGCGCCATGATTGATTGTAAGCCAGGAGGGAGAATTATATGTTTTGACAACTTTTTCAGATGCATTTTCAGCAAACGCGATGGACGTCGTTGACCATCTTGCCGGGTTAAAATTATCCGGTGGAGATATATCAAGACTATCATGTCTGAATCCATCAATGTCTCCCATAGCCGATAAAAGTTTCGTATACGGAGGAGTGACTATTTGGAAAGTCTGGGTTTCTTCTATTTTTTCATCCCTGAAGAACCATCTCGGAGTGGAAGCATAGATATCGTTACAAGCCCAAATTCCAAACCCGGTTCCAAACATCGCTTTGCTCGAATCGAATGGATCTATTACTAGGCATGCCAGCCATCCGGGAATCAGGTCATGATTGTAATTTGCATAGCTATAATCCATCGTAGCACCCGTAAGACGTGTAGTCCAGGCAACACCACCGTTGGTCGATAAATAGATCTCATCTCGCAAAGGTTCCCAACGATCAACGGTACTGACCATGACTGTATTTGGATTATGAGAATTCACGGAAACGCCGCTGAATCCGTAAGATCCTGATGACGGACTGATATTCGTCCAATTTTCTCCTGGGATGTTATATTTCCACACGGAGCCTGCGGTTGCACCATTTGGACCTGGGTAATCTGAAAACGTTATATAAAGTATGCTATCGGCGAGAGCAGCCCGTATTGCCATCACCCCTTTCGGTTGCCCTTCCACAACTCTCCATGAAGCACCTCCGTCATCACTTCGATAAAGACTTTTGCCGGTTGTATCTGCAGCAGCCACAAAAATATGTTGGGTTGCTGAGCCGGATGCTCCCCCCGCCGGATCAAAAAGGACAAAATTTATATTCGACGGAGTAAACGATGAAACCCTCGTCCAGGAGGATGCATAGTTGGTCGATTTCCATAAACCGTCGACTGTTGTCCCCATGAAAAGAATGGAGTTGAAATTCGGATCCACTTGAAGTCTCTCTCCTGCACCTCGTCCATCCTCATCCCCGCCGACCTTGAATGGCAAACGACGGATCGTCCATGAATCACCTTTGTCTGTTGAAGAAAAAATGGCTCCAGGCTGTGCCCACGACTCCGTCCATTCCCCGCATTC
Source organism: Ignavibacteriota bacterium (assembly GCA_003142475.1). Classification (GTDB taxonomy): domain Bacteria; phylum Bacteroidota; class Ignavibacteria; order UBA10030; family UBA10030; genus Fen-1298. The sequence continues at coordinate 52,001 of PLMK01000065.1, forward strand.
CATATAAACGCGATTCGTATCATTTCGATCGACGGCGATGGAGAGTACGCCCATATATTCAGCATCAAGATTCGTTATCGTCAATTCATCGTTCAACGGTATCCATTTACCAGCTGAATTATCCCACCGATATGCGCCGCCGATATCGGTGCGGGCGTATGCCAAATCTTTCACACCAGGATGGTACACAATCCCGGGTACAAATCCTCCACAACCGACAATGACGCTCTTCCAGGCATAAGGCGCCGTCTGGCTGAGAGTTTGCTGAACGTGTGTCAATGCGACGAATATCATCAGGAGGACAATAATAATCGTTTGATTTCTGGATTTATCAATCTCTGTTCGATTCATATTTGGTCTCTCAATTGAGACGTCTCCGATCAAGTGCCAATAATAATATTATTGATCTCATCAACTGAGCTGAGCTTCGGATTGAGTTGAGACCAAGAGAATTATAATAAGGTATAACGAGAATTGCCAATACTTTACACAGCTCAAATGAGAAAATCTTGTAAGATGATTTTAATTGAAGTTGTATTTGTAATTAATTCCATAGTTGCTCCTGATATTTAGCGCCTAACGAACCGGCTCCCGATAAATCGGGATGCGGCATTGATAATTTTCAAATTGTCAATTCATTTCAGTAATATCAGTTTTTTTGTTTCTGTAAACGAACCAGCTTGTAGACGATAAAAATAAATCCCACTCGACATATTTGTTGCATTCCATTGCCGCGTAAATGTGCCTGCAAATAATTCTTGGGAGACGATTATTGCCACCTCTCTTCCTATCAAATCAAATACTTTCAGCGAGACAAAAGACCCAGTTGGAAGACTAAAAGATATAGTTGTCGCCGGATTAAACGGATTTGGATAGTTCTGGCTTAGACCAAAAAACATTGGCTGAGAAGTTGCTTCGTTGGATATACCAGTTTGCCGATTAAGCGGAACAATAAAAGTTTTAATACTCATAGCCTGCATATCTACTGTAAAGTTTCCATTGACAGGTGCTTGAATATTTTCGAGCTGTGTCGTGCTATAGTCAGGATTATCGCAGGTAGCGTATTGAATTATGGGAAAGGTTGAAGCAGGGCAATTAAACTTAATATTGGATAAAACAATGCTAGTATCATTTATCGCTACAATTACTAACGTATCGTTTACAGGACTGAGGTAAGAAGACACATAGAGGTTGCTATTATTGGACGTGGCATTTATTCTCACGTAACCGGGTCTGACAAAATTCACAAATTGCTTAAATCCATAATATCGCTTCGGGACAATAACTGAATTGCCATTGTAGATAACAAGCGTTGCGACGTTGCCTGTTGCCGGCAGAGTATCGTAAAATGAATACATGGCAAATGCACTGACATCTGCCAGTGTGAAGCTGCGATGAATCCACTTTGCCTGTACCACTGCATTTGTTGAGGTGATGTCGTATGGTAAAAATGAAGAAGTTGAAGCTTCTGTAACCCAGATTGGCTTGTTCTTGCTTACACTTTTCAACTTTGTCCAGTTGGCAGTATTTCCTTCATCAAAATAGTCATGAGTACCAACTATGTCAACTCCTGAAACTCCTGTAAGGTGCTAACGGATGGGATCCCATTTGGGTCCCATATTCGACATTTCGCCAATATCTTATCGGAAGTGTGGCAAATTGGCAAGATAGTAAAGAGAAGTGCGAACACACCTCTCTCTGCCGTCACAAATATGCGACAGCTTTTTGTTGAAGAGATTGCCGGAGGGATGGAATGTTGCGGATGTGTTTTGAAATGTCTTTCATCGAATATCCTGCTATCAGATCGTCGAGAAATGATCGTTCCTCGACAGTCAGAGATTCTAGAAAGTTATTTGTAATCGTAAAGTCCAAAGGCGTGATCTTTACTGGTAGCAGGAATTCCGCAAGTGAAGTTACACATCCATCACTTAAAACTGGCCTGTCAACATACAAACGCTTGTGATTCCAAGCGTCCAGCGTTCGCTTACCAACTTCCTTTACGGGGAAAGCGGATCTGCGATTTAGTTCTTTTGCACGAAAGTGCATTATACTTTTCATCAAACCATTGGTGCACCGTGATCCAAGACGTTGCCCCTCTTTCCAGGCCATTGTCACAAGCTCAGAACGCTGTAGCGGATCACGTGTAAACTGTTCTGAATAATGATACAAGTCTTCGTATTCTTGTTCGCTCATAGGTATTCTCCTTTCTTTCTATACATTCTTATTCCATAATATTTGGTGGTATAAGAAAAGAGGAAAGGAGCGTTTATGAACCTATCAATGATCTTTAAAGCACTCGAAGCTATTTTCAAGGCACTCAAAGATGTGGCGTGGAAGTTATGACAACAGAGAAGCGGCGATGATTGTTGCCGCTTTTATTTATTTGAGATTCAAAGAAATAAAATGTAAAGTTTAAGAGGTGTTTGCGGATGCATTATCGTTTGTGGAACACTTCGAGAAGAAAATTAAAAGAGCAAGATGGTTCAAACGAGGCATAACATATTCGTGCTTATACTTTTTCTCCTTGTAATATTTTTGCCATATGCGCGTGCTCAATGCATTGATAAAAAAAATCCAAATGGACTTTCCTGGGATTTTGATGAAGGGAAAAGTGAAGGGTTTTCCATTGGCTCAGTTTTCTCAGAAATTTTCATACCGCAGATAATAATTGACACCAAACATATTCGGCAATATATACTCGATGAGCGGTTTCAGGTTTTGCGGAATCNNAACATTGCTCGTGCGCTTTTTCTTTCCTTTTTAGCGGTATTGGAACATCATACGGTTGATTTTAAAATGCCAATTTTCAGTCCGCTGAAAGTACCTCTTACGTTCGAAAAGGATAGTGTCTTTTTTGCTCGTATGAAACATCTACCAACGCATGTCTACTCAGATTCACCAACCGATCAAGGAGGGGATCGAGATAAACTTCAGCATTTTTTTGGATCCGCTTATCTTTCCTATACATCCGAAGCACCACAATTTGCAAAGGCAATAGGCAACTTCATTGAATGGGTAGAACCAATATTCATTGTGGGCGGTACCGATGATCCACGCGATAAGTATGCCAACAAACAAGGGGAAGGCTTCGGCCGAGATCTATTGGTCGTGAAGACACTGCTGCCTTCCGATTATTTGATAGTTCAACATTAGAAAATGTTTGTGATGAAATAGTTACATGCCCCCGTCATCGATGGGGCTTTTTATTTCATTGCTCAGACCCCGAAGCGTCGATGAAAGTTGCCGCTTTTATTTTCTTGAGATTAAAAGAATTAAAATGTAAAGTTCATCAGATGCTCGTGGCTGCATTATCTTTTAAGATGCAAATCGAAAGGAATAAATTATAGTGCGTCACCTAAGCACTATCTGCTAAGGCGAAGGGCATTTCGTCAGACAAATATTTAAACGATAAACTTTAAGACATATGAAATCACGATCATTTCATCATTTCGCTTTTCTCCATCTCATTAGCCTTTTCTTGATCAGCTCACAAGCAAATGGTCAGTGGATGGCACGAAGCTATTACTCGCTAATCAAAGATGCAGCAGATATCCTGATAATAAAAGTCAATCGGATAGCAGGCGAACCGTACGGGGAAAAAGCTGTTGCACATGTCGAGCGGAGTTATAAGAAGAATGTACATAGTGATTCTATAGAACTTCCGTTTGTTTATTCAAGCTGGCCGACAGGAAAAAAGAACGAAATGGCTTCAGTGTCTGAGATTATACCAGTGTCTTTTGAAGACGGAAAACGTTATGTGGTTCTTGTTCGGAAGTCACGACAGACATTCTACGATAATCCCCATGCTGCAAAAACGGAATATGAAGTTGTCAATTACCCTAACGCAACATATTTTAAAATCAACGATGACAAAGACTCCAGGGTACTAAGGATTGAACAATTATTAAAGACCGCTGATGAAAACGATGCTGAGGCAAAGAGTGACTCCTTGCTTGCGATGATCCACAGTAACGACAATGGGAAACGCAATGACGCAATTGAAGCGCTGATTGATCTCAAATCCGAAAAGGCCACTGATGCGTTCATTGCTGTTCTTCGGAATGATCCTGACTCGACTGTCCGATATACTGCTGCCCGGGGGTTAGGATACCTTCATTCTGATAGTATCGTAAGCGTTCTTATGGAAAGTCTGCAAAAGGAAAAAGTAAATTTTGTCAAATATCAAATAATCGTTTCATTAGGTGAGCGCCGAGCGAAGATAGCGGCTCCGATGCTACTCAAACTGTATGAAACGGAATTATATGACAATCGAAATGCAATACTGGAAACTATTTCTGCATTGGGGGATTCAACGGTAGTGCCTTCGCTTATACATTTATTTTCAATCGATCAAGATTTGCAGCATCGGCGTTTGATGGCCCAGACAATTTCTTCTTTCCATACTCTTGAAGCTGATGAGTTTTCTTCGGCGCTGCTCGATACAGCTAAAACATATTGGCTGAAGTCCGCAGTTATATATGGATGGAGCAGATCCACCTATACAAAGGGATTTGACAAAATAGCAAGATGGACATCCATCCCGTGCGCATCCGATGACCATCCATCAAAAGTTATGGCTGAGATACAAGGTTTGGCATTTCCATTGCTTCGTGCCATCGAGAAACTTGGCAAACCAGATCAGATTGCATCGACATTGAAAGTGTATTCGACATGCAGTGATCCCGCCATTCGAGATATGGCTGTCAGAATATTGAAAGAGCAGATGGCAAAAAACATTACCACTGAGTTACGCAAGGAAATTGATGTGGAAATAAAAACTTTTCCAACACAATAGCCAACACTTCACGACAACAATTCGCGTAATGTGTCGATAAGCACAGATCAATCTCAATCGGCAAGCTTACACATCGGATTTTATAGTTTGTGTCTGGTTTTAAATTAAGCTGCAAAGGGTTTTATTCCCCTCAACACTTGCGCTTTATTTATCTCTTGCATATTATATTCAGAGTTACTTTACTTATAAGGTCTCTATCGATAAGATAAGACATCCCATAGAATACAATTCCTAAAATAAATTCTTCAGTAGAATGATATAATATGGTATTATCCTTTTTTATCATACAAGAAAGATAAAATAAAAACAAACCTTTGAAACAAAAAGGATTAATAAACAGATGTTATACGCTAATTCAACGAAGGAGAACCAACAAATGGGAATAATCATGAATCAAATTAGAATAGTTGCAATTTCTATCATTGCGACCTCAATTTTATTTATTTCCTTTGGATCAGCACAGGAACGAGCGGTTAAAATGGAAAGACCCGTAAAGAAGAATGTCGTTCTCCACAATCCATCTCAACTTTCCCCAACTTCGGGAACAGTATTTAATAAATTCCCCCGCCACACTGTGTTGCGATGGAGCAAAGTAGACGGAGCTGCTAGTTATATGGTTGAAGTCGAATACAATGATTCAAAATGGGAACCATTGGTATCAACATCGACAGGCAAAGCAACGATCTATAAGTTTGATTTTGTGGGTAAACAATCAGGTCGCTGGAGAGTTTGGGCTGTCGGTCCTGATGGGAATGAGAGTAAAAAAAGTGCATGGTGGGGATTTAAATACACAAAATAAATCATATAGAATAGTTCATGCAAAGATCTGAAGTGTTTCGATTCAGATTTTATAATTCTGCAAAACAATGATGTAAGAGCGTTTTGTTCGAGTCTGTTCATTGCTCGAATAAATGAAGTCAGAAAGCGGCGATTGTTGCCGCTTTTTTTAAAGTTTGAAATTTCAATGAATAAAGTGTAAAGTTCTTTGGTTAAATATTGCAGTGGCCATTGCAGCAGTTTAATACCGATTCGTTATCCCGCAAAAGAACAGGGACTATTATGAGTAAAAACATTTTTCTTTTTATAATGTTTCAACTGTCCATATGCGGATGGAGTTCGGACAAAACATCGTTAAATCACAAAGACATTTTTAGTATATATCTTGTAAAGAATTCCAACCTAACTTATGCCACTAAGAAACCCGAGCTGAAAGATTTTGTTTTGGAGAATACACCGTTACTAACAGTGGATTCGATTGCAAGTTATAATTGGCACTCTCATCTAATTTCATTTCCGATGAGTATTAAAAAAGAATTATCTAAACGAGAACCACTACTGCATTTTCTTTTTGTAGTTGTCGCAAATGATGAGAGAATATATTGGGGAATGTTTACAGACCCAGCAGATTCATATTTTAGTTTGAGTCCTACGATATCTCTGCTACTGCGCAACCACAACTCAAGCTGTATACCTGATGTTTATTTTATTGCGCGAGCCCCAATCATTGATCAGGATAGTGTGGATGTCCGTAATGATATTAGGTTATACATTGCTTTGAAAGCTTCAGGGAAACTGCTCCCTTGATGTTGCTGTAAAACCAGCGGTTTAAGCTGACGTATTTAGTCAATAACAATCTACTGGAGACCATATGCGAATTTTCTGTTTAATTGGTTTATTACTTTTTGTTAGCATCTTAATGACAGCTTCTCCAAAATCTTCTTCAAGCATAAAGCGAATTGTCGAAACCAGAGAGGGTCGTAAGTCTTGTTGGGGAGTTGTGGTCCAATTAAAGCAATTTGCATTCAATAAATCGGTGGCTGATAGTGAACTTAGTATTATCGATGGAAAATATAATCGTGATATGAAAGGCATAATGACTTGGAGTGTTGATAAGTCTAGAAAGAAGCTTACTATTAAGTTTAAAAAAGGTTGCGGTGATTTCGGCACAGGAGATATGGTAGAGGTTACAATAAGATCGACTGCATTAGTAGGTTCTCAAAAAGAAGATATTAAGTTGTCAATCTCTACAGATATATAATTATCTAATGCCGCTTTTACTTGCTGCTCAATCGGCATAAGAGTATAAAGAAAGGATATTCTTATGCTTCAACAAGTATAGATTTTCTCGCTTCACTTGGTGCAGAAACGATCCTTCACCCTGACGCAGTTACCCTTCCCGACTTTCCCCGAAGTATTCAATTAGACGATTACTCCTGTGGCGCAAAAAGTGTATTTACTATCTTGCATTTTTACAAAAAGCCCTGCACACCCGAGTCTGTCGAAAAACAACTCCATACAGATTCAGACGGAACCTCCGTCTCTGATATTAAACGCATCTTGAAAAGGCACGGTTTGATATATCGCACGTTGAGAAAGTCTGGGCTAAGAGAATTGAAAGCTGCTATAAACAACGGATACCCTATATTGATCACACTTTATGATTTAGAACACTATGCCGTTGTATATGGCTTTTCATCGAGCCATATGTTTGTTATGAATTCCTCTGTCGATTTCTCAGAGAATAGTGTTGGAAGTGTTTGGTGTGCAATCCGTAAGGATCGATTCAAAAGGATGTGGGACAAATGGGGATTGGAAGTTTCAGAATAGCCTGTAATGGGCTATTTTTTTTACTTCGCCATACAAGCAGCCAGATAAGCATAATTGAATTTGATGTGCGAATTCGAATGGAACTTCATAACCCAATTACGTATATTTTCGCGTTACTATTTTCTTCATTTGTCCATTAAGCAACATTGTAAACGGGGGTCGTATGTCAAAGAATATGCTAGTGGCAATTATTACTTGTTCCATTATTATTCTCGGTGTTGTTGGATATTTAATCGTTCACAAAATATCCAATTCCGGCAAAACAATTGGAACGGAACTAGGATCAAAGAATGACGGCCTCTCTCTCCAGGTCAAAGGCGCAACCTCTGAAAATACGGGATATCAGGCCAATGAGGAAGGTATGCCTCGGGACGCGGAAGTTCCTGAACCAGCTGAATTTGAACCTGCGGTGTGGACAATGGATCCCATTCAATCATTGGCACCATCGACCCGGAAATGGTCTGACAATGAACGGCCAGCAATTAAGGAATTGCCTGATACTCTTAGATGGGACTACTTTAAATCGGATTCGCGTCAACAATTCAATAAAAAAGAAAAAGAAATTCTCGCTAATCAGGGATTCTATCTCGAAGAAATTACACCTCTAAGAAATATACAGTATGATGATATGATTGACCAATATTCCAGTCATAGTATATTTAATTATGGTCAGGATTATAGCACGGTTCCACTCTTTATAACTTCAGATTATTTGCTCCACGTATATCACGTAGTATTTGACCGTGCTCTTCAACAAGCCGAAGAAAGGAAATGTTATTTTCAAATACTTCAACTGACAAAAAACCTTAGTGCGGAAAGCAAGAAACAAATTCGAAATTCAACTCCACCTGGTATTCGAAAAGCAGCACTTGGCAATATTGCGTTCTTTAGCGTCGCCGGAAGTTTGCTTGATACAGCATTTGTTGCGTTTCCTGAAGTAAATGATATTGTGTCCGCCGAACTACAGTTAATACTGAAGGCTGACGGCTTCGCTTCATCGCCGTTGTTTCAAGAAAAGAAAGACTATTCACAATTTAAACCACGTGGGCATTATACAAAAACAAAACGACTGAGCCGATATTTTCAAGCGATGATGTGGTTTGGCCAATGTTCCTTCCCTGCAAACTCGAAGGACTATACTATGATGGCACTCCTTCAAACACAACTACTAGATGACACTCATAATGGTAATTTTTGGAAACGTATATCAAGAGCCATCAATTATTTGGTTGGCAACTCTGACGATTTAACCTGGGAAGATTACCAGCGAGTCGTCAATAAGGTATATGGGAGCAATTCTTATTGGGAAATTTATTCTGATGAAAAGAAACTTGATCAATTCATGTCCGAACTAAAATCACTCCCAACGCCCAAACTCGATACTATAAAGGCATATCGATTTATGGGTCAAAGATTCACTCCTGATACAAAAATATTTAACGATCTTACTTCTCCTCGGGTTGGTTCTAACAAACTACCGAGAAATATTCCTACAGGCCTTGATGTTATGGCCATCCTCGGTTCTTCAACTGCAAACGATATGGTGAAACAATTTGATGCTATTCCCAATTATTCTATTAATTATCGTGCGTTAAAATCAGAGTTCTCTGCTTATCCGGATAAATTCTGGAAACAAAGTGTTTACTTGAGTTGGCTTAACACATTAAAAGCTCTTCTTGCTGATAAAGGAGATAACTATCCCGTTTTATTCCGAGGAAAGGTCTGGTCAAAGAAAAGATTGCTGACTGCGCTTGCCTCCTGGGTGGAACTTAAACACGATACGATCCTTTACTCTAAACAATCCGCTGCTGAAATGGGAGAGGGTGGCGAAGAGGCTCCCCCACTTCCACCTCAGCCTAAAAGTTATGTTGAACCCGATCTTGAATTCTTTAATCGTTTTGTTGAGCTCATTCAAACTACGGCAAAGACATTTTCTGATAATATGCTGTTGTCAGATGAATACTTAAAAAAGTTCAGTTTATATTTAGATCACATCGTCAAATTGCGTGACATTGTTCGGAAAGAATTGATGAATGCAGAAATAACAAAAGAAGAATATAATTATATTCTTAATTTTACTGGCAATATTAGCTCCATAGTAATACCAGAAGGTTCTGGCGATATTATCGACGATAAATTCAAGCAAATGGCACTTGTTGCGGATGTGCACACGGATAAATTTGACGAACTGGTTCTTGAAGAGGGTATCGGTATTCCTCAACGCATTTATGTTGCCGTAAAAGATAATTCTGGCGGAACACGAATCTGCATTGGATATGTTTATACCTATTACGAGTTTGTTCAACCACTTATGAAAAGACTAAATGACGACGAATGGAAAACCAATATCTACCCGACGATTGATCCAAGAATAAAATCACAAGAACCGGAATGGGTAAAACAAATGCGCATAAATTGAGTAATGTTTTTGTGATATCACATTATTTGAGGTCAATAATAATTATCATTGGGATACTCGGATTATATTATGGTTATATAGAGTCAAAACCTAAAACAGAGGACCTAAATAAACATTACCTAAAATATCAATACTCAATTTCTAGCGATAGGCCGGATTACTATCTTTCAAGTATCAAAAAATGGCGGGGAAAAAGTATTGCAGTTGATACGATTTTACCAATTCGTTGGGGTGTTGTATCACATCACCTACTCATAAAGGATCTTATCGCTGNNAACGGATCATTTTTCACGAAGTCAATTTACAATGACCATATCGAAGCTTCCATGGAAAACTCCCTTCGGCCTGATCAATCCAGACAATGAAATTGTTCGTGAGTTACTAACGTCCCATATCGTCAAGAATGATGAAAATGCTTTTTACAATGAGCACTCCATTGGTGCCCTTGTCCCATTCGTTAAATATTATTTCCCCCAAGCTAAAATTGTAACGATCATTATTCGTTCAGATGCAACTAATAAAGATGGACAGGTTTTGGCTGAATTTATTTCCTCATTGAAAAGTCCAGATTTTCTGCCCATTGCCAGTCTTGATTTTTCTCATTATAAAACAAGTATAGTTGCACAACACGAAGATTCAATAACCATCGACATCCTACGTCACTTTGATATTGGTAGATACAAAGACACATTTGTTGATTCACATATAGCGTTATACACAGTTATGNNCAGAAGCTACATACTTTTAACCTGAAGATCATTCATCATACTAATTCCGGAATAGTAACAGGAAAATTGACTGATCCTTCCACAAGTTATTTAAATCTTTTGATTTGGTGATCGATTCAATCAAATCATTAATTCAGCAATCTTATACCTTTAAGGGGACACGCCATTTTGAGGGTTATGCCCTTTCAGTATCACATTCAGAATAGCTCAGAAATGGGCTATTTTTTATCATATCCGGGTCCGGATACTTTTTCTAAATATATCAGTGATGTGGGTTGTTGATGGCTAAACCAGGGACAGATATTTTATTATTTTATATCGGCTGAAGCGGTTTGCGGTCGGGGAAGCTGAGATCCGCCATTTTCCAACATATTATATAGTGAATGACTGTCCACACTTGCTCAGAAATGGGCTTTTTTTTTATCATATCCAGTATCAGATACTTTTTTATATTTTGGGAATTGAATGGTTTGCGGTCAGGGAACCTGTTCTTACCATCCCGAAGCCGCGCGAAGGGATGGCAGTATAAATATCTAAAGATATATATAGCTGAAAAAAGATCATTTCACCATGATAGACATTGAGTGTTTTTAATGTCACTGCTACCTACAGTACTAGACCTTGCTACCCAGAGAACTAGACTTTGCTACGCGGGTAATAGACCTGTGGAAATCACCGGCGCTTGATTTCAGGTTTGTGCTGTCAAATACTCAATTATTGACCTGAGTGCTTGCTGTCTATGTTTTGGTCTAGATTGAAGCTGATCTTGTTTACAGTATTATGCAATAGTTCCGGTTGAAGATGAGAATATATCTGAGTTACGTTAGGCGAACTATGTCCTGCAAGTTTCTGAACCTCATATAGGCTAACACCCCTTTGCACTAAAACTGAGCAGAATCCGTGCCGAAGAGAATGAAAATGCAATTTTGGATTAACTCCGGACTTGATGACATATTTCTTGAAAGTCTTCGATACGTGATCCTCAAGATACTTTTTTCCGTCTGAATGGAATGCATAATCACAAGCACGTTTTTCCCCTGTCGTTGTAAAAGTTCAAGCACCATATCATTCATCGGGATTACTCTGCACCTCTTACTCTTGGTTATGAAACCTTCCGAGCTTTCCACATTGATTAACTTCTTGTTGAGATCAATTTGGGACCATCGTAACGAACAAATCTCACCTAGCCGCATCCCTGTAGCAAATGTACATAACACAAGGTCTCGGAAATCAAGATCTTCAATAGAATGATATACTTTCTTAGCTCATCCTCCGAAAAGAAAACAGGATGAACCTCGACCATTTTCGCACGAGCTACTTGCCGGCAAGGATTTGAAGTGATGTAACCCCATCTTCTTGCAGCCTCAAAAACACTAGCAAGAACTATATGATGTCGTCTTGCAGTCCAGTTGGACACCTCAGTCCTCTTCTTTTCAAGAAAGCGTTCTATTTCACGGACGCCTATTCTTGAGACCTCCTTGTCTCCAATTGCTTCTAAGAATTGATCCATACAATCTTTGTAACATCTCTGTGTGTGTCGGGTATGAATTGTTGCAGAATGTTCCTGATATTCGAAGAAGAGATTGGAGATTTTCTTCCGGGATTCTTTTGTTGTGGTCACTGATTCTTTAGACTTGAATGTCCATAGAAAAGTAAGAGCACCACTTTTTGTAGTGGATTTAGTTGAAACTTTTTGTTTCCGGCCTTGGGCATCAAGATACCAGAGGTAGTAAATACCATTACGCTTGGAGAGAAACATTGGTTACCTCCATTTTTTATATCAATGGAGGTAACCACTTACATTTCGAGGGAAAAAATTGGCGTTTTTAGAGCTGAAGGTGGGAGTTGAANNNTCGACCACCACAAGTGCCAGTTTTAACAATTATAGTGTCAAGTGAAATTCTCCTCTTCACCTCAAATATAATAGCCCATCAGGTCATTTTGGCATCCCCTTACCACGCAATTCATAATGAATTACCCGCATGAAATTTGTTTAGATTAAACGAAAATATTCAATAATTTCATTACTATCAAAAAATACGGAACTTTGCTCCTCTTTGCAAGCTAACTCAGAAGATAAAATACTAAATTAAAATTTAGCAATTCTAAAAAGGTTTTTGAAGAGATTTCTGAAATCTTACTTAAAAGAATCAAACCAAGCACCTTAATGTTAATTTAAAATTTTAACGCCTACATAGTTTGTATTTCTGTAAGGATTACTTCCGTATACAAAATTTTATCTACGAAATTAAAATCATTTGCTACACTTTCTTTTGTTTTGATAACAGCATCACTGTATTTCAAATTCCCATGTTCGCTAGAGTGGTGCAGATGTTGTTGATTTTCTCTACCAGCACAGGATGTGATGCCTCGAAGCCCTTGACTGACTCTGTCAGACCTGCAAGTGAGAGCCTAAGTAACTCAGGTTTTTTATTCTGGCGTGTAGCTTCGTGCGTCGAACGTTCGATGAAGCCGGTAATGCTTTCTGCATGCTCAGAATCGATCTTTGATAATTTGGTGATTTCGGATTCAAGCACCGACAGCAAACTCAATAACTCACTTTTCTTTTCATTCGTTACGGAGCTTTCCTTCTGAATTTTGTCTTTGATCTTCTGCATGGTTTTTTTGATCATGGTATCATCTCCAGTTTAATAATGTTTTTTAATTCCTTATAACAGACTTATCTGTAAGTCATCTTATGCACGTTCCGCTGTATGACTTTTTTTTTGTAGTGCCGCCAACTTCTTGAATAAGTCAATTTCTTCTTTACTGAGATGATCTGGCAACTGAATCACCACTTTTACATACATATTTCCAAATTCATTCTTCGTTCCATACACCGGCATTCCGAGTCCTAGAAGTCTTAGAACCTTGCCGTTTGGTGTTTCCTTTGGAATATCTACATTGACAGTGTTCTCCATTGTTTTGATCCGCGCCTTGCCGCCAAGCATGGCGGTATATAATTCGACTGATCTATCACAGTAGAGATCATTTCCTCTACGCTGAAATTCTGCATGCGGTGCAATTCTGATTGTGATGTATAAATCTCCATTGGTGCTACCGTTCGATCCACGACCTCCCTTCCCTGCTACTCTTAACACTTATCCGTCTGCAATGCCCGGTTTCATCATGATTTTGATTGTTTGATCGTGTATTCTAAGAAGCCGTTCCGAGCCATGATACACTTCTTCAAGCGAGAGCGTTGTCTCGGCTTCGAAGTCCTCTCCTTTGATCGCTCTGTTTCTTCTTCCGCGTCTCTCTCTGGGATGCAGTCCGAAAAGAGTCTCAAAGAAATCTCCGGCACCTTCCTCATTGAACATCGCGTTGAACTCTTCTTGACTCATTGTATGTGTTTGTCCGCTGCGATTGCTTGCATATTTTGACCAATCGAATCCACCCTGCGGTGCGCCGGTTTCCTCATAGTGCTTCCAATCTGCTCCTAACTGATCGTACTTTTTTCGCTTTTGTGGATCACTGAGAACCTCGTTTGCCTCGTTGACCTCCTTGAACTTCTCTTCTGCAGATTTATCTCCCTTGGTTTTATCCGGATGGTACTTAAGGGCGAGTTTTCGGTACGCTCTCTTAATTTCCTCTGGTGTTGCTGTCTTTGCGATGTCCAATATTTTATAATAGTCTTTGTAGGTCATTGGTTTTCAATCCTAGAGTTCATTCTTCATTGATATAACTAAAAAAGAGATACATAGTCCGCTTCGATTTCCTGATATTGACCATATTATCCAGCAACTCGCACTTGCGCTGGTCGTAGTAATTCGTTATTCCAAAGATATCCTCGACGCAGATCTTCAATTATGGTTCCTGGTTCAACATCCTCGTCTTTCGTTACGGCTACGGCTTCATGCAGATCAGGAGTGAAAAGTTTACCAACGCTGTCGAATGGACGAACACCCTGATTTTCTAATAAGGCAAGAAGTTTATGATAGATAATACGCACACCTGCCATAAACTGCTGATCTATATTATTTGTCCACTGCATTGTTCTCTCGAAGTCGTCGATAACGTCCAGAAGCTGGAGAATAATCTCACGTTTACCTGCTTCAGCAACCTTATTTCCCTCGCGCTCAGTACGACGACGATAGTTCTTAAAATCTGCCAACGCTCGCAGGTGTCGATCACGCTCCTGATTTAGCTGTTCTCTCAATTCATTTATATCTTTATCGAGATCAGCCGGTTGCAGCAAGTTCTGACACAATCCAATTTCTTTGATCCCATCTGAATCTTCTTTGGAGTCATGAACCTTGGACTTCATCTGATATTTCTTTCATATTGTTGTTTTATAGTTTCAACCATACCTGTAATCATTCGATCAAAGGGGATGTTGGTAAGGACAACTTTTATAACTCACCTGACCAAAGGTCCCATATCGAGCACCAGATCCCGAACACCATTGATCATAAATTGAATGCCAATGCAGATGAGTAGAAATCCCATGACCTTCGAAAGTGCGTCGACTCCATTTAGACCCAGATAGCGGCGTAAAACACCAGCTCCGCGGAGAACCAGCCACGAGACGATTGCAGTTATAATGATTGCCAAAACTACACCGGAAAAAGCGAATATCTTATCAATACCGTGCTGCCCGTTAATGGACGAAGACATCGTAATGACGACTGCGATGGAACCGGGTCCACTCAAACTTGGCATGGCGAGAGGACTGAATGAGATATCCAGCTTTTGTTGTGCCTCTTCCTTACCTTCTCGAGAGAGCAAAACTTTTTCTGGGAACAACATCTGAAATCCAAGATAACCGATGACCATTCCACCAGCGATCCGAATGCCCGGTATGGAAATTCTGAAGGCAAACATAATCAAGTGACCTGCAAAAAGGAATATGATCAGAATAGCCGTCATATACATACACGCCCGAGTGATTTGACGGTTCCGCTCTTCATTGCTGAGCTGTGCGCTGATACTGAGCAGAAGAACAGCGGTACTGACGGGATTGACAATGGATATTAGCGTCACGAGTGCGACGCCGACCCAAGAGAGAAAATCGGCAACGTTATTCATAGTGTTCCTATAATTTTTTAGTCAACGATCATTGGATATCTGCTGAACGTTTGAGCGCCGATTTAGCATCAATGCGATAAACTCAACCGCCAATGCTCGTTGCACTCACATAGGTACCTTTTAAATCTTCAGGATAAATGAATTTGATACAAATCTTATTCATTGGGCTATGTGATATGCGTAAAATATACAATAAATCCATCAAATCTTATATACGTAAAAATTGTGATGGAAATCTATCAAGAGGGAATAATAGCGGAGAATCAGTACTATCATATTTGCTTTGTATAGACAAAATAAATTCAAGATATTATTTCAGATCCTTTAGGAAAAGAATACAGAGTAATTCCTTAAAGACTGAATTAATCTTTCTACGTTGTGCATCGTGCTCCCCTGCTATGGGAAAGGTCGATTCTAAAAAGTTTCGGTTTTTTTTCATGATTCCAGCATGAACCCGCACCCTCAAGCTTTGAAAAATAAATAGCCAAAGAATGTGCATGAAATAATTATATGTTCAGATAGTCCTGATGGACTTTCTATAGTAATTAGATGTGAATTTCAAGCTGAGCGTTGTTTGCGAAATCCCGCCGAAGGCAATGTAGGCAAAAAACGTGCAAAGGATGAAGAGCCCCGCGATGCGTCGGGCGAATTCATTTTTATAGGACGAGAAGGAATTAGATTCCAAACGGAGTGTTTCTTAAACACGTCACATTTATTTTACTATATCCTGCTTCCTTGTAATTCAAAAAACATCAGAGAGTTTCTTAAATGTAGGTAATTGTTCGTATCGGACAAAAAATCAAACTGAGCTAATAAATAATAACTTGAGAAATCATTCGTTGATAATTTTTTTCGATAGTGGGCGCTGTCTTCCTTTTTCCAGGTCATTCCAAATCAACGCACTTGCACCAAGGACTGCCGTATTACCCTCGACCAATCCTGAAGGAAGCAGTCTCACCTTATTCTTAAAAATGGCAAACAAATGTTCTTCCATTGACTGTTTTGTAGGTTTGAAAATAAGCTCCCCTGCCGCAGCAAGACCACCAAAGAAAATAATAGCCTCTGGACTTAAATATGCTACTGATTCGGCGAGTTTCATACCAAGAATTTTTCCTGTGTAATCAAAGGCTTCCAATGCCAACCGATCACCACGTTGTGCGGCATCATAGACTATCTTAGATGTCAATTGTTCGAAACTTACACAACGAAGATCACTTGGCTCTTTTGTATTACATATAAGCTCTTGTACCGTCCGGCAGATTCCAGTAGCAGAGGCATATGTCTCAAGACAGCCCCGACGACCACAGCCACATTCCCGTCCATTCGGATCTACCACAGTATGTCCTATCTCTCCGGCATTACCATCCGCACCATAAATCAATTCACCATTCGCCACTATACCACTACCAAGTCCGGTACCTAACGTGATAACAATGAAATCTCTCATGCCTTGAGCGATGCCAAAGAACATTTCACCAAGTGCTGCAGCATTTGCATCATTTGTTGTTGCCACAGGTACATTGTAATACTTATCCATTTCATCTAAAACATTAACATACTCCCAACTTAAATTGGGTGGATGTTCGATTGTTCTAGTATAATAATTTGCGTTCGGTGCACCAATGCCAATTCCGACCAATTTACATTTTTCATAAATGGTCTCGAGAAGTTCCTCAGCACGTTCATGGAGCCGCTCAAAGAACAACTCAGCTGATTGATGTGCATTAGTTGGAATAGTTGCACTTGCTAGACATCTCCCTTTTCGATCTACATAACCAAAGACCGTATTAGTACCGCCAATATCAACACCAAGAGTTATTTCAGTACGTAACATATTACTCTTTTTCCAAAATACCACTATACACTCGAGACTAAATTAAACTGTTCTCGGATTAGACAATTACATGGGAAAAAATTGATGTACGATAATTCAGCTATTGAATAATATTTTTTTAAGGATTTGCCGTACAATACTCCCTAAAATCCCTGAAATGGAACTGGCATATACTCTTTCATTAGACAATGTTACCGATACACGATGTATTAGTATGGGTTCTACTGATTTTATTTTTCTCTAACCAGTTTATAACAGTTCCCTTCTACTTTATATAATTAAAACCTAATGCTGCACTAAACGTATTGACACAAAACATTGATTTTCGACGCACATCTGCTTCTGAATGAAGCTTTAATTTGGTTCTACCCCATGGGATCAAAACAACATCCGTACCAAACAAAGAAATTGGCTTTTTCTACTTAGTTATTATATATCCAAGAAATGATTATTATGTTGATAATAGCTTCATTATCATTTACGATAACTCTACATTACAGATCGAATATCGGCAGGGGAAAACTATTGAAAAGTGTTGCAACTTTGTTGAAAATATTTATCAGCTTTTCTAAAGCTAAATTCTTAAACGCTATATTACATTATATGTGGAAGTAAAAATCAAATCAGATTTTCCTTAAAACTTAGAAAATTGCATAAATAAAAGGTGCGATTGCAGAACCTTCTGTTAAAATTATTAATATTCCCATGAGAATCAAAATAACGATGAGGGGAGCAAGCCACCATTTTTTCTGCATACGCATAAACGCCCAGAACTCTCCCAAGAGTGAAAACACGGACTTAAACCTTTTCAGAAATTTTGACATTCCCGTTCCTTTCATGAATAGGTATTAATCAAGCGCAAATGTTTCGCTTATCTGCATTTGATACCCTGATTCTTTGATTTTCCGCTTATCTAATATAAAGTTACCAAGGATAAGATAATCCATGTCTGTTCTTAAAAAACACTTGATTGCATCGGACGGTGTGCAGACTATAGGTTCACCGCGAACATTAAAGGAAGTATTAATAATCACGGGGCAACCCGTAAGCTTTTCGAATTCGATAATCAAATCATAGAATAACGCATGATCGTCACGAACGATAGTCTGGAGGCGTGCAGAACCGTCTACATGCGTCACTGCTGGAATTGTTCTCCGATCAACTCTCACTTGTGCAACAAACAGCATATAAGGGCTAGGTCGATCAAACTCGAAATAATCTTTCATTCGTTCCAATACCACGGTNNCCCTGGAACCATCCGACAACTTGTTGATCAGCTATCAATTGAGCCGTTCTTTTTAAAAGGGAATCGTTACTAAATCTTCCGCCTTCAAGGTTCAACTGGTTTAATACTTGCTCAATAGTTTCATTGGAATATTCCGGCCCGAGAAAATTATGACTCCAAGTATAGGTGCGTTCATTCTTTAACAACATATTATAAATATAAAACGCAGCTCCAACAGATCCACCGGCGTCTCCTGCGGCCGGTTGTATAAACATCTGTTTAAATCCCGATGAAGCAAGCACTTTACTGTTGGAAACACAATTGAGAGCGACACCTCCAGCAAGACATAAATTATTGCTCCCGGTTTTCTTGTGAAGATCTGTTGTCATTCGCAGCATTATTTCATCTGTAACATACTGAATAGAGGCAGCAACATCCTTGTGGAATTGAGTTAATGTAGATTCCGGAGTTCGTGGCGGAACACCGAAAAGGGTATGGAAATATTTGTTGGTCATTGTCAGACCATAATCATACGCAAAGTATTTCATGTTCAAACGAAAACTTCCATCATCCTTTAAGGATATAAGTTCCCGTAAGATAAGATCAGCAAACATCGGTTTTCCGTACGGAGCCAGTCCCATGACTTTATATTCAGCACTATTGACCCGAAATCCAAGATAGTACGTAAACGCTGAATACAAGAGCCCAAGCGAATGAGGAAAATGAATACTTTTCGTCAGGGTAAGCGTTCTATCATTTCCAATACCCATGGTCGTTGTTTCCCACTCACCAACGCCATCAGCGGTGAGAATTGCCGCTTCAGAAAAAGGAGAGACAAAAAATGCGCTCGCGGCATGAGAAAGATGATGTTCTATGAACAAGAGTTTCCCAGTATCACCAAGTTCCTCTCTAATCTTCTGTGGAATCCATAGTTTTTCCTTCAACCAAACAGGCATCGCTTTTAGAAAAGAGGGCAGGCTTTTCGGAAATGTAGCAACATAAGTCGTCAAGAGCCGTTCAAACTTGGTAAACGGCTTATCGTAGAAACCGATATAATCTAAATCCTGTGCTTGTATGCCTCCTTCTTGCATGCAATAGTGAATTGCGTTTGTCGGGAAATCTTGATCGTGCTTTTTTCTTGTGAACCGTTCTTCTTGGGCAGCGGCAACAAGAATGCCATCTTTAATAAGAGCAGCCGCAGAATCATGGTAGAAACAGGATATGCCGAGAATATTCATAGTATACTCGATTAGAATTGAAACTTGTAGCGGTCAAGCGTCTGTTCATTTGTTTTTCTGGCTTGCCAATAAGACGCTCGATTAAAATCCATTTTCTTCTGCAAAAGATCTTTGCGAAAAAGTCTCACAAGAAGCGACATAAATCCAATGACAACAATATAAACGAGCGAGAGCAACAAGATCGCATTAACCTTGCCAAGCATTTGTGCAAATAACAACCACATTCGTTTGATAGTATGAAAGAAATTTTTCATCTCATTCCCATTTATAAATAATTAAGCCTGTGAGCATAAATCAAATCATTTTCATCATTGATTTTGTATTGACAACTTCTCATATCATATTGATATAGTATGGAACAGTTTCTGGATAATATACTTTAAATGTCCATTTGATACTATTTAATAAGTATCATTTTTTTGACATCACTGAAATTTCCGACCTTAAGTCGATATAAAAATACTCCGCTTGACAAACGTGATGCGTCCAATGATACAGTATGAACGCCAGCAGACTGTTCTCCGTCTACTAAGGTTGCCATCTCTCTTCCAAGAACATCGTACACTTTGAGTGTAGTATAAGCATGAGTTAATAATTGATATGTAATAACGGTCGTTGGATTGAATGGATTAGGATAGTTCTGATGTAGCTTGTTGACGAGTGGAATCAAGTTTTTATCTTCTTTGACCGCCGTTGACGAGACGCTCCAATTAGATGCATCCACCGGTGCGAACGGTTGAAGGAAACCTCCATCGAGAGATCCTATTGTTCCAGAGCCATATGATATTGTACCAGTGTCGCTACTGGAATAATATGCTGCATCTAACTCTACAATAATTGTTGTACTGTCGTTTTGTTTCAATGATAGTGTGGTCGTAGCTGGAAGAAGAAGTTGGTTATGTGTAAGTACAAATGTTGCCTGTGCTGAAGATGGATCTTTCATTCGCTTATTAAATGTCAGTTCGAAGTGTCTTGCATCTGGGGTTATGATAGCTGACAAACATACTGGTGGTGATCCTGCCGGAGAGTCTGCTAAAGTATCAAGTCCAAATCCATAATCAAATAAAGGAAAATAAATATTATCATCAAAATTGATTGGAATCTGTGACATACTCTTTGGCCACGTATGTGACAATCGCCCCTTCGGCTGATAATCGCCAAATAAAACATCGGCAACACCATCACCTTCCGTTCCGGGCAGCCAAGCAGCAATGATGACATCGGAAAAGTGCAATATTTTATCGAGAATAAGAGGTCTGCCTGAAACAAGGATTACAATAACAGGCGCACCATAGCCTTTCATCTTTTTCACTAAATTCACATCGGTTTGGGAGATACTCAGGTCTGTTCTATCTCCCATATATTCTGCATACGGAGTTTCGCCAATCACAACAATAGAATAGTCGGCTGAAGTATCTTTGAAGGTACCAGTTTTAGAATATACTATCGAATCCCCCGGGGCGATGTTTTTCATCCCTTGCAAGATTGTCGTTCCTTTGATGAGATTATTGCCACTGACTCCCTGCCATGTAATCGTCCAACCGCCGCACTGATATCCGAGATTATCTGCATTGGAACCAGCAACTAAGATCCTCACATTGCTTTTCTTCAGCGGCAAAATACCATCTTTTTTCTTCAACAACACGACGGATTCACGAACACATTGCCGGGCTACTGCACGATGCCCAGCGCTGCCAATGGAGTCAATGAATGTTCTGTCAGTAAATGGTTTTTCAAATAGTCCGAGCTTAAATTTGATTGTAAGAACCCTTTTCACAGCGTCATCAACACGGGCGGTATCGATTTTGCCTTTGCTGATAAGACTATCCATGGAATTATGAAAAGCAGCATATTCATAAGGCAGCATGACCATATCGATTCCTGCATTGATCGATTGTTCAACGCAATCAGTATAATTATTTGTTAACTGATCGATTGCTTGCCAATCTGACACAACAAATCCTTTAAATCCCAATTCATTTTTTAGAACATCCGTAATCCAATATTTACTTCCATGCATCTTAAGTCCATTAATACTACTGAACGATACCATAACACTTCCAACACCTGAATCAACAGCCGAAATGTATCCCGGCAAAAAAAGTCTTCTTATGGTTGCACTATCTCCTTGAGTATCTCCTTGATCTATCCCACCAGTGGTTCCCCCATCTCCAAGATAATGTTTTGCGCACGCTAAAATACTTGTCGAGGCGGATAATGAATCTCCTTGAAACCCTCGTATTTCAGATGAGCCGAAAAGTTGAGCTAATTCCGGCGTCTCGCCAAATCCTTCGTACGTCCTGCCCCATCGTTCATCTCGTGGAACAGCTATGCATGGACCGAATGTCCAATCTATGCCTGTTGCCGCGACTTCCATTGCAGTTATTCTTGCTGCTTTTTTTGCTAACTCAGGATCCCTTGTGCATCCTATTCCAATGTTATGTGGAAAGATTGTTGCGCCATATACAGTGTTATGTCCATGTACAGCATCGATTCCGTAGATTATAGGAATTTTCAAACGAGTCTTCAAAGCATAGGTTTGAATTGTATCATACATGTTTGCCCAATTTATTACCGTGTTTTGGTATGGACCTTCACCGCCTCCGCTGACTATAGAACCGAAATTATTCATTGTGAGAACGGACGGATTATTTTGAACCAAAGACAAATCGACTTGCATCAT
Organism: Ignavibacteriota bacterium; assembly: GCA_003142475.1. Lineage (GTDB taxonomy): Bacteria > Bacteroidota > Ignavibacteria > UBA10030 > UBA10030 > Fen-1298. The sequence goes on from PLMK01000065.1 coordinate 74,558, forward strand.
CTGTCCGATCTTCTCATCGAGCGTCATTCGACTTAACAAATCGGTTACCCTTTGATCCACTGATAAAACCGAGTTTTGATACGGAAGAACTTGAGCTGATAGTAATGAAACTAAAGAGATTAACAGGAACATTGTAAGGATGAAATAGTATTTTTTCATATACAGAATTATTTAATATCCGAGAAAATAATCGAATTGTTAAATGCAATGATTACTACAAATCAATTTCTTTTTGTATGAACAATAAAGATGAAATTAACATTTTATTGATTATTATTAGTCGTACGATTTAATAATTGCTGCCATGAATTATCTTGTACTTCACCGCGCTTCGTAGAATGAACAAGGATATATTCATTAAACCCTGTAATATCAATAAATACGAATTCAACGCCACCTTCTAATTGATGATAATTCCAGATTTCGTACGGTTTGCTATCTGATGAATTCGAAAATCTTTCTATCTCATCAGGTTCTCCATAAAGGATAAGTACACGCCCTTGATCTGTACGCCATCCTTCTTTAGCATATGTCCTATAGCGTTGATTGGCCGTTAGCACTCTTTGCAGATAAATAGATCTCGTGAGATTTGAACCTCCAAGTTCTTCTTTCTCAACTCTTGCCCAGAATGTTTGTAAAAATTCCTGACGTGCTTCTAATGTCGTTAACTTATCGAATGTCTTGGTATCCTCAGATTGTGTTACATATTTTGCCCTTCGAAACTCCTCAGCAAGCTCATCCAAAGAAAACCCAGCATACTCAGCGCTTCTTTCTGAAAGAGTTGTTGCTTGCGATGATTGGACATTGGGATTGTAGAGAAAAATCGGCCGTTGTGATTTGGCAATTTCATTGCCAAGCGTATCGGAAAGGATAACTTCATATTTGTATTTTCCGGAACTTATCGAAGTAACATTCAGCGTTGTTACATCCACGATATTAGGCATCGAGAATCGACGCAGATGAGTACGTTGCTTTTGAACAATACCTTTCGAATCCACAATTTGTGCTTTAATTGCATACGTCATTCCCGTTTTTAGATTATAAAATTCCATATACGTGAATACGAGAGGAAAAGTCGTTGATCCATAAACACAATTTGGATTAGGGATAACTCGATATGTGTTTTTGTAGAAGATATCTTTTTGATCTGAGGATTCGGTAATGTTTGAACATAATTCAATATCACTAAGAGCAATCGTGTTGGGTCTCTTCATGATATTGACTATAAACAATGAACTATCTCTTCGTGATCGATCGAAGACATCAACACCGAGTATCGAAACTCTATACGAGCCACATCTTAAAGTATATGTCGTATTATTGACCAGCGATTTTGTTCTCGCAAGAGAAGTGGAATCGACAAGATTAATCGGAATATTAAACCGATCGGTGTGAACAAATATTCCGCTTGATGTATCCTGAATTGAAATAAGCAAATCGATTTTTCCATGATATCCCAAGGAATCTTGCTTGAGGACAGTAAGACTTGGATACACTGCAGTTGATATTTCCACATACATCGTAGAATCGTTTTGCCAAAACCGGCTATAATCGGTATTGAGAACAAACCGATTCTGTTCAGGAGATTTAGTCTGTGATTGCATCTGAAGACTTAACAGACAGAATAAGAAAATAATACAACTGTACCATTGAATTCTTTTCATATGCATTTTGTTTCCCAATTTTAGAAATTTAAAAATTTATTATTTGAATAAGACAGGAGAATATCAATATCATTCATTCTGCCATGGATACATAACCCAACGGAAACACCTCTACTTCACCTGAGTGATAATGAGTTTTTCACAGTAAACAGATTTCCCCATTTGCGTTTGTATGAAGTAAAAACCTGAAGGCAGCCGATTCAAGATAAGCGATTGAGTGAAATGCCGCTCACCTTTTAAACCCGCCGTTCGAAAAACTTCTTGACCCAAGAGATTGAATAATCGGATCGAAACCTCGCCCCGATATGAATTATCCAACTGCAATTGCGAAGTGGATGACGCCGGATTAGGATAAAGTCTGATAGGGTTGATTTGGATGGCATGTCCGCCTTCGACACTAGTTGGGATATCGGCAACCAATTTAACATGTCCAAAATAATTTGCATTCTGGTAATGCAGGTTGCCTGGGTATGGCTCCGCTACAGAACCAAACATATTGTCACGAACTTTCGGATTTTCGCTAATACCATCGTTGTCGCAATAGGCAATAGATAAGCCCATTACTTTATTCAATCCCAATTGAGATCTCGCAGCTGCCTTGGCACTATCAGTATTTGCGTAGTAATATGTGTCAGTGTAGACAATAAGAGAAAACTCTCTGACCGCCGTTTGTCCTGTTCTTCGTAATGCGAATTGAGGGAAGTGTGAGGTGTAGTTCACCCGCTGATTTTTGGTCGGGGTCCCCGCTATATCATCGGCATATAATGTAGTAGTAACCTGTCCGTCTTCAGGACAGGCAGCATACATGTGATAAGCGAAAGCGTTCTCGGCATTTGTTGTAGGAGTGTCATATTGATGGTCGCCACCGGATGCATTTTCATCAATAAAAACTTCAGAGATGTCATAGTCGTAAATAGCACCACCTCCGTTGGGATAACCATCTACAAAAACATCATCATGAACTTCCATGAGGAAGTACAATAAGTTTGTTGTTGACGACCAGATAACTTTGTATCGTCCATAGAAATCGGAAGAGTCCACTTTTGCCCCATAAGGAATCCATACTTGAGCTATCGGTTGCCACGGAACATTCTGCCAGCAAGGATCATTTCCTATTCCATCGATAGTCGGAGGAACAATGGTGTTAGGTGCCAGAACCGGATCATTTTGAACTGAATCACTCTGGGCTTTTGCCCTACATTGAATAAGAGATAAAATGGATACAACTAATAAGATACGAACGTAATACCGATTCAATTTCATTTGAGCTTGTTTCCTAATATAAGGTTCACTTTGGGTTAATCTATTCTGTTATTTTAGATGTGATCACTTGAGCAGAACCATTCTTTGCACCTGCGATTGTGCACCTTGCTTTCCTTCAGCGTTAAGTCGGGCAAAATAGACCCCCGAAGCTACCGCCATGCCTTTGACCTGACCATTCCACTGAACAGAATACGTGCCGCCTGTCTGATAGGCATCAACAAGTTTTTGGATGCACCGACCTTGAACATTGTAAATTGATAAATCCACCTGCGCAGCCTGAGCAAGATTATACCTAAGTGTTGTGCTGGGATTAAATGGATTGGGATAATTCGCTTCCAATACAAAACCATGTGGTTGTGTAGAAGAGAGATAATTCTCCACGGATGTTATTGTATTCAGCTTCATTAATTCAATACCTTTTCCTATACCGAGATCACGGGAATACTTCTGGTCGGTCGCATTATCCCAGTGTTCATGCACACCTAAGCTTCCAATAACAGTTCCATCATTTTCCGGATCGTATCGAATGCCGGCCGGCCAGTAGGATGAATCGGCAGCTTGGTACAGGTGATCATCGACTCCTACCATTTGCGGATAAGTCTCAGCATGTTTATCGCTTGTGAATTCAGCTTTTAAGATATCGTAGCAAACAGATTCCAATGCTATCGGATCCTGAGACATAAAGATCGATGATGGCCAATCATTGTTAAAAGGTGCCATCTTGAATTTTACTGGAGGGACGTTCGCACCAGGACCACCCCAGAGGCCATCCACGACAAAAAGCATAGAGTTGCCGCCGAGCTTTTTATGCCCTAAGAGATCGACCAAAACGCGATACTTATTAAATCCAAATCTACTATTCTTGTCCCCTGCAGGTGCAACTCCATCTGGATTGACTAGTCCCATGTGTAACTGCATTGCATTACTGCGTGTATGAGATCCAAAATTGATTTTTCCCAGCAAGGTCATCCCTGCTCTTTCATGAACTTTCAAGGCGGCAACATAAATCATATAATCTGCTTGTTCGATAACAGTCCAGATTTTATCACCGGTAATGGGTTTCCCCAATGACATATCTGCCCAATTGGGGTCTCCTTCACGCAATATTGCGCCACGATCTGAATAATAAATTGAAGTGTCTGTCCCTGGGACAGACTTTACTCGTCCTTGACCACCTATGTTACAGATATAATTGACATTGGGAAATTCCGTATGCCAGACATCCCAGTACTCATTTTGTAAAGCATTTTGTGGATCGCCAACAGAAATATTTTGCTGTTGGATACCGCAAACAGTGATAAGCTGCCGGAGCAGAGCTAATACTGGTTGCGGTGAAGTGCGCGCCATCGTATAATTAGCCAAACCCGATATGCTATGGTCGGTGGTGCTCTTAACTGCAGAACTAACACTATTTGTTTTAATGAAAATCTTTTCACCCGATTGATAACCAACGGTGCCCTTTCCCTTTTTCATATTGAAATATGTAAAAAGTGTATCCCACGCTTCTCGGACTGTTGATTTACCAGTAAGGCATAAGATGGAGTTGGTGACCATATCGTTCACAACATTCATATTAGTATTTTCCGGCAAATAATATGCTTTACCCCAATCATCGTTGGTGCAGTTCTCGTTAGTGGCATCCGGATTCCTTGACCAAACTACGCGACCCGGGAAAATTCCTCTTGGAACTCCTCTTGGGACATTGGCAGTGTCTATATTAAATGTATTCGCATAGACAGTTGGTTTATCTGCTTGGAGAGTAAAAAATCCTGCAACAAGAGCAATGGTCATGAAACCAGCCATTGCCCAATAGCGTGAATTTTTCCAATGTTCTTTCATTTTGCCAAATGCGAAAGCAGAGGTAGCCAGTCCAAGAAGATAGACCACAAAGGCAGAAGCTAAAGGATAGGCGACACGCATGCAGGGATAGGTCGCTCTGATTGGTTTTGGAATGACCCGGATGAGGAACCAAATTGAAGCTATAATTCCGATGAGAGGAAAAAACAGTTTGTATAGTATTGATTTCAGTTTCATTTAGTCAATCCTTACGCTCATAATAGTTTTTAAAAGAATCACTTTGTTTTCTACTATAAAATATACTCTTTTTCTCCCAAAAGAACCGTCAGTGTTTCCTCATACAAGTCTTCAAATTTAATGTGGTTAGATTCCCGACTAAAATTCGTACTTTTCATCAAGACTCATATTATTATTTCTCGCCTTCTTATTCTTATCAATTCATTTAACCGATTTCAACTTCTACTGTATGAATTTTCCCATCATGTAAATCCGGGATGCAGTTATCGCTCAATAATTTTCCGTCTAGATTCAGACTCTTCACGCCCTTACAAAGGTTCTTTGGATTATGTACAGTAATATTATAAATACTGTTTCTAAACTTTCGAACCACAGTATACTTTTTCCATGAACTTGGGATGCAAGGATCAATAATTAATCCGTTGTAATCCGGATGTACACCGAGAATATATTGAGAAAGAGCCACGAAAGACCAAGCCACCGTGCCCGTGAGCCAAGAATTTTTACCTTCACCCGGCGTAGGAGCGTCTTTGCCGGCAGTCATTTGACTATACACATAAGGCTCGGAACGGTAAATATCTATTTGATCTTCTTTGGTCGGAGGGCAAATGCTCTTGTAATATTCCATCGCCTGATCTCCCCTGCCAATCATGGTCTCAGCAATTTGTATCCAAGTATTATTATGTGTAAAGATACCGGCATTTTCCTTATATCCAGGCGGATAGGAACTTACTTCACCTAAGTGCTCATAATATTTTTGGAAAGCTGGCTGCTGCAAGATAATTCCGTTCGGTGTCGCTAAATGTTTCCGGACACTATCTAATGCTTTTTTCGCATAGCCATTTTCTAATCCAGCGCCGCCCAATATGCACCAGCCTTGGCTTTCAATAAATATTTTACCTTCTTCATTTTTGGATGAGCCAAGTTTTCTGCTATAAGAATCATAAGCCCTGAGGAACCACTCACCATCCCATCCATGCTCATAAATCGTCTTCCTCATATTTTCAGCTTGCTTCAAGTAATCTTCGGCTTTCTCAGGTTTTCCTGTATTTTTCAGAATTTTCGCCATTTCATCACATGCTTTGCAAAATAGACCGGCGATCATAACTGATTCTGCGACTTTATCATTTTCGATGTGTCCCGCCAATTGAAAACTCTCCCCTGGTGTTGTAGAGAAGCAATTCAGATTAAGGCAATCATTCCAGTCAGCATGACCAATGAGCGGCAAACCGTGTGGTCCTCGGTGATTTAAGGTATACTGGAGAGAGAGATAGAGATGATCAAGTAAAGTTGCTTCTGAATTCTGAACATCAGCAAAACCAGCCTTTACGTTGAGAATACTGTAATCACCTGTCTCCTTCAAATAAGCCGCAACGGATAGAATCAACCAAAGTGGATCATCGTTAAATCCACCACCTATATCAGTATTTCCTTTTTTTGTGAGCGGTTGATATTGATGAAAACAAGTGCCATCGGAAAGCTGAGTTGCTGCCAAATCCAACATCCGCTGACGTGCTCTGGCAGGTAAGATGTGCACGAATCCCAGTATATCTTGATTGCTGTCTCGATATCCCATCCCTCTGCCAATTCCGGATTCATATAAAGATGCTGAGCGCGACATGTTAAAAGTAACCATACATTGATATTGGTTCCAGATATTTGCCATCCGGTTTACGATCGTGTCAGGTGCATCAACTTGATACGATGAGAACAAGTTTTCCCAATATTCTTTGTGGTTTTGAAATGCAGCTAGCACATCTGATGTCTTTGAGTATTTAGATTTTACATTTTCAAATTCATCTTTTCTGATTTTTCCATTTTCGAGAAATTTCTTTTCTGGCGGATTTTCTGCATATCCTAATAAGAAATTTATGCTTTTGGTTTCACCCGGTTTTAGTTCCATATCGATTTGATGAACACCGATAGGCAACCATCCGTATGCAATACTATTCCTGCAACTACCTTCCAAAATAACCTGAGGTGCATCCAATCCCTGATGGACTCCTACAAATGCATCACGGCTGCTGTCGAAACCAGAGACGGCTTCACTGGAAGAAAAATATGCATAATGATTTCTTCGTTCACGATATTCTGTTTTGTGAAAAATAGTCCCATCCTCTATCTCAACTTGACCGGTAGAATAATTTCTTTGGAAGTTGGTCATATCATCAAGAGCATCCCAGAGACACCATTCAGCAAAACTCCACAACCGAATTTTCTTTGAAACCTTTGAACGATTTGTTACCTGCACATGCCAGATTTCATTTCTGGAATCCAAAGGAATAAAAAATAATGAAGAAACTTCAAGCTCATTTTTTTGTCCGGTTATCTTTGTATATCCCAAACCATGACGACATTCGTAGTGGTCAAGCGGAACGCGCATAGGTTTCCACATTGGATTCCAGACGGTATCTCCATCTTTGATATAGAGGTATCGTCCATTACTATCCATAGGAATATTATTATAGCGGTACCGCGTCAAACGGCGAAGTTTTGCATCTTGATAAAAGCAATATCCGCCTGCCGTGTTGGAAATGATTCCAAAGAAATCATTAGTGCCTAAGTAATTGATCCACGGTAAAGGTGTATCGGGACGAGTTATCACATACTCTTTTTGTTTGTCATCAAAATATCCGTATTTCATTTATATTCCTTTTTTGTTTGTTATTGAGTTCACTTAAAGCCTATCGTATGAGTACCAACTTCTGTGTTTTCTCGAATGTCTTTTCCCCTTCGGCCTTTAACCTGTAGAAATATATTCCACTAGAATGATTTTGCGCATTCCAAGAAACTGAATGATTGCCTGCGGCTTCAACTCTATCAACTAGGACATCCACTTTTTGTCCCAAAAGATTATATATCTCGATTTTCACTTTTGCTCTCTGAGGTAACAAGTAATTAATTATTGTTGAAGGATTAAACGGATTGGGGTAGTTTGGGAACAATTGAAATCTTTGCAGAGCAGAAGCCTGTTCTTCAACGTCTGTACTCAAAGAAAACTGCATCCAGTGTAAATAGAATCCTCCATGCAAGGCAGACATTCGTATCATTTGAGGTCCTTCTGATAGCTCGATAGTAGTCGAAACAGTTTGCCAAACAGTATATGCTCCAGTCGCCGGTAAATTTAAGGGAGCCAAACTATCACTTTCGGTAATCAATTGAATTTGTGCTGTGTCCTTAACACTTGATATACGATATTCCACTGCATATTTACCAGATTGAGAAACGTTGATTATATAATCTGCATAACCCCCATTATTGGTAAAGGTAAGCGCTGACCCGGCCCCACCATCGGAAATAGATGCTGTTCCTGAACCTTGACGAGCAAAACACTCTTCTGCTTCGACTTTATTGGGAACAACATGAATATATGAATAGTCATTTAAAAGATTGTATATCGATAGATTCTCGAAGGCTGCTAACTGTCCCCCGTCATGAGATTGAATATTACTAGGAACATATGAGATCGAATATGTGCTCCCTTTTTTTAGAGTATCGGCAAAGGTCAATACTATTGTTGTTGAATCATTGGGTTTGAGACCTGTATGTGCAATAGTCATTTGTGTCGTTCCACCGACCAGCACTGAAAATCCCGTTGATGAAACCGGTGGAGCAGTCATCTTTTTATTAAACGAAATCTCAATTGTGTTGCTTCCAATAGATGTACTAGTCGAATAAACTTCTGGGGGTGAACCTTGAAGAGAATTATTAAGCGATGTAATACCATAGCCATAGGCAAATAGAGGATCATACACCGAATCACCAACATTAATCGGAATTTGAGAAGTGTTTTTCGGCCATGTTTGGGAGAGAATACCTGTTGGCGGATAATCGCCGAATAACACATCGGAGATTCCTTGACCTTCGGTACCAGGGAGCCATGCCGCAATGAGTGCATCACAGTAATGAAGGATGGGATTGATGATCATTGGACGCCCAGATATAAGAATTACAATAACAGGAATATTACAGTTCTTTAAATTCCGAACAGCTTGAACATCCTGAGGATTGAGGGTCAAATGTCCATCACCTGCACCTTCGGCATAAGGCATTTCCCCGATAACAGCAATGCCAATATCGGCAACATCTGCACCTAATCCATTTTCTGAATATGTAACTTCTGCAAATGGAACAGCCTGCTGAACTGCTTGCAAGATAGTTGTGCCAATAGTCGTATTGCCGCTTCCTCCCTGCCACGTAATTGTCCATCCGCCGCATTGATAGCCCATGTTGTTAGCATGCCGTCCTGCCACGTGAATTTTATGTACGCTTTTGGGAATAGGCAGAACACCATCTTTCTTTTTTAAGACAACCAACGATTGTCGTACACATTCTCTGGCTACTTGCCTGTGTGCTTGTGAACCTACTTGAGTTAACAGAGATCTATCTGTATAGGGATGTTCAAAAAGACCCAATCGAAATTTTTGTGTTAGAATTCTTTTCACAGCATCATCGATACGTGCAGTATCAACATCTCTATGGCTAATCAGAGTTTTAAGAGTATCAATATAGTAACGATGGCCTAAGAAACCATTATCCATCATTGCCATATCAATGCCGGCATTAATGGAATGTTTAATCGCAGCTCCGTACAATATGTGATTCGGATATGGAACAGTTGGATCGCCCGCATATAAAAAGCTATTTGCATCTGAAATAACAATGCCCTTAAATCCAAGCTCTCCTTTTAAGAGTGTGGTCAGAAGATAGGGATTACCGTGACAATGGAGACCGTTCCATTGATTTTGAGCTACCATAATAGAACCAACCTTTTGTTGGATAGCAGACAGATATCCCGGCAAATGAATTGCTCGTAATGTCTGTTCATCACAGACAGTGTTCCCATTAGTTATCCCGCCTGTTGTTCCTCCATCTCCGATAAAATGTTTTGCACAGGCAAGGATGTTTATGTTTTTGGCTGATGTATCGCCCTGAAAACCATGCACTGCCGGTCCAGCCATCTCTTTGACAAGGTTAGGATCTTCTCCAAATGATTCGTATGTGCGACCCCAGTTTTCATTTCTTGCAACTGCGACGACAGGTCCCAATGCCCAATCAATTCCCGTTGCGGACATTTCACTTGCAGTGATCTGTTCTGCCGTATCGACAAGCTTTGGATTTCGCGTACACCCCAAACCGATATTGTGAGGAAAAACCGTTGCACCATACATTGCACCAAAACCATGAACTGCGTCAAGAGCAAAAATCATAGGAATTTTTAAACGAGTTTGTAAAGCATAAGTTTGGAGCGTGTCGTAGAGATCTGCCCATTCCTGCGGGGTCTTTCCCCCGGGTCCATGATCGGCATAGGCAAGAAACGAACCGAGATAATAAGTTTTAATATCGGAATAAGAAGGAAGACTTAAATATTCCAATTGTATCATTTGACCGATTTTCTCATCCAATGTCATTTGACTGAGAAGGGAATCTACCCTAGCCTCAATTGGCGCCGTCGGATCCATATAATACTGGGCATTGCTCCTGCCAGATAACAACATGATAACCACTACTATCATTATCGATAGGTGATATTTCTTGGTGTAGTGATATTTATTTCTCTGATCCGTTTTATTATTTCTCTTGGCTTTGAATAACTTCTCTTTGCTGAATATAACAACACTGCTTTTAAGTCTATCTTGGGCAAATCCGATTTAATATGATTTCTATTTCCCCCTTGCAACTGTTTTCTCAAAAAGAGATCTTAATTGTTCAGTTTGAGGATAATTTTCCCCCTTGAGTCTCGCAAAATCATCAATTGCTACTTTAGCTTTTGGAATGTCTCGTTTTATTATATATAAAACACTGAGGCAATAAATCAGTGATGGGTCGTCCTTAAATTCTCTATGGGCTTTCTCCAGGTAGTATAAGGCTTCAACATTTTTTTGCGAAAAAAGCAATTTCCCAATGAGAAGATTGGTGTAGGATATTTCACGAATAGTATTGGCTTCTTTCAAAACAGACAGTGCTTCAGATAATCGTCCATCTTTTCTCAATGTTTCAGCTTTTTCTAAATAAGGTTTAATTCTATTTGGGATGAGGATGACGAGACTTTTCCCTCCTCCGGATTCATCGAAGGATGAATCCATTTTTTTAATATCAGCGAGCGTCTTTTCAGCATCGGAACTAAGACCTAAATCTTTCAGCACGTTGTATTTGAGTTTCTGAACCTGCAAATAATTATTATCATCCGAGCGTATTTTTTGCAATCGATCAATACATGTAAGAGCTTCTTTATTATTCTTTTGAGAATGATAAATGGAGGCAAGAGTAAATTGCACGTAGGAACTTGTATCAGCATTGGGCGATTCTTGTAAATATTGGATTGCATTGGTGTACTCTTTTGCCTTATAAGCAAGATTGGCTGCATAGTAATAATATGAAACGTCTGATGGAGAAATATATGCCAACGATAAATACTCCTTCGAGGCGCTTTTAAAATCTCCAATTGATTCATAATACGTAGCCAGTTTTTTATGAACCATATTCGAGCTTACATCTACATACATTATACGGGTAAATGCTAATGAATCTATCATCCCATTCGGTATGTATGTGGTGCGAAAATTGTTGACTATAGTTTCGGGTTGAAACGGCCATCCGGCCTTCAAATGCTTTATGCGAATAACTGCGATCATACTATCAAGTTCGGTAAATCCCCAATTGTGCCTGTAATACGTCCATGGTCTCACTCTTGTAGAATCCCAATAATTATCGATCATCCCATGGTCTCTCAGCGCATAAAGAAAACCTTCGGACATTAAAAAATACCCATCAATGTTTGGATGGAGATGATCGGTCATCAAACTGTTTCCGATAATACCCTGGGGAGAATATTTTTCAAAAAGTGATTTTAATGAGAGATGATACAAACTAAGCGAATCGGCAAGATGAGCAATTATTTTGTTGATATCTTCCGATGCCCTGAACCGAATGAGGTCGAGATCCTTTGCCCTTATATATTCTTCCTTGGCTTTGTCAAACAAATTATCAGCGTCAAGTCGTTTTGCATCAAAAAATAATGAATCTGCTTTTGGATAAATTTCATAACGTGATGAACGAAAAGGAGGTGAATCTCTTACATTGCTTGCAAGGTCACTGATAATGACAGGCACATGTGCTTCTTTCAATTTTCCCAACAAATTACTCATATTATCAGAGAATTGTGCCAATCCTTCTAAATACATTTTTGAATTATATGGGATCAGATTCTTACCAACCATTTTTTCCATCACTGTTGCTTTGGCTTCATCTTCCGCGATTGGATGCATGAGTTTATAAATGTGCCTAATACCTTTTTGAAGCAATTGATATATTCTTATGTGAATGAACTTCAAATGTAGACTTTTTAACCAATGAGGAATAGAACCGTTTTCCATAGATGCGACACCCAAAGCACCATAATATTCATTATGCCCAGCGTATATTAAGACTGCATCCGGTTTTTGCTGTATGAGTTCATCTGTAAAATCTAGGAGAGTATAACTATTGACTGCAGTCAGACCAAGATTAACAACCTCAATGACACGGTTTGGGAAAATATTTTGAAGGCGTCGTTGCAAAATTCTAGAAAACGCAAGATTAGCATCGTACGGAAATCCTTGTACCGATGATTCCCCTAAAACGAAAATTCGATATCCGTTGGCGGGCTTTTCCTTTAAAAAAGAATCAGAAATGGGTGTCGTATATTGGAACTTATTAAAAAATCTTTCTCCAACGCGACGATTGATCTCATAGTGCCTTGCATTAGTGCCAGAAACAAAGAGACTGAGGTCATCTCCGTATGAGAATGTTCTTAATGTAAATTCAAGTAAGGCAAGTAAAAAAAAGGGAAGGATTACTAACGTAGCATAGAAAAAATATTTTTTCCTATTTGTAAACTTGTACATATTACTTCTCCATTAACATTTGAAATGTACTTAATCATTCCTGAAAAAATAATATTGAAATAACCTTTCACCAAAAAATTCAAATCGTTTTGAAAAAGGGTAATAATGTCAGAAATGATGTTCCAGTAGAACTGTCAGGGTGAAGAATCCTGTGAAGGAAAGATGGGATTGGTATAATGAATGGAGCTTATCCTTCAGTTTTTCTTATTCATAGAATCCATTATGTTAATAGGATACAAGACTTTTTGTTTCAAGGCAAGAGTCTTTTCCTTGTGCCGCATCGCTGAAAGTCCACCCACCCATTTCGATTCCCTTAGATGGATTATTGTAGAATGAACTATCTGTTTCAAGTGTGAACGCAGTCGTGCCGTCAGCATCTGATATACTACTTCCTATTTATTCCGGAAGAGATGCTAACTCCTTAAGAAGCCACTCCCACAGAATTACACTCTCTAAATAGCTTTGATTAATTGTTTTTCTAATGTCCACTCACGATTTCTTTTTGCATTATCGGAATTTTCAATTCTGCCGTCTGTTTACCATACGAGGATTCAAGTTTATCCCACCAATTGAACTTCAAGATTAGAGACGTTAGTATCAAAACAGCTATACAGAATATAAATGAACTGTACTCTCGAAGCACTAAAAATACTGGAGTAGCCATAAGTGTTATCTGCCATATAATTCCGACAAAGATATTTGACATATCTCGTTTAAAATTCTTATTCGCTACAAACTCTGGATCAATTTTCACTACTTTTTCATAGATTGGTTTCCAGAAACCCCAAGGACGCACATTGTGGTAGAACTTCATTAGCACTTCATCACTTTCGGGTTTCGTTAAAAATGTACCAATGAAACAGCCGATAATAGAATTGAGAAATATAATGGGAAAAGAATTCATACTTGGATTATCAGACAAAGGCCAATGATTCAAGAATGGAATGAAACCAAGGTTATTTAATAGCAGGAGTACTAACGAAGTGGTAATACCCGAAACCATTCCCCAGAAATATCCATATCCATTGAAACGCCACCAGTACCATTTTAAGACGTTAGCTGCCGTATACCCACCCCATAACGAAGCAACAATCCAAAGTGCGGCCTGATTAATTGATTCAACAAAAAATCCAATTGTAATTCCAACAACGACGACAGCGACAGATGCAATGTAGCTCATCCTAATATATTTTTTAGCATCTGCATGAGGATTGATGTAACGTTTATATATATCATTGACAATATAAGCAGGCGCAGCATTAACAGTCGCTGCAAAATTACTCATAAATGCTGCTATGAAACCAGCCATGAGCAAACCCAGCAGACCAACGGGGACATAATTTGCAAGAACTTCGGATAGAATTCCTTCAAAATCGGGAGTAGTTACTGAACTTTTATAAAGTGCATCAAAATTGGTAAGGGCAAGTACGGTTATACCTGCAACCATAAAATAACGAGTTGGATTAAGGACAATACTAACCATAGAATTCATTTTTGCTGCTTCTTTCGGACTTCGAGTAGAAAGAATTCGCTGCATATCATAATTAGGCGCAGGACCCGCTGCGGCAACAAAAAATCCTTTAAAGAGCATCATTCCAAAAAATAATCCAAAAACAGAATAGCCATCTGTTTTAATCCATTGATTAAATGCGACTACTTTGGTGGCAAGAATTGAATGCACTGTCGACCAGTCTAGATTCAAGTTCAGACCAAAAGCCATGCTTTTCCAACCTTCTGGTACAACATTGTTGATCATAGCTGGGGAAACGTGAATCATTGCGATAATACCGATTGCAATCGCAGAAACAGAAAGAATGCAATATTGAACAATTTCCGTCGCAACGACGCTCATCATCCCTCCTTTAACAACATACAATGTTGTTATACCCATGAGGATAAGAGCATAAAGATTTGCATTTATTTGAGGGTAATGAGCCAATGTTTCTGGATTGGTTACTAATGCAGGTAAAAATGCTACGGCAAATTTTCCAATCCCTTTAAACCCATACGAGAGAAAACCAATAACACTAATAAGAGCAAATATTACTACTACAATATGGGAAAGTGTAGCGCCCCTCCCCGTCCCAAAACGGGTTTTCATCCATTCTGCACCTGTCATCACATTTGATCTTCGCAGCCAAGGAGACAAATAGACCATTAAAAATATTTGATTAAACACCGGCCAAATCCAAGGTATCCAAATACTTTTCATTCCATACACGGAAAGCCAATAGACCAAAAGCATCGTGCCAGAAATATCAAACATACCGGAAGCATCAGAAATGCCAAGAACCCACCAAGGGATACGATTGCCTCCAAGGAAGTAACTATTCATATCCTTGGAAGCTTTCTTGGAAATATAAAACCCAATAAATATTGTTGATGTTAGATATAAAAGAATAATTCCGATATCAATGATATGTAGATTCATAATTCAAAAGCTCCGATGGCTACCGAATGTTGAGAGTTAGTAAAAAAAAGCGCCTGTGCAAGGTCTGCCACAGACGCTTTCCTTGATCTTACTTTGATGTTATTTAAGCAACATCATCTTCTTCGCTAACACTGTGCTTCCAGCTTCTAATTTATAAAAATAAACACCACTAGAAAGATTCTTTGCATCAAAAGTAACGGTCTGAGATCCAGCATTCCTCATTCCATTTACTAATACTGCAACTTCTTTTCCCAATAAATTATAAACTGCAAGCTTTACTTTCTCACTCTTCGCAAGCGAAAAAGAAATTTCCGTAGATGGATTGAAAGGATTTGGATAGTTCTGCGCTAACTCGAAGCCGCGGATAATCTGTCCAGAGTTTCCAGCAACGCTTGTAACATTCACTGCACCAAACTTGGCATCACCCCATTGAAGAGTATTTTGCCAATCGGCATTTGCTGGAGAGTACCACCAATTTGCAGTGTGCGTGCGTCCAGCTCCATCATTATCATCTATTTGTAATTGGAAACTAAACGCCGTGCCTGCTGCCGGTGGCGTTGTAAACCCTAAGCTATCCAATGATATTTTAAATTCTATATTATAACCACCCCTATCACTGAAAAGAGTATCATCAAGTTGTGGTCTTATCTTCCATTTATATACAAGACCTCTTCCTACAGCTGCTTCCACCGAGTCGACCTTCTGCGCTGGGCGAAGATTCAATTGACGTGCAACATATCCAGCTGTATTAACTGTAGTAGTTGCTGTGTGTGAGTTTGTCGCATCAATGAACAGCTCAATGCCGTCCATTTGCCAATCTGTTGTACTTGTAGAATCAACATAATCATCATAGACCGTGTAGAAACCATAGAGATAATGATCATCATACAGTCCATAGAATCGATAATCTGCATCAGTAACAGTCGTCCTTAATGTAGGAACATTTCCTGCTTGGACATAATCCATGGTAGTCTGGTTTGCACCTACGTACGCGGCATCCAGATTACCATCGATAACCGGCGGTGTTGTGGTTTTATTGAGCACAAATTCCAATTTTGTTGGCGTGCTCGCATCATAACCGATCTCTTCATTATCACCACCAAAAACTGCATCACCCCATTGTAAAGTATTTTGCCAATCAGCATTTGCCGGTGAATAATGCCAATTGGGAGTGCCTATTCGGCCCGCTCCATCGTTGTCATCCAATTGCATTTGGAAACTAATTTTTGTACCTGCTGCTACTGGAGTTGTAAATCCTAAGCTATCCAGCGAAATACTGAATTTCACAAAATAGCCGGTCGGTCCGCCACTATGTATGGAAAGTGTATCAATTATCCATTGATACTTGAGACCTTTTCCAACGGCTTTTTGCACTGAGTCGATCTTTTGCGGTAGGCGAAGATTCAATTGTTGTGCAACATATCCAGCTGTATTAACTGTAGTAGTTGNNTCAATGCCGTCCATTTGCCAATCTGTTGTACTTGTAGAATCAATGTAATCATCCTGAACATAGTACAACCCATAAATTGTCTTACCATCAGACATAAACTTTCCCCATCCAGCAATACTAGCCCAGTTAGTCCCATTCTGAGTAGTTTCGTTGCTATATTGCATCCATGTGGCATCTACCAAGTTCCATACTGGTTCTATAACAAAATTGCCACCAACAACCGGTGTATTAGCAGCATTAACCTTGGGAATTACCAAAGAGCCATCCTTAGTAATTTTTGCATTAGTTATGCCCACAACCAGAACTAAGCAAACTAAAAAGAGTATTACTTTGCTTAACTTCATCATTCTATCTCCTTAACTTGAGTTGTTTTTGACCCGTTGTTTAAAACTCTCTTGTCCTTACTTCAATTTTTCTTTTTCCTTTTACCTCCTTTTCTCACTTTTTAATTCAGTACTACTCCATTGAGTATTACCATTGACTTCAAGATTAAAAGTTATGTTGTTAGTTAAAAATAAATCATAAATTTCTACCAAGGTATGGTGCGCCGTTTTGTTCCATTCCCATCTTAAAAAATCTTGTACTCGATGTGTTTGTTTTACCTTTACTCAGGTACAAGTATCGTCCACTCCCCCAAATAAGTTGATCTATCCCAGTTGGCAGAATAGTGTTGTCTTTATAATATGGAGTGAGAGAACCGTTATTCTCTAACACAAATAATGAATAATTCTGATTGCCGTTGACGGCAGAGTTGGTATACAAGGAAAGCAATACAGTTCCATCAGATTTAACGTTTATAGAGCTTATTGTACATCCGTTAAAAGCGGTATCAGCTGTAATATCATATACGAGCTGCTTACTGCCAACTGTGCCATCATTATTAATTGGACTTCTATAGAGTTGGGTGAATGTCGGCTTAGCCGCAGCGGCACCAATCAGTGCATACACAAACTTATTGTTGTTTGCATTTTTTATTACCCGAATCTCACCAAAAGTGATACTCCCTGTATAATCCCCAACGCTAGAATTGGAACCATCTGGTTTAACTAAAAACAACCCATTATTTTTCCCCGTATAAATATTCTTGTTATCATCAAAATCAAATTTTGCCGTACTATTTGCTGAAAGTGTAGCATACACCACAGGTGCGCTACTATTAGGATCCATACAATAGATTGAATTTACATTTGAAAATGTAGCATATAGGAAACCGCCTGTTCCAATTTTTAAATCTGCAAAAGGGTTGGTAAAATCTGACGCTTTGTTATTGATTTTTGGTTTTAAATAGGAGGTATCCATAAACACAGTCATAGTAACTCCGTCAGGCAACAACTTATAAATATATCCCAACTTTATTCCCGAGTTTGGCATGTTGGCTATCCAAATAGTGTCGCCCTTATCTGCTTCCATAACAAGCAGGTTACCAGAAAAAATATTGGATACGACAGCATCTCCAGTTATTGGATTCTCTATGGTATAAGGATATTTAGCAATAGAATCAGCCGCTGGGTACATAATAGAAATATTATTGAATCCATAAATTGCCGGTCTGGGAATGACGATCGTGCTGACACCAGCAGAAACTGAAATACTTTTTATTGCCAAAAGTTGTGAGCCAAACGTGACAGTTAATGAGTCAAGATTCGTTGAAAAATTTTGGCCAGTAATAGTTATTTCTCTCACTCCAGCAGCCGCTGTATTGGCAGGCGATACACTTGATATATACGGACCTTTGGATAACGGTCTGTTTGGATCCCATACTGCCGAAGGTGCATCAAAGTGGTTGCATGCACAAAGAAAAAAGAGTGTCAAAATGAGTAAGCAAAAAATTAAATGCATAGTTTTCATATCTATACCATTCTATATGTTTACATTGAGAAAGATACTGTAATTCTTTGGACATGGTTAAACACACCATAAGGCGTGTAAGCATAATCGACAGCAAAATTAGCAGAAGAGATTCCTAAACCGGAAGAAGTAACACCTAAACCGAAAGTGATTCCATCTTCATCCTCTCCAGTGATATAACCACCCCGCAGCGCAATCAATTTCATAAATTGATATTCTGCACCAATCTTCAGCTGCTCTGGATGAGATCTCGGATGTGTGGCATCGCAAGAGATCAGGAGGGATTGTTGCGAAGATGGTATTTCGAAAAAATCTAAAACATTCGCAGAAATTCCTATCGTAAAGAGCAGCGGAAGATCAAATTCTTCTTGTTCATATGTTATTTCTCTTGAAAAATTCCTAACAGACATTCCAAATGCGAGACTCTTAATCCCCGTTTTGAAATTTGTTCCGAAATCAAAGGCTACCGTATTCGCTAAATTCCGTTTTGTTGTAGTACTGTTACCACTTGGAATAACGCTTGTACCAAGTGATTGATACGCGAATTTCACTTGAGCACCAACACTAAAACGATCAGAAATCATTTTTGCATAACCAATTCCAATCGCTAATGCTGATGGGTCTAGAACACCTGTATCAATGTATCCATTACTATTGGTCCAAACCATTGTTCCTAATACATCACCATAATCTACAGATTGAAAACTGAGACCAAGAACACCGTAATTTCCAGACCAAGGAGAGATTATTGCGTTAACAGATAAATACTTAATGTCGGCGATAAAAGAATTGACACTGGCATTGATATTAAGCAGGTTTGGTATATCCGCCATTGTTGCTGGATTATGAGATAAAGCACCAGAATATCCTGATATTGAGTTCATGGCATCACCCATCGCGCCAGCTCTTGCATCAGAAGATATACTAAGAAAATTGAAACCGGTCTGCGCCAACTTTTCTTGTTGACTATATGATAGAGATATATGCAATCCGATTATCATAATTGCTGTTAAGCATTTTATTATAAATCGTTTCACCTTCTTATTCTCCTTTTTGAATTACGTACTTATGCTAATATGACAGAATAACAACTTTAAATTGCCTTGCAATACTTGGAAGTTTAAAAGCACTTGCAGGCTGTGTTAAAGGATTACCTATAGTCACTGGATTGCTTAATGTAAACCGGATTAAATACACACCTTGATCCACATGAGCTGTATAACGTGCATTTATAACGCGAAGAGTTGTCGATGCTCCGTTATTCAAAATATTTTCTAAAGAACAATTTGCATCTTCAGGAGATATCACCCTCGAAGCATCTACTAAAGTAGTATCGCTTTTTATAAGATCAACAGTGACATATTCATTGATATTACTTGCAGCGGCCGTCCAATAATATTGGAGGCTTGTATATATATGAATATCTTTTGATGCACTTGCATTCAAAACTGCATAAGAAATACTTTGGTTAGCTGGGTAATTTACCAAAATTAACGAGTCTGATGGAAGTGACACAAGAGAATCGATTACTGTAGCGAATTTTGAATGTATTATTTGATTATCAGTGGTATCAGATGGTGTTGCAAAGTTCGCAAGAGTTTTTAAAGTAGCATAAGTCCATGTTACAGGAAGGATTCTAAATCTCGTCGTAGTAATAGGATAATATTGATAGGATATTGTATTCCCTTGAGCATCGTTAACAGTATCCCGAGTTAACAAATGGCCTGCCAATGTATCGACATCTGAAGGATTAAAAGTTTTCGCTTTGAATTCATCTGGCAGCACACTATCACATCCAATACCGGCAAATAATATAACACTCACCAGAAATAATCTTAAAAAAGAAGCGAACGTATTTTGATAATTAGAATCCATTTCGTTCTCCAAATATGTTATATCATCGAATAATTATAAATTTCCGGATGATATTATCACCCTTTTTAAAACCGGATCCATCCTGTGTAACTTCAAAATATGCGATATATAATCCACTCACAACGATCTGACCGGAAGATGTTTTTGAATCCCAACTTTCATCTCCGCTACCATTTACATGATTGATAGTCCTTATTAAATCACCTGTTTCAGTATATATTTTGATCATACAAAATGGCGGCAACCCAAAAAATTCGAGCTTGTTTGCACTTGTTCCATACGATCCATATTGAATACTCATCGCACTGATATTATAAGGGTTAGGAACAACACGAATTGCCGAAAGATTATTTTCAGCAGGACGCCGTAAATATGCGGCTGCATTAGTCATCGTATAATACATGCTGCTGACAAGAGGTACACCTGGTTGAATGTCGTTCGTCGAGCCATCATCCTTAGTCTGTATATAATAGTAATAGTTAAATCCACGTTTTGCAGAAACATCATCATAAGAATTAACATTATTACTTTTATTACATGAAAATAATAATTCAAAAGTTGTGTCTGTCTTTGTATCCGCTCGATAAACCTTATACCCGTCAAAATTTGGCCAAGTTTCAGCGCTTTTAGACCACGTCAGCGATATCTTGTTTCCGCCAGATGTAACGACAAATTTATCTGGGGGCGGTGGCGGCTGCGGAATTTTATACCCGCTATTGTAATTTGCTCTCGCTCTTCTAAAAGTTTGGAACAACGAATCTTTTCCAGTAAACACCCATGAATTTTTATAAATATTTCCATCTGTAGTCGTAGAACCATTAGGAAGTATAAAAGGCCCACCACCACTTTTGTTGTTATTATACCAAGTCCACCAATTCTTTGCCACCTCTATATTTTTTTCGCGACTTATTCCGGCAATAGCTTCTGCTAACACTATACGGACGCTATCGCCTGGTGCAAGCGTATATGGACCAAAACTTTGTTGGCTTCCATAACCACCTGTTCNNTACTGCATACCCTACCCATGTATCTGCAAAACCCGTCGGCCAACCGTTTGCGTCTTCTCCTATCTGCTGTGCATGTGTTTGTGATGGATGCCCCGATGTTAAATCTTGGTATAGTGGTGTCATCACGCTTGGCTGAAAAGGAAAGCCGACTGATTCGGTCTCGATAGAACCATCAGTGGCAATAAAATGTGTTGTTGAAGGCTGCGTCGGATCATCCGTCGCATCTTGTGGTGATTTATCGGCATGCAAAACCATTTCCCCGGTAAAACTTTCACCACACAAAATATGACCATCTCTGAAATCAGGTCCACCGATATCATCCGACACACCAGTTGAAGCTGAATTAGGGCCGTAATATTCATAAATTGCACGAAAATCATTAGGAGCAGGGAGCGTATGAGCTGGATCTTGCCCTATTGCATCATTAATGGTATTCTTCCCATAATCATCAGCACTATTAATCGTCCAGCCACTAACATAGGCATCATAAGCATCAGCAAAGCGATATCTAAAATCGAACATTACACCGGTAAGAGTAGTAGGTGACATTGTTCCACCTGTATTATCTATAAGTCCGGTATTCTTAAATACATATTCATATATATAATAATTATCGTGATACTGTTGCGTAGAAGCATACACTTTTCTCGTAAATGTTATACCTACCGGAGTGTTTACTCGATTGTAGATCATCCGATCTGTAGGCAGAGTGGGATCAATTTGATCGCCTCCAATAAAAGTCCCAGACACTGGAGCTGTATTAAGATCATATTGATTTAAATCAGTTGCTGGTACATTATCAACAATTACTATAGGAGCACTCGAGCGGCCTATGAGCTTAAATTCTACAGGATATTCTGCTGAATTGACGTATAAAGAACTTCGCCCGAGTGGAAGAACTTTATATTGATATGTTACGCCAGTCGTCGGCTCTGTAAAATTCTTAACAGCAATGCATAGTGCTTTACCAACATTGTGATCCTGCGAATTATATTGGGCAGGCCAGCGAAGCCCATCACACTGGTCAGTATTCAAATAAGGGCCTCTTCCTCTCCTGCCATATTCAATTTCAACACTAGTACTCGAAAAATATTGTCTTAAAGAACTAACCCATAACCATTTGTTACTAAATGGTCCAGAGACCTGGGCTTGTAATTCCTGGAGACCAATCACTCCAAACGCACTAGAAAGCGAAATTACTATTAGTACTTGTACCAGATATTTTTTAAGCATACGAATAATACCCCTTATGATCAGAGTTCTTAATTAAAAATTAACCGATATATTAATACCATAATAAAATTGGCGTGGGTTAAGAAAATCAAATGAACTGTTGTTCGGCATATCTATATACGCTTTATCATCCAAAATCTTTTGCATAGTATTATGATCTACCTCTGACCAACTACTATTGATATAATGCATATATTTACCGGTTGGATTATTATAATAAACAGCAGTAGGATCGGCGGAACCCACCGGTATATTATTTACATTTCCACTATACAAAACCGGCTGATATGGAACAGTACGATAATCACCAACCCGGTCATCACCAGGAATATTTGTATTATTATAGGCCGGACTTGCTGGTAAATGCAGCGATGCCATGTACGCTAAATAGTCAGTGTTACTATAGAAGCTTTCTCCAGACAATAGCTTTGTATTTAGCAAGTTCCTTGTCTCCATGAATAATGTCACTGCAAAACTTTTAAAAGTAAAAGTTTTATTGAGGCGAAGGTTAATATTATAATAATCCGTAACCTGAACGTTGTTTTGTACAGCGGTGGCATTTTGTGGATTATATGTAAGCCATTGACCAGCTTTCCATGTTCCTAAAACATTAAGAGTCCAATCACTGAGAGGTTCGAATCCAAAGATCTTTGGTCCGAAACCTTTCGGTGTTAAAAGAGTGATACTTGCATTTGCTCGAGGTTGAGGAATCCCCTTTTGTCGTTCGAGAGCATATAATGGAAGCGTTCTACTATTATCATCTATTATTTGTTGAGCAGGATCTTCAGCATAAGTCACTTGACCAAATTGACCAGACGTTACTACTTGATACGTATAATTAATAAAACCTCGCACCCAATCGCCGGAATTCTTTCTTAACGTTAGTTCTACTCCGCGAATATCCGAATAGCTGTTATTATTAGCTGCATAATAGGCAATACTTTTCCGATCACTTGTATAAAATGTATAAGACTGCTGATCTGAAATATCATTATAAAAGGCAGCTATCTGTATCAAGTATATATCAAAGAGAGATTGATCAAACCCTAATTCGTAAGAGACCGTTTTTGCCTGTGCCAAATTAGGATCACCATAATTTTCCATATTATTAGATGACCCGCGGCCTATTCTAAATATTTCTTCATAAGCGGGCCTCTGCTTAAAGTGTCCGTAATTGAAATACAGTTTTGAACTCTCTGTAATCGGATGCGAAATACCTATCCGAGGACTGAGAGATACATCTGGTTTAACACGTGTTTTAACATATTTAATTGTGTCACTATAAGTAGATGAAAAATAGGAATTAAATGGATCATCCGTCTCTACCCAATCAGTATTTGGATTGCTAATATCCATCCTTAGACCAAGATTAGCGATAAATCCGTATGCTTCAATCTTATCTTGAACATAAGCAGATAATTGGTATGGATTCCATTGCTGCTTTACTGTATTCTGGTCATTATAAGGATTTATATAGCTATAATTTAAGTCTAAGTTATAATATGAAAATTCAATTCCGGCTTTAATCATGTGTTCTTTATTTACTTGACTTGTTAAATCTCCCTTAAGTGTAAATGTATTAAGTTTGCTTGTATCATACACAGTGCCACCCCAACCGCCGAAAAATAGACCAGGATCACCTATTCCTGAAGAAGAAAGACTTGAACTGAAACCAAATGGCGCTTCATCTACCCAATAACCCGGAACAATTTCATAATTCTTATTAGTATCTCTTGCTGCAATAGGACCAGTTAGATAATTACGATGTACATTTTGCACACTTACTTCACAAAATGTAGACGAACTTAGAATAGAAGTAAGCTTTGCACCTACAATAAAATCACTGACATCAGCCGGATTATACCATCCATTATCAAAAATTCTGCTCGACCTTTGCTCATACGTAATACCGGCAATTTGATCTGGAGTGCGTAAGTAATCTGTTGGATCCCAAAAAGTAGCACCGCCCGTATTATAAGCTTGATTGAAATAGCCGGCATCATTTCTATTAATAGCAACATTATAGGACTTACCTGTTGATGCAGATAGCGTCAATTTAGATTTCTTGTTTATGTCTGAACTCAACTTGAGTGACCAATTATAATCCTCGTAATCTGGACGGCTGAGAGGAATAAGAAGCATTTCTCTGTCCATAATAAAACTTGTAAAAAATCTTAGATTGCCCAACTTCTCACCAATAATTGGTACAGGACCACCAAAACTACCATCAATGTTATAGTCTGGCGATTTGGTATCAGGTTGTCTTCTATGTTGGTACTCAAATAGGCGTTTACATGCCGCCGGTGAAAGATCATTCGTAGGATCATCATCTGACAGTAACGACTGAGAAACAGCATTCCAACCAGTGAAGGTGGGATATTGATTTTGCATGTACTGGTTCCAACTACCATTGTTAGTACCTGTCCAACAGACAGCAGGATCTAAATAGGGCCGCAACCACATAGAATTAGGGTCGAACACCGACATACCGAAATATTTCTGCTGCGGCGGACTGTATTTTACATTAATAGAACCAGAATAATGGGCGACATCAGCTTCCTTTTGAACGATATTAATAACTCCTGAGCGTACCTGTCCATACTCTGCAGTAAACCCCCCTTTTTCTATTGAGATTTCCTCAATAGAACTCAAGGCAATATTTGAAATAGGCTTGTTATTTCTTGGATCACGTTGCGTAGCACCATCTACTTGAAGAAGTAGTTGATCTGCACCTCCACCTCTAATCATAAAACCATTTTCAACTCCTGCCTGTGAATTCATCATTTCATTAACCGAACTAATAGGAAGACTTGCAATTTCTTCCGTTTGTATTGCACTGACACTGGAGGACACATCCTTTTTGATAATAGTTCTTTCGGCAATGACTTCAACAACTCCTGCTTCAACTGCTTGAGACACCATTTCCACGTTAACAGTTGCAGTCTGGTCTACAAGAACATGTATTTCATTCACAGTAACTGTAGAATAACCAACCATGCTCACTACAATATTATGAGTACCAGGCGGAACAGATAGAATCGCATAATACCCATCAATGTCAGTAGCCGCACCCAGAGATGTTCCCTTAACAACGACATTAATGCCGATTAGTGGTTCATGAGTTTCTTTGTCCACAATTCTGCCAGCTATTTTTCCTGTCGTTCCTGCTAAAACAATATTTATCGTCAGTGTAAAAAATAAGGCAAAATAGATAAGAATTCGGTATTGACCCGATACCATAAACTTTCTCCTTTGATAAATTCTTTCTAGTCCAACTCTACATCAACCATGACAAAATAAATTATTGCCGATCTGTAATAATTACTTAGAGTCGGCACAATTACTCTTAAATATTCAGATATTTTATCTTTTTACGCGAAAATTTATATTTTGGATTCTTTGAATTGAAATTACAATGTATTGATTTTGTATACTTCTACTGAAATAAAATGAACTGCCTTTTAACACTATTCCATGCATCGATACAAAGACACTTCACTTACATGAAGAATATTTCCAACTATGGAACCTGAAAAGAAAAAACTCAAGAAATTTTAATAAGAAAAACTATTACAGGTGCTATTTATTGAGGCAGATACTACAATTACAATACTTTTTAAAAGTCACACCACTGCCTTTTTAGCGAAAACACCTTTCTTCAACTTAGTTTTAGCAACATTTGTACCAGGTAAAAATTCGGTTTTTTCCGCAAGAGTCGCTAGATAAGTTAAGAGGGATTATTATGCTAATAATGGCTGTGTTATCAGCCATGATAATCATTCTACGGGGATGAATATCAAGAGAGAACTGCAAGTTAGCATATAAAGCAGCTTTCAGAAAAAATGTAATTAATTTTTTAATCCAAGTTCTTTACACATCCTATGATAATTCGGAGGGGCAAGACCAAGTTTTCGAGCTGCATCCGCATCTGATGTAGAGTGTTTGCGAATAAAGGTAAAATATTTTTTCCGGAAAATGTTTTCCATCTCTCGCAGTACAGGAGTATCTTTTGCATCTAGAAGTATTAATGCATCACTACCCGCAGGAGAATGAGATGATGAAGGGAGGGATAAAATTTCCTTCATAATTTCGGGTGTAATAATATTCTCATTTTGAAGCAAAAGTCTTTGAACAACATTTTTAAGTTCTCTAACATTGCCTGGCCAATCATATCCCTTGAGTAAATTAAAAGTATCTTCCTCCGTAATAGGAGTTTGTTTTATCATCTCATTACTCATTGTGCGCATGAAGTATTCCCAGAGGACAAGAATATCTTCGGGTCTCTCCTTCAATGGAGGTGTATGGAGAGGCACAACATGTAAACGATAAAAGAGATCTTCACGAAATCTATTTGCAGCAACTTCTTGTTGTAATACTTTGTTCGTTGCGGCAATAATACGTACATCAACTTTAGTCTTCTCCCCTGTTCGGCCAATCTTTTCAATCTCACCATCTTGCATAACCCTAAGCAACTTAACTTGCGACGAGAGAGGAAGCTCTGCAACTTCGTCTAGAAAGATTGTGCCGTGATTAGCCTGTTCAAAAAGTCCACGTTTGGTTGCATTTGCACCTGTGAATGCGCCTTTCTCATAACCGAATAACTCGCTTTCTATTAATTCATCCGGTATACTACCACAATTAATAGTTATAAAATTTTCTAATTTCCTTTTGCTCTCATAATGAATATTGATTGCAACAAGTTCTTTGCCTGTTCNNCATTACGCAATAATTTCTTTTCTGACCGCATTTTTTCATACTCAAGTTTTTTTCTTTGATAAGCATTGAAGATACTAAGAATGAAATCGGTCGGCTGATAGATATATGCCTCAATATCACTCGGATATTTCGTACAGTACCAAAATGCTCCAGCTTGCAAAAGTCTACTTGCAAAATCAAAATCTGTAATATTTACTGTCATCTTTGTGATAACGATAATTTGGTGTGATGGTGCTATTCGCTTAATCGCCCTGATGAGTGCTTCTCCCATTGTCCCGCCGGCTAGCTGGAGATCCATAATCACAACATCGAATTGTTCATTATGCTGAACAAGTAGTTCTAATGCTGTATCACCATTTGACACAACTTCACTGATTTCTATTTGGTGTTCGAATGGTTTAAGTGTATTACGTACTCGGCGAACATCAAACTCTTCGTCTTCAATAAGTAAAATTCGTATTCGTTCATCAGTTGCCATAGTTTTTCCGATCCTGTCTTCTTAATGCGGTACAATAAATGTAAACCTACATCCTCCGTCTAGCAAATTTTCAGCATCTATCTTCCAACCGAAGCGTTGCGTCGCAAGTTCATAAGCAATATAACAGCCATATCCAGAATGTCCCTTCCCCGATGATTTGTCGAGAGTTATTTGCTCTTGGAATATCTTTTTAATACCACGCTCATTTTTNNTCCATGCTGTTCTGGATAATCGGCTCAAGCACCTCCCAAATTACATATTCATTAATTGCCACCTCGGGCATCTTAGAGTCCAGTTGCAAATCAAACTTTGTTGTTAGTCGATTATCCGATACCCTCTGAAAAATATTTTCTACAATGAATTTAATAACCTCATTCACATTCGTTTTAAACATCGGACCCCGAATAGTCTGAATTGGTGGATCATACCATTTCATATCATAAATAACTCGAGCAACAAAACTAACATATTTGCCGATCCTGTTCTTGATTACGTCATTATTGTCCTCGGTCAAATTCCGTAAATCCTCCTTAATAAATCCACCTATCTTTTCAGCTTTATGATGAGTATGATAAATCCGCTTGGTAAAGAGCATTTCTTTCTGGTGATTAATTTGTTCCGCCAAATGTTGTTTTTGTTCTTCAAACAATAGCCGCTGAACCTCATTCCGTTCTGCAAGCGTTCGGGTCGAGATATAATACATCGCGAACAATCCAACAATAATGAGAGCAGAATATACCAATGCTGTCTGATTGTAATTCTTTGACATCTCCTCAGTGAGGAACGTAAGATCGGGAGCTGTCTTCATATAGACCACCCCAACAAATTCTCCTCTCGGGACGAAGGGAATAAATACATGGAATATTTGGTCGTGTTCTACTATTGTATAAGATTGCTCGATTTTACGAAGCGTATCTTGTACGGAACGGAATAACCTAACAGCTTCAGTGTGCATACTTTCTGAATTATGAATCCTATTAGCATTCCCGAAAAAATAGTCATACAGCTGTTTACCGTCATCAATGACATCAATCATATTTCCATGAGGGATGAGAATAGAAACACCCTGAACATTTTTATCTAATAATTGCTGACTAAAAATGATGTTAAAGTCTTGAATGATTTTCCGCTCTTCACTTTCCGACAGCCGTTCTTTCGAACTTTTAGATTCTAAAAGCATTTCGATGGTTGTCGCCGTAAGATTCGCAATGCGTTCAGCAGCATCTTGCTGATACCATTGCTGAGATTTTACAAATGCTTTTTGGAGTGAATTCTGATTCATGAAAAGAACAATGAACTGGAAAGCAATTAATACAATCGCAAGCACCGTAATGTGCCTGATCTCAAAGCGATACTTATGATATCTTTCACGTAAGCTTTGCGGATTATTTGGCTTTGCTTTTTTCATTTGATCAAAACTTCGTTAGAACGAATAAGTTCATCGCTTCGCGCCAGCGCTTGTTCGACGGAGATTTGTTGCTTAATGGCGAGGTGTGCAAAATGAGAAATAATATCTGAAACTCTGGTGTAATCAACAAGTGCAGGCCGATGAAATCCGTGTCGAAGCATTGTACGATAGAAAAATATGTCTGTATGTGTTTTTGCAAATGCTGTATCCTCATACACAGATTGAATTGCGGGTAAATATCCCATTCGTTCAAAAATCATTCGCTGTGTCGATTCACGTTGATAGAATTTAATGAACTCGATAGCCGCAGCTTTTTTTGTTGATGATTTTGAAATCATAAAATCCCAACCACCAAAGATCGAAGAAGAAGGTTTTCCTTTGAAATGCGGCATCGGAACTTTTACAATGTATTTCAACTTTGCCGTATCTCTATATGCCGTGCGGAAATTCTGAACCAGATCTTCCCAGCTGCGGAGAAATACAGCATTATGATCGAGCATATAAGTGTTACATCGAAATTCGTCAAAATCGGTTACTTCCGGCGGTGTCGTTCCATCTTTGACAAAATTCACCATCATCTGAAGCGCATTCCTTGATGCCGGCAATGTTACTTGAATGGTATTCGATTGAAGGAATTTCGGATCGTTTCCAACCGCAAGCTCAAGGTAATTACATATCAACCCCTCATAATCTTTTGCAGGGAAGAGATAGAATGGTTTATTCATATAGCCTAATCTCTCACGTAAATGCGCCATTTCTTCCCAGGTCATTGACTCCTGTAGACGCTTCTCGATAGCATCCGCATCAGGCAACTTTCGAATTATATCCCGACGATAATATAAAAGACCTATATCAAGATACATCGGCATTGCTACAAGTGTTCCTTCAAATACACACGACTTTAAAGCATCTTTCAGTAACCGTTTTTTCTCATCGATTGAAAAGTAGGAATCCAGCGGCTCACTCCATTTCGCGAAACGCGGAACCCAAATAAGATCAACCGCAAAAATATCGAGTTTTTCACTCTTGCTGCGAAGTGAACGTGCAAGTAACTCTTTCCGTTCGTTCGTACTGAATTTTGAAAATGGCAAATTAACAGGAACGACTTCAATCTTTCCTGCATATAGACGATTGAACTCGTCAATCGCCAGCTGATGTGAGAGAGAAATATTATCTGCATAATACAATTTAACAGGCTGATTTTTTTCTTCCTTATGGAATACACTAAAAAGTGTTGTAAGCCATCCTATACCAATAAATATTGGGATAATAAGGATTGCCAAAATAAGTAACTGTCTTTTATGCATACGATGACTTCTTCCAATTATGCTATTATTGGTAGCAATCTAAGATGCAATTAGGAGATTTACAAGTGTGTAGGGATTTTACAAATAGCTCACTATGAATAAAAATATTCGAGTAAGTTTGACCCTTTTGGATATTTACAAAATTTAGGATTTCTGAATGTCCATGCAAGCAATAATAAAGGTTCATATCCAAATTATTGTTGTTCCCGAGCTGCGCTATCAAGATGTAAATATAAACTCAACCTTTGCATGATTTCAATTTTTAAAGTACTCGATAGGACATTCCCGCTGGTATTCAACCGGCTGTATTTTTTTCATTTCGTATGCATCTCTTGGCACAAATATTATTTTCAGCTTATTGAAGCACGGTAATATTCTTATACATGCCAATGGAGTCGATTTGTTCTGCGTAAAATCCCCAAGGTGTTAGCCGGCAGGACGATCAAATTCACTTCCCCAAGGAGGAGAAATGATATTCATAGGCAGCGTCGAGTCAGAAGAAAATAATTTTAGCCAAGTTGATCTACCCCTCATCTTTCTCAATAATAAATGCGGCATCGATTTCAAATAATAATTCATCTCTGCAAACATCTGCTACCACATTGACAGAAGGGGCGTTTGAAATACCAACCTGTTCCATGATCTTCTGATAGATAGAGAAATCCTGCCGGCGTTTTAAAAATACCGTAGCCTCACATATATCCTGCAGCTTCGCCCCTTCCGGAGCGATTAAATCCGAGACGACATTAAATGTTTGTTGCATCTGCTGAGCAGGGTCACCGATAAAAACGCTCTTTCCGTCTTCATCGATGGACGCTGTACCGGAAACAAATATCAATTTACTCTCGGCGTCTTCAATAACTACTGCACGTGAAAATGCAGATCCATACCGAAACGGCGAACGCTGCTTCGTGCTATAAATAGGCCGAACTTTTATGGAACTTGTCGGTGAACGATGCACAGCAAAGAGGTCCATTGTTGCAGCGCGTCCGAATGGATTTTTCCCCTCAATACCCGTGCTCGCTGGAAGATATATCTGTTCCGCAGGCATTTGAGTGTCTGCATTGCCGATAAATCCATATTCCGAGTAACAATGATTTCTTACAACATTGAAATCATCGTACCAATCAAGAATATCTGAAATATAAATCCATGTTCTCACCACATCTTGATATGTAGATCCTTGAGCGTGAAGAAGTCTTTCTGCTTGACGAAACATTGCTTCTGATTGAACTTTTCTATTTGACTGTTCTGCACCGTTTGCAGTACCGCCGTCAATACTCTGGAGCACATAAAACGTTGAGCCATTAATATTCCATGCTCGTCCTTTGGGAATTCCATCATCGATAATTGTCCGGATAGTTGTTCCTGATGCAGGTTTCAAAGCTCTCATCTGAAAACCGGCGATAGAATTCTCAAAGCAAGATTCCCCTTCCACAAAAGTGACAGGTGTATTTACTTGTATCTGATGCTTACCCAATGCGCGCATTCGGGCTTTTTGGATTTGCTGATGAAGTTCCACTTTGGTGAAGCATCGTTCATGAATAATCTGGCTCGAAGAAGCAGTCAAGATATCGGCTATTTTGCTATAAATTTCCTCGGTTGTTTTTTCCGGATCTGCATCTCTTTCGGTGATTGAAACGCTGAGAAACAACTGATTATGCAATGATGTAATATAAAGTTTGTACGTAGGGTATAACTCGAAAGAACGTTGAATCATCTCATTTGCTCGTTTTGCGGTTTATCGTATTATTTTTTTTCAATTGATCATCGAGGATAACAGGTTTTGACTTATTCTCATTTCTATTTGAGAGGACATTCGTATCCAATTTCGCAGTCAAAGCATCCTCTTTGGAGAAAGCTGCATCTGCCAGAGTTTGCGGATTCATGCGAACGGGTTCTTTGACGAATTCCGGAACATTATAGACTTCTAAACAGGTTTTGTAAAATAAAGGATTCTCCTGCGGCAGGACAAACGGTTTTGATGCTTTCCCCAGCGAATCAATATGGCTGAAATATGGTCTTGTGAATAAACCATCATCTCGTTTACTCGAAAACACAATCCACCGACCGTTGCTTGACCAGGAATGAAACGAATCAGTCCGATCACTGTTCACTTCTAACTTTTTCCATTTACCACTTGTTACATCTAATAAATACAAATCGGCGCTTGGAAGATAGATCGGAAACTGGCTGTATTTCGCTGCCGTGAAAAGAACAAAACGGCCATCTGGTGAAACCCTTGGTTCGGTAATACTTAATCCTAATTCTGTAGAAGATATGACCGTTTCGAGTTTTCCCCATGTGTGATTCACTGGATCGTACGCAATCCGCATCAAATCGTATTTGATTCTATCGATTGCTACATCATTGGGTTTAACAAGATTTTCAAATGTCTCTATTTTAGGTGCGCTGCAAAAATAAAGGGATTTGCCATCAGGTGACCATGCAGGCCAAATTTCCATACGGTCAGGGCTGGAAATCGCCGGTGTGGTCGTGATGGTGTTCGTCGGAATATCATATAGAATAATGTCAGAATACTGATCCAGCACATCGCGGCATTCACCCGTTTGGTGGAAAAGAAGATGCAACTTGCTGACAGAGAATGCGATCAAATTTCCGGATGGGTGCCAAGCTGGATAAGCAGCAGGCCCATTGAACTTGGTCTTCGTGTCGATTTTATGGACTTTGCCGTCCACAACTAAAAGCATTGAAGTCCCGGGCGCACCACGCATATGGAGAAGCCATCGGTCTGTCCCGTTCTGCCAGAAATTATGACAATTCATGCAATTATTTGATGTCAGCCGATTAAGAAGAATCGGCTTTTCGTTGAAGTTTTCAAGACATCGCTGAAAAATACCAATCTTCTTATATAAGTTGAACAGAGGACCAAATTTTCGGTACGCCAAATATCCATCCATAGAATCCTGTGCAATTCGATTCACCACCGAATCGAATTGGACCCATTGACCGCTCTGGTTTTTCATAAAAATATCCATAATCAGTTGTTGCCCACGGTTCCCTGCGAGCAAGCGTTTCCAAGCCCCCAAAGGAATTTGGATATGACCAGAGCTGTTTTGAATCCGAATCGGATCCCCCTGTGTGGATCGAATCCGAACGAAATAATCCTGACCGGATTCCTTCACCGAAAAATTCAAAGGTGCAATGTTTGGAGGAATGAGGATTCCGGAATAATCGGGCTGGATGTTTGCGGATCGACCTGCGGATTGGATGTCCGGTCTCCCCTCCGGCGTTGAACAACCCGCGCACAGAATGAACAAAATCAAGTAAACGATTTCAGTAATTTTTTTATTGATATTCATTTTGCTTCTCCGGCTGCCGCGGGGGGGTTTTGACAAACATGAGATAATACCAATAGGTGTCGCCGAACCACGCCTGCAATTCCTGATTTGCACCGCCTCTGTCCCCATTATGCTTGACAAGAATTTTCCGGTACGCCACAAAATGTTCGAAGGTGATTGGGTCAATCCATTCTTTTAATTTGTTCACATCGAATGTTGGAGTCATAGATGCCATGACGAGTAATGCTTCCTGAACATGATGTGGAATTTTTGTATAATTCAAAGCCTTAAAATCCTCAATGTGATTCCAGACCCCAATGAGGTTTGCATTCAACAGATGATAGGCAATCAAGTATTCAAACGCCATTTTGTTTTTAGGATTCCGTTTTACAAGCTGCTCCAATTCCAGAGAAGACATTTTATCGCCTGAAACTAAATCCTCGATGAGCATGCACGATTGTATGTACTTGCACGTGCTGTCCTGAGCAAATTCCGCCGGATTTTCATTGAGTCGAAGTAAATTCTCGGCAGTGTTGTCCTCGAAAGGAACCTTCTTAAGATTCAGAAAAAAATGGCTGGCGGCATTATTCTCACCCTTCACCGCATAAGCCATCCCTAGTCGTTTTAAAATGTCGGGAGTGGAACCCTTGTGTTCAAGGGCTTCATGCGCCCAGTGCAAAGATTCGTTGACGAGCCCCAATTTCCAGGTTATGTTGCTCGTTTCCTCAGGCCAGGCAGCACACCACGTTAGATTCATGAGAAGTCCAAGAGTACCTTTCGATTGAGGATAAGCGAACATGCTGTCAAGAAGTTTTCCCGTCTGATATAGTGCGAGGTTGGATTGAGATAAGACGAGAGGTGTTTCGTTCGAACAATATTTAGTCAATTCGAGTACATCAGTCCAATGTTCCTCCCTCACAGCTCGATTGACTTGGAGAACAACCTTTTTTAAGTCGTTAGTGGATTCCTTCGCCAACAGGAAAGTTCCACTTAATAAGAGGAGTGTTCCTGCTGCCCATTTCCAGATAAAGGCAAGTCTAACAAATTTTTGGAATGGTTTCCGAATTCCAGGTAATTTTGCGATCGAAACGATTATTAGTGTTAGTAGAAAAAAAACAGGGAGACTGTATGCAATGATCCAGGATTCAATCGGAATCTCAAAAGTCAGGTTATGCAAATAAGCTTGTTTCAGAGTAATGAGAAAAACAGATATGGATGCCACGAAAGGTAGAATGGCAGAGAACAACAGAAGTAAAAGACCGCTTACAATCTTTCTCCTGAGAAAAAGATTCTCCAATCCGCAGAGAACGGCAAACATCAGGAAAGCACCACCAGTGATCCAATATAAAAAAACGGTGATAACTAAACCCATACCGATATGAATCACCGGTCGTTTCGGTGACCAACGAATGAATAAAACCAGAAATAATAAATTAATGATTATTGCTAATGTAGCGCTCAGATCAAAATCGTAATTGCTATAAATGACGAGTAGAAGGCCAGCCGGAATCAGATGGAATGTATGAACAGGACGATTTTCTATTAGGGTTTCTATCCATTTTCTCGTTAAGAA
The DNA here is from genome assembly GCA_003142475.1 of Ignavibacteriota bacterium. GTDB lineage: Bacteria > Bacteroidota > Ignavibacteria > UBA10030 > UBA10030 > Fen-1298. Next base: position 110,033 of record PLMK01000065.1, read on the forward strand.
TGCAACTGTCCAAAAACAAATAGTTAGAAATAAGGCGCTCAAAAAATCGGAAAACCAGAATTGCATCAAAAGGGCTGAAAGCCAATTGACTAATCCGCCTGGGATTTTTAAAAAATCATACAGAAAATCGATTCCTTTTAAGAAAACAGGTGGGTGCGTTTCGAGAATAAGAACGGGATGAATTCGAAGTAATAGGTAGAAGAAGCACGCTAGAAAAAAAATGGCTTCTTGAATCCAAACACTTAAAGACGTAAAATTATTTTTTTTTTCAGCTCGGGACATTTTTTCACTTATCATAAATGATAAATAATTATTTGAAATATACTATTTAATAGCAAGTTTTCAAAGAAGTGTTCCGACTTTGTTTCTTCTTGATCGGCGGGTCTTTGATATCTAAATGAATTCTCATCGATATACTCCCACTTCTTGGTTACAATAAACATTGCGTGGAGCGTTCGACGTTCTGTGTTAAACGTGACCGACTTAACGTACTGCGAAGTATGCCCCTGCCATTGATCAGGCAGACGGGCATCAGTGGATCGGAGATTTCTGTTTCCTATAAATTTCAGAAACTTCTCTGTGTGGATTTTCTGCAAATATATGGTCCGCTCAGATTTTACTCCTTCTGCATAACGAAAATATTCATCTCGAAAGTGTGAAAAGCTACAATCTTTTTACTTGTATTAATAGAAGATTGTACATCCCTCGTGTAATTTTCCCTTATATATCGTGGAGTATTGTCCGGGCAATCCGCAGATCCGATGTCTTGGTAGACATTACATGCGTCTTGTGAAAAATGTTGCGACACGTTGGTGCATAACCATTCATTGAATTCTTATGCCCGCATATCCGACCTACGACTTCAGTGTGCTTTCATTTCATATTGAACTAACTTGAGCATCCGACCTGCTCAGTCTAGGCCATGAATATCCATAGATCGCGATGAGCGCGAAGCAACCAAGAGGTATGAGGAAACTGACAGACATGTTATAAACGTCTCCGAGGTAACCCATGAGCTTCGGCATGATTGCCCCGCCAATGATGGCCATGACGATGAAACCCGATGCCTTTTTTGCCTGTACACCTAGGCCAGAGATACCAAGTGCGAAGATTGTCGGAAACATAATCGACATGAACAAAAAGCTCAGAAACACCGCCGCCACGGAAATCCAGCCGAGTTTCAGAACGACAATACCGCAAAGAAAGACATTCGCTATTGCATAAGTACCAAGCACTCGATGCGCTTTCAATTTTCTCATGATTGCAGCCCCCGAAGCACGTCCAAGGAGAAAAAGCGGAAATCCGATTGTACCAAGCAAAAAGGTGGCTCCTTTCTCGTTCACAAAGAAAGCACCATCGCGTACAAAAGTACGGCCGTTAAAGAACCAACTCCCGGCTACTCCTTGCGAAATTGACGGCATTTCCTCAATCATATAATTGATGAAAAAACTAAAAATACCCGCTTGCGCAGCAACGTAGAAAAACTGCGCCGCGACCGCACCAGTAAAATGCGGATGCGACCAGATAGAACGTTTGACCGTGTTGTCTGTCGAATCGTTTAATTGATATTCATCCTCAGTATTCAGGTCGGGAACATTGGCGAAGTAGAATGCAACAGACATCAAAAGAACGACGATCGCCACCACAAGGTACGGAATGTAAAGCTGGCCCTGAGCAACCTCTGCACCACTTGCAGAATAGAAGAACGCTCCGCCGATAATCGGGCCGAAGATCCAACCGACACCGTTAAAGGATTGCGCAAGATTGATGCGTGTCGCTGCGAAGTGCTTCGGACCTAGCACAGTTGTATAAGGATTAGCTACAGTTTCAAGAACCGTCAACCCCATTGCGATGACACACACACCAAGTAGGAAAGCCCAGAATGCCGAAATATATGTAGCAGGAACGAACCAGAACCCACCTAGCGCTACAAGTAACAATCCCGAAATAATACCACTCTTATAACCGAGCTTGCGCGCCAGCCAGCTCGCTGGCATGGACATTAGAAGATAACCCAAATAGTGTGCGAATTGCACCCACGCCGATTGTGCTTTCGTCAGATGTAAAAGATCTTGAAAATGCTTATCCATCACATCAATCATTCCGTTACAAGTTCCCCACAGTAGGAATAATGTACTGACAAGCACAAACGTGAACACATGGTTTTTTCCATCTTCAGTCTTAAACATTTTGGATAGATCCATTATTGTTTCCTCTGTTTGTAGATGACTCTTTCTTAGAATGTATTAATTGCAACGGAAAAGAATAGATACTCGATTGAAGAAGAAGTATTATGGAGCTCTTCGACGTATTTTAATTTGTATCGCACCTTTAATCGGTTTTTGTGAAACAAAAATAAGATATCCACCGCCTCCAGCCCCAGATAGTTTCCATCCGAACGCAGAGTTCTTATATTTGTTTATCACTTGAAAGATATCATCATATATCATATTCGGAAACATCTTGATTTGTGCTTCAAACGACTTTCTGAAGAACTCACCAAATTTTTCCAGATCTTTTACTAAAAGAGCATCCCAGGTTTTCTCTGCAGCGACGCGTAGCGCCTCCGCGTTTCCCTTGTTGATAAAAGTGTTTGCAAGAACATGATAATTATTCTCTCGCGGGCCCAGCATAATCAAATACAAATGTTCTTCAATCCAGGATAAAATGTTTTCATCATGTACCGCTGTGATCTTAACAGGCCAAAATTCTCCGGTATAATCAATTTTATTTAAGCCTGGAAAGACAATCCCGATTGAATCTTGAGATCCCGCAATAATATTAGTTCCCGGTGGATTTTCATAACTGAACAACATTCTCGCAAGTTGTTCCCTATTCCCTGGCGGCACATCAGTGTGCCATATTTCTATTGCTTTTCTTCTGGTACTCGAAGCCATTCCACTTCTCTCATTAAACTCTATCGTTGGTTCTATGGAAATCGTTAAGACAGGGCCTGGTGCCAGTTTCCCAACAAATGGTTGATCAAGCCAACCACCCGCTAAATCGATTCTATAAGGCATCGTACATTCATTTCGTAACGCTGTGGTTGAACGAATCGGCATTCGTCCATGGGGAATCCTTTTTAAAACGACATATTCAATTCCCAGCTTCTTACTCAGTTCTTCTTTTGCAGGAGTATTTCCATCTTCATTCACGACAAAATAATGAGGCTTCACTTTCTCAATTTCTTTTATAAAATCCATAATACCAGAACCGGAGTTTATATAACACTCTTTGACGCAGGCTAAGGCATCAATTATGTATTTTCGTTCATCTTGATTATTTATTGGATAACGCCCCTTCAAATTGAAGACGGTTTCGTCCGATCCAAGACCGACGTACACATCTCCATATTTTGCCGCTTCTTCGAAAAAAGCGATATGGCCACTGTGGAGCATATCAAAACACCCAGTCACAAATACTTTCTTTCTTTCCGCCATGGTCTATCTATGAATTCCTCCTTACCACCATTATAAATCTATATATAGAATACTAATTTCATCTCTTGCTAGTATTGCCTGTTTTCTACTTGAAAGTCACTCATGCCATTTTTTGATAGTTAATATTTCCCAGATCTCATTATTCCGGAATCGAAGGTCGAACTGTTGATTGCTGAGATCGAATTCGAACGCTTGCAGGTTTGAGACCTTCTCCTGACACCTGCACATCAATCACACCGGGTGTTTTTGTCGCTTGAACAATGACCTGTGCCAATCCATTGAACACTTTTCGTCGCCATCGATCAGCAGGTTTCATTGTTTGAATAATTCCGGGATCAGTGTTGAGATTATCATACTGAAATCTTTTTATCAGAGGTTTTCCGACGATAGCGAAGATATTTTCCCCTCTATGAAGAATGGAGGGATTCAGTGAATATTCTTGAACAGCATCATCCCGCTTGATCTTCCCGGTGATGCGTTGTCCATTAATGTAGATCGTTTGTTCTTCGCCCAAACTCTTGGGCCACAATGAAACGGTTGTTTGTTGGGACAGTGCAGGCAATGAAAATTCACCACGGATTACTATGACACTTGTAGAATCTATGGATGGCGCTGAATATTCCCCTTTACCATTTATTAGCCATTTCCAATCTGCATCATTGTATTCAAGAGTTAATTCAGCATATCGTTCTGCTAACGCTAAGGCTCGTACTTTCAGCTTGTCGATATTAACTTGTGCAATCTGCTCAATAAATCTCTCTGCTTCATGCGATGACGGATCACCATTCCCGACACCAATAATTCTCCCATGACCTTGAAGAGAAAATATAACCTCATTTTGTGAAGTTGGAACAATTCTTCCCTGCGTATCCTCTACCTGAACGGTTATAACAGACACATCTTCCATATTCGCTTGGATAATAGAACGGTCAGGCAGCAGAGCAAGTACCGCAGGTTCCCCAGTTGTTTCGATCTGCTCAGCGATCACCTTGCATCCATTAGTATATCCACAAGCCGCTAAAACACCAGATTCGTAAGGTACGGTCCATTCGAGGTGAGAATTCCTCAGCATAGTTTTTCGTCCTAAGGATTTCTTATTAAGAGAAAGTTCAACTTCATCACAATTGCTATATGCCCAGACGGCTATTGCTTGCTTTTCTTTTCCCTTCCAATTCCAATGAGGTGCTAGATGAAGAAGCGGTTTATCACCCCACCATGCCTGCAAATAGTAAAACATGTCTTTAGGAAACCCGCAGAGATCGACAATACCCGATTGCGAGGTCACTTGCGGCCAACCATAAGGACTGGCTTCACCCCGGTAATCAAACCCTGTCCAGAAGAATAGCCCGGAAAGAAATGGACGGGCAGCATAAAACTTTAATCCTTCTTCTACTCCATGAGCTGGAGGTTTTCGGTCTATCGGTGCTAAGTGTGCACTCGATGAATCATCGAAATAGATGCCGCGCGTACTTCTCGATGTCGTTTCTTCTGTGCCCATACTCGGCTGCCCGGGATATTTTTCATGCTGCTGATCAATATTTCCGTTGAAAATGTAATTGAATCCCATGATCTCCTGCACGGTTGAAATACCATTCCCCCACCCGCCGCTATTCGCATAAGTTATTCTTCGCGTCGGATCGAGTCTCCGAACAAACTCTTGCATTGTCGAAGCAATTCGAGCACCAGTGATATTTCCCTCAATAGCCCATTCTTCATTACCAATGGACCATGTGAAAACGCTGGGATGATTACGGTCACGCAGAATCAATCGTTTTAATAAATCAAGATGTTCAGGAGTCGTCCCAAGCAAGCGGTTCTCATCAATAACCAGCATCCCCAGTCGATCACACACATCGAGCAATTCCGGTGTTGGTGGATTATGCGAACAGCGATATGCATTTGAACCCATCTCCTTCAACCGCCTGATGCGAAATTCCTGAAGTGCATCGGGAATGGCAATCCCCACACCGGCATGATCTTGGTGATTATTGGTCCCTTTAAGATAGATATGCTTGTCATTGAGGAAAAACCCTTCTTTGGCATCCAACCGCAGCGTACGAATACCAAAAGTTGTCTCGACTGAATCCACAATCGTCTTTCCCGATCGCACCGTCGTCACCACAGTATAGAGGTACGGTGATTCGATCGACCATAAATTTGGCTTTGTGAGATGGAGGACAGAAGAATATTCCCGCACATCTCCAGGGTTCATGAAAAGATGCTTGACTTCCTCCTTGAAGAGTGTTGTTTTATCTGCAGCGATAATTGTATGAGTAATTTCAAAGTTCTCAATGCTTACCGCTTCATTGCTGATCGTCGCGTGTACAGTAACATCAGCACTATTCTCTTGAACCTCCGAAAGAACAAAAATACCGGACGGTGCCACATGCAGCGGACTAGTTTTATTCAACCACACATGACGGTAGATTCCTGCACCTTCATAGAACCACCCTTCTTCCATTGTTGCATCAACCCGAACAGAAACAACATTTTCATCACCGTAGTTCAGATAGTCGGTAACGTCGTATTGAAATCCGTAGTACCCGCAATGTTCTTCGCCGAGATAGAAGCCATTCACCCAGACACGTGAATCGCGAAAGACTCCATCGAACTGAATACTTATGCGTTTGCCAAGATCAGATTTTGGAATAGAGAATGTTTTCCGATACCAACCGATGGTCGATACAGGATAATTTCTTCCGATCGCCTTATACCCATGGCTATAACTTGCGAGCGAATCAAAAGGTAATTCAACAGCCCAATCATGCGGTAGATTCAGTTTACGCCACATGCGATCATCGAAATCCTTTGCTGCAGGTCCGTCTCCGTACCCCGACTTCGCGAAATAGGAGAAATATCCTGTCGCATGATTAAAATCTTTTTTTGTATCAGTTGCATGCCCTAGAGCAAAGCGCCAGCCAAAATCCATGAGGAGGTGCTCGCGTGTTCCGAGGTTTGTCGCCACATTGTCTATCGATTGACTGATGAGCAATGAATTGAAAACACAGAGAAGTAATACAATAATCGAAACATGTATTTTCTTCATTTGTTTCCCTCGTGACAAAGATCGTTATTCAAAAAACGACAGCAGTTCCATAAACCTGTATAGAGGTCCAAGTGTCTGGTCCATTATTTTTAATTTATTCTCTAAAAGAACCCGTTTAGAAAATTCACTACTTTCCGTAAGCTTAAAAGTGTTCCACATTCCAGCAAATTCTGATTGCATAACGGATCGATACACTTGTCCACACTTCCATCAGAGTGCCACCCAAAGCAACTTCGATTAATCCAAAGTAAAAAGTTATTCGAGTAGAAGAGTGAGGTAAACAACGATAAATTTACGGTTCCACAATCAACTTCTTTTATTATTCATCATTTACTCTGGAAGTATGTCAAGTAAATCTAAAATCCGAAATTATATCGATTTTAAGTATTTGACTTTTTGAATCTCAATTGATATTATGTTTCTGCAATCGTTACCGCAATCGTTTGTATTTAATTAAATAAAGGACATTAATCAAGTAATATTTATAAATCCTTATAAAAAGGGAAGTTTGAATCCCATAAATTTTCCTTGTCGTTTTTCTATATCTTCATAGAAATATATATTATATAATGCCAAATATCGCTATTCAATTGTTTTTTCGCGTACTGATTTATAATCTCATTCTTAAAAGGAAGATTACTCTCAATGATGATCAGCACAATTGATCTCGCTATCATCATTGGTTACTTTATTTAAGAAATTTCTTTATCACGCTTTTCCCATTTTAATAAAATACAATCATCATTATAGGACCACCGAATCAATGAGACCAATTCAATTTAACCATCTTCCCCTGATCATTATCGCGATTATTCCTTTAATGATTCAATTAACGTTATCTCAAACAGGCTCAACTCAACAAGATACGATTATTGCTCCAGATGTAGCCTCTGTTCCCCTGATTGACGGGCGAGGTGATGATTCCTGCTGGCAGAATCTACCATGGCAAAGTATCGCCCAAGTTTGGATCCCTTATGGTGCAAAACTCGATTCCAATGATTATTCCGGACGATATAAGGTGGTATGGTCATCGAAAACTAACCTTTTATATTTTCTTATAGAAGTAACAGACAGTATATTTGTAGACGGTTTTATTCCCGGCAAAACCGCCGATATCTACAACTACGATATTGTGGAAGTTTTTATTGATGAGGACAAATCCGGCGGCTTGCATGTATTTGACGGTACAGGCAGTGTTGGACGCGAGTGGGGCACCAATGCACAGAACGCTTTCGCTTATCACATTTATGCCGACTTCCCCAAAGAGGAAAAAGTCACAACGAAATGTTATGCATACGATTTAGGCGGAACAAGTTGGTCGGATGCAAAAAGCATGAACTATACTTCTCATCTTCCATCGTTTGCATTATGTAAAACAGGGCATAAGGCTGTTTGGGAGTTTTCATTAATCGTATACAACGACACCTACAAAGACAATATGTCCCACAAAGAGAATGCTCGGCCGAAATTACAAGCTGGCAAAGTAATGGGTCTTTCTGTAGCGTATTGCGATAATGATCATCCAGAAAAGAATCCGAAAGTTCGAGATTATATGTTCGGCTCAGTCTGGGAACCAAGTCCGGGAAATTTCCATTGGATGAATGCAGATTATTTTGGAACCATACAATTGGTTGGCCCTATTCCGGCAGTGATTATTAACAAGAAATAAAAAATATAACAATGGAAAAGAATGGGATATACAATTTGAGTGAAAGGAACTTATATGAATATAAAACTTTGGCAAATGGCGATCATCTTTCCATATCTGCTCTCAGGTATTCTGCATTCTGAAAGTTTCCAGAAACAATCTGACGGAGTTCTCTTTGAACTTACTAAGCAAAAACCGACTGACCCGCAATGGTTGAAGATACAGGTGTGCAATGAGAATATTTTTCGCGTGATAGCAACGCCAGAAAAATCTTTCTCAAATCGACCAAGCTTGATGGTTGATAAAACAACTTGGGATCAGGTTCCCTTCATCGTGAAGGAACAAGGTGACTGGATTGAGATTGCCACCACTCAAACCAAAGTACGAGTTAATTCAAAAACTGGAATGATTGCCTTCTACGATCAAAACAATAATATCCTGCTCCAGGAAAAGTCCGGTTCGGGCAAGTTGATTACAGCCGCAGAAGTGGGCGGTGAACAAACGTATCATATCCAAAGCATTTTTGAATCCCCAAACGATGAAGCCTTTTATGGGCTCGGCGGTCACCAAAACGCCATTATGAATTATAAAGGTCACGACGTTGATCTCTGGCAGCATAACATGGTGGAATCTGTTCCATTTCTGGTTTCGAGTAAAAACTATGGAATCCTTTGGGATAACAATTCCCACACAAAATTTGGCGATATTCGGAATTTCGAATCTCTCTCCACACTCATGCTACGCAGCAAGGATGGCTCAGAAGTCGGATTGACGGCTGAATATTTCAAAGACACCGCATTGAGCACCCTTATTACTTCTCGCGCCGAACCGAGAATTGAACATGAATTCACAGATGTCAACGATGAATTCCCCTCAGGTTTTCAAAAAAACGTAACTGCTATTCGTTGGAGCGGCACTATTGAAAGTAAAGAGTCGGGCATTCACAAATTCAGACTCTATTGCAGTGGGTATACAAAATTATGGTTGGATGGAAAGCTCGTGGTTGATTCGTGGAGGCAGAATTGGAATCCATGGATTCATCTCCCTCGTCTTGAAATGAAAGCAGGCAAGAAATACCAAATCAAAGTGGAGTGGATCCATTCCGGCGGCTATATCGGACTGAAATGTCTTACTCCAGAAAAAGGCGACATACAGAATACGATATCGCTCTATTCAGAAGTTGCCGATCAAATCGATTACTATTTTGTGCACGGCGATAATCTCGATCAAGTTATTCATGGCTATCGCGTCATCACCGGCAAGGCGCCCATGATGCCCAAATGGGCAATGGGACTCTGGCAATCACGCGAACATTATAATTCCCAGGATGATATTCTTTCTACTGTAAAAGAATTTCGTAAACGCCAGATTCCGCTCGATAATATTGTGCAGGATTGGTTCTACTGGAAAGAAGATTCCTGGGGTAGCCATGAGTTCGATTCCACACGATACCATGACCCAAAAGGAATGATCCAGACATTGCACAACGATCTCCATACTCAAATCATGATTTCTGTTTGGCCAAAGTTTTATGTCGGTTTAAAAAATTATAATCTCTTCAATGAAAAGAGTTGGCTCTACAAACGGAATGTTGAGCGTGGACAGAAAGATTGGGTTGGACCTGGCTACGTCTCGACATTCTACGATTCCTATAACGCGGATGCGCGAAAGTTATTTTGGAAACTCATGAATGAAAAGCTTTTCAGTATCGGGATGGACGGTTGGTGGCTGGACTGCACGGAACCGGATATATGTTCCAACCTCTCGAGAACTGAAACGATCTTACGTCAAAGCCCGACAGCATTAGGTTCTGGATATCGGTATCTTAACGCATTTTCTCTTATGCATGCAAAAGGCGTCTATAAGGGTCAACGACAAACGAACGATCATCAACGCGTCTTCATTCTCACCCGTTCTGCATTTTCTGGACAGCAGCGGTACTCTGCAACGACATGGAGTGGCGATATCGCATCACGATGGTATGATCTTAAAGCGCAGATTTCTTCCGGAATGAATTTTTGCCTCTCGGGAATTCCTTATTGGTCAATGGATATCGGCGGATTTTCCGTTGAGCCGCGGTATGAGAAACCGACGGAAGCCGATCTCGACGAATGGCGCGAACTGAACACACGCTGGTTTCAGTTCGGCACTTTCGTTCCAATTTTTCGAGTTCATGGACAATTTCCATTGCGCGAAGTGTACAACATCGCTCCAGTTAATCATCCTGCCTTTCAATCCATCGTAGCGTATGATAAATTACGTTATCGCTTGATGCCATATATTTATTCGCTCACCGGTATGGTGACACATCAAGACTACACAATAATGCGCGGGTTGGTAATGGATTTTGGGAATGATAAAAAAGTCCTCGACATTAATGATCAATTCATGTTTGGCCCTGCTTTTCTAGTGAACCCTGTATCAGAATACAAATCGCGTTCGCGAGTTGTCTATCTTCCTTCCGGGAACAATTGGTATGAATTTAAGACAGGAAAATCACTCGCTGGCGGTCAGACAATTAAGGCAGAAGCGCCATATTCTGAAATTCCGCTCTATATAAAAGCTGGTTCTATCATTCCTTGTGGTCCGGAGATTCAATACACATCTGAAAAACCAGCTGATCCGATTCGATTATTTGTCTATACGGGCTGCAACGGTTCTTTTACACTCTACGAAGATGAAAATGTCAATTATAACTATGAGAAAGGTAAGTTTTCGATTATCCCATTGAGTTACGACGAAAAGGAGCATACATTAAACATAGGAAAACGTCAAGGTGAATATCCAGGAATGTTGGAAACACGAACATTCGAGATTATATGGATCAATAGCAGCAAACCTTCTGGTCTTAATTTTCAATCGAAACCCGACGTTAGTATTCAATATAACGGCAGCCAACAATCTATCAAGATGAACTAATTGGAGTACGATCATGAAAATTTGGTCCATATTTACTCTTTGCATCTTTGCTCTTACAGCAGATGCACAAATCAAGCCGGCATCGATTATTATTGATGCTTCCAATTTGAGAATCAAAATCAATAAGAACATTTACGGTCAATTCTCAGAACATTTAGGCAATTGCATTTATGGTGGCATTTGGGTCGGAGAAAATTTAAAAATTCCCAATACAAATGGTATTCGCAATGATGTTGTTGCTGCGTTGAAGGAAATAAAAGTGCCAGTACTGCGATGGCCCGGCGGTTGTTTTGCAGATGAATACCATTGGCAAAATGGCATCGGCCCTCGTGAGAAAAGGCCGTCAATGATCAACACCAACTGGGGCGGCGTGACAGAAGATAACAGTTTCGGTACACATGAATTTCTGGAATTATGCCGGCAGATTGGATGTGAACCATACTTCAGTGGTAATGTCGGCAGCGGAACCGTTCAAGAATTATCTCAGTGGGTCGAATATGTGAACTCAGACAACTCAAGTCCCATGACGGAGATCAGAAAAAAGAACGGCCGCGATCATTCATGGGGAGTGAAGTATTGGGGGATTGGAAATGAAAGCTGGGGATGCGGCGGCAATATGAGAGCGGAATTCTATGCAGATCAGGCAAGACGGTATGGAACATATATGCGCAATTATGGTACGAATAAAGTTTTCAAAATCGCCTGCGGCCCCAACGGCAGTGATTACAACTGGACTGAAACTATGATGAAAGAATCCGGCGGATTTATCAATGGGCTTTCACTTCATTACTATTCCTTCGCCAATCAAAAAACGAGCGCAGATTTTGACGAAGCAGGTTGGTTTAATATCATTCAAAGTACGTTGAAGATGGAAGAGCTCATAACCAAGCATACCGCCATCATGGACAAGTACGATCATAACAAACGCGTAGCACTTATGGTGGACGAATGGGGTACGTGGTATGCCGTAGAACCTGGGACCAATCCTGGATTTTTATTCCAGCAAAATACAATGCGTGATGCCGTTGCGGCTGCCTGTAATCTCAATATTTTCAATAATCACTGCGACCGTGTGCGGATGGCAAACATCGCACAGATGGTGAACGTTCTTCAAGCAATGATTCTGACAAACGAGGACAAGATGATTTTGACACCGACGTATTATGTGTTCGATATGTTTAAGGTTCATCAAAATGCATTGGCGGTAAAAACGACTATTGAATCTCCAGATTATATTTTGGGCAATCAAAAACTTCCCGCAATCAGTTCTTCCGCTTCGATAGACGATCAGGGTAAACTTCACATTACGATGTGCAATATTGATCCAAAATCATCACAACCAATCTTATGCAGTTTGAATAAATTCAACGCTACTTCTGTTGCAGGACGAATTTTGACAGCAAAAGAAATGAATGCGCATAATTCGTTTTCAGATCCCAATGTCGTTTCACCCAAGACATTTTCTGACGCAAAGCTGAGCGCTCATCACATCAACCTCACTTTGCCGCCGATGTCGATCGTTGCGCTTGAACTTGAGGGATCCGTAGAATTACCGCCGGCAATCGAATTAAAGGAACCGAAATCCGGTGTGACTTGTAAATACTATGAAGGCCAATGGAGCTTTATTCCAATATTTGATTCATTAAAGGCAAAACGAACAGAAACTGCCGAACAATTTATCATCCCTCATAATAATTCCGGTGACAATTTTGCCGTTCAATATTCCGGATATATCAAAATTCTGAAAGATGGTTCTTACACCTTTTTCGCAAATTCAGATGACGGTGCAATAGTTACCGTCGACGGCGAACTTGTAGTCGACAATGACGGGCAGCATGCACCGCAGGAAGAATCCGGAACAATTGTTTTAAAAGCAGGTTTTCATCCAATTACTGTGGGATTTTTTCAAGCAGGGGGCGGAAAAGTTCTTGATGTGAGCATGGAGGGACCGGGAATGCAAAAACAAATTATCAAAAAGGAAATGCTTTTCCATGAATAGAAACAAAATGTGCAACCAACGTCGACGAACAATCCTTTATTGCCCAATATTCTGTTCGCTTTTATTGATAACACCGCTTCTTCCTCAAAACGCCCAGCCGAAAAATGCATCGGCTAATATTCTTTGGTATAAACAACCCGCTACTGAGTGGGTTGAAGCTCTCCCCATAGGGAACGGACGATTAGGAGGAATGATCTTCGGTAAAACAGATTATGAACGCATTCAACTGAACGAAGAGTCAATGTGGTCCGGAAGCCGCACCGTTACCGATAAGCCGGATGCTTACAAATATCTTCCGGAAGTACGCCGATTGCTCTTTGAAGGAAAATATGCCGAAGCCCAAAAAATCGCAGAACACGATATGATGACCGAAGGCACATGGAATATGTACCAGTCGTTGGGAGATTTATATTTCAAGCTCGGTCATTCGGATACAATATCGGAATACCGGCGTGAATTGAATCTTGACGAAGCGATCGTACGGGTCACATACAATGTTGGAAAAGTAACGTACAAGAGAGAGTATTTTTCAAGTTCAGTTGATCAGGGTATTGTTATTCGCTTTACCTGTAACAAACCAGGCGGACTGAGTCTATCTGCGCGGCTTGCACGGGCAAAAGATGCACTCTTCAGTGCTTCCGGCAATACTCTTGTTATGAAAGGACAAGTCACAGCGGGAGGTGTTGACGTCATTGGACTTAATCCTGGCGTGCATTACGAAACTCAATTATCAGCGATCAATCATGGCGGAACAATTTCAGTCAACAGTGATAGCCTTGTTATAGCAAATGCTGATACGATTACCTTCTATCTCGTCGCAGCAACAAATTATTGGGGCAAAAATCCACATGTTGCTTGTGATCGCACGATGAAAGATGTTGTCGGTAAGAGATTCGAAGAAATGAAAAAAGATCACATCAGAGAACACCAACGCCTTTTTCATAGAGTAAAATTTGATATAGGAACGAACGCGAATGCCGAGTTGCCTACAGATGCACGATTGCGAAATTTTAAGAATAGCACGGATGATCCTCAATTGTCGAGTTTATATTTTCAATACGGCCGTTATCTTCTTATCTGCAGCTCGCGCCCAGGCGATCTTCCCGCCAACCTTCAAGGAATCTGGGCTGATGGACTTACGACGCCCTGGAATGCTGATTATCATATCAACATTAATATTCAAATGAATTACTGGCCTGCTGAAGTTACCAACCTTGCCGAATGCCATCTTCCGTTCATTGCACTTGTAGACAGTCTTCGTCGAAACGGAAGAGCTACAGCAAAAAACATGTATAACAGCCGAGGCTTCGTTGCACACTACGATACTGATGTCTGGTACTGGACCACTTCTGAAGGGAAAGCAGAATGGGGCATGTGGCCGATGGGCGCTGCTTGGTGCTGCCAGCATTTGTGGGAACATTACGTCTATAGCGGTAATCGAAAATTTCTAGAATATGCTTACCCAATCTTAAAAGAAGCGTCAATGTTCTTTGTGGATTATCTCACTGAAGATCCAAAGACTGGATTCTTCGTTTCAGGGCCATCGAGTTCACCGGAGAATAAATTTATTACGAAGAACGGTGATACATCCAATATCACGATGGGGCCAACGATGGATATGGAAATCATTTGGGATCTGTTGACCAATACCATGGAAGCTTCAAAAACACTCGACATTGACGGAGAATTCAGAGATCAGATATTGAAGCTCCGCACACGTTTAAGTCCGCTGCGAATTGGTAGCGATGGACGATTAATGGAATGGTCCGAAGAATTCAAAGAAGCTGAACCGGGGCATCGTCATATTTCCCACCTCTTCGGATTGTATCCGGGCAAACAAATCACATTACGTCAGACTCCCGAATTAGCACAAGCGGCTCGAAAAACCATCGATTACCGTCTTGCTCATGGCGGAGGCTATACAGGATGGAGCCGGGCATGGAATATCAATTACTTTGCACGGCTTGAAGACGGCGAGAAAGCATACGAGAATCTGATTTATCTCCTTTCGAATTCTACATTGCCAAATCTCTTCAACAACGGCCCGCCTTTCCAGATCGATGGGAACTTTGGTGCAACAGCCGGCATTGCTGAAATGCTGCTGCAAAGTCATGCAGGTGAAATCAACCTCCTCCCTGCCCTTCCAAAAGCCTGGCCGTCAGGAAGCATCAAAGGTTTGCGGGCACGTGGCGGTTTCGAAGTGGACATTGAATGGAAACAAGGCAAGCTTATCAGAGCAACAATCAAGAACGTATCTGGTAGTAGTTGCAAAATACGTTATGGGGAAAAAACAAGAACACTTCATATGAATAGAGATGAATCAAAAGTATTAGATGAAAATCTTCAGGTTAACCCATGAAGCTTGATCGTATCAAACAAACGATTGTTTAATGAATTGTAAGAGTGTTGAGACAAAGTGTAAAGAAATACGAAAAACTTCTTTGAACGTTACAAAACGAGCGATCTCTTATTCTTGACGGACTTATTGCTTCCTTTTCAGATAAAAGCCTTCAATAATATTCCTTCAGGACAGAATATCTGTTGTTCAGAAAGTAAAATGAAAAATATTGCATTATATCATTCATAATTTTTGCGATCGGATAATATGAAAACGAAAACCATGCTGGATAGATTATTTTTTGCTTTTTTCTTATTCCCTTCGGTTGTGTTGTCCCAAATAATTCCTGGAAGAAATACTCGGGAATTTATTGACCTCAGCGGACATTGGCAATTCTGCATGGATGAAAAAAATGTCGGAATACCGGAAAAATGGTTCCAAAAGTCGTTTGCTGATTCTATAACACTTCCCGGAACACTTGATGAAAACCATAAAGGCCATGTAAACCATGATACTGTTGATGGACATCTGAACCGAATTTACAAGTATTACGGGCCGGCTTGGTTTAAAAAAGAAGTGATCACTCCCGAATCATGGAATGGTAAGCATATTGAACTCATCATGGAACGGACAAAGGTTTCCCATGTGTGGGTAGATACCACTTATTTGGGTGCCAACAATACTATTTTCAGTAAACAAGTATATAACCTCACCGGCAAAATTCAAACCGGAAAGCACAGCATAACCATTATGGTTGACAATACCGAGAAGATTGTGCCAGTCGCCGGTTCCCATGCGTATTCAGAGGACACACAAACCAACTGGAATGGAATTATTGGACAATTTAATCTAGCGGCTTCAAATCCATTCAGGATAGAAACAGTAAAAATTTATCCTGACATTCATGAAAAGCTGGCGAGGGTTAAGATAAAAATTAGCAATCCGGAAGTTGCATGGAAAGAAGCAACCATTCGTTTGCAGGCTAAACCTTGGAATACGTCCGAGCAGCAATCTATTGCTGCAAAAACCTATCCCATGAGTCTTGTGACTTCCGATACCACCGTGGAATTGATCTATCCGATAGGCGATAGCATGCAACTTTGGAGTGAATTCAGTCCAGTTCTATATGAACTTTCGGTCACACTTCATAGCAGCGGGGAAATGCTCGACAATACAAACATCGATTTTGGTATGTGTGAATTTAAAACTAAGGGTACTCAGTTCGAAGTAAACGATAAAATAACTTTTCTCAGAGGAAGGCATGATGCGTGTGTTTTTCCATTAACAGGATATCCGCCAATGAATCTCGCAGGTTGGATTCACATGTTCAGCATTGTTAAATCGTACGGATTAAATCACGTTCGATTCCATAGCTGGTGCCCCCCTGAAGCTGCATTTAAGGCAGCAAGTATTTTAGGAATCTATATGCAGCCTGAACTTCCGATTTGGTGGTCGTTCAGAGGGAATGATTCTTCGCAAGTCGCATTTATGGTGAAAGAAGGAACCGGTATTCTGGACAACTACGGCAACCAACCGTCTTTCGTCATGTTCGCAATGGGAAATGAGGTCTATCAGGACAGAACGTATATGAAAAGTCTGGTTGACACATTCAGAAAATATGACAATCGTCATTTATATGCGCAGGGTTCAAACAATTTTGGTGGGAATCCTTCGCTAGCAAGTGGCGACGATTACTGGACAACATTCCGCACAGCCCTGGAAAATCAGGATTGCAGTTCAGATGTCCGTGCTTCAATTTCTTTTGTTGATTCGAAAGAAGGAGGTATTTTAAATACCCTTCGGCCCTCAACGATGTATACATATTCAAAAGCTATAGCCAATTCACCCATACCGGTTATCGGACATGAAATCGGCCAATATCAAATCTATCCCAACTTCAAGGAAATACTCAAGTATACCGGTATTTTGAAACCATGGAATCTTGAACTCTATAAAAAACGATTAGAAGAAAAAGGGATGGGAGATCAGGCATACGACTTTTTTAAAGCTTCCGGAATATTATCTCTCAATTGTTATCGCGCTGACATCGAAACAGCGATGCGTACTCCCGGATTTGCCGGTTTCCAACTGCTCGATTTGCAGGATTATCCAGGCCAGGGTACAGCATTGGTAGGGATTCTTGATGCATTTATGGATAACAAAGGTCTCATTACTCCGGATGAATTCCGTCGGTTTTGCGGCGAGACAGTTATTCTCTTAGCCATGGATAAATACTGCTGGACAAATAATGAATCGTTTAGAGGCAATATTGAGATAGCCAATTATGGCGACTCAGCGTTAACAAATAGAATCGTCAATTGGAGCATGGTCTCACATAATGGCGAACTGTTAAAAGCTGGCAGAATAACGAATAAAAATATTACTCAAGGGAACATTACTTCTATAGGATTTATCGAATGTGATTTAAATAATGTTAAAAAGGCTGAAGAAGCGCTCATTAGGATCAATATTGAGGGAACAACCATTGGAACCTTTTATCATATATGGATATATCCCCCAGCTAAAAAAGTAAAAGTACCTCAGACTATTACAGTAGCAACGAAGCTTTCATCGAGAATGATGAAACAGTTAACTAGCGGAAAAAAGATTTTACTTTTTCCGGAATTTAAGTCTATAGAAAAAAAATCGGTGCCAGGAATGTTCATCCCAGAATTTTGGAACTATGCTATGTTCACAGATTTTGCAAAACAAAATAAAAGAGGATTTTCTCCAGGCACCATGGGTATCCTCACGCAGCCTCTTCTTCCTCTCTTTCATGATTTCCCGACAGAGTATTGTTCCAATTGGCAATGGTGGTCTATCATGAAAAACAGCCGCCCGCTGATTCTTGATGAAACAAAAAAGAGTTACAGGCCGCTCGTCCAAATCATTGATAATATAAATCGTAATCATAAACTCGGACTCATTTTTGAATTGAAGGTTGGGAAGGGCAAATTGCTGGTATGTACATCGAACCTGCCTTCCATAATTGATAAGCCCGAGGCGTGTCAATTATATTCAAGTATATTGACATATATGAATTCACAGAAATTTAATCCTTCCGAAGAAATTTCTCCTGATGAATTAATGAAATTATTGTATTAAGTGTAAAATTGACGATATAGATATTTTCATGAAAGGGTGAAAGATTTAGTGGAAGTGTGAATTTAATAGAATTCCAATTGTCAAATGAGATTGAGCACGTATAGATCCGTTAGTAAATCGAACATGGTACTAAACTCTATCCTCATTCAAGAACCAGATCTTTTACTCCGTGGCTTGTCACGGCGCATTTTTCATAGAGGATGATAAAACAAGCTATCCTTGCTGATTGAAGTAGCGAAAGTGTTTGTATCATAACAAAATCGGACTGAATTTCTTTCCATACTTCAGAATGAATTCATGATTGCAGTCGGTTCTCCCATCAATGTTTTAACTGATACTATCACTGATGGGAATAATTATTCTCAAATTGCTAAATGAGCAGAAATCATTTATCTTACGCGCAAAAAATCTTGATGTTGCTTCAACAAGTGAACGCACTTGATCTTCCTATTAAACATAATCACTAATTACTCAGCAAAACAAGATCGATTGACTGGAGAAGAAGAAAAACGGCTTTTCGAAAGAGCCCTTAAAGGTGATACCGCAGCGTTTGAAAAAATTTATCGATCATATGTGAAAGAACTCTGTTCATTTGCTGCTTATTATGTGAAGTCCTATAATGCGGCTGAAGACATTGTGCAGAATTTGTTTCTTCTCCTCTGGGAGCGCAAAGAAACTGTTCGCATCGATGGATCCTTTAAGACATATCTTTTTACTTCAGTACGTAATCTTTCGTTAAATTTCTTGAAACATCAAACGATCGAACGAACAAGTTCAGGCACATACTCAATGCTGTTTTCTGTTCCCTCAGCTACGCCACACGAAATTGTTGAACATCAGGAATTGGATGTCTTGATAACACAGGCATTGGAAAAAATACCTGAACGTTGCAGGATTGTTTTTATTTTAAGCCGATATTTCAATATGAAATACACAGAAATTGCAGAAATACTGGAAATATCTGTAAAAACCGTAGATGCTCATATGGTTCATGCAGTAAAAAGTCTCCGATCTCACCTCCGTTCCGAATAAATCTCAAGTTCTCAGTCATTTTCTATAGGGAATTCCGCCGACTCAGCTGTCTTATATATTATTGAGTCGACAATTCTATAATAATTAAAATGGGAATCCTATGAGCAAGAATACACAAACCCTTCACCTTTTTATCAGATACATTTTAAACGAAGCAACCTATGAAGAAAAACTGAAAATAGAACAATGGTTGAAGAAAGATGCTACTAATCAACAGCTCTTGCGATCATTGGAACAATTACTTCATGAATCACAACTCGATTTAACTCGATGGAATGAAGATGAACTTTGGAATAAATTCGCAACCAAAGCGGGCATAGCGCTTTCTCAAGCTGAACCGCTTGATGAAGTCAAATTAAAATCAGACATGAACATTTTCTCGTGGCTGATTTTTTCAGTCATGCAATGGTGCTTTGGTACAAATAGATCATCATTTCAGTACGTCTTTCGGTTTGCAATAATCTTACTATTGATTCTAGGTGGTACATTTGGGACAGCTGTTTATTTCAAGCAGCTCCAACAGAAAAGAGAGTTAGCATACCAGTCAACCTATCAGGAATATTATACGCAAAAGGGAGAGAGATCGACACTCTTGCTCAGTGACGGCACGAGTATCCATTTGAACTCTGCGACCAAGATTCGGTTCCCTGTACTATTTGCAAAAGAGAAACGCGAAATCTTTTTAGATGGGGAGGGATTTTTTGAAGTCGCTCACAATGAATCTTCTCCATTCATCGTACGCACTGCAAATGCAAATATACGTGTATTAGGAACAATTTTTAATGTCACTTCATATTCAGAAGATGATAAGACACAAGTAGTTGTTTCCGAAGGGCAAGTTGCATTTGCAGGAACTCAACAACAAGATGTAGTATTGTTAAATCGTAATCAGATGAGCAGCGTCATTAAATGCGGCTATCCGACGACCGCGGAAGTAATTAGGACAGATAAATATTTAGCATGGTTGAAGAACCAGATGGTGTTTGAAAATGTAACGTTAGCGGAAGTCATTAAGCAGCTCTCGCGAAAGTACGATGTGGTGTTTGAGGTTAATGATCCAAACTTATTGAATCGGCATATCGTTGCTACATATGGTAATGAGTCCTTATCTCAAATTATACGATCGCTTTCTTTTTCTCTCCGTTTTCAATATGAGCAACGTGGTAAAGTTGTGTCTTTGTATCGTCATCGAGATTCCAAAGCACTCTACTAGTATTAGACAGGATACGTCATTGTTATTTTGTCGCATAGAGCACAATAAAAAGAGATGATACAAAAAAGTTTATCGTGCATCATTTAACTTTATCCATAAGGAGAATATGATATGAATTATTACTACAAGTTGTGGTTGATATCATTATTTATTGTTGTGCTATGTGGCAGACAAATACATGCTCAAGGGGGAACTCCTGAGCAATTGCAAGCAAGTACATCAAAAATGGTAGAAAAGCCTCTTCAGCCGAACTCCAATATAGTGTTAGGACCTATCTCAATCAGATTGGTCAATGAACCGTTGATTAGTGCTATAAAAAAAGTTGCTGAAATAGTTCGACTCAGGCCCGTGCTGGATTATGACTTAATTAAATCTGATAAAAAAATTAACCTGACACTTAATGTCACGACATTGCCTGAAGCACTTGATCAAATTCTCGAGGGAATCGATATCCAATATTCAATTACTGAAAGCGGCCTTCTTGTTTTTCGTCAGGATGAAAAACCACAATCTCAATCTGGCACACTCAACGGTGTTGTTACTGATGCTTCTAATAATGAGACACTGATTGGTGTCAACGTTGTTATTCAAGGGACATCCCTGGGAACTGCAACGAATATGAAAGGTGAATTTAGAATTGTTGGAATTCCGGCACGAGCTTTTAATATGAAAATCTCTTGCATAGGATACGAACCACAGGTGTTAAAAATAGATTTTTCAGAAACGAAGGATATAACGACAAACATCCAATTGAAACCAGCTGTCTTGCGAGGTGAAGAAGTGTTGGTTACAGCCCAGGCAAGCGGTCAAAATGCAGCTATCAATCAGCAGTTGTCTTCTCAAAATATTTCGAATGTAGTTTCAGCTGCACGCATCCAGGCACTTCCGGATGCAAACGCAGCGGAATCAATCGGAAGATTGCCGGGAGTTTCACTCATGAGATCCGGAGGTGAAGCTACACAAGTCGTGATCCGCGGGCTTGAACCCAAATACAATGTGATAACAATTGATGGGGTTGAGATAGCTTCAACAGGGTCTCCAACAAGCTCAGGTGATAGGAATACAATCAATGAAAGCGTAAATAATAGGAGCACAGACTTAAGTATGATATCATCAACCATGCTGCGAGGCATTGAAGTTACCAAGACGGCAACACCAGATAAAGATGCAGCTGTTTTAGGAGGGACAGTGAACTTTGACATCAAAGAAGCAAAAGCATCATCAACTGGCGATCCTACGATTTTTCTCCTTGCCCAAGGAGGATACAACGATCTTTCAAATTTGTACAACGATTACAAATTTGTCGGGAGCGTAGAACAAAGATTCTTCGATGACAAATTTGGAGTATTTGCGCAAGCGATCGTTGAGAGAGTAAATCGCACAGCCGATGGTTTGACTGTCAATTATTCTATTCCCAATAAAACACAATCTGACATAACAAAAATTGATAACATCGAGCCTGCTTATGATCAAAGGATGAGGCAACGATATGATGGTACCTTAGTCTTGGATTATCAAATGCCGGATGGAAGAATATCCCTTATGAATTTATTGAGCAATGGAAAGACCACTTCAGAAAAGTACAGTCAATATTATGATGTGGGAGGTAACACCACAAAGTACTATACCACATCCGCACCAAACACATTGAATGTCATCACCAATCTTCTTCACTTTGAGAAAAGACTATTTACAATCAAAACGGATGTTAAGTTTTCTCATTCGTATTCAGAGAATATTTCACCGAACACGTGGGATATTGGCTTTACACAATATGGATCAAATACTGCCACCTTACCCTATAGCGACAGTCCGAATCAAATTGCCCGATTTGCATATAGTGGAACAAGATTTGACACATTGATGATCGATGATAACAGTTGGTCGCAAAGTTTTAGTAAACAGAGGGATCTCGCTGTATCAGTTGACTTAGAGAGAGGATTTGCCATTTCAGACCTTTTTTCAGCCACATTGAAGATTGGAGGAGCGTATAAGTATACTACCCGCTATTATAACTACGATAATGGTGGTGGTAGGTTGTTTGGATCTATTGCTATTCCTGTTCGCGCATTAATCCTCCAAAAATTCCTCTGGTTGATGCAAGCTCCGTACTACCTCAATGCTAATGCGCAAGAAGATTTTCCAATTACTGCCTTCTTAAACCAAAACTTTAGGTTCGGGAAATTTCTTAAGGGGGACTATGCTATGAACTGCGGGACAAATATTGGATTGTTGTCGCAGATAATGGACTTATCAAAAAATTATGGGAAAAGCTTGACAGGTTCCGCGAGTGGTGGTAGTAATCCTTTCATACCTGATGTTTATGGAAGTCTCGCTAACGATTATTCCGGAAATGAAAATAGAAGCGCTGGATACGTCATGGCCACAGTGAATATAGGCTCCCAAATAACTCTTGTACCAGGAATCCGCTATCAGGCGCTTCTGACATCATACAGGGCTAATCGTTTTTACAATGCAAGTGCCGCAAATCCCTATCCAGGTACGCTTTCTCATATAGACACAACGATTACTGAATATCACGGATATTGGTTACCGGATGCAAGCTTAAAGTGTGATCCTTTTCCATGGCTTAGTATTCGTGCTGCGTACACCAACACTCTTGCGTACCCGGATTATCGTGCCATAATACCAATCATCGACGTATTCAGCAATTCTGTAAACTGGAACAATGTTGAATTAAAGCCGGCACGTTCCCAAAACTATGATTTCCAGATATCAATCTACAGTAATGAAATCGGGCTGCTGGCAGTCAGTCCTTTTTTAAAGCGGATTGATGATATGATATTCAGTCAATCATCTTACATAAGCGATCCGTCAAAATATCCAGGGCTTCCAAGCTATGTGAAAGCTTTTGCTTGCACTACTTATATCAACAATCCGAACCGGGTTGACGTTTACGGTGTAGAAACCGAATGGCAAACGCATTTTTGGTATTTGCCGGCTCCATTGAATGGCTTAGTATTGAATGTTAATTATACTCATATATTCTCTGGGGCAAAGTATCCATATACATATTACACAAATTCAGGCTTTCCCTTATATAAGTCTATATATGTTGATACAAGCTATTCTGATCGACTTATAGACCAACCGAAAGACATAGTCAATCTTTCGGTCGGATATGATTATCATAGTTTCTCAATCTTGGTTTCCCTGATATCTCAAACAAATATCTTTAACAGTACGAATTTCTACAATTCATTGCGGTCAGACAAAGCTAAATATCTTAGATGGGATATCTCGGCAAAGCAAGGATTACCGTGGTTCGGTTTAGAAGCATTTTTTGATATCAATAACCTTAACAGCGAGGAAGATACCTATACGATTCGAGGTTCTGGTTTTCCAAATTCGATGTCCGATTATGGGTTAACAGCTGATTTGGGTATTAGGTGGAAGCTATAATAAGTAACTAATTACGTACAAAAAGAAAGGAAGATCAATATGTGAATGGCACGTAGTGGAATGCGATCTCTTTCGCGAAAGTTTGTCGCCAAACTGTGAAAGGTAATCAGTAGACAAATTATCAAATAGCAGGTTCGTTTAATTCAAAAATAAACTTCAACTGAAAGGATGTTTATTATGAAAACATTATTTACATCAATGCTCTTGATTGCTTTGGTGATGCTGGTGTTTGTGCCATCAAACTCATTTGCACAGGCCGCTGATAGTGTTGTAGTAGCAGCATTACCGCCGGGGAACCTCAACGCTATCATCAATAGTGACACGTTAGCAGGTGGAATAGCGCGTCACCCTAATCGTGTATGGGTACTCAAACAGACTGGTACGGTGGACACAACATATTATCTTACTGCCACAATACGAGTAACTAACCTGAATCTGGTTGGAAAGACCAATCCAACAACCGGACACCCTCCGGTGGTCGCGCCAATGATTCTCGATGACAACTCGTCGGTTGGGCAATTCATTACAATAACAGGTGCTAATACGATAAACTGTAAGAACATATACTTCTTAGGAACACGACCTGATGAAGCAACCGTTACAGGTACTTGCATGACTACGGTTCACGATAGTTCAACATTCAGATTAGACCATTGTGTGTTCGAGAATTTTGGTAGTACTGGCACTCCCAATATACTCTATACACAAGGCGTGACATACCAAAAGTTATTTATCACGAACTGTCTATTCAGAAACAACCAGGATGACACACCTCAAAACCCGGGTTTGTGTTGGATGGGTAACGCGCCAATTCCAATGGATACCGCGATATTCAAAAATAACACTTGGTTTATTAATGGAGGCGCCCTTATAGGAGGCAGTCCATACTGTGCGTATCAGCTGTTTGAGCACAATACTGTGTTCGGTCTGACGAAATCTGCGGTGTTCAGTCAGAAACAGATGTACAATGCATATATAAGAAATAACATCTTCTACAACGTGTTTTCCATGGGTATGGATTCCATGCATGTTTACACTTCATCGCTTTGGAATGCCAATTATTATACTCCACCTGCGATTTTCACAGTGGTGGACACGATTATAAACCTCCTTCAGAATGTTGACTCGACAAAAACGGCTAAAGGGAAAGTCATACAAATAAATAATAATGCTTATTTTTGGAACAGTAGGCTTGTATCTGCTTGGCCTGAGATGAGTACTATTACTAAAAGTCAGTCCCTTGGTCCAATTGTACAACCCCGGCTCTGTGCGTCAGTTACAGGTAATATTTGGTGGGACCGTACAAACTACCCTGGTGTAGCCGTTGCAAACAACGACAGCTTGGATCCGGGATTTAACGCTGCGTTGGCGCAAGCTGCGACGGACAGTCTGATTGTTTTTGATAAACTAATCTGGCAAAACGGGACTAGTGGTGGTGTTCGGCCGTTTATATATCTCTCCGATCCTGTAAATATGTTTGCCGGTGTACCGGCAAATTGGGCAACTACTCAAGGCTACCCTGTGCGAGAGAATCTGCGTTACACGAATACGACACTTCAGACGAGGGGTACCGATGGACTGCCATTAGGTGACTTAAACTGGTTTCCGGANNTATCCGAATCCCTTCAACCCGACAACAGCAATTGAATACAGTATTCCTCGAAATGGTTTTGTTACACTGAAAGTATTCAATTTGTTAGGCCAGGAAGTTGCTACGTTAGTTGATAAAGAACAAAAATCAGGCGTCTATAATATAAGTTTTGATGCTTCAAAATTGGCGACCGGGGTATATATATATAAGATACAATCCGGTAATTTTTCAGCAGTGAAGAAAATGCTTCTCCTGAAATAAGCGACGTAGTGATATTCTTCTCCTAATGCGGTGGGCAGCTTGCAGTCTCTCAGGGACTGCAGGCTGCTCTAAGTGAGTCTGGATTTCCTGCAAAGCTCAGCACGCCATTCAAGGGCAATCCCTCGTGTGTGTTCTGAGTGCTTAAATTGCCCTGGTACCGAGAAGTCTCTCTCTATAAACCTGGATTATGGAGCATTCGCACATGGACAAGCGTATGTCATACTCAGCCGTTGCACGTCTTACGAAGGCCTGCATCTCAAAGCTCCGTTGAAATATTCTAATATTATTCTCGATCATAGAATTCAGGAATTTCATATATAACTTTAAAGCAACAGCAAAAATCAAGATGAATATCCTGCTTTGAGTTATGAATATTTGAACTTAACTTCCAGCTGATTATTCAGGTTAATTTATGAAACAAAGTTGATCACAAAGTATTAGATAGAGTGCATTTATGAATTTCAAAAATTCGAAAAAGAAACAACTCTTTAATTTATCGATTCTCGTTTTTATTGTGTGCTGTTATTTCCCGAGTACGTCCATCGGTTCAGATCGGATGAAAACCATTCCTATAGATTACGTCCCGGCTTCCTTCCCCGTGAACTTTTCATTGTTCACTGCTGGCAGCAAGCAATACGTGGCGTTCTACGATTCATCGCACCAATTGACACTTGCCTATCGTGAACTTCATGCACTTATTTGGGATACCAGTAAATTAGATTCAAAGGTTGGATGGGATAGTCACAATTACCTCTCATTGATCATGGATAGCGAAGGATATATTCATCTTACCGGAAATATGCATTCCAGCCATTTAAAATATTTCCGCAGTTCCATTCCGTTCGATATTCACTCGATGCAAGCCATTGACATTATGACAGGAAAGGATGAAGATCTAACGACCTACCCGGAATTTCTTCGTAATCCTCATGGGGAGATAATTTTTCATTACCGCTATGGAAGAAGCGGATCGGGATATGAGATTTTTAATCTCTGGAATGCAAAAGAACGGCAATGGAAAAGGCTTCTTGATGCACCTTTGACCGATGGCCGCGGACACATGAACGCCTATATGCAGGGACCGCTTTTAGGTCCGGATGGATTGTATCATCTTCTCTGGGTATGGCGCAACACACCCGATTGCGCAACGAACCATACACTCTCGTACGCCCGCAGTGAAGACCTGCTGCATTGGGAAAGCATTCGCGGCGAAAAAGTGGAACTGCCGATTACGCTTGAAAAGAAACAGCTTTATGTCGACACGACTCCTGTGAACGGCGGATTGATCAATATCGGAATTAAAATCGGCTTCGATAGCGGCGGCAAACTCCTGATCGGGTACCATAAATACGATTCATCGGGAAACACTCAGCTTTTTCTTGCACGCTTTCAAGACGGTGTGTGGATGAACAGGCAAGTAACCCAATGGAAGTACCGATGGGATTTTAAAGGGTACGGTACGATTGTCAATGAATTGTTGATCGAGCCGCCGAAACCTTCATCAACAAAAGGGCGCCTCGTGTTCGGCTACCACCACGTGAAATACGGGGATGGACAAATCGCTGTCGATGAAAACACCCTTGCACCGATCGAAACGCAGCCGATGGAAACACTTTATCCAAAGGATTTGGATTCCGTACGTTCTCCTTTCCCCGGAATGGTCGTGAACAAAGTTTTTGATGCCGGCAAAGCACCGGAAGGCGAGCATTACCTCATACGCTGGGAAACACTATCGCCTAATCGCGATCAGCAGCGTCAGGAAATTTCACCGCCGAATTCGCTGCTGGAGCTTGTCCGTTATCATTGAACAAATGTGTAGAATTGCCAATTGATATAAATCTGCAGAAAGATATGATCAAACAGAGAATAAGAAAACTCATATTCCATTTTATCCCGGTCGTTCTAGTGGCTGTCCTCGATACGGTATTGATGGCTCAACCGCGCGATCAAGAGCCGATAAAAAATGTCATTCGTGAAGCTCTCGATTTTTCAGTGCAGCAAAGTTTAATAATGGCGCGTTCACTTCATAATCAACCAGGCGTCTTGCCGCGGACGACCGACAGATCCGGAAATTTACAAACCTGTAATTCAGACTGGTGGACGAGTGGCTTTTTCCCGGGTGAGCTTTGGTATTTGTTCGAATATTCAGACAAAAGAGAACTCAAGAAATGGGCACGCGAATATACGAAGCGGGTTGAAGATCAGCAGTACACACGCAACAACCATGACGTTGGGTTCATCATCAATTGCAGTTTTGGCAATGGATTCAGGATTACCGGTGATACTTTGTATAGGAACATTCTCCTCAACGCCGCTCACTCTCTCATCACCCGCTTTCATCCATCATTAGGAGTTATCCGCTCGTGGGATCGTGCCGAATGGAACAAGCAGTGGCAATACCCTGTCATCATCGATAATATGATGAATCTCGAACTACTCATGATTGCCGCGAGAGAATTCCAAGAGCCAACATTGTCCGATGCAGCAATAATACATGCCACGACTACCATGAAAAATCATTTCCGCCCCGATCACAGCAGCTTTCATGTAGTCAGTTACGATACAATAACCGGAGTGCCTGAATCAAAACAAACATCGCAGGGATATGCGGACAGTTCAGCGTGGGCACGCGGACAGGCATGGGGTCNNATGGTTTTACGATGATGTACCGTTTCACAAAAGACACTCTCTATCTCGTCCAGGCAAAACACATTGCCGATTTTATAATTCATCATCCGCGATTGCCCGAAGATAAAATTCCGTATTGGGATTTTGATGCACCGAACATACCGAACTGCCGGCGTGATGCTTCGGCTGGTTCCATTATATGTTCCGCATTGATTGAGTTGAGTCAATATGTTGAATCAAAAACATCTAAGGAATACCTCTCTGTTGCTGAAAAACAAATTCGCACGCTAAACTCTAAAAAGTACCGTAACACATTAGGCCGAAATGGAAATTTTATTCTAAAACATAGTGTCGGTCATATGCCCAACAACAGCGAAGTAGATGTACCACTTATTTATGCCGATTACTATTTTGTGGAAGCATTGATGAAGTATAAGAAATTAAATAATGACTGAAAGACATAAAAATACTACTGAACGGAAGTATGTATGCTAGAGATCAATTAAAAAATACACAAATGGAACACGTATGAGACATTTTTCAATCGCATTCCCAAAGATGCAATTTCTTGTTCTCACAGTCATGTTTTGCACTGTTGATTTTTCTGTCTCCTTTTGCCAGCCATCCAAACCTGTCAGGTTAATCGAAAACTTTGATCTTGACTGGAAATTCAGCAAGGGTGATCCAAAAGGTGCTGAGAAATCGGGTTATAACGACTCAAGATGGACGAATATCAGCTTGCCTCATGACTGGAGCGTTGAGGGGCCCTACAATAAAGACAACCCAAGTTGCCAGGGATATTTGCCTGGTGGGATTGGATGGTACAGAAAGTCGTTTAGAATTTCCGGACTGAATCGGGGGAAAAAAATCACGATTCGGTTTGATGGAGTTTATGAGTACAGTGAAGTGTGGCTCAATGGACATTTCCTGGGTAAACGTCCTTACGGCTATATATGGTTCAGTTATGATTTATCCCCGTACCTGAAATTTGGGAACGACAGGAACGTATTGGCGGTACGAGTCGACCATTCCCAGAATGCTGATTCGCGGTGGTACAGTGGTTCGGGAATATACCGTGACGTTTGGCTTGTAGTTACGAACAAAATGCATGTGAGAGAATGGGGCGCTTTCATTACCATTCCGAGAATCTCGAAGGACACGGCAACAATATATGCCAAGACGTATGTCAGAAACGAAGACAACACTTCTAGCGATCTGAGTCTGGGAACAACTATTCTGGATGAACGTAAACATATTGTCGGTGTTATAGAGACGAGCCACATGGTTCCAAAAGACAGCGGATATGAATTTCAACAGATTCTATGCGTCCCCCAGCCGCATCTGTGGTCTCCTAACAGACCATACTTGTATGAAGCAGTGACTTACCTGAAGCGGAGCGGCAATGTTGTCGATGAGTACAAAACACCATTTGGTATCAGGGGAATTCGATTCGATCCCGACAGCGGTTTTTCTATTAATGGTCAGCAGGTAAAATTCAAAGGTGTTTGTTTGCACGATGATGCCGGAAATCTTGGTGGTGCAGCAGTTCCCTTGAGTGTATGGGAATTGAGATTGAGGCTGCTCAAAGAAATGGGCGCCAACGCAATACGTACAAGCCATAATCCGCCCCGTCCGGAATTCCTCGACCTGTGTGATCGGATGGGTTTCCTCGTTATGGAAGAAGCTTTCGATGAATGGGCAGGAGGAAAGAAGAAATGGCTCCAGGGTTGGAATGTCGGAAAAGAAATAAAGTCGAAGGGATTGCACGACTATTATGAGTTATACGGCTATCATGAGTGTTTCAAAGATTGGTCAGTCAAAGACATGACAGATATGATGCTCCGGGACCGCAACCATCCGTCCGTTATCCTGTGGAGTATCGGAAATGAAATCGACTCTCCGAACGATCCGTATGCGGACTCGAACGACCCATTCTATGAGAGCTGGAGACCTTCAGCGAAAGAGCTTGTCTCCATAGCAGAGAAGCTTATCAATACAGTGAACCAAATGGACACTACCCGGCCTGTCACCGCAGCTTTGGCCAACATTCATCAATCGGACAGTCTGGGATTGGCGAGTCTTTTCGATGTGGTCGGGTACAACTACATGGAATCTTATTACGCAACAGATCACAGGAAATATCCGAAGAGAAGAATATTCGCTAGTGAAACTGGTCATTCTTTTGAATCATGGGTCTCGGTAAGGGATCTCCCCTACGTTGCGGGACAATTCTTATGGACTGGGGTCGATTACCTTGGTGAGGCGAACAGGTTCCCTAACAGATGCGCTGGATATGGGTTGATCGATCTCGCGGCGTTCAAGAAACCGAATTTTTATTTTCGGCAGAGCCTATGGTTGGACAAGCCAGTTGTTCACATTTCGGTGAAGACAGGGAACGGCAGGGATGATCTTGTCGATTCATGGGACTGGCCCGATGAGAAAAAGGCGACGGTCATTTGTTACACGAATTGCCGAACGGCGGAATTATTTCTCAACGGTAAATCTTTGGGAGTCAAAGAGCGCGCCGAATTCAGCAATCCGACGTTGATATGGCAAGTGAACTATGAACGGGGTGTGTTGAAAGTTGTGGCAGAGGACAACGGAAGAAAAGTCGCCACAGACGAGCTGCGTACATCCAGCTCCCCCATCAAAATTATCCTGACACCTATCGAGTCGAGTATAAGCTCTGGTGATGTCTCTTGTGTGGAGGTTCGCATAGAGGATAACAATGGTAATCGTGTACCTTACGCTGATAATCTTATTAAATTTGATATCAGCGGAAAAGGCAGAATCCTCGGCATTGAAAACGGAAATGACAACGATGTTAAGAGCTATCAATTGAATCAACACGATGTGTACGAAGGCAGGTGTATGGTTGCCGTCAAAAGGACTGGTGGAGCTGGAGAGATTACGCTGACTGCAACTTCAGGCAACCTGCTAAAGGGTGTCACCGTAATTCATGCGAGATGAACATTAAATGTTTAACGTTTAAAATCTAATTGTCAAGGAGTCAACAATGAAGCACTTTTTCCTTTTTCTTATTCTTCTGGTCTTTTCATTTCCAATTTATTCTCAGACCAAAATGATGGTTAACAAGAGCAACGGAACAACGGATTCTCTTTCGCCATCCGATATTGAAAGTATAAAAGGTTCCGCCACACCTACAGTCGATGGAAATATATCTACTACAGGTAGTTTTTATGGCGTGAACTGGGCGGACGCCAGGGACAACTTCCAAAGCGGCGTTTTGTATTTATCGGGACTTAGTTCAACCGATACCTATTCTTCAGCTTCAATAGTCGCAGATTCAGTTATCAGCCAAATGATGTCTCTCCTGGGTTCCAACAGTGTACGCATGCCAATTAACGAATCAACCGTTTCAAGCTATTGGAGCACGTACACTGGCGCCATTGATATAGCACTTTCTAAAGGGAAGGTTGTCTTGTGCTATTGGGCTGCTAATAATGGAAAACCGGCCAATATGACCAATTTCTGGAACATGTGGACAACAGTTGTTAACAAATATGGCGCCGACACCAACTGTTATTTTGAACCCATCAATGAGCCATACGGTTACAGTGCCACTGATTTATGTAATATGTATTATAGCTGGATAACCACGTATACATCCGTTTCACAGAGCAGAGTTATTCTTGATGGATCCGCGACGGCTCAAAATGTTCCCGCAGTCGGTGGTGACCCCCGTTTAAACAATTGTTTGTTAGCCGTACACGATTATTCATTCTTTGTTTCACCACCATATACAACCGAAGCTGAGTGGTCTAACCATATCGCCGGTTACGTAGGCAGCTATTCAAGCCGCACTATATGCACCGAGTGGGGTTATCCTTGCAGCCCTGGCTACAAGAATAGCATTTATTATGACTATATCGATTACAGTCCCGGCTTAACGAGTAATTTCTTTTATTATTATGCCCGTGGTGTCGCTACTCAATTACATTCCTGGGGCATGGGGAGTTTTTACTGGCCTGGTTTAAGAGATGGAGACTGGTACAGCATGACCAAGAAAAGCGGTAGTGGTTCAAGCATAACCTTATCGGTTCCCAACGCTTCAGCCCTCGCTAATCTCAAACGTGCTTGGGGGATGATTACATCGGTGAAAAGATCCTCAAACGATTTGCCAGCGCATTTCAATCTTGATCAAAACTATCCGAACCCGTTTAATCCAGTGACCACGATTTCATTTAGTCTTCCATCCAAATCATTTGTATCATTGAAAGTATATGACTCGTTAGGAAGAGAGGTAATTACTATTCTATCAGAAGAGTTGCCTGCTGGAACATACTCAAAGCAATGGAATGCCGCAGATTTACCAAGCGGAATATATTTCTATCGTTTACAGGCAGGCTCATTTACAGAAACCAAAAAACTTGTTTTGTTGAAGTGAATCAGATGCATTATTCATAGTTACTATTGTCGCCTATGTTATAGGCTTACCAAAATTGCGGTTCTTTAAATGAACAAGAATATCAAAATCAAACTTACAGGTGAAACCATTATGAATCTTTGCCATCAGCTTCTCCTTCCATGCCTTTTTATATTGCCTCTCACATCAGTCAGAGCTAATTTACCCGCAAAATCTCTGCGCGAGTTCATTCCACTTGCGACCTGGGAGTTTGTCGAAGATGTTGAAACAAATACGACAGTACTCCAGCCGCCGAAGAGAGCAGACTGGAAGCAAGTCGCCATTCCACATGTTTTTCGCCAATCCGGCCTATCAGACACCACCGCCGGTTGGTATCGCCAGACCATAACGCTGACCGAGGCCGACCGAAACAAGCGTGTGTATCTAGTGCTGGAAGGAGCTGCCACAGTGAAAGACGTCTTCGTCAATGGCCAGTTCATTGGTCAACACAAGGGCGCGTTTTCGGCATCCGCCTTTGACCTGACCTTGGCATTGAAGATCGGCCTGAACAACACCCTGGCCGTGCGCGTGGGCAACCGCGAGAACGAGGCCAAGAACTGTTTTTCCCGCTCTACGCTTTACTACGTCAATGGCGGCATGTTCCGTAAGGCCTGGCTGGTAAAGACTTCCGAGGTACATATTTTCCCAGATATGGGTTCGAGCGGCGTTTATCTGACGCCTGGCAACATTACAGGGGCCAGCGCCGATCTCAACGCGCGGACGGTCGTGAAGAATTCTCTCGCGTCGGCCGCCGAGGTTGTGGTTCGTCATTTTGTCACCGACCCCGGCACCACGGCTTGCGCACAGTTCGAGACGAAGCAAACCATTCCCGCCGGAGAAACGGCAACGATCAAGGCCGCGGGAAAAATCACACACCCCCAACTCTGGGATATTGGGCAGCCCAATCTCTATTCGGTTCGTACTGAAATTAGCGTGGGCGGCCAGGTGATTGACGCGGTAACGGAACGCGTGGGACTGCGCACGATCATGTTCAAAAACAATCGCTTTTACCTGAACGGACGCGAGGTGCAGTTTCGCGGCGTCAATAAGCACGCACAAAACGAATATGTTTGGAATGCGGTGAGCGATGATGATCTGCGCCTCGAATGGCAATGGATGGCCGACATGGGCGTGAATATGGTGCGACTGCCGCATTATCCGCACAGCCAACTGGAATACGACATCGCGGACGAGCGCGGCATTGTAGTGTGGGCCGAGAACGGCTACGCGGGGCAGCTTTGGAAAGAGGCGGGCAACGAGGAAAAAACCATAACACCCGACGGCGAACGCCTCACCCGCGAGATGGTGCGGCAATACTGGAACCATCCCAGCATCCTCTTTTGGAGCGCGGGCAATGAGACCATTCTGGACGTGGTCAGCCACTATGCCAACGTTATTCGGCAAGAGGAAGATCCCACGCGCCTAGTAACCTATGCGGCTACTGGCAATCAGGTAGCGGAGAACTGCGATTTTATCGCGTACAATCCTTACGACGGATGGTATACCGATGGCCCCTATACTGATTTCACGAAATCGCCGCACAATGATAGGGTTTCCGAGACCGGATCGGGCGATTGGATCACGCACCATGTTCCTTATGGCACAATAAAATTTACGGTCAATGAATACGAGCCTGAAGAGTACTCGGAGATGTTTACTGAGTATCGGCTCCAGACCGTTTGCCGCAATGACGTTGTTAATCGTCCCATGTTCTTATGGTGGAATTTCCGCGAGTTCTACAATTTGAAGTTCAAAAACAATCGCAACACCAAGGGATTGCTTACACTCGCGGGCACGCCGAAGGACGCGGCCTTTTTGTTTCAGGCATTCTTTAATCCCAACAAGCCGGTGGTGCATCTTTGCGGGCGGTACCACTTTCTACGAGCCTTTGCACCCGACAATGGCATAAAGGCATATTCCAACGCCACCGAATTGCAGATGACCCTAAATGGAGTCGCCCAGGAAAAAATCAAGAACGGCAGTTATCGCATACCAGATTCCAAGATGAAAAAGAATGACGGGACGGTTGTGTCGGTACCCGGCATCCCGGTGGCGAACGTGTTCTTCTGGAAAACACCGCTCAAGCCAGGACGAAACGTTGTCGAGGTCAGCGATGACCAAGGGCACAGCGACCGCATGATTATTTACCAGAAGTCAGCAGGTTCACCGGACCCTGCCGCGCTGGTGCAGGATTTGGAAAGTTCCAATGCGGAAAACCACGCCTGCTTTATTGATCGTCCGGTCGAATCCCAAGGGCCGGTTTATACCGATGTGGATGGCTCCTCCGACAACACGTTCGATATATTGCCGAAAGAGGTTGAGGGCGCAGGTTGGATCGCCACGCGCCGCTTGAGCGACCCCAAGTTTAAAACCGATCTGGACTTCCGCATCAATTCGTCCGCGAAAGGGGCAACGGTTTTTGTGCTCTTCTCGACCGGTGCGTATCCGACCGTTACGCTGAAACAGACAGATCCGGTTATTGCAAGCGCGGCGGAAGCATTGCGAAGGTCTCTCATCATCGCCGGATTTAAAGCCAGTAAAACCGAAGCTGTCTGGCGTGATCATCTTCTCGTTCGAGCCTACGCCGAACTTTGGAGTCGCGACGTTGCACCCGGCGAAAAGTTGAAATTGCCAGGCCAGACGCTGGATTATGTGGTGATGGCGCGCAATGCAGACGGTGTTAATACGGGTGCAAAGTAAGGAGGATATTACGTCGCAACGTTAAAAATCTATGCAATCAGACATCCATAAACTAACGCGAAAGCAAATAGAAATAAAGCCGAGGAAAAATCAAATAAATGTTATTGGATATAGGGGTGAGAAAATATTCACAGATGCCACTGAATGGGAATTCAAGAAATAGTACGGAGAACTTAACTTTTATTGCATAATGCAAAAGTTCAGCAATTATACGATTTTATTTTTGTGTATCTTATAATAAAGATATATAACAAAAGGAGCATTACCGATGAATATGAAAATACAGAAATCAGGAATATTGATCTTCCATTCATGTTTTTTCCTTCCAATACTTCTTCTCTTGATTTCGTCCGCAGCTTTTTCATTGAATCCCAGAAAGACCGAGAACTTCGGAAAGAACTGGAAATTCAATTTAGGCGATATTCAGAACGGTCAAGAATCCGGGCTGAACGATTCTCATTGGCGAACCCTCGACCTCCCGCACGATTGGAGTATCGAAGGGAAATTCAGCAAAGATTGTCCAGCTACCCCCGGTGGTGGAGCGTTGCCGGGCGGTATCGGATGGTACAGAAAAACATTCACCTTGCCAAATTCACAAAAAGGGCGATTGGCATTTATTGATTTTGACGGTGTCTATCGAAACAGTGAAGTGTGGATTAATGACCATTATCTTGGGAAGCGTCCATATGGTTATAGTTCTTTCCGATATGAATTGACTCCATTTCTGAAATATGGGAAAGAAAACAATATTTTAGCGGTGAAGGTCGATAATTCACAGCAGCCAAATTCGCGTTGGTATTCCGGCTCCGGAATTTATCGGAATGTTTGGTTGGTGACGACAGAAAATATTTTTGTTGACCATTGGGGAACATTTGTCACAACTCCACAAGTAACCGATCAATCTGCAACAGTTTCTGTTCAAACAAAAGTTCGAAATGCGTCTCCGAGGAATCGAATGGTAATCTTGAGAACATCGATTCTCGATAAAACCGGCAAACGCATCGCTGATGTTGAATCCAAAGTTCTTGCATCGAAAGATTCTGTTTCCGTTATCTTCCAAGATTTAACTCTTAAATATCCGATCTTATGGTCCATTGAAAATCCCTATCTCTACAATGTCCTCACAACGATAGAATGCAACGGCAAACAATATGACAACGTAGAAGCACCACTTGGCATCCGCACATTTGCTTTTGACAGTGCAAAAGGGTTTTCCTTAAATGGAAACAATGTAAAAATTAAAGGCGTTTGCAATCACCATGATCTAGGCTGCCTTGGTGCTGCCGTTAATTATAGAGCACTCCAGCGTCAGCTTGAAATTTTAAAAGAAATGGGTGTTAACGGAATTCGTACATCCCATAATCCGCCTGCTCCTGAACTTTTAGATTTATGCGACCAGATGGGATTCATTGTAATGGATGAAGCATTCGATATGTGGAAAAAGGGGAAGACACAATTTGATTACTCGTTGAATTGGGATGAATGGCATCAGCGGGATATTCAGGATATGGTGCTTCGCGACCGGAATCATCCCAGTATCTTCATTTGGAGTATTGGCAACGAGGTCAGCGAGCAATATGACAAGCAGAACACTAGCGGAATGATCATAGCAAAGGAATTGACCGCTTTGGTCAGGACTCTTGATCCGACACGTCCCATTACATCAAACTGCAACGATGTTGACTCATTGAATCCCGTTATCCGATCCGGCGCTCTCGATTTAATTGGGTACAGCTATAGTTGGCAAGTATATAAGGATTTCCCGAAAACGTATTCCAGAAAGAAGTTTATCGGTTCTGAAACAACTTCGGCATTAGCAACACGCGGCAGTTACGATATGCCTTCGGACAGTACTAGACGATGGCCGGTACGATACGATAGCATATTAACGACCGGCAACCCAGATTTTACATGTTCATCATACGATAACTGCAGTGCACCATGGGGATCTACTCATGAAGAAACGTGGAAGCTGATCAAAAAATATTCATTCCTCTCTGGCATGTATATTTGGACGGGTTTTGATTATCTTGGTGAGCCCACTCCCTATAGCTGGCCGGCTCGTAGTTCATATTTCGGTATTATAGATTTAGCCGGTTTCCCGAAAGATATTTACTATATGTATCAAAGTGAATGGACGAACAAACCAGTTTTGCATCTCTTCCCCCACTGGAATTGGAAACAAGGCGACACTGTTGACGTTTGGGCATATGCAAATTGTGAGACAGTGGAATTATTTCTGAATGGTCAATCACTTGGGACAAAAGAGAAAATCGGCGATGCTTTGCACGTTATGTGGAAGGTACCTTTTGCACCTGGAGTAATGAAAGCAATTGGTCGTAGCAATGGCAAAGAAATTCTAACTCAGGAAATCAAGACAGCCGGGACACCTGCAAAGATTGTTCTTGCGGCCGATAGAAGTACAATTGCAGCAGATGGTAAAGATCTATCATTTATCACAGTTAAAGTCTTGGATGCACAAGGTACGTTAGTACCGTATGCCGATAATTTAATCCACTTCAATGTTTCCGGCAATTGTAAAATTGTTGGCGTTGATAATGGACTTCAAACAAGCATGGAATCCTTTAAAACAAACGTTCGGAAAGCATTCCATGGCCTTTGCCTTGTTGTCATTCAATCAAATGAAAAAGCAGATGGAATTACGTTGAAAGCCACATCGGATAGATTGGAAGAAGGGACAATTGTGATTAATTCAAGATAAAATAATTCAAAAAACTTTGTTAACGAAATTATTAATATAAAATAAGAATATGAAAAAAAACCTTGTAATATTTTGGGCCCTTCTATTGTTTCGCT
Source organism: Ignavibacteriota bacterium (assembly GCA_003142475.1). GTDB lineage: Bacteria > Bacteroidota > Ignavibacteria > UBA10030 > UBA10030 > Fen-1298. Next base: position 148,619 of record PLMK01000065.1, read on the forward strand.
TTGGTCTAATTGCACAGATCATTCAAATGCCGAGTCCTAATTCGACATCGGTCATGAATGGAGAGTACAATGTAGCCAATAATGTCTGGGGAGCGACAACTGCACAGACATTGGAAGTGGATTTAAACTCGACCTATTACAAAGTAATTCTCTCTAAGCACAACAATACAGGCGGAAGTGTGGCGGCTTATCCTTTCATTTGGAAAGGCAGCCATTGGGGTGGAACGCCGACTACGAATAGTCCTATGCCTAAAATGCTGACACAAATCGGCACCGCTCCGTTCACATGGTCCATTGATACAACTGGTGTTAGCGGAACATGGGACGCTGCTTTTGAGTGCTGGCTCGATGATGTACCTATAAGTTCAACCTATGTAGGAGAATTAATGATTTGGCTCAACTATGGCGGAGGCGCAGGACCGGCCGGCGGCAAAGTTGCGACGGTGAATATTGGAGGATATACGTGGGACGTCTATTTCTACTTGATGTCTTCCTGGAATTATATCACGTATAAGATTGCCACACCTGTCGATAGTATAAGCTTAGATCTTAAAGATTTCTTACGCGATGCATTGAATAGAGGATACTTAAAAACTTCGTGGTATCTTGCCAATATGGAAGCTGGATTTGAAATCTGGCGCGACGGACAAGGACTGACATGTAAATCATATTCCGCTAATATTACATCCGGAAACAGCCTTGACGTAAATTATCCTCCTGCACCATTTGAATTAGTCTATCCATATGATAAAAAAGTCTTAAAATTATGGGCTATCCCATTTTCTTGGAACGAATCTTTTGATCCTAATTCAGACGAGCTGGAGTATATTTTCCATCTCTATGGTCCTAATATAGACACAACAAAAGCGCAGTTTGATACTACAATCACACAACTTGATACAACATCGTTCCTTTTTGATGGGAGCAAATGTCTTCGGAATAATACGTTTTACTATTGGGATGTTAAGGTAACGGACGGCATTGATACATCGAGTAGTATAACAGTAAAGAGTTTTCGTACACCTAGTACAACTGGAGTAGAGGACATCAAACAAAATCCTATGCATTTTTCCCTCAGTCAAAACTATCCAAATCCATTTAACCCACAGACTATGATCTCTTATTCGCTTCCGCAAATAAGCAACGTAACATTGAAAGTGTACGATCTTATGGGACGTGAAGTAGCAACTCTTCTTAGCAACGAGAAAAAAGCTGCAGGTAATTACGAAATCTCGTTTCATGGGTCATATTTATCGAGCGGTATTTATTTTTACAAACTGCAAACGGAATATTTTATTAAAACCATGAAAATGGCACTTATTAAATAGCATCAATATTCTAGATTCATTCATTGCTTTGTTCTCCTTCATCCAAAGAGAACAAATCATGCATAGTGTGTATCAACGAACTTCACCCGAGCATTTTTATTTTAATATTGAACTGTTTTGATTTATTTCAAAAAAAGAATATTTTTCTTAAATTATTTCATCGCCTAAGAGAACCATAGTGATAGCATTGTGTTCATCCCACATTGGAGTTACTTCTTGAAACAGCAGACTCATCGACATCCGCCCCAGAGCATCACCCCGCGACGAATGCGTTTATTTAAGATTATTGCTCTTTCATTTCCAATTCTCTTTTTTATGCTTCTCGAATTCTCCTTATGGTTGTTTCACTATGGTCCCGATCTCTCGCTTTTTACTATGGAGACTGTTAACGGGAGACCTTATTACACGCTGAATCCATCTGTCAAGAATCGATATTTCAATCGCATCAATTTCAACCCAGATCCTTCACCGGAGTATTTTCTCGTTTCCAAACCTCCAGGAACATTCCGCATCTTTTGTCTTGGTGGATCCACAACCGTTGGATATCCTTACTGGTACAATGGTGCTTTTTCCTCTTTCCTACGCGACCGCTTGGAAGCTATCTTCCCTGATCGTCCAATCGAGATCATAAATTTAGGTATGACAGCCACCAACAGCTATACCGTTTTAGACCTGAGCGATGATTTGATGAAGTACAATCCTGACCTGTTTATTGTCTACGACGGCCATAACGAATTTTATGGTGTACTTGGAGTGGCATCAAATGAACGTGTAGCTCCAGCTCGATGGATGACACTCTTATATCTTCGCATGATCCATTTGCGAACATTCCAGCTTATGAAGCACACCATGGACGAAGTGCTCGGCTTTCTGGAAAAAGCTCCTATCGACTATTCGAGTCATTCCACAATAATGGAACAAGTCGCTCAGGGAAAAAATGTTCCTTATGGAAACGATGTTTATGTTAAAAGTTATACCGTGTTCGAACAGAATCTTAAAGACCTAGCCGATCGATGCAGGGATCGGCACATCCCTCTCTTTCTAAGCACTCAAGTATCGAACATTCGAGATCAATTTCCGTTTATATCGAATCATTCACCTAACATTTCGGAACAACAACGATCTCAATTCGAACAATTGTACAAAAGCGGATTGGATCTCCAATCGAAGGGCAATCTCGATTCTGCCATTATTCGTTTTCGATCAAGTATCGAATTGGATACTCTTTATGCCGATGCACATTATCGACTTGCTCAATGCCTCGATGCACAAGGGAAAAAGCATGAAGCATATTCTGAGTATGTTCTCGCACGAGATTATGACGAATTACGATTCCGAACAGACAGCAAATTCAACGACCTTATTCGGACTATGGAAGACAGCGGACACTGCTTTATAGTTGATATTGAAAAAACTTTTAAGTCTCTCTCACAGGATTCTCTCATCGGACACGACTTTATCTTTGAACATCTTCACCCAAATGCACGTGGACATTTTTTCATCGCAAAGGAATATGCAATGCTGATGCGCAAGCATGGTCTCTTAGCTTCACCCGAAGAATGGGCGAAATGCGACACAGTGACCGATGATTTCCTTTGGCAACATCGTCATGTAACTGAGGTTGATGAATTTCTTGCGGTAAGGAAAACCGAATTCCTTACATCCAGATGGCCTTTTAAAAGCCCACCTTCCACCGTTATGCCTATCAAAGAAACTGATACATTGCGATTTATCGCTGAACAGGCTGCCCGTAATCAAATTGGCTGGGTAACCGCACATGAAAACGCTGCAGAATACTATATGCAACATCACGATTTCATCAACACTGAGAAGGAATATGAAACAATCATGAGTCAATTCCCTCTTGATATTACGGCCTATCTCAAACTTGCTCAGCTTTGTTTCATGCAAAAGGATTTCCCAAAAACCGAGAAAACACTTCTCGCCTCTTTACAAATCCAGCAGACCGCATTCGCCAATCGAATTCTGGGTGATATCTCCATAAAACAAAAAAGACCTGAAAAAGCCATTCATTATTATGAAGAATTGTCTAAGTTTCTTGTTTCCCCTACTGTTTCTGCGGAAAATGCCTATATGCTTGCTTTTGCATATCTGCTCACGGAAAAGACTGAACCTGCAATTCGCGTGCTACAACAGACTATCAACAGGTATCCAACATACCAACCTGCAAAAGAGCTGCTTGCAAAGGTCAAGATGATCCAAAATACTCATCCCGCAAAATAACAGACGTTAACCAGACAGGTGGATTAATTATTAAAGCGTAATTATTCAATTTGCTAATCTCTGGTTCTTTTTATCTGACTCATTTTCATTTTCTAAACATGCATTTAATTATGCGATCATTTTTAATTTAAAATCAAAAAGCATATGTATTCATATTTAAATAAACTAAATATTTTTGTGTCTATTCTGCACAAAAAAAGGCCGGGCAAGTTTTGCACTCACCCGGCCTTTGTTTCTTTATCTATTTCTTAGTTGAGAAATTACATATTTCTCATTACTTCAACAGAAGCATCTTCTTCGTAACGACGTCGCTATTATTCTCAAGTTTGTAGAAATAAACACCGCTTGTGAAACCAGCACCTGAGAATTGTACAGTATGCTGTCCCGCACTCTGTACACCATCTACCAGAACTGCCACCTGCCTTCCCAAAAGATCAAACACAGTGAGACGAACCTTACTGCTGTTCGTCAGCGTGTAGAGAATTTGGGTACTCGGGTTGAACGGGTTCGGATAGTTTTGAGATAAAGCAAATCGATTTGGAAGACTCTTTGACGCATAAGGTACTCCTGTTACGACTTGGCCCAAGGATGAAGAAACGTCTGCCCAGGTGGTCCCTAACCGGATTTCATCAAAGCTCGCTGAGATTCCTACCGTTCCAACGTCTCCGCCATATTCAACACGGACCGTAGTGATCTGAGGGATCTTAAAGGCTGTGAGGCAGGCTGTATCTTTTAGCTTGGGCTCACCAGCTGTCGGATCTGGACTTATCCACATATAGACTGTGTCCATTGTGGCATTCGCCGCCCCTCTACACACCACTTTTCCTACAAGCCATTGCGGGCCTTCGGACCAGACAGTATTAGATACTTCGCGACCCGGGCTGCCATGCCAGCCACCGCCGCACGTATATTTATCCAGTCCATGTCCTTTGCCNNTTTCCGGAATCGTTTGGCCATGTCTTATCCAGATCACGGGCATAGCGCAGTTCAGTTCCGTTCGTATCCGCTTTGGTTTCAAGATGTCTGCCTACATTGGGAACATTGTAATTGAGAGCATCATAGGGCAAACCTGTATCGGCAATAACCGTCACATTTTGTTTGCTTGCGGCTACCTTATACCAAGGACCTGCCCATCCATCACCCGCTCCTCCCATGAGAGTATCTATAGAAGCTCCTTTGGCATAATTAAAAGTTTCTTTTGCAGAATACTGAGACATACTGATAGATGTCATCAGTACAATAAGAGCTACACAAATAATAATCGACCTGATACGCATAATTCTTAACTCCTTAATTATGTTGTTAATGAATACATGATATAAAAATCAATAACCCATTATAACAGTGAGTCAACTTTTTAATACGATTTGACCTCCTTTCGATACTTTAAAAAACGTTCTGAATTTAGGCTAAATTAGTACTAAAGAGTTTAGCACCAATATTATCCTATTCCTCCTTTCTATTGTCATTACACATAATTGTTTACGAGCTTCAATATTTAAATTTTAAATTGCTCCTTAACCTCTCATAATACCAGATCATATCCAACATACCGCGTTAACATTTCCTCTCCAGAGTCATGTTAGATCGATTGTATAGATTTATGAACCTAAATTTACTTGATAGACTTTATATTGTTGCGCTGTAGTTCCATCACCAGTTATGACATACAGAGATGTGACCACACTTGAAGAAACCTGTTTTGAAAAACTGCAACATTGACCGCCATAGGCCGGAATAATGCCCTTATATAAATAATCTATATTTTTTGTAACAGGATCGACAATAAAAATTGGATTAGTTAAATTAGTGCAAAGATATAGAGTTCCATTGGCAGAGAATGCCATTGACCTTATAGTTGTTGTTGATGTTCCTGCTATCGTTTGATCTAGCACGAGCCACTGTTCTTGTGCGCCCAGAGCGCCATTAGTTCCAATCAAATGGCGGTTAATCACAAGCGAAGGTGTTCCGGTGGCTGGTTTTACTAATACATAAAGATATCCTTTATAAACACGCATTGCTGTAATATTGTCTGTAGTATATAAGGTTGCTGTTGGTACTACAAGACTAGGTGGTATTACTATTATTCCTGTTCTTACTCCTCCACAATAAAAATATCCAGAAGTATCAAAATCACCAAAACTGGGTAATTTTCCAGATGGAAGTTGGTTGCCCGATGTAGGGAGGGGCAAGAGAGCTACTGATCCGGTCTGAAGATCAACGACATCGATCTTCCTGGCAGTGCTGAGCAAATACATTTTGTCGCCGGCAGGGTTAACTCTTGCGTCTGTAGGTGCTTTAGTGGCTAGACCTGTAAATATAGTTTTCTGACCAGTTGGTGTAACTTGAGTAATTACTCGGGTCGATGTTGCGACTGTATAGAGATTTTCCGCATTATCCATCGCGACGGTTGCAAATTGTACATTATCAATAAAGTTACCGTATGAAGTAACTACAGCATCAATATTGTACGGACTCATTTTGGCAGCAAAAAGCACATTGCTGGGTATCACTTTTATGACACAAGAACTTGAAGCTACATTGGGTCTCCGGACCTTAAGCATAGTCGAAGAACATTCCACAACTTCTGCAAGTATATTATTAAAATAGACACCACTATATGCAATCGTTGTATCATGACTATGTGTTGTATCTACAAAATAACTTTGAATTTTAGTGCTATCTAAAACACCTGAAAAATTCGTTCCATGAATTGTGATATAATTA
>PLMK01000055.1 GCA_003142475.1 Ignavibacteriota bacterium
ATTATCCAAATCCGTTTAACCCGTCAACGAAGGTGCAGTTCACAGTTCCTGAGAATGGCAATGTACGTCTACGTGTGTATAATGTCATCGGACAGGAAGTAGCAACCCTCTTTGATGGTGCAGCGGAAGCAGGGAATCTCTATACAGTGAATTTCGATGGAACGCATATGGCAAGCGGCTTGTATTTCAGTGTATTAGAATATGGTAATCAGCGCATAACGCACAAAATGATGATGACGAAGTAATTTCGCTCTTTTTGTGAAATCATCCCAACGTGATTTTAGTCGGGATCAAATAATCAGGTGAAAAACAATTATTCAAATAAATAATAAACAAGAAAATAAAGGCGGCAGTCATTCTCACCGCCTTTATTTAAATGTATGGTTTAACGAAACAGAATGATGTATTAGTTTAATTATAGATATCACTATGAGAGGTTTATATGAGTAAATATTTAAAAGTTAACATTTATTCTGTTTTGTTGCTTTGCTTGGTTTCTGTAACCGAGTCTGTTGCTCAGACTTTTACGGGGACAGAGCTGTTAGCACGCCCAACAGATCATTCCATAACATTAAATGTTGTTTCAAGTTCTGCCCTTTATGCTTATGTAGAATGTGGTTTATCATCAGGTCTATATACCATCACAACATCAACAGTAAACAAGGCTGCTAATGAACCGATTGTAATTGTAATAGATGGTTTAAGTGCTAATACAAAATATTATTACAGATTGAGATATAGCACTAGTGGGTCAGGCACTTTTTTAGCAAGAGCAGAACATACTTTCACTATGCAAAAACCAATTGGGAGCACGTTTACATTTGACGTTACTTCTGATTCACATGTTAACATAATGCTTGGTAGCGCTGCTACGTGGCAGCAAACTTTAACAAATGTTGCAAATGACAATCCTGACTTTCTTATTGACCTTGGTGACACATTTGCAATGGATGGTGTATCTACCTATGCAACGGCTGATGCTAACTATCTTTTTCAGCGTACCTCTACTGCTTTGGGACTTGTTAGCCCTTCTGTTCCTATATTTATAGTTGTAGGAAACCATGAGAATGAAGAGGGCTGGCATATTAGTGATAACGAAGCGATCTGGGCTACAAATGCTCAAAAAAGGTATTTCCCCAATCCTGTTCCTGATGCCTCCTTCTACTCTGGAAATACTGATACTTATTCTGCTCTAAACGGTGATAAGTTGCACGAAGATTATTATGCTTGGACTTGGGGTGATGCACTCTTTGTAACTATAGATCCCTTTTGGTATACGACAGCAAAACCATTTATTGGGAATACCGGTGGAGGAGAACCAGGATCTTCGGACGGTGATAGATGGCATTGGACGTTAGGGGATACACAGTACGCCTGGTTAAAACAAACGCTTGAGAATAGTCATGCGACATACAAGTTTCTCTTTATGCACCACCCGACCGGAGGTACAGATGACTACATACGAGGTGGAGCAGCCGCTGGAACGTACTGTGAGTGGGGAGGGTATAACGAAGATGGTACTACCTGGGGTTTCACTACCAAACGTCCGACATGGTCTAAACCGATTCATCAGATATTGGTAGATAACGGTGTTACCGCTGTTTTCCATGGACATGATCATCAGTATGGTTATGAGAAACGGGACGGGATCGTCTACCAGGCACTTCCAGCAGCTGGTTTTTCTGGAAATGGATTCGGTGAATATACTACTGGTGTTGGGTACACGATAAAGGCTCTACCCAGTCCTGGGCACCTTCGGGTTACGGTTACGCCTTCCCAGACAACAGTGGATTATATTAATACTTCTGGTGGAGGGGTGGCTTACTCCTACACCATTTTGTCTAATCTGAATGTCAATAGTAGTGCTGGTCTTACTTTAAACAACCCAATGACAATTAGTGGCGCACTGACATTTACATTAGGCAATTTAATTCTTGGCAATAACGACCTTACGATTAGCGGTACAGTGAACGGCGCAGCAGATGGTAAGAGTATAGTTACAAACGGAACTGGCAAAGTAATCAGAACGATCACAGCAGGCGGCGGTTTTATATTCCCAGTCGGCACAGCAACTCGCTATAATCCAGTATCCTTTACCAGCGCTTCTGGCGGAACATACACAGCTGCAATTGTAAGTGGCGAAGTTCCGGCAACAAAAAACGATGAAGCATCGTGCAAGAAAACTTGGACAATCACAGGCACTAATCCCGCTAATGTGACCTTTACATGGAATAGTGCAGACATGGGTGGCTCTTGCGTTCCTACTTCTTGTATAGCGTTGCGTTACGATGGAACAGCATGGACAGATATAGGTGGTGTAACATCAGGATCTGATCCGATATATACAACAACTCTGACAAACGTAACATCGTTCTCACCTTGGACAATTGGTAATGCCGGCGCGCTGCCCGTGGAAATGACCTCCTTTACAGCAGTTGCTCAGAATATGAGTGCACAGCTGAAGTGGAACACAGCAACAGAAGTCAACAACTATGGTTTTGAGATTGAACGCAGAGCGATTACAAGCAATGCATGGGCAAAGGTTGGATTTGTAGCAGGAAACGGAACCAGTAACATTGCACACAGTTATACGTATGCAGATAATAATTTATCATCAGGGAAATATGCATATCGTCTCAAACAGATCGATAATGACGGTGCATTTAAGTACTCTGCCAGCACTGAAGTTGAGATCATCGGTGTGCCCAAAGAGTTGAAACTTTATGTCAATTATCCGAATCCGTTTAACCCGTCAACGAAGGTGCAGTTCACAGTACCAGAGAATGGCAATGTACGTCTCCTCGTGTATAATGTCATCGGACAGGAAGTGGCGACCCTCTTTAATGGTGCAGCTGAGGCAGGTAATATCTATACAGTGAATTTTGATGGATCGCATATGGCAAGCGGCTTGTATTTGAGCGTGTTGGAATTCGGTACTCAGCGTATAACGCACAAAATGATGATGACGAAATAATCCTGATACAAACCTTGTAACCTTGTCAAGGATGTAAATCCTTGACAAGGTTTAGGTAAACAGTTTGGAAAGNNGAGATCTGAGCCTTTTTTATTTTCGCACTCGCAATCTTCGGCTACTAAACATTCAACTCAAGATTACTTATAAAAATTCTGCTAGGTCAACTTTTTCCTAGTGTAGATGTAAGATTTCTGTAAGAAATGTAGAATCTACATTTACTAACCATTCAGGCGTTTTGTCTATTGCTTGGGAAATAAGACGTGTAACTTTAAAATCCCTAATTTCAAGCTGTTTTAAGCAATATTAATTCGCTTTTCTTGCACTCTTGTGTCATTTCCTTACCAGAACTAATGGCACAAACACTGACTCTTTTATACCAGACACATTGGAAAAAGGAATCAGTGATGAAAAGAACAATTATAAATTTAATACTTCAATTAGTTATCGCAGGTATGATCGTTCAAGCAAACGCGCAAACATCGACTTATAAAGATGTAGTCGTCGTCATTAATGGAGCAAGTCCGATTTCTGACAGTATCGGCACATACTTTGCTCAACGACGAAATATATCCAACGATAATATTGTTCGCATCACCGCGCCGACGACAGAAGAAATCGACAGCGTTCAATTTGAAAATATGCGAAGTCAGATAGAATCTATTCTCATCTCACGTAATCTGAAGGATAGCATTAACTATATCGTTACAACGAAGGGCATGCCGCTGAAGGTAAAACGCTCGATGGCAGATGCTAACTCCTCAGTTGAAAGCGAACTTACTCTCATTCTTGGTCCGTATGCCTNNAACGGAAGAATTATTTCACCATATTATGGAAAACGTGATAACTTCACCAGAAGCAAGTACGGAATCTATCTGGTCACCCGCCTTGACGGTTACACATTTACTGATATCAAGGGCATCATTGATCGTGCTTCTTCAATACCGGCAACAATTCCAACAAGTGCTATGTTTGTGTTGGACATGGATCCTACCAAGTCACTTTCTCATTTNNTGGTTTGACAACAAATTTAGATGCGACGACAGCCTACTTGACCACACAATCGAACGTGCTTGGTTATGCGAGCTGGGGAAGCAATGACGCGAACTGTCAGCTTTACACCACAAATGCAAAACCAATGAATACCTATTTGCCGGGTGCTATCGCAGAGACCTATGTATCTACATCTGCAAGAAGCTTTTCTACACCAGCTGTCTACGGGCAATCACTTATCGCAGATTTAATTTCGGAAGGTGTCACTGCCGCAAAAGGATATGTCTATGAACCTTATTCTAACGCGATGGCAGATGTAAATATTCTTTTCCCAATGTATACAAATGGTTTCACGGTTGCAGAATCTTTCTATGCTTCATCATACTTTCTTGGATGGATGGATGTAGTCATTGGCGATCCCAAATACCGCATCGTCTCAACACGCGTTCCTCAAGATGCGGTTAATCTGAGTTCTCCAAACGATGGTTCGCAACTTCCAGTCGAGATGACCTCCTTCACAACGGCTGCTCAGAAGATGGCTGCCCAGCTGAAGTGGAACACGGCTACGGAAGTCAACAACTATGGTTTTGNNGGTTTTGAAATCGAACGCAGAGTCATTGCAAGTAATGCATGGGCAAAGGTAGGTTTTGTGTCAGGTTCTGGAACCAGTAACACTGCACACAGTTATACGTTTGCAGATAATAACCTGTCAGCAGGGAAATATGCATATCGTCTCAAACAGATCGATAATGACGGTGCATTTAAGTACTCGAATAGCACCGAAGTCACGATTGTCGGTGTGGCAAAAGAACTAAAAATATTTGGCAATTATCCGAATCCATTTAACCCATCAACGAAAGTGCAATTCGCAGTTCCAGAGAATGGCAATGTAAGTCTGCGCGTGTATAACGTCATTGGACAGGAAGTAGCGACACTCTTTAATGGTGCAGCTGAAGCAGGGAATCTCTATACAGCGAATTTTGATGGATCGCATATGGCAAGCGGCTTGTATTTCAGCGTATTGGAATATGGTAATCAACGCGTAACAAATAAAATGATGATGACGAAGTAATTCAGATACAAATCTTATAACCTTATCAAAGGTACAAATCATTAAAAAGTCTTAGAGAGATCTGAGCCTTTTTCATTTATTATCTTCTTCTGTCATACCCACCCTTCCATGTATTGCATGTATTATCTATCAATTTATTATTTAGAATATATAGTATCCCCAAAAGAACTTTTTAGTTATTCAGTTAAGTAGTGGACTGCTGTTTAATAGAACCATCGTCTAATTATCATAAAATAAATCTTGACAAGTCGGAATTGGTGACGTATATTGGAAACGCAGGAAACGATAATAGTTTCCGTTTACAATATGTAATACACTTGATGTTATTAAGAAATATCACTGTTTAGATAATAGGAAATCTGAAATACCTCTATATTTCTTCTCGGAGATTTGAGATATGTTAGAAAATAGCGATGAAGCTAGAATTATGGAGGCGGCTGCCGATAGATTCATGGAGGCAGGACTTTATAAAGTCACGATGGATGAAATTGCGTCCGATCTTAGGATGAGCAAAAAAACTGTGTATAAATATTTTCCAACTAAGGAAGTCTTGTTAAAAGCTATAGTTCACGCTTTTATGAAGAAAATAGAGGGAGAAGTTCAGGGAATAACTTCTTCAGATAGACCGTTTGAAGAAAAGCTTACAATACTTCTCATGGTTATGGGGAAAAATATACGTAAAATTTCCCGTCCATTTATGGCGGATGTTCAACGTTTTGCGCCAGGATTGTGGAAAGAGATTGACACATTTCGTCGAGAGAGAGTGTTTAGCAAGATACAACAAATGTTTCGACAGGCAAAGAAGGAGGGAGTTTTTCGAGAAGATCTGGATCCGGATTTATTTTATCTTGTACTAATCACTGCTATGCAAGGCATTATGAATCCACAGGTTCTTTCTCAACAGTCATTTTCAGCAGAAGAAGCTTTCAAGGGAATCTTTAGAATATTCTATGAGGGTGCCCTAACAGATGAAGCACGTAAAAGATTTAAAAGGAAAAATATTAATCTATCATCAAATGATTCTCTGAGGTACATATGAATAAAATTATAGTAGTTATTTTCTGTCTAGTTTATCTTTTCGGATGCAGCTCACGCGATAAAGAAACCATCTCCGCAACCGGAACCATAGAAGCAACAGAAGTTACTCTGAGTGCTCAGGCGGGTGGTCAGGTCAAACGTATCATTGCAGATGAAGGAGATATTGTTCGGATCGGTGATACACTCCTTGTCATCGATAATACAGATTGGGTGTATCAGTTGCAGCAAATGCGGGGAGGATATGAAATGGCGGAAGCACAATATCGGCTTGCTTTGAATGGTGCGCGCGAAGAAGATGTGATCCAATCGGAGGCGAATTATAAAAACGCACAAGAAGATCTGAAGCGGATGGAAGACCTTTATCGCGCGAAGAGCGTCTCGGAGAAACAGTTAGACGATGCACGGACGCGGTTCACGGTAACCCAGCAAATATGGGAAAAGACAAAACGCGGGTCCCGGCAGGAGGAGATCGATGCTGCACGTGCCCGGCGCGATCAAACACAAGCGCAAATGGCTTCTCTTCAGAAAAAAGTGGACGATTGCGTTGTTACAGCTCAGGCAGCCGGAACAATCACGAAAAGATTTGTCGAACAGGGCGAACTTACAAGTACTGGAATGGCACTGTATCGTGTTTCGGATTATTCAACGATGGACATTACCATATACGTTTCAGAATCGAATCTCCCGAAAGTGAAACTGAATCAAAAGGCAATTGTAACGATTGATGCGTTTCAAAAGAGAGAGTATGAAGGCAAGGTAACGTATATTTCTTCAACGGCAGAGTTTACTCCGAAGAACATTCAAACGAAAGACGAACGCACAAAGTTGGTGTTTAGCGTAAAAGTAAGAGTACCGAATCCCGATGGAACACTCAAAGCAGGCATACCGGCAGATGTTACGTTGCATGTGGAAAATCAATAAGGCTGTAATCTATGGCTGATGCAATTATTCTCTACAACGTTGTAAAGATCTTCGGTGTAGGGCGAGAAGAGCGGGTCGTTGCCGTTGATCACCTTTCAATGAAGATTGAACGTGGAGAAATCTTTAGTTTGGTCGGACCAGATGGTGCGGGAAAGACAACAATTATCCGGATGATGTGCGGTGTGCTTGCACCGACAGAAGGAAATATTACTTTGCTGGGATTCAATATCAAAACACAAAAAGAAGAAGTTAAAAAGCATATCGGGTACCTTTCCCAGCAGTTCAGTCTGTATCAGGATTTGACCGTAGACGAAAATATCGACTTCTTCGCCGAAATTCACAAAGTACGAAAGTATAAAGAAAAAAAAGAAGAACTCCTGCAATTCACACGACTTACCCCGTTTAGAAATCGCCTGGCCGGCCGGCTTTCCGGCGGAATGAAGCAAAAACTTGCTCTTGCGTGTACGCTTATTCACACACCGGAAATTATTTTCTTAGATGAACCGACCACAGGCGTCGATCCGGTTTCACGCCGGGATTTTTGGAAGATCTTATCGAGTCTTCTTAAATCGGGAATTACCATCGTCATTTGCACGCCGTACTTGGATGAAGCAGAACGAAGCACACGGGTGGCTATGATGAACCAGGGGAAGATATTAAAATGCGATACGCCGGAAGCTATTAAGTCGTCGTTTCATGCTGAAGTGGTTGAAGTTGTCTGCGATGATGTTCACCGTGCAGCTGAAATTCTTTCGCGGTCATTTGAACGAAACGATATACAATTATTCGGAGACCGCCTACATATCCTTGTCAAAGACGCGAAGAAGGAAGAAAGCGATATTCGCCGCTTACTGAAAGCTGAACGGATAGCTGTGCTAAGCTATCGGATGATTCCACCGTCACTGGAAGATGTGTTTATTGCAAGTCTCCATGTTTGATAATCTGATGAGGAATGTATGAAAACGATCTTGTGCGTGATTTCTTTTTTTTTGACAAATGTGCTCTTTGCACAACAGACAGCTCAGCCGGTACGATTAGCCGACTGCATTTCTCAAGCGTTGGGGAAGAATCCGGCTCTTCAAATTAGTCAGGCAAAAGTGCAGTCAGCAGAAGCACGTTCGTCTGAGGCGCTGACGTCGCTGCTGCCACAGCTCAAATTTACCGGCAGAGCTGCAGAATTAAGTCCTATCGATCCATTCGGAATTAAAATTGGTCCGCCGGTCAATCTGTCCATGATATTATTTCCATCGATCACTGAAAATTATTCGATGAAACTTTCACTCCAACAGCCTCTTTTTACGGGATTCAAGCTAAAAAAAAATCTGGAGATGGCAGAACTGAATGCTTCTGCAGCGAAAGAAGAACTGACAAGGGATCAAGAAGATTTAGTTTTGAATGTCATCACGGCATATTGGAATTTCTACCATGCGATCAAAGTAGAAGAGGTGATACGGCAATCACTTGACCAAATGTCGGAGCATCTGAAAGATGCGAGGAATTTGTTGCAACAGGGTATGGCGACCGATGCTGATGTAATGAAAGTGCAGGTACAACTTTCCGATGTGAAAGTAAAACAGCTCGAAGCTCGGAACGCAATTCGGCTTACTTCCATGGCGCTCAATAGTCTGATGAGAAATACACTCGAAACAGAAATTACCCCGAGTGATTCGCCTGCCGTTTCACAGAGTGCGTTCGATGCCCTCCTTCATGAAAATCTCCCTATGCTTCAAACTCATGCAATGGAACATCGTCCCGAACTTAAGTCGATGCACTTGCGGCGGGATATGAACAGCGCCGGAGTAACTGCCGCAGAAGGAGGCTGGTATCCGCAAGTATTCCTTGCAGCGAATTATGATTATGCACGGCCGAATCAACGTATAATTCCTCCGAAAGACCAGTGGGATGGAACATGGGATGTTGGTGTGACTCTCCAGTGGAATATTTGGGATTGGTATGCAACAGGTCATCAGACGGCACAGGCAGAAGCCGCACTGCGTCAGTCGGAAGCAGGGATCATTCAGCTCAACGACGCGGTGACGCTGGATGTTGCACAGCAGTATTTCAATGCTCAAACTGCAAAAGATGAAGTTGAAGTGGCACGCGAAGGGATGGAACAGGCGCAGGAATCATATCGGATGACGTCAGAAAAGTTCAAGAACGGCGTTGCTTCCAATACAGATATGCTTGATGCGGAGACGGCACTTTTACAAGCAAAGCTTACACACACGCAAGCTGTCATTGAATTTACTCTTGCAATAGCCCGATTGAAAAAAGCGGTAGGAGAAATTGAGTGAAGCTGTGGAAAGGTCATAAGGAACAACTGGATGGAAAAGCACCGATGGACAATGATTGTGCAGTCGTTGCCGAAGAGCTGACGAAGAAGTTCGGTAAGTTTATTGCAGTCGATCATGTAAGTTTCAAAGTAAAACGCGGTGAAATATTCGGATTTCTTGGGCCCAATGGAGCCGGTAAATCAACAACCATTCGAATGCTGTGCGGACTATTTTCACCTACGGAAGGTTCGGCACATGTCGGCGGATTTGATGTCGCAACTCAGCCTGACGAAATTAAATCACGCATCGGATATATGTCGCAAAAATTTTCCCTGTATGAAGACCTGACGGTTGAGCAAAATATCAATTTCTATGGAGGTATTTACGGTCTTGAAGGTGCACGATTAGAAGAGCGGAAGCATTGGGTAATTGAAATGGCCGGGTTGGCCGGGAAAGAATCGATGCTGGCGCATACCCTGTCGGGTGGATGGCGCCAACGGCTCGCACTGGGATGTTCCATTCTTCATGAACCGCCTATTTTATTTCTTGATGAACCCACAGGCGGAGTAGATCCGGTCTCACGGAGAAAATTTTGGGATTTGATTTATGACTTATCGCATCGCGGTGTCACAATATTTGTCACCACGCATTATATGGATGAAGCGGAACACTGTCATACAATTGGATTGATTTATACGGGCAAGCTCATCGCTCTCGGATCGCCGACAGAGCTGAAGCACAGTCTTGATCGGTATTCCGTATTTGAAGTTCAATGCAGCAATACGGTCGATGCCATGGAATTGCTGCGCGGGCAGGCCTGGGCGGCAGAGACGTCTATCTTCGGTTCGGCATTTCACATCAGTACGCTCAATGTATCTGATGCAGAGAAGAAAATTCAAGGGATTTTAACAAACGAAAAGATTGCTGTTTCCCGGATCGAAAAAATTATTCCATCTCTCGAAGATGTCTTTATCCAGAGGATTGCCGAAGAAGATGCACGAAAGAACGGAGCCCGCAATTGAAATTACACTTGGTTTCGCTGAATATTCTCCCTATTGTCCGCAAAGAATTTCGCCAGATCAAACGCGATAAACGCATTCTGAGCATACTGTTGTTTATTCCGGCATTGATGCTGTTGATGTTCGGATATGCTCTGAACTTTGATGTCAAACACACGTCTATGGCAGTGTATGACGAAGACCGGAGCAGTGTCAGCAGGGAATTCACCGAACAATTTTTTATCTCTGAATATTTTACCAAGGTTCAGACCCTGGAAAGCAAAGCGGAAATTAACAACCTCCTTGATGCAGAGAAGGCTCGTGTCGTGCTGGTTATTCCATCTTCATTCACAAAGGATATTCAGCGCGGACGTGCTGCATCTGTCCAAGTGATTGTCGATGGTACGAACTCGAACGCGGCAGCGACTGTTCTCGGATATATCAATGCCATTATACAGCAATACTCTGTAAAGGTCATGACTGAATCTTTTGTCAGAATGGGACAGCAGAACATTACGATGCCGATAGATTTCGAGCCGCGTGTATGGTACAATCCTGAATTAGAAAGTGCTAAATTTTTAGTTCCCGGACTCATCGCTTTTATCTTAATGGTGACTGCGGTAGTTTCAACTGCATTAGCTATCGTGCGCGAGCGAGAACTCGGTACGATGGAGCAGCTCATGGTCTCGCCCATCAAACCCATTGAATTAATATTAGGCAAGACAATCCCCTACACGATTATTTCCTTGTTTGCCACCGTCACGATTCTCTTTCTTGGATCTATACTATTTGATGTCAGTATCAAGGGAAGTATATTTTTGCTGTCGCTTGTGACGTTTATTTTTTTTATAGGCAGTTTGGGTATGGGACTTTTGATCTCCACCATGGTGGAGACGCAGCAGCTTGCTTTTATGATTGCGGCGATTGTTTCTATGCTTCCCACATTCATTCTTTCCGGATTTGTTTTTCCCATACGCAATATGCCCATCATTATTCAAGGTATAACATATTTGTTGCCTGCAAGATATTTTTTAGTAGCTCTTCGTGCAATTATTCTGAAAGGCGCCGGCTTGAGTGCATTCTGGGATCAAGCATTAATTCTTACCATCTATGCTGTTATCATGATCGGAATCAGTTCGCTGCGCATGCGGAAGATACTTGCGTGAGGTATAAACGATGAGAAATATTCTCCATATAATTCGAAAAGAGTTCCTTCAATTGCGGCAAGACAAGAAAATGTTCGGCATTAGCTTTATTGCTCCCGTGCTTCAACTTATTATCCTTGGCTATGCCGCGACGTTTGATGTAAGTAATATTCCAACGGTAGTTTGTGACTTCGACAACTCGCCGTCCAGCAGAGAGCTCCTTCGAAGCTTCACGAGCACGGGCTATTTCACGATCGTCGAATATTTTGATAAAACCTCAGATATTGATAATCAATTAGATGATGGGCATGCATCGATTGCGATCATTATTCCTCGGGGATTTGAAAAAAAGATTGGCGCCGGTCAATCTGCACCACTTCAAATTATTGCAGATGGAACAGAGACCAGTACAGCTGGAATTGGTTTGAGTTATGCTTCCATTATTGTATCACAATTTTCGCAAAATATTTTATTAGAATCGTTAATTAAACGAGGTTCGGTAACTATGCCTGCCCGTGTTTCAGCAGAGTTCCGAGTGTGGTATAATCCAGAGCTCAAAAGCCGCAACTTTATGGTTCCTGGTGTGCTTGGTTTACTATTAATGGTGATGACGATGCTTCTTACGTCGCTGGCAATCGTTAAAGAAAAAGAACTCGGCACATTAGAACAACTCGTTGTAACGCCTATTAAGCCGTATCAACTAATTATTGGCAAGCTCGCACCTTTTTTCATTATCGGCGTAATTGATGTTATCCTCGTAGTGTTCTTTGCATCACTGGTTTTTAGTCTGCCTGTCAAGGGCGGCGCGTTGCTTCTTTTATTCCTTAGTCTCATTTTCCTCATGACGACGCTTGGATTAGGACTTTTTATTTCAACAATATCACGTACGCAGCAGCAGGCAATGATGACAGCAATCTTTTTCTTTATGTTGCCGATGATGTTTTTTGGAGGATTTGTATTCCCAATTGAAAACATGCCGACAATTATCCAGTATGTTTCGTATGTTATTCCGCTTCGTTATTATTTTATCATAGTGCGAGGTCTGTTTTTAAAGGGAGTGGGATTGGATATCTTGTGGCCGCAGGCATTGGCATTGTTTATCTTCGGCAGCGTCATTTTAAGCATGAGTGTATTGCGGTTTCAAAAAAGATTGGAATAAGAATTATTTATGGATCAGCTGCTTGATTTCAAAACGTCAAGTTTTCATCGCAGGAATAAACCAATTATTGTGGTTGGGGAAACAAACAACAATGAGGAAAGTTCAGGAATCTTAACCTGAGGGTGTTATATTGGATATGAATTCGCCCCTAAGTGATTTCATTAAAAAATCAAGAATGGAACCAGAATTGTAGGCATTGATTCGAAAAGAGATAGAACGAAATAATATTGTAAATACGTAATTCTAATTCAATCCGCATTCCCCACCACAGCATGATTTATCCATTCCACATGTATTTGTATCGCAATGTGTCGCAGATGTCCCCTTTGTAATAATGCTGGGCATCGACATTAACTTTGTATGATGAAACGAACCGCACGTTGGGCATTGTATGTCTTCAGTGATTTCTTTTCCTTTATGTAGGACGTCGTAGAGCGTACTGCATTCTTTACAGCGATAATCAAAAATTGGCATAGCTCATTATTCTTTCTTTAGAAGTAGATCAGAAAAAGCTCGAGTCGATTTCAATTGTTCCTGCCGCCGGTTCTTCACTGATATCAAATTTATTAGTCGGGACTAGGTCTTCTTTCTCAAACCGCAAACCTAATGTTTCGCGATACAAACGTATCGAAACATTTTTTGTCAGCTCTTCAAAATTAGAGAATAATGTAGACGCAGGTTTATCGGATTGGAACATGTCCTTCGAGGTGACGTCCTTTGCATGTTCAATACGTTCTTTATTAGATGGATAAACGGTAGGTATAACTATTTTCTCTTGTGTTGTTGTTTTTGTTTTTGTTTTCAAAATATCTTTATTAGTCTCTTGCCGAATAATGGAAGAAATGAGCAGGATGAAATCGTCAGGTAACGAATTATCATTTGGACTTCTCTGCTTTTTTAATTGTGCGAATGCTTCAGCTGATGCATTGACAATTTTATCCTGTTTATTCAAAGATGATTTAAATGATTCGAAACCGGCAAGATGAATCGAGCGGTCATCTGCTTCGAATTCAATTTGGCGTACAATGAATCTGCTGATTTTATGACCTGTCAACATGAATACAGTAAGAATCTTTCGCGACAGCCAAATAAAGAATTTTGCAATATTCAATGGAATTTGGGATATAGATCCACTCGCAGTATAAGACAACATTGTTAATTTATCATCAATAACATCTTGTTCGTATATAACCCGTGCAAACCAAAGATTGACACTTGTGATAGCATATGAAAGGCGCATTTCGGTATTCTGTGTGTACTGTTCAAATTCATGTGCCAATAAGTTTGCAAATTCCGTCATCATCATTTCGGAAATTACAGGAAGTCCGATAGTTAAAGTAAGATTGTCCTCTAAAAAACTTATAAGTCCGCGCCGGTAATTCGCTGAAACGTTTACCGAACAATCCACTTCAATATTAGTCGGAATTTTTGAACCAATTGTATGACAAAGTTTCTCAATAAAGGAGTAAAGTGCAGGTTCTTTTTTTCGTGAAATAGGAATAAACAACTTCTTTGCACTTGGTTGAGTGAATAGCGGTTTTACCATCGCTGCAATAAGCAAAATTCCAAGGAAGATTGGAATGAAATAAAAAAGAAGCCCGAGTATTAAGGGATGAATGTCGAGAAGAGAAACGTTGTCTTCAATATGATTGAAGATTGTGTTTGCAATGAAGAGAATGAGAATGATATAAAGTATAGGGAGCAGAATCATTCCCACTGCTGTTAAAATCCATTGGGTAAGAAGAGATTTAGAATATATCGAACTTGGTTCTGTTGCTTTCGTCGTGTCGATATTTTTAGAAGATATGGTTTTAGATGCTGGTGCACCGTCGATTTTTGAAACTAAACGAGATGGTTGTGCTGTGCGATTATTATTCGTAGAGGCTGGAGATGTTTTGGGCATCGGTTCGATTATACAGAGTGCTCCAGCTTTCTTTAACCCGTTGCTATATTCTTGTGCTTTGACATGATCGATATTCAAATTAAGCGTAATTGGTTTTCCTGTAAAGAGTTTTTCAATCCGCTCAGGCGAAGTTTTGAAGAGTTGGGCGAGATTCTTTTTTACCGTTTCAAGTTCTTGTCCTTCGCCTATCTCTCCTTTGAATAGAACTCGATATTTTTGGTTTACGGTTTCCGCTGTGGGTTTTGTTTCTTGTTCAACAATTGGCTCATTTTGTTTTAATAGATTTCGCAAAACATATTGAAGAATACCGTCGTGTTTGTAATAGTCAAGTTCGTTTGGTGTGTCAATCCTGCATAACACAGTAAAATTTTTCTTTAAGCCATCTTGCGATATTGCCGTTACTATTATCTTTTTTCTAGGATTAAGGTTATCTGCGATTCCTTCTATATCGAATACTTCAAATCCTGAAAGGCCAATTGTCCGATAATTCTGTCCTTCTTCGAATTGTAATGGTAAAATGCCCATCCCGATAAGATTGCTGCGATGAATACGTTCAAAACTCACGGCAATGACGGCGCGAACACCAAGCAATGCAGGACCTTTTGCAGCCCAATCGCGCGAAGAGCCAGAACCGTATTCTTTGCCTGCAATAATTATAAGCGGTGTTCCTTCATCTTTATATTTCATTGCAGCATCGAAGATCGAAATCGGTTCTTTGGATGATGGATGAAGTGTAAAGCCTCCTTCTGTTCCCGGAAGCAACAAATTCTTCAAGCGAATATTAGCAAATGTCCCACGCATCATAATTTCATGATTGCCTCTGCGTGCACCATACTGATTAAAATCTTTTTTCTGCACACCAAGTGACATGAGGAATTCGCCTACAGGACTTTTTTCGTTGAACGAACCGGCAGGTGATATATGATCTGTCGTAACGGAATCGCCAAGCAAAGCAATTACATGCGCATTATGAATATCTTGCAATGGTTTTGGTTCAAGTGTAAGATTTTCAAAATATGGCGCTGCTTTGATATATGTGGAATTTGGTTCCCACGTGTACTGCAGACCGCTAGATACGGGCAGATTCTTCCACTCCGCTTCGCCTTCAAAAACATTAGCATATTCCTGTTTGAACATTTCCGATTTTACACTCTGATGCATCGTTTGTTCAATTTCCTGCGGGGTAGGCCAGATGTCTTTCAGGAAGATGGGTTCGTTATTTATTCCATTTCCAATTGGATCTTTTGTGAAGTCGATGTCCATAGTACCCGCGAGTGCGTACGCTACGACGAGCGGGGGAGATGCAAGATAATTTGAGCGGGTATTTGGATTAACGCGCCCTTCAAAATTCCTGTTGCCGGAAAGAACTGCAGCTGTAATGAGATCGTTTTCCTGAGTTGCTTTTGAAATTACCTCCGGTAATGGGCCGCTATTGCCGATGCATGTAGTACAACCGTAACCAACAACGTGAAACCCAAGTGCTTCAAGTGGCTGCATTAAGTTGGCGTCCTGTAAATATTTAGTGACAACTTTAGAGCCGGGTGCGAGACTTGTTTTTACCCATGGTTTTGATTTTAAACCTTTTTCCGATGCTTTCTTAGCAAGAAGTCCGGCAGTGATAAGCAAGGATGGATTCGATGTATTCGTGCAACTTGTTATTGCGGCGATGACAACAGACCCATGCCGTAGGTTGAACTGAGATTCTCCGGTTTTAACCGGTACACTTTTGAGAAAATTCAGGTTTACGGAATCATCAGAATAATATGCCCAATTAGCAGCAGCCATCTTGTCTATAGTTACGTCTTTACTTTCGAATATTTCAACAAGTGAGGAGCGGAATGATGTTTTCGCTTTCGATAACGGAATACGATCTTGTGGCCGCTTTGGTCCGGCGATACTTGGCTCAACAGAAGCCAAATCAAGATCGATTATATCAGAAAACACCGGATCCGGTGTATCAGCCATACGGATGAATCCTTGTTCTTTTAGATATGCTTCTGTGAGGGCGATTTGTTCTTCGCTCCGTCCTGTGAAGCGAAGGAAATTTATTGTTTCAGCGTCAACAGGGAAGAAACCTATTGTTGCGCCGTACTCTGGAGCCATATTCGCAATAGTCGCGCGATCTGCAATTGGGAGAGAAGAAAGTCCAGGACCAAAGAATTCAACAAACTTCCCAACGACGCCCTTCTTCCGAAGCATTTGTGTTACTGTCAATACGAGATCGGTAGCGGTTGCGCTGGGTTTCAGCTTTCCGCGCAGCTTGAAACCAACGACTTGCGGAATAAGCATAGAAATAGGCTGACCAAGCATCGCAGCTTCTGCTTCAATGCCGCCGACTCCCCAGCCAAGCACGCCAAGCCCGTTAATCATTGTTGTGTGAGAATCGGTACCGACTACGGAATCCGGATATGCAAGTGTTTCGTTGTGGTTTTGTGAAGTAAAGACTACTTGTGCAAGATATTCGAGATTAATTTGATGAACAATGCCGGTATCTGGCGGAACGACGCGGAAATTTTTAAATGCCTGCTGTCCCCAACGAAGGAAGGCATACCGCTCGCGGTTTCGTTCAAACTCGAACGCTACATTATTTTTAAGAGCAGTCGAAGTTCCATACTCGTCTACCTGTACCGAATGATCGATAACAAGATCCACCGGCTGTATCGGATTAATTTTATTTGGATCGCCGCCCAACTTAATTATTGCATCTCTCATCACGGCAAGATCCACAATGCAAGGCACGCCGGTAAAATCCTGCAATAAAACGCGCGCGGGCATGAAGGCAATTTCTGTACTGGGTTTTGCAGCTGGATCCCATCTAACGAGTCGTTCAATATCTTCTTTCCGAACAACTATTCCATCTTCACTGCGCAGCAGATTCTCCAGAAGAATTCGCAAGGAAAATGGCAGGTACGTAAGTTCTACATCAATGGCGTTCCGTAAAGCAGAAAGGGAAAAGATGGTTATATCTTTTCCGCCAGATTGGATAATTTTTTTTGTGCCAAATGAATCTATACTATTTATCACAGGTGTATATCCAAGTGGAATAAGGCTTTATCATATACATAATATACAAAAAAAAGTTCTGTGGACAAGCCAGGAAATGTCACTGCAAGAAAAAAGTTTTAGCACATTGAGTGAGCTATCTAATGTTTTGTGATGCAAGCGCTCTCTAATTATGGATTATGTACTTTAAATATT
>PLMK01000042.1 GCA_003142475.1 Ignavibacteriota bacterium
ATTTCACTGCCGGGATAGAAACCTTAAGTATCTTAGCAGCTTCTTCTGAGGATCGTCCTTCAACGTCGCGTAAAATGAAAACAATCCTCTGCTCCATCGGGAGCTTCAGAATTGCATTATCGAGAAGCTCACGGAGTTCGTTGTTCACCATTTCATCCTGTGGGGTCTGTTTCAACGAAACGAGCGTTTGAAGTGATGTTCCATCGCTTTGATGTTCAGATTCTTCCTGCATGGTATCAGGCAATTCAAATGAAACAGTGGACTTATCTAACTTGCTTTTTCTTCTCTTCATCAGACAATTATTTGTAACGATCTGATAGAGCCACGTACTGAACTTTGCCTTTCCATTGAACTGGTGGAGTTTCCGATAAACATTTACAAATGTATCTTGCAGAGTCTCTTCAGCTTTTTCTTCATTGCGACAAACTTTATAGGCAAAACTGTAGACCGTCGATTCGTATTTTTTGACAAGAAGTGAAAACGCGCGCTGATCCCCCTTTTGCGCTTTGTGAACCAGTTCCGATTCGTTATCAATATTCTGAATTTGTTCTATTTCCATATATTGATAAGATACGAAGAGATCGGATGAAGAAACAGGGGGCGGACAGCAGAGGAAAGGAAAATAAAGAGCCAACCCCTCGGTTCATATCTTGAGAGGTTGGTTCATATAATATTTTACATTTTAATGTTGCCCGTGATGCAGATGAATGCGACGCGGGTCGTTATCAAGTGATCCGGCAGCAATTGCTCCAATCACTTCTTCGATAGTATGAAGTCCAGTGAGGACAGGAAGAAGGTTCGACCTACGAAGATGTTCGACAGCACCTTGCCCCATCCCGCGGACGACAACTGCCTGACAATCCAAAATGGGCGACACCATGGTTTGATGTCGTTGCTCATGCGCTTCACCGCTATGATGTTCATCGCCATGATGTGTGTGCTCATCTTCTGCCGGTGCAAAGGAATGATGACCAGCCTTCTTGCGCCGTTCCCGTTTGGTCACTTTTCCATCGGAGAAGATTAATACTTCATAAAAACGAGCCTGCCCAAAGTGCGAACTGACTGTTGTGCCATCATCTGTGGCTATTGCAATTGCTGAATTTTTAAAATCCATTTAACTACTCCTTATTATTGATTTTATGAATATTCATTGTTACAGCGATTTTTCTTTTTTTGGTTTATCACTG
Organism: Ignavibacteriota bacterium; assembly: GCA_003142475.1. Classification (GTDB taxonomy): domain Bacteria; phylum Bacteroidota; class Ignavibacteria; order UBA10030; family UBA10030; genus Fen-1298. Next base: position 1,188 of record PLMK01000042.1, read on the forward strand.
TTTTGGAGCGGCTGACAGCAGCGTCTGCAGTCTACGTGTTCCCGCTCGCTTAAGTCTCTTGATTGTCGTCGTCTGCAACGAGGGCATTGCAAATGCCTGCCTCTGCCAAATATAAATGCACCGCCGGATATTTCTAACCTGTGTCCATGTACAAGCGCCTTTGCAACTTTTGATCTCCCGGACTCAACGATTCTTCCAAACGTGGCGCGTGAAATGCCCATTTTTTTCGCAGCCTCTTCTTGAGAATGGCATTCTAAATCTGCAAGCCGCAAAGCTTCGAATTCATCCATCGTTAAAATGATAATCTCTTTCTGGATCAGACATCGTTCTTCATTAGCAGGGTGAAAAGAGTGTGCTGGTGGCGAAAAGGCAAGTCTTCGTAATCGTTTAGGTCGAGCCAAAGGAAATCCTTTATTGTCTATTAGTTCATTATGAGCATATGCTCATAACAATATAAGGCACATATATACAAAAATCAAGCTGGGTTTAGTTTTGAAAGAATAGATTCTGTGTTTCTGATTTCCCCATTGATTGGTCCTTCTTACGATTTTACGATTACGAATGCGTGCTATAATAAAATATTAAATATTTTTTTCTGAATTGATCACCCACGAAATAAGCCGTAATCGTAATCTTCTTCATTATCCAAGCCGAAATCAATGTTATCTTGAATTACGATTACAATTTAGGTTCACAAAGGAGTTTCGTAAATATCGAAGAGCTGTTCAGTAGTGAAAGTGCTTTCCCCCGTTACATTTTTGGCCGATTCTGAAAAGATTCGGCCACTTTTTTTTCATCACCCCGCTACGAACCCACGACACCAAGTAGTATATGATTATTTTACTCGCTCATTTTTAGAAGTGCAATGCGCTCATCATAACAAATTACATTCTATTCCCTCAACATTCTGAAACCCTTACCTATCACACAATATTATGCACGAACATCCACCTAAAGATCACAACGTGGAGATTATAGAGACTTCGTTCTCCAAGATTGATTTAATACTGGGTCAAGAATATCAGCTTTCTCCTTTGCCCATTTGATCCAATCCTTTAATTCTGCATTTATGTCTTGAAGAGTTTTCTCCGAGATGTACTTTTCTTCAACAGCTTTAATATATGTGCGTATTATGTTGCTTGTCTGCCATTTCTGGGCATCTTGTACCAAGGCCTGGATTCTTTCTTGCTCATTCTTTTTCTGCTCTTCTTTCAATCGCTCTTGTTCTCTTACTTCATCCCCTTTCTTACGACGTCTTTCCAATTCTTCATCTCTTTTTTTATCAAGAATTGCGGCCATAACGATGCCCAACACTACATCATTTACAATTTCTTCAAGTTTCATTGTTGGTGTGCCGCTCCATATTTTCCTGGCACCACTTACATAAATATTCACAAATTCAAAATAGAGTATCCCAGTTGGATGAAACACATATTTATTGTATGATTTCGGATCAGGATTATCTGACCGCTTCGTCCTCTCTTTTAATTCAACCTGAACATCTACACCATTGACCTTTACGTACGTTCCTTCTTTATACCCCGGCTTATGACTAATTGGAAGACCATTCGCTTCTATGACTTGAAAAAGTAAATTCATTAATGATAAAGATCTCTCAGTTGAAGATTTTGTCACCGACATATTGAGAAAATGGATCCGCTCGCCATCTTCGATTTTTCTTTGTGATTTCAATCTTTCGCGTAATTCTTTTTGTGCATCTACAATTAGAGGATGGAATCCCTTTTTGAATTCATTGAGTGTGACAAAGCTATGCCCAATTGCTTTATCGATGTGATCCTCTTTTATACCATCTAAATTCAATTCGTTTAATGAAGATGGTTCTTTCATCACGAATTCGATTTGTTTTACTTCGTGATCATCAATTGCTGGAAGAGGAATCTTCTTCACATCATGGCCATGGGCCTGCTTAGCCCAATACCCTGCAGGCGGCAATGGTATATTATGTCGTCTACAAGCCTTGGCAAGACCCTACATCAGATATTTTGAATTCTTTTGCAAGATGGATAAGAGGTTTTGACCAGACCTGATCGTAGAGTTCCTGACGAGAGATTTTAATAGTATTTTCCAATGCCTGTTTCCTTAAGTGATGTGTACTATTTTAGTTTTAGTGGGTAACTTAAAATAAGGAATATGGACAGATAAGGTAGGTTTTCACGTCTTTTGGTAATAATCCATTCTCATGTCGATTCAATCGACATATCACAATAACGTGTCGATTCCTTCCACTTTACAAATTTTTTAAAATAACGAAGAGTTTTCGATTAGGAATGGAGATCGACGCTCATCACCTTACTTACGCCTTCACGACACATATTATCTGGATATGTGCTGTTACGACACATATTCTAAAAACGTGTGCCGTTGCGACACATATCAGGTGTTGTTTTCTATCCGATGTTTGTTAAAGAGATTGAATAATCCTACGTTTTTAAAAATTACATCTCTACCAACCTTTTCACTCTTCAGAATACCAATCTTTTCTAATTCACGAAGGTAAATAGCTGCATATTTGCGCGCAACAATACCACCATCTACAAGGGTAGCAATTCGGCAATAGGGCTGATCAAAAAGCAACTCAACGAGTTCCTTTGTATAAATGTCCGGTTTTTTCTTCTTAACGAACGCTATTGTTTCTTCAAGCAACTTACGAATTGCATGAACCTTCTTTATTGTATCGTGCGCAGTCTTTTCTACTGCATCAAGCATGAAAGCAATCCAAGCATCCCATTCACCATGTGTTGTTACACGAAGCAGCAGTTTGTAATACTCTGATTTATACTTGATAACGTAACTGCTCAGATAAAGAACCGGGAGGTTAAGCAAACCATTTAATGTCAAATACAGAACATTGAGTATCCTACCCGTGCGCCCATTCCCATCATAGAATGGATGAATAGCCTCAAATTGATAATGCAAAATTGTCATAGCTATCAATGGATCGATTCCATTTTTTTCATTGAGATATGTTTCGAAATTGCCGAGCAAATCACGGATAACATTTTCGCCTTCCGGTGGTGTGTAGATCACTTTGCCGGTTTTATCATTAGCGAGCTTAGTGCCAGGTAATTTCCTAATACCAGCATTAGTTTCTATAAGCTCTTCTTGAATCTCCACAATCATATTTGTGGAAATGAACCCCTTCTTCCGGACAAGTTCATAACCTTTCCACAAGGCAGACCGATATCGAAGAACTTCTTTTGTCGCAGGATCAATATTCTTAGAGCTTGATGCAAACGCTTTATAGAGTTTGTCACGTGTTGTAATAATATTTTCGATTTCAGAGCTATCCCGTGCTTCTTCGAGGATTAAGGTATTGAGCAAAATAGTCTCATTGGGGAGCAACTTGCCAACACCTTTTAACTCACCGAGTGCACTGCGAGCACTGGCTGCCTTTTTCAATAAACGCGCTGTTTCGATATCAGTTTTTGGCGGAAGTTTTGGCAAATTATTAAATGGAAAATCAGTTTGGAATGCCATCGGATTAAATACCCATCAGTAATTGTATAGCGAAAAGTTAGACTAAAAATGAATAAGAATCAATGAATGCACATGAGCATAATCTATGAAGCCGTCTATTGTTTAGAAAATACTAATTTCGATAAATGCTGAATTGAATCGAGGGATACTTCATAATAACGAAGGTCTCCAAGTCGAGAACCATTATTCCGAAACGAATATGATTCGACTTTATTGAGCTTCTTGATGTACAGAACTTTCCAGCAATATTCTGGGACAGCTATCCTTCCGATATTTCAATCTTCAAACGTCACTGCACCACACCACACAAGAATACTGTCATATTCCTTTGCCAACTTCCGGTTATATTCTTCAAGTTTCTTCCAAATACCTCGATTCAATGTTGGTTCCTGAGGAGCTACATTTGAATAATAAAAGCTCTCGATCATGGCAGTTGAATCGCAGCCACAGTCGTACGCATCCATTTGATGTCCTCGATCATATCCGGATTTTTTATAATCCTTATCCAGATTGGTAAACTCAGGTATCAAAGGATCCGGCTTGAACTTTTTAGAGCGCCTAATTCTTTGCTCACAATCGAGCATATTTTTGGTCAGCCAATATTTAACGACAACTGGAAGGCACTTTGACTTACTGAAGGTAACAGTATAGTACTTGTGATGGATTGTGATGGTGTCCTGTTTCTGTGTCAGATTCTGAGAACAAACTTCTATTGACGGAAAGACATAGGATACAGTGACAATGATGAAAGTGTACAAGAAAGCCCAGTAATCCCAAAACACGGCATTCTTCGCTATTTTGGACATTTATAAACTACACGATCTGGGGCACCTTTGATATTGGCTTGGGATTGGAATTCACAAAGCAATCTTAATTGCTCGAATTCTTGTCTAAGGGCATCTCGATGACATAGTGCAATGTTGAGAGTAGAGAGAAGTGCGTGCCCCCGCTACAAAACGAATGTGCCTCGGCTTGTCCGGGGTACATTCGTTTTAAATTACCAGAATGATCAAAACCGAATTTGAATCCCGGCACACGAAGTGTGTCAGGAGAAATCCCGCCGCTGTCTGGCGGGCTCCCCCGCTACAAAAGATTTTAGAATTGAGATTTAAGATTGATGATTGAAATATTGATACAAGAAACCCCGGCAGGTCCGGTTTTTTTTTATTTTTAACAGTAACGATTGGTATAATTAGATATTTATTGATTCCTGGATTATTCACAATCTAACATCATCGCTTAATCATTGTTAGTAAGAACACATCATTCTCACGAATTTCCAGTTCTTTTTGATAACTTTTCCCGCTTTTTACTTCTATATATTCACTTGAAAGTGCCGACCCATCGTTAAGTGTTTTTATTTTCTGAACTTGCTCCTTCGTTAATTGCTTCGGTTTTCCTAGATCGAAATATGATGCAAAGGGATCGTTTACTCGATAACCAACTTTAAAGATTTTGATCTCATACGTACCTGCGGGAATCGCTGAAATATTTATTTTAGTCCTTCCTTTTGATTTTGCAGGTAAATCACGGATATAATAAATCTGATTATTGACAGAATCGCCAGGATGCGTGTTGGTAAAATCCCAAAACAATATCTGTAGATCTCCTTTTTCATCTTTACACGCCCAAGAAGACGAGTCGATATTCTTTAACTCAATATTCCCAAGCTGGTTCATGAACTTATAGGAATAGAACGCTGGTTTGTTAATCGCTTGATAATTCAGCAATCCGAATCCGCCGTGGAACGGCGTGAACCTCGGTCCTGCTTCTTCAAAAATATCCGTGAATACCCAGTATGACATTGAATTCGCTGCATTTCCAACCTGTTTAATTTTTTGAAGTATATAAGCGGCTTCATGATAACTATCATGAATGGGATCGGCTGGTGTATAAGATGAACTCCATTCGGTGTAGTGCAATTCCAGATTGGGCATCGAAGAGCTTATAATTTCTTCACGGGATTGAAGGATATCACGACTGAGACTCATCGGATTTTTGTCGAGAACAGTACCTGAATTTCCAAATTCATCGAGGTAACCTTGTTTCACTCCATACGCATGTGTACTGATAAAATCCAGGGGCACTGAATTTTTAACACAGAAATCTATCATTTCTGGTTCCCATGCAGCTCCGGCAGTGGCGGGCCCGCCAACTCGATATTCTTTATTGACACTCTTGATTGCTTCTGCACTGTATTTGTATAATTTGAAGTATTCTTCCTGTGTTCCTGCCCAGAATCCATTCACATTCAGATTGGGTTCATTCCACACTTCAAAATACCATGTCTTCACTTCATTCGCACCATAACGCTGCGTGAAATGAAGAGTGAGATTGCGGATGAGCTCTGCCCATTTGTTGTAATCTTTTGGCGGAGTGACATTCCCTCTCCACCAAAAGATTGTTTGTTTACCGCTCGCCAATGCTTCAGGCATAAATCCTAATTCAACGAATGGTTTCATTCCGATGCTCAGGATAAAATCATATAACACATCAACATATTGGAAATTATATTCCGGGTTTCCATTTTTATCTTCGCGGTAAACGCCCATATCGTCAGTTAACAATCCGTGCATGCGAATATATTTGAAATCGCATTCTTTCTTTACATACGCCAATTGTTGCTGCCAATCAGCGCGCAATCCTTCATTGGCTCTTCCTGCACCAATACATTCTTTGAACATTGTACTAAACTCCCCTTTTACTTTACTGAAATCGAGTCTAATAATCCGCTCTTGATTTATGGGTTGGGCAACTGCACTGCCGACGAGCTGGAATGTGAGAATGATTATTAAGAAATGATTTGGTTTCATGTTTTTATTCCCTATCTAACATTGAAAAATATCTCGTGCTGCCAAATATTTTATATCCCGCAATAAAGTCCTCNNGCTGACAATGACTTTGACTTATAATAAGGGCTTATACACAAAGTTTTTGAAACTGACTCTTCCATTGCCTATAGAACAAAATCCTAATCGCAAACTTAAAAACCCACCGAGAACATTATGATGCATAGCAGAGACTTCAATGGAGTTTTCTATCTTCCTCCACGTCTTGCCATCCGTGTTGTAATACATGTCTACCGTGTTGTTGATATTCTTTAAGCGAAGATAAACATGATTTTGAATTACTTTCTTTTCAGTAGGGAACTGCCAGCCCCTGAGATTTGCCAATACATTCTCTTTATCAGCTAAGATGCCTGAGTACGCGCTATTGTTATAAAAGAGCACAAGACCGCCGATTGCATTTCCCTCAACCGTAAGCTCGACTTCCGCTGTATATGAATGATCTGACGGAATACAGAGCAGCGGAGAACAATCACCAACAGATTGTCCTTTCCCTTTTATGATCACGCTGTTATCAGCCACATGAAAACGAGCGGTATCGTACTCACCAAAGAATTTCCAGTGAGGTTTTAATGTTGTTCCATCAAAATTATCACTTAAGGAAAATGCTGGCGTTGAAGTTATTCCTGCTGGCTTTTTTATTGGCTCCTGTGTCTTTATACCAGCGGGAGTTCTGAACCAACCTTCACTCGTCCATTCTACGGGCTGTAGCAATGTTTGACGCCCCATGTTATAATGGCCATTCTCATATGCATGAAATACGATCCACCATGCACCCTTCGCATCTTCAAACAACGTTGCATGTCCCTTTGACCACCATTTTTCCGAACTATCCTTAGTCCGTTCTATCGGGTTATAGGGAGAGTTTTCCCACGGCCCAAATGGAGTTTTTGAACGCGCCGAAATTACCATGTGGCTGGTCGCAGGGCCGGCAGTGCCGCCTTCGGCAACTGTCAAATAGTAGTAGTTACCGTGTCTCACAAGCTTCGGGCCTTCTAAGCAAAAGCACTCAATACTCCATTCGCGGGGAATTTGCCAACCGCTATATGCATATATGATTTCACCTTTGACAGTAAGTCCATCGTCCGATAAAGGAACATAACCGCCGTTGCTGAAATACAAATAGAGCTTTCCGTTGGCATCGACGACATGGCCAGGGTCAATGCCACCGATTTTCAAATCTATCGGGTCGCTCCATTGCCCGTTTATGGAATCGGCTGAGATAACATAGTTTGTATTGTTGGCGGGGAAGTAGATGTAGTATCTGTTTTTATACTTCACTAGATCGGGCGCCCACACAGAACCGACGTATTTGTGCAGGGCGTTGGTGACGGGAGTCCAATTTATTAAGTCTTTCGAATGCCAGATTAGTAATCCGGGATAGTATTCGAACGATGAATGAACAATGAAATAATCCTCACCATCCCTTAAAATACTTGGATCCGGATAATCACCTGCAAAAATGGGATTTTGATAATACGCATCTCCATTTTTAACAGCATTAACCTGATACTGCGCGTTTGCTAAAAAGCTCAATTGAATGAGCAAGGTTAATAAAATGAATTTTTTCATAATGTATTAGATTTGATTATAATTCTATTTTTGACCGATGTAAGAGTAATTATGTAAAAACGCAAAATAGAGTTAGAATGCTAACGAGTTAATATATAACAACAACAGAGGCATCTTTTAGTGCACTTTATTTGATAAGAATAAGTTTCTTTGTTTCAATATTCGATCCGGTCTGTAATCTATAGAAATATGTTCCGCTGGACATTCCTTCCGCATTCCATTGTCGTGTATATGTACCTGGAAGTGTTTCTCCGGAATACAGAGTCGTAATTTCCCGCCCTAATGTATCATACACTTTCAGCGTTACAAATGTTTTTTCAGACAACGAAAATGAAATTGTCGTTGTTGGATTAAATGGGTTCGGGTAATTCTGCTCAAGTCGGAATTCATTTGGAGAAGCCAAATTTATTTCTTTAGATGCAGACGTAGTATTCATTTTTCCGGCGCCCTGCATGATAGCATCCAAAAGTCCCTGATCAACTACTGCCCCTGTATTGCGATCAAAAATTCCCATAGTATTATTACCATAAGGTCCGGTATCCCAATTGAAGGGAATGATCCCTTTATTGACTGCAGATTTTACAAAGTACTTATAAAAATACAGACGTGAAGCTATGTGGAGAAGCTGATCAGAGTTTCCCGTAAGAGTTCGTTTCACTGCGCCATATTCGCCAAGAATGACCGGAATTCCTTTATCAACAAACTTGGTTTTCATTAACCCCAAATAATTATCTAATTGACTCTCTTCGCCGTAGGTGGCATTGCGGGTAACATCTGTAGTAGAATGATAACCATTTCCCCAATAGTAAAACATTGTTCCCCAAGTTGCATCTTCAGTCATCCCACAAAATTGCCAAGGGGTATAATAATGAACTTCAACCATTAAACGGTTTGCAATCGAGTCCGTTGGCATTGTATTCATGAGATTATTGGTTTTATCTATATCCGTCGATGGTCCCTGGATAATAAGAGTACGGGAACGGTTATTTCCACCGGTTGCCCGAACGGCGTTAATAAAGGTTTGGTGGTAAGATAATAGGACAGACATCCCGGTTGCATCTTCTACATTGGGTTCATTAGCGCTGGCAAAAAGTAAATGTTCATCATAATCTTTGAAATAATTTGCTATCTGAGTCCAATAATTTTGCTGTTTTGCATTTACAGCGTCTTGTGCAGAGGTTGTTACGTTATTTTCTAGCCAGCCGCCGTCCCAGTGAATGTTAAGAATCACATACATACTGTCATTGATACAATAGTCTACAACTTCTTTCACACGGGCAATCCATGCAGCATTAATTATGCCATTAGTGGTATGGCCGTCCCACGCACAAGGAAGCCGTACAGCATCATACCCTGCAGCCTTCACAGAATCAATAAGTTTTTGACTGGTAGTCGGGTTACCCCATGCAGTTTCGCCACCAATGGCTTCAAGAGTGTTTCCAAGATTCCAACCGACTTTCATTTGATTGGAAATCTGTTGGGCTGTTCGTAATTGTGAGAACAGTGACGTGTTAACAAATAATACAAAAAGGAATATGGTAAAGCTTCCTCTATTAAAAAAAAGTTCAATCGACTTCAGAAAACTAGTTTTGATCTTCATATCAAAATCTCCGATCTTTAATTTTCATTTGTTGAAATAAGTACAATAAAAAATAAAACGATCTTCATTGCAGCTCCTTATTATTTTACGAATTTAATCTATATATGCAAAGCGGAAATTGCCGAATGTGTTTGGTAGGGGCCGTTCAATAAAGCAAGAATTTCTTCAAGCCCTCACAGTAATATTTAATGATCATGCTGATCCTCGAATAATGAGCTTTGTATCCAGCACCAAGGTTTTAAAATCCTTGATTCTGCCTTCTATCGTCCCAATTAACATTTCTGCAGATTTTCTTCCCATTTCATACGAAGGCTGTTCCACGGTCGTCAATTGAGGATTGGTGAAACTGGTGAATTCATTATTCGAAAACCCCAATAATGCTACATCAGTAGGGATCTTCAATCCTGCTTCCGTTATTCTCTTGAAGGCTCCTAATGCAACAGGATCATTGACTGCAAAGATAGCATCAGGAATTGTATTATTCGTTAGCAAATAGTCCATCATTTTATATCCATCGTGTTCCTGAAGTCCACCATGTAAAATCATTTCGGTATGCTGCAGTTGTGATTGCTTTAAAGCATCCAGATATCCCCTAAGCCTTTTTTCACTTATTCCCAACTCTTTAGGTCCTGAAAAATGGGCAATTCTTTTATATCCTTTTCTAATAAGATATGTAACTGCATCAAAAGCGCTCGTGTAGTCATCAATCCTTACATTGCTTGCAAGATAATCGTCGCAAACACGATCAAAAAAGACCAATGGTATATTTCGCTTACGCAGATCATTAAAGTGATTACCCGACTTTGTGTTTTGTGAAACAGAGACAATAGCCCCTGCTACCCGTTCGCGTATCAGAAGATTGGTATCAGCGACCTCTTTCTCATAACTCTCGTTGGACTGGCATAATAAGACTGAGTAGCCCGACTGATAAGCAACACCTTCTATCCCACTGATTGCGGTACAGAAAAAATCGTGATGAATTTCTGGGACTATGACACCAATGGTTTTTAAATTGTTTATCCTTATATTTTGTGCGAAGCGATGAGGCAGGCGCGAAAACGCACCCGCAGTCCTTTTTGCTTTTTTGTGCTTCTTCTTCATGATGTCAAGGCGATTGTTTAAATATCTCGTGTCCGGAGTATCTGGATTCCCAAGCTTCATCGCATTTTCCTCTTTAGTTACATGTGAGTTCTATTGATACTGTGACTGCTGCGGGACTAATAAGCTGAAGTAATATAGCGATATAGAAGAACAAGAAGCTTGCACTATTGTCCCAAAGATTTTAACTCCTGTACCATCATTGAAAATACATGCTCCTTTATTTTTAATATTATCCCATTTGTTTTTCTTCAATTATGAACAATTAGAATTATTTTATAACTTTTAAATAATTTGTTTGATCATATCGAGTGGGTCTTAATGATTAAATTCAGACAGTTTCATTATCTTACTTTCATTCGATGGAATGCATTGGTCATACTTTTTTCCATCAACCTCTATCCACAACCTGCGAAGTTCATCAAGTATTCAACGCATTTAGGATTGTCTTCAGGTACTCAACGCTGCGTTGTCCAGGATCATGAAGGATTCATTTGGATAGGTACTGAAGATGGATTAAATCGATTTGATGGCAGATCATTTAAGGAGTATCGAAAGACCACCGGCGATTCTACGAGCCTTCGGAGCAATTTAATAAACTGTATGTTTGTGGACAATAAAGGAGTACTCTGGATTGGCACAAATCATGGTGGACTGAGCCGGTATATAAAAGAAACTGATAATTTCCAGACGTATACGAACAATATAAATGATATAACCACTATCACTGAAGATAAATATCACAGACTCTGGGTTGGAACCAATTCTTTAGGTCTTCATTATTTCAATCCGAATGCCAACGGATTTACACGTTATCAAGCACCACTACATAATGTATTCGACTCAACAAACATTTCCTTTAATCAAATTGACTGCATCAAGGCTGATGGTGAGACCTTATGGATCTCATACAGTAAGGGAATTCTCGCTGCCCTAAATTCATCGACCTTCACGTTACAGCATTTTAAACTCTTTGATGTGTCCAGTCTTCAGACTTTGAATTATTCAGTCAACTCGTTAGTTATCGACAAGAACATTATCTGGGTCAGCACATGGAGCAAAGGAATTTGGCTTTTTAATAAAAGCACAGGACGCTGTACGCCATATACAAAAGAAAAAAGCAAATATATTAATTTTGTTTTCCTCGACAGCAAAAAAAGAATATGGTACAGCCCTGAATCGCAAGGGTTGGTTATGATTGAAGGTAATAAAAAGATCACCTACCAATCAAATGACTATGACCAGAATAGTTTGTCAACAAATTCCCTGTCAAATATTTTTCAGGATCGACAGGGTAATCTGTGGCTTACAAGTAAGCGGGGGGATTTGAATTATTTCATTCTTGACAACCCATTTTACACATGGTATAAAAATCCCAATCCGATAGAAGGTCTTACAAGTAATCTGATCACAGCCATCATGGAAGATTCCAGAAGAAGAATCTGGGTCGGATATGAAGATGGAGGGATCGATCTTCTTGATTCAAAATGTGTAAAACAAAAAATGCACTTCACTGGAGATCAACATTCCGGCCTTGGTCCAGGACCTATTATGACTTTCTACGAAAGCACCGGTAAAACAATCTGGATAGGGAAATATCGTGATGGACTAAAAAAATATAATGAAACAACAAAATCATTTTTGTCTTATCAACACATTGAAGGTGATGAAAGAANNGATATCCGTTCTATATCTGAGGATAGACATAAAAATTTGTGGATTGCAATTCATGGCGGGGGAGTTGATAAATTTAATCCATTAACAGGAGAATTTGTCCATCATAAAAGCAGTAATACGAATATTTCCAATACTCTTTTGAGTGATTGGACTTTCAGTGCTGTATGCGATAAAAATGATAATGTTTGGATTGGTACGGTATCTGGTGTTTCAGTCTTATCCGAAACACTATCCCGCAATAAACAATTCACGACGAATCTGCCTGATGGTCATAATTTAAGCGACGATGTTGTNNATCAAAGGGATTCGTCTGGATTGGTTCTTTCGATGGATTGAATAAGCTTAACCTTCAAGACAATACCATACAGAAATACTTTTCAAAAGACGGTCTTCCCAATAATGTAATTACAGCTATCCTTGAAGACAGCCACTATAATCTCTGGATAAGCACTGCGAAAGGATTATCGAAATTTTCTCCGGAAAAGGAAACCTTCCATAATTATTATGTTTATGATGGTCTCGTGACTGATAATTTCAACGCTTCGAGTTCGTTTAAGAATCCGGATGGTGAAATGTATTTCGGTGGACGCAATGGACTGAATCGTTTCCATCCAGACAGTATCAAAATTAATACGTTTCAACCTCCTGTGTATATAACAAATTTTAAACTTTTTAATCGCTCCGTTCCTGCACGCAATAGTAAATCCCAGTCTGAGTTCACTCTCCCACAGCAAATAAATTTCTGTAAAGAAATAATCCTGAACTATGATCAAAATGTTATCACGTTGGAATTTATTGCACTGAATTATATCAGTCTCGAAAAAAACCAATACAGATATAAGCTTATTGGATTTGAAAAGGATTGGTCCCCCCCAGGATATAAGCGGGATGTAACATATACAAATCTTCGTCCGGGCGAGTATATATTCAGAGTGATAGCTTCCAATAATGATGGTATCTGGAATACAGAAGGAGCCGCGCTAAAGATCATCGTTCTTCCGCCTTTCTGGAGAACAAGCTGGGCATACGGATTTTATGTAATACTAATACTTGCAATGCTTTATCTGTTCAAAAAATGGATTTTGCATGAAGCTAAAGTAAAAAGAAAGATCGAACTAGAGGAACTAGAAATTAAAAAACTGCACGAAATGGATACATTGAAAAATCAGTTCTTTTCCAATGTCTCGCACGAGTTTCGGACACCGTTGACACTTATTATCGGACCTTTGCAGAAATTACTTGAAAGTAGTAAAAACGAGGCTAAAAAATCACAAGTTAAACTTGTACAAAGAAATGCTAATCGATTGTTGAGATTGATCAACCAGCTTATGGATTTCAGAAAAATCGAAGAAGCAGGTTTGGCATTAAATCTTTCAAAAAATGATATTGTATTGTTTAGTAAAGAAATATCTAGCGCGTTCAATCAAGAAGCTCGTGAAAGAAAAATTACCTATTCATATGTAGCTTCTCATCCGACATTCGATGTATGGTTTGATACTGACAAACTTGATAAAATAATTTACAATCTTCTTTCCAATGCATTTAAATATACTCCAGATAATGGTGCAATCACCATCTCACTCTCTTTGGATGATAACACTGATAACAATACTGCAAAACATTCAGAAGGATCGGTCAGACAATTCAGGATTACAGTGCAGGATTCCGGAATAGGTATTCCCAAGGAATATCAATCGAAAATATTCGATAGATTTTACCAGGTCAAGAATACAATGACTACACACGGGACAGGAATCGGTCTCTCGTTAACTTATGAATTGGTAAAACTTCATCAGGGTAATATTTTAGTTCATAGTGAACTTGGCATTGGTTCAGAATTTTCCGTGATTTTACCTCTTTGGTTAGAAGAACAGGAGCTTCCTCAATCGTCAATGGTTAACAAAAGTCTTGAATCGGAAATTATGCAGGACGATGATAAAGATCAGAATGATGTCCTTACAGAAGAATCATCAGCTACTTCGAAATTGCCACATGTTCTAATCATAGAAGATAATACAGATATGAGGTTGTTTATAAAAAGTGACCTGCTGAATATTTATAGTTGTTCGGAAGCCAAAAACGGCTTTGAGGGCATCGACAAGGCAATCAAAGAAATACCTGATGTTATCCTTTGTGATATTATGATGCCCGGAATAGATGGATTTGAAGTTTGCAGAAAATTAAAACAGGATGAGCGAACCAGTCATATTCCAATTATAATGCTGACAGCGAAAAGTTCGGAGCAGCACACGATAGAAGGACTCGAAAGTGGTGCCGACGATTATATCGCTAAACCATCCAGCTCTGCCATCCTGCGGGCACGGATAAAGAATCTTATAAATTCCAGACAATTATTAAGGAAGAAATTTATAAAAGAGCCGTTTGCACCGATACAGGAATTATCTCCCTCAAAGGTCGATGAACGGTTATTTAAAAAAGCATACGAAATAGTCGAGCGGAATCTCAATAATCCAGATTTTGATGTATCAGATTTTGGCCGTGAACTCGGGATGAGCCGAACACAGCTTTATCGCAAAATTCATGCTGTCTCAGGTCAATCTGTAAAAGAGTTTATTCGGATTATTCGTTTGAAGAAAGCCGCTGAATTACTTCTTAAGAGAGAAAAGAATATTTCCGAGGTAGCTTTTACTGTAGGATTCAATTCACTTTCATACTTTACCACATCATTCACAGAATATTTTGGTATGAATCCGAAAAAGTACATAGACAAATTCATTAAATAATTTGAAGGGATTAAATCGTAAAACTTCTCCTGTGTGCCTTTAAAGTCAAATGAAAAAAGAATATTTCCAAAGCGGGATTACAAATACATTTTGCAATTCCGTAATTTATTGAAAATCGCTGAAAGGAGCTTCAACAACTGGACTGAGTTTGGTTAGGTCCCCTCCCCCGCTACACACTGTAGGGAAAGTCCTGTTGATTGCTGAATTAACGGGATTTTTCGTATATAGCAGCGTGCTTTTGGTGTTTCTATTCGATGAATGAGTAATTGTAGAAACGAATCTTCAGCGCATCCACAACGTCATTTCTTATTCCATGCGTATTTGGAATGGACGAATTTTCACCTACCCAGATTCCGCCATAAATGCAATTCCCAAGATGTTCGGAATATTGTCCATAAATATTTTTATCGATGATGCCTACAACATTATCCATGTTAATGGTAATGCTTGTCGTTTTGTTGTTTTGTGCAAAAGCAAAAAAATCAATCGACAATAAAAAGATGGAAACGATAAAGAAACTACTTTGAAAACCAATGCGAGATTTTTTGTTCAACCTCACTGCTATCTCCTTATTCAGATAATAATCGTTGCATACCCCTTATAATAAATTAATTGTACTAAAAATAATATCTCAAAGGCCTTTTTTTACCTGCCTACCACAAGCAGGGTTGGTCATAACAATATTAAGATCATTTGGTAGTTCTTTTTTTACTTCTTACCTTTTTCAATTAGGGTTGAATATATGCCAAATAAAGGCTTATTTGTTTTTTTTATCCATTGCTGAATACTTTTTCAAATAATATTGATGCATGAACCATGCTTCAAATTTCCCGATACTTTTCGCACCTCCTAAAAATTCTGCTTCAATAAATGCTTTGCATGCTTTTTCGAGTACCTGACATACTACAAAAGCCTCATCAATATTACGGCCTATACAGACAGCTCCATGGTTTGCCATTAATGCAGCCATTCGTCCGTTTAATGCTTTTACAGTTCTACTAACTATTTTTTTTGTTGACGGCAAAGCATAGTCTGCCACACGAACACTTGGTCCGATAAGTTGTGCCATATCGTCCAAAATCGGAGGAACTTCCCGCCCAGCGGTGGCAACTGTAGAGGCATTCATTTGATGTGTATGAATTACAGCATTAATACCTTTCCGCGTTTTATATATTTCACAATGCAATTCTTTTTCCGAGGAGGGTTTTATATTGCCTTCATATTTTGAGGTGTGATAATTCACCAAAACAATATCATTAAGTGTCAATTCCTCATAAGCTCTTCCGCTTGGTGTTATTGCCATGATTTTTTCATCCACACGAATACTCACATTACCCCATGTGCGAGAAACTAGTCCTTCTGTTAAAAGGCGTTTTCCTGCTTCAATTATTTTCTGCTTTATACAATCGGTATTTTCCATGATGCAATACCATTATGATTTTCTTCATTTATTATTTATAAATCTTTCTTCATTAGTCAAAATATATGTTTTTTCCAATGCAGAATAAATATTCTTATAATCTTTAAATAGTTTACCGAAAATATATGAATGTGTGGAATTATGTATAAAAGTTTTTTTTACGCGAATGATGTGATTGATATCGTGAAAACAATTTGTATTGAAATAATCAACCACTGAATCGCTTGCGTGTAACTGACATGGGACATCTCCTCTCGGAAATATGTCCACCTTAATACTCAAAATATTTGTCTCACGCAAGGGGTGCAGTCCAAAGTTTTGATCTCCTTTTCTTGATCCCGCAATCTGAACCCATGGACCAGATTGCTTATGCAATTATTTATTGTTTTTATACTTTGCAGAATCAAACAGATTGAAACTCAATTCTTTCTGTTAATCCGGTTTCATTTAATTTCGTTTTAAAAAATACATGTCTCATTTCTCATCAATCACTTCCCGTATCACTTTTAGAACTTGCTTGAGATCATACGGCTTAAAGAGAAAATGTTGTATTCTCGCTTTTAGAAATTCTGATTTCATCCCCGGATCAAGATATCCTGTCGCAACAATTATCCGTGCATGCGGATTGATTTTTCTTATCTGTGCACACTCCTCCACGCCGCTTATATTAGGCAATCCAAGATCGGTAAGTACAAGTGCAATCTCCTCCTTCCGTTCCTTATAAATATTCACCGCTGCCAATCCATCGCCGGCAGAAAGAACTTTGTATCCCTTTTCAACAAGCACCATCTGAAGAGACATCATCAGCATCTCTTCATCCTCTACAACCAACAACGTCTCCGTTCCACCCGGAATTTCTTCCAAGGTTTTTTCATCTATTACACTGATTGGCGCTGCGACTTGCGACGCGAGCAGATATAAACGGAAGGTCGTTCCTTTGCCAAGCTCGCTTTCTACATCAACAAATCCTTTATGGGTCTGTGCAATACCGAACACCACTGCCAACCCTAAACCGGTTCCTTTGCCCAGCTCTTTCGTAGTAAAGAATGGTTCGAAAATTCTTTTTTTGATATCTTCGGTCATTCCTTCTCCCGTATCAATCACTTCAATGCAAACATAACTGCTAGAAGCAGCGTCTCGATGTTGATGACGAAGACTAAGACCAGATACCATGTGCGTGTTGATTGTAAGAACGCCGCCCTTTGGCATCGCATCGCGTGCATTCACGCAAAGGTTCAGCAGCGCTTGATGGAGCTGTGAACGATCGGCATTAATATAAGAAATGCTTTTATCGAAATTTTGTACATAGGTAATGGTCTTGGGAAAAGTCTCGAAGATCATGACCATTATTTCTATCACAACATCATTCACATTCACCGCTCCAAATGATGTTTCCGTTTTTCTGGCAAATGTCAATATCTGCTGAACAAGTGTTTTTCCGCGTTCTACAGCCTTCACGATGGTATTAATAGCGAGGTCTAACTTCTTGGCATCATTTTTAAATTGCTCGGTGCTTGTGATGTATGCCAGTATAATTCCAAGAATATTATTAAAATCATGCGCTATGCCGCCTGCAAGCGTTCCTAATCCCTCCAATTTTTGCATTTGGCGGAGTCCCTCTTCCATCTGCCTGCGCTCTGTGATGTCTTCCACTGTTCCATCGTAGTACATAGTTTTGCCGTGAGAATCATGGATCGCTCGTGCGCTTTCCAATACAAAGATAACTTTACCATCCTGACGAATCCATTTTGAATCATGACCTTGTACCTCGCCATCTCTTTCGATCTTTTCAAGAAATTCTTTGCGTAGAGAGGATGATTCAAAACCTTCTTTTTCAAGGTTTCTTTCAGCAAGTTTTTGAAAAGATGTATAGCCAAGCATTTTTACTAATGCCGGATTTGCCAATAGTATATTTCCGTCTGTGGTTGTTCTATAAAGACCGATTGTAGTATTTTCGTATAGTGAACGAAAACGTAACTCACTTTCCTGCAGCGCTTCCTCCGCCCGCTTGCGCTCGGTGATGTCAGTGGCAACACCCACAAGCGCGACATCTTTCCCTTCCTCATCTCGAACAAAGGATGTTGAGAGGTAGACCGGGAAGTCTCGGCCATCTTTCGTGCGATTCATCAATTCGCCGCTCCACCCTCCGGCCAGCGTCGCAGCGATAATACCGCGGGTAGCTTCGGGAGAATTGTTTAGTGACCGCACGACATTGATATTTTTTCCAAGTATTTCGTTTTCGGTATAACCATACATTTTTAGAAATGCACTGTTGACAAAGAGAACAATATCATTCAAATCCGTGATACTCACACACTCGGCGATGCTTTTCAGTGTATGAGCAAGAAGGGCGATCTGTTGTTCCACTCGCTTGCGCTCGGTGATGTCGTTAAAGTTAATAAGTAAATATTTCTTCTCGGCAATTGTTAGAAGGGCAGGGCGAAGATCTGCGGAAAAAATACTTCCGTCTTTTCGCATGAATCTCAGGTCACCGCGAATACCTTCTTCTCCTCCCTTAAACTTCTCGATCTGATCATTTATAAAAGGTAAATCCTCTCTGGGATGTATATCGTCGATATCCAGAGTCAAAAATTCCTCCTGGGTATAGCCGAGCATTTTCATACACATAGCATTCCCTAGGAAGAACGCTCGAGCATGCAGATCAACAAGAAACATCCCATCGCTAGTGCTATTGAAAATAGTTCGGAATTTGCTTTCTGAATTTCTTAATTCCTCCTCTACCCGCTTGCGCTCGGTGATATCGCGGATGATACCAGTAAAAAATTGTTCGGACTTTGTTTCCCATGTTGATAACGAAAGCTCTATTGGAAACACACTTTTGTCCTTACGTATTCCTTTGAATTCAACAGTCTTCCCGATAACATTTTGACCTCCTTCAGATCGAAATCCATTCATTCCGTTGAAATTTTCATCGCTGTGGTAAAGCGATATTATGGAGGTGAGCGATAGCCCGACTGCTTCCGTATAACTGTATCCGAAAATTCGCTCGGCACCACTATTCCATCCAATGATAATCCCGCTGCCGTCGACAGTGACAATAGCATCAGTAGCAGATTGCAGGACCGACCGATATCTCGTCTCACTTTCCTGTAGCGCCTCCTCCGTCCGATTGCGCTCTGTGATATCATGCATACTGCCTATGATTTTGTCGAGTTGACCTTTAACATCGAAACTTTTTTTTGCAGAAATGGAACAAGGGATACATGAACCATCTCGGTTTTTGAATCGGACTTCGAAATCAGTCACACTACCCGTTTTTTTCAAAGCACCTAAAATTGTATGGCGGTTGTTGATATCGGCATAGAAATCATTCATCGATTTTCCTATTAAATCCGCTCGTTTGTATTGTCCTCTCGAAACTATTTCGATAGAAGGACTGACTTCGAGTATTGTGCCATCAAACAAAGTTTCATAATATACATCCTGCACATTCTCAAAAATAGAACGATACTTTTCTTCACTCTTTTTCAGCGCCTCTTCTGCCCGCTTGCGCTCGGTGTTGTCGCGGATATTGCACTGGATAAATTTTACCTTGTCGACCAAAATAACTTCTGTGTCTACAATGAGGCCCGCTTTGTTTTTTACAGATATGTTGTTGTAATACACTACGCCATCTTTTTCCAATCTTGACAATGCCTCTTGAAAGTCTTTATCATCTTTAACGACACCGATTCCCCAGAGTTTATTTTTCGAGAACTCTTCATTTGAATAACCTAGCAATTCCTGGGCATATGCATTAGAGTGAAGAATGTCACCTTGGGATCTGTGTACAAGCAATAATCCATCATGCGATGTTTCAAAGGCGCTGCGATAATACTCCTCAGATGTACTCGATTCTTCTTGCAAATGCTTGCCCTCGGTGATGTCCTGTTGAGTGTGCTTATATTTCTCCCGCAACGTTTCCATTTTCTTTACTTTCCTGCGAACAGATTTCAATTCTTCAATCAGTTCGTTCTTCGTTTTCCTATCATTCTTCATATATCGTGTCCTCCTCTTTGGAGTTTTGTTCGAAACACTGAAACTATATCACGAAAGATGCAGATGAAAATTGAAAGAAAATAATGATCAATGCAGGGTAAGATATTGTATGATTGAGAACTGAAAATTACATGTGTTGAAATTATTCTTCGTCGATGCGATGGAGGGTAGAACAACAACTTCATGAAACCGGTATTCGTGCGCATATCCCTTACCTCCAATCCCTATAATTGGCGTATGAGTTATAACACTGCTAGTGTTAAACTAACAAAACACTGAAAGAATAGCAAGGCGCGAATTTGCTATCATTGGAGCTATCTTCGGAAGGTCTCTTGGTTTACAGGCAAGTATGGCATTTAGCAGCTAAAGCGAAAATATGTGTGAGAATGTAGGTGAAGAGTCAAGGATAGATCAACATTTACCTTGACCTGTCCCCACAAACTTAGTTCAAAAGTATTTCAGTAATTAATGAGATTCCTCGAAGTTGTATCTCCCAATCAAGAGATGTGGAGTTAGGTGACGAGGATGATGCAATAAATAAAGGAGTAATTCAAGAAACCGGAATGAACGAGCTTTACCGTTTTTCAGCGAAAACGAAGCTACAACAGCCTTCTTTGATGTAAGCGAAACAGCCTTCCCGCCTGAAAAACAACTCTGATATTACCACCTCTCAAACAATACGAGTGTGGGCGGGATTGGATTGAATTAATTTTGAAGATGTTTTTTAAATTCCTTCGGAGTCATACCAACTTCTTTTTTGAACAGCCGAGAAAAGTACGGCGGATTTTCAAAGCCAAGTTGGTACGCAATTTCAGAAATGCTTCGGTCACCGACAACGAGCATGTTTTTCGCTTCGGAGATCATATAAAGATGAATCAACTCCAAAGCAGTTTTGCCAGTCTCCTGCTTCAATAAATCGCTTAAATATTTTGGCGACAGATGAAGTTGGGATGCCATGAAGTTTACGGTAGGCAATCCCTTTTCACCTGCTTCTCTTTGTTCAAAATACGTATTCAGGCACTCGTTAAATTTTGTCACCGTTATACCCGACAACGGTTTCCGGTCAATGAATTGTCGTTTATAAAAACGCAGGGCATACTTTAAAATGGAATCGAGATGCGACAGGATGATAGATTTACTGAACTCATCCGGATTATTGTGATACTCTGTTTCCATTTTGTGAAACAACGACCACAAGATTTTTTCTTCCCTCGGTGAAACGTGAAGCGCTTCATTGATTTCATAATCGAAGTAATTGTATTTCTTTATTTCCGTAAATAACGGATGCCCCATCAGAAAATCTTCGTGCACATGAATGGCGAATCCGTTGTCTTTCAACTGCACATCCTGAACCGTCAGTGATTGTCTCGGTTTCATGAAAAACATAGAGCCCATGTCATGGTCATACTTCGTCTTACCATACAGGATCACGCCGGATTTCAATTTCTTCAGACAAATAATATAGAAATCGCAGGTGATCTCCATGTTTTTTAATGCATTGTTTGATTCCGAAATCAGATTCAGACTGAACAAGGGATTTTCCGGAGGCGGGAAACCTTCTGCCTGAGCTAGCTCGCTTATTGTTTTAAAGTGTGTCATATATTAATGGTAATCAAATATTGTTTTACAATATATCATCTGTTTCAATGAGGTCAATTATCAATCGTTACCAGTTCATACTTCTGGCTGCCAAGACCAAGAGCTTCTGCATGATCAAGAGTATGAGTACCGTTTCTGGATTCAATTCGTTCCCGCAGAGCTGCACTTTGCTTTTTGTCATAAGCATACACCAGGTCAACGCAAGCCTTATCCAGCGCAATAGGATCAATGGAGCCAAGAATACCGATGTTACCCATTTCCGGAGGTGCAGGATGACTGTCGCAGTCGCAATCAACGGACAGATTATTCATCACATTGATGTACACAATATTGTCTCCCAGCCTGTTCATAACAGCTCCGGCTGCTTCTGCCATGGATTCCAGAAAAGCATCGTGGGGGGCACTCATAGCAAGAGAGAAATTGCCGGTATCTTTGGTGGCACCGGCTGTGTGAATCCACATTTTCCCACTGGAAGAAGCAATGCCGATCGATATATTTTTAAGTGCTCCACCGAATCCGCCCATAGCATGGCCTTTAAAATGGGAAAGAACAAGGAAAGAATTGTAATTTGCAAAATGGGAACCAACCAAATCTTCTTTGATATGTGTTCCTTTTTCAAACGGCAGACTGATGGAGCCTTCCTCATCCATAATATCCACAGGCGCAATAGCGGTATAACCGTGGTCAATTGCGACCTGCTTGTGCATATCCGTTTTGGTTCGTTGGCCGGGATAGGCAGTATTGCACTCAACAATAGTGCCGTTCACCGACTGAACCAGGTCTTTAATAAGATCCGGAGAAAGGAAGTAATGACCCCCGGGCTCACCTGTACTAATCTTTACCGCCACCTTACCGGGTAATTTGCATCCCAAAGCTTTGTAAATTGCAGCCAATCCATCCGGATTGATGTTGCGGGTCATGTAAACCTTCGAAACCTTTTGTTTCACAGGCGCTCCTCCCTTTGGCGTGGTTGAACTATCTGATGTAACAGTTTGTGCTCCAGCAAAATTACTCAACAAGATAATTCCAGTGCATACATGCGCACAGAGTATTATGAAGGCGATTGTTCCTTTTTCTAAACCTTTCATATGTTTTACAAATTCCGGCGCCAAGGCACGTAAATCATTTATCGCTATTTTTTTCTGATAGTTTGACATATCATATCTCCGCATTATTAGTCAGAAAGTGCATCATATAGTTACAACGTATAAAAGTTTATTCTGCTCTTCAATAAAGAGACAGCAATAATTTTAGATATCAAGTTTTCTATGAGCTAACCACTTCACGATTTCCGGATCGCGATGGTCGAAAAACAAGCTTTTCTTTGTGTCGAGCGATACAATTGCATCCATCTCTTCATGACTTAATTCAAAATCAAAAATGTTAAAATTTTCGATAATTCTTTCTTTATGAACTGATTTCGGAATAGCAACGACGCCTCTTTGTGTCAGCCACCGCAGTATAATTTGAGCAACAGATTTCTTGTATTTTCCGGCGATAGAAAGCAGTAATTCATTTTGGAAAATGTTGTTTTTACCTTCAGCAAAAGGTCCCCAAGATTCAATCTGAACATTGTTTTCATGCAAAAAGTTTTGAGTTTCAATTTGCTGGCAGAAAGGATGCGTTTCGATCTGATTCAGCGCAGGCATTACTTTGTTATGAATAATCAAATCCATTGTTCGATCCGGCTGGAAGTTACTGACACCTATGGCTCTCATTCTGCCTTCACGATACAATTCTTCCATCGCCCGCCAGGAACCGTAAACATCCCCATAGGGTTGATGAATCAGATACAGGTCTAAATAATCTAATTGCAACCTCTTTAACGATTTTTCAAAAGCTTTCTTCGTGTTTTCGTACCCAGCGTCCTGAATCCAAAGCTTTGTAGTAATAAACAGCTCTTCTCTTGCCACACCACTTCTTTTAATTCCCTTTCCAACTTCCACTTCGTTTCCATAAGAAGCAGCGGTATCAATTAGACGATAGCCGGTACGTATCGCTTCATAAACGCCTCTTTCACATTCGTTGACATCGGTTACTTGAAAAACACCAAATCCTAAAATGGGCATCTCTACGCCATTATTCAATACAATCTTTTGCATAAAATTTTACTCCGATACTACTTCATTTAAACACTTTATTGCATTTAAAGTTCTGGGGTATCCGATGTACGGCAGCAACTGTGTTACTACACTCAGCAGTATTTCTTTATCGTTTCCAACATTTACATTGCCCTGTATATGTCCTTTTAACTGTGCCTCACATCCACCCAAAGATAAAATCATAGAGAATGTTAAAAGCTCTCTTGTTTTTATGTCTAATCCTTTTCTGGTTAAAAAATCACC
Source organism: Ignavibacteriota bacterium (assembly GCA_003142475.1). GTDB lineage: Bacteria > Bacteroidota > Ignavibacteria > UBA10030 > UBA10030 > Fen-1298. The sequence goes on from PLMK01000042.1 coordinate 25,586, forward strand.
AAAGCAATTTGCCGATAAGTATTTTTGAATATGAAGTTGATTCTTTGGTGACTCGTTATATATTTTCTCAATCACTTCACCAAAGATCTGTTTTTGTAGTTCTAATCCTTTATCATATCGTGTTTCTGGCGAAGTGGTTGACTGTCCTTCTAATGGCAGTTCGATTCCTCTGCTTACTAATATTTCATTTGTGGCATGAATAAAATCAAATACCTTTACAATTCCAACATAGGGTACCGCCTGATAGACAATTTCTTTCACTTCAATCGGAGTGACACCAACATTCAGTGCACCACCAAGCATTACTTTGTATTCGCTTAAAGTCTGGCTTGCAATCATTGATGCCAAAACAACCATCAACCTTGTTCTGGGATCTAAGTTTCCATAACTCAGCACTTCATCAAAAGCAAAATTATCGAAGATTTCTATAAGTTCCGGGTCTGTTATTTTTAATGTTGATTTATGATTGGGAAACAATACTTCATGGTTTTTGTTCGCTGTTTCACTTATACGCATAATTCAATCCCTTCTTTTATACTGCTTTTCCCATTTCATATGTCTGTTTCATAGCCTGGCTTCCTTTGATATCTCCCTTTTTCCAGGCACCAGTTCCATAGATAATGCCCTTTTCTTTTGCACCGTCAAGACAGAAGGTAAATCCACGAAATTCTTCGATGGTTCTTTCCATTGCTTTCTTGTTACCATCGGCAGCTGTGACAATGAAATAAAACTCCTTGTTGTTGATTTCAGTATAACATGCACAGGTTCTATCAATCAAGGTTTTCATCTGACCGCACATCGTATAAAAGTACACAGGAGTTGCCATCACGATCACATCAGCGGCAATCATTTTCTCCAGAACTTCGCTCATATCGTCCTTCTGGGAACAGCCCTTGGTTCCGTTAACACAGGTTCCGCATCCTGTGCAGTAATGTATGTTCTTTTCCCGAAATGAAATCTTTTCCGCATGATGACCGACTTCTTGCGCTCCCGATATAAATTGGTCGCACAGCAGATCGGAATTTCCTTTTTTTCGCGGGCTGGAAGATAGTATTAAGATTTTCTTACTCATGTTTTATTTTTCGGAATGACAACTATTGTACTCTTCATCGCTCACTGGCTCCAACCATTCCACAGCACCTTGCTTCGTGTTGTTGGTAACAACGATATGAGTAAAACTGCTGTCCTGCGCAGCGCCATGCCAGTGTTCGATGTGAGACGGGATAACTACTACATCGCCTTTAGTAAGCAACCTTGCGGGTTTACCTTTTTCCTGATAATAACCTTTGCCATCGGTAACGAGCAAAATTTGTCCTGCCGGATGTTTATGCCAGTTGTTTCTGCAACCCGGCTCAAATACGACATTACCTATCGCATAACTTCCCGTTTCATCCTGCGGAACCAGAATATTTACCCATGCAGTTCCGGTGAAGTAATCAGCAGATGCTTTTTCACCTTTCGGGAAAATTGTATTTTGATTTTCTAAAGTATTCATAATCGTCCTTTAATTTTTATAGTCCTGTTCTTTTTTCCAGCTCTTCCGGATAACGGTCGCCCACTACTTTGATCTTTTCCAGCGCCGACTGAATGTCGCTCAATTCCTTTGAAGTCAATGTAACTTTTGCTGCTCCGATGTTTTCTTCAAGACGATTCAACTTGGTTGTGCCGGGAATCGGGACAATCCATGGTTTTTGTGCCAACAGCCATGCGAGTGCAATTTGACCGGGCGTTGCATTTTTNNAGTAAACCGGGGAACGATATTGCGAAAATCAGATTTTCCGAATTTCGAATCCTTATTAAAACTTCCTGTGAGAAAACCCTTGCCCAAAGGACTGAACGTCACAAAGCCGATTCCGAGTTCCTCAAGTGTTGGCACCAATTCTTCTTCTGGGCGTCTCCACCAAACAGAATATTCGCTTTGAACGGCGGTAACGGGCTGCACGGCATGTGCACGGCGAATCGTCTTCACGCCAGCTTCGGAAAGTCCCCAATGTTTGATTTTACCTTCCCGGATCAAATCTTTCATTGCTCCGGCTACATCTTCAATAGGCACTGCGGTATCTACACGATGCTGATAATATAAGTCTATGAAATCGGTATTTAGGCGTCTAAGCGAACCTTCTACGGATTTTCTGATCTGCTCGGGACGGCTGTCCTGCACCTGTTTTCCGTCCCGCATTTTAATACCGAATTTTGTGGCAATCACAACTTGCTTGCGGTACGGAGCTAAGGCTTCACCGAGCAGTTCTTCATTAGTGAACGGTCCATACATTTCGGCAGTATCGAAAAGCGTAACGCCAAACTCCACAGCCGATCGAATCAAGGATATCATTTCTTTTTTGTCGGGTATTTCTCCATAAGCATAACTCATACCCATGCAGCCTAATCCGATGGCAGAGACTTCCAGGTTGCTCTTTCCAAGTTTGCGTTTATTCATTGTGTACTCCTTAGGTTATAATAAATCGATCAAAACTTATGATACCAATATAAGAAGTTAACAACAGCAGGACGTATACAAAAGGCGGGATTACGGATACGTTTTACGCATACTAGTTGATAGCCAATCTTGTGCAATTGCGTTTTTTATTGAAAATCGGCAAATGGAGCCTCAAATATCCATTATTAATTCTGTGGAATTTTATCTAATGGCCTTTCTATGACGTAATGCATTGTTGAGAGTAGAGAGAAGTTCGTCCCCTCGCTACACGAGAAGCCATTTCTAAAAATATTCGGCCTCTTTTTTTTCATGACCCCACTACAAACCCACAATCTCATTCTTCTAAGAAAAATAAATCATGGATGCACAGAAAAAAGTCCGGTTCTCTTGGGCATTTTCTTTTATTATGGTATAAGGAAAAATGAAATTCCGAAATTTTCTGCGGAGATATGACTCCTTACTTATACAAAGCATATGTGTTTTTACAGCAATGATTGTATTTCCGGCATTACTAATTTTGCAGCGTCGTATCCACACTGAATTATTTCGACACCTTTGTAAAATTCAAGCATATCATACTCCTCAATCCTGGGAGTGATAAGGACGTCGGGTTGCGATTGCTTCAAATGCTGGGCGATGAGATTGTGTGCACTGATTGAAATTGATTGCAGAGTGACTCTCAAAGCTGATGGAAAATAAATTTTGTGTTTGTTCTTCATTCCAAGAGAAGGTACCTTGAACGTATCGGTTGAAATAGTATAACCGCGTGCGTGAAGCAAATTGAATAACCATAACGGTTGTGTGTTCTTCTTTCCTGTATCCTTCTCGTTCGTTTTCTTTTGAATTCGTTTTCGAAGTCTTTCAGGCTTTGGTGACACATTCACGGCAATGCTATATTGTGCTTGTAATTGATGTGCAATGCTGATAGGCAGAGGATTGCATAATCCACCATCAACCAGATAACGACCATGATTATAGACCGGTTGAAACATAGCAGGAATTGCAATGCTTGCAAGAATGGCATCCACCAAAAGACCTTTGTCAAATACAACTTNNAATCAGTTGATACTGCTCGAAACTCAATCGGCAACTTTTCTATTCTTTTCTCACCGATCAACTTATGAATGAATTTTTTTACTCGTGCATTGTCAACAATCCCGGATGCGGAGAACTTCGGTATGAGTATCTTGGCCATAGTGAATTTATCTATCGTTCGCACAACTTCTTCCATTGATCCGGCATCGAACCCTGAGGCGAATAACCCTCCGATAAAAGCACCAATGCTGGTTCCCACAACAAAATGAATGGGGATGCGATTTTCCTCCAGACACTTGATGACACCGATATGTGCAAGTCCGCGTGCACCGCCGCTACCGAGGACTAATGCAATATAGCTTTTATGAAGGGACATAGTTCGTTCATGCTATACGCTTAGAATATATTGAAAAAACATCATTACTACAGTTTAGCGTTCATTTCGCACTGTATTGCGGTGGATTCCATCCTGAGCAAAGTGGTTTTTGAAATATTTGATTTTATCTTCCTGTTACCTGCAAATAGGTAACAAGGTTCTTTCGATAACCGGCTTTGGCATCTGTAAGCTGATTATTCATCTGTTGCTGTAGTGCTTGCGCTTCCAGCAAATCTGAAAGATTGCTCATGCCATTATTGTAGCTATCCTGATTCACTTTTAGATTTTCCTCAGCCTGCGTTTTCGCTTCTTCACTCAAGAGTACTTGTTTGTACGCATCAGTAAAATCCTGCCAGGCTTTTTGCATTTGCAAGAGAAGCAATTCAGAGTTATCCTTCATATTGTTCTTGGCAATCTGCTCTTGTACATTTCGCTCTGATAATGAGTGCGAAGCTTCCCACCACCCTGAGATTGGAATAGAGACAGTTCCAAAGACCATTCCCAATGTTCTGTCTTTGCTTTCATCAAGCTTCATATACAATCCACTGACACCAATAGCGACCTGTGGAAGATATTCGCCAAGTTTCATATTGCTTTGCAATTCTTCAGCACGAACAGATGCTTGTAAAAGACTGTATTCCGATCTGTTCTTTAACGCTTCTGTATGATCCACAAAGTATGACTGCGGAACACCATCGATTACCAATGAATCGGAAAGTATGAGAGTTGAATCGTACGGTAGACCGATATACTGACAGAATGCCATGGCAGCAAGTTTCTTTCCATTTTCTAATTTGGATTTATTAAGAAGGATTTCGCTGCGCTTCACTTTTACTTTGAGCAGATCGTTTTTCATTACCATACCGGATTTATATGCATCTTCCACTTGTGCTGACAAGCTGTTTAACATTTCTTCATATCGTTGTATAGTTTTAAATTTTTCATTCAACGATACTATCTGCCAGTACTGCTCTTCCGTCCTCAGAATTACTTCATTCTGTGAAAGCTTATTTTTCTGTTCACTGACATCCTCGCCCAGCAATGCCAGACGATTGCCATTCCAGATTCTACCCCCGGCAAAGATTGGCTGAACGGCAGTTAACATTCCAAACGTTCCTGATTTCATCAGTCCCATTGTTGATGCGGGCATATATGCAAATAGTTTTGTTGTTAATAAACTAGAAAGGTCTTTCCCGTCATAGACAGGCAGATTACCGCCATTCGTGGATATTTCCATGAGATTCTTCTGGGATTCAAACATCGCACCGCTGGCGCTAATAGATGGGAAGTATTTTGTAACCGCCGCTTTCCGTGTTTGTCGGGAAGCTTTAATTTCCAAGGCACCATTTTTTACCTTGGCATTATTCTGCAACGCGAGCTGTTTGCATTCATCCAATGTCAGCGCTCGCTGCGCAAAAACAGGAAGCGCGAAAATCAAGAGAAGACAAATCACAATATAGTTCTTCATAGTTTTTTACTTTCTTCAACTTTGTCAAAATCTTTTCTATGGAACAAATAGTATAGCACGGGCAACTCCAGCAGTGAGAGCACGAGTGCAAAAAGCAGTCCGAAACATATTACGGCTCCGAGCGGTCCCCAAAGTGAGGAGCGGCTTGCAATCATCGGAATAACACCGACGGCTGCTGCAGCTGACGTGAGAAATATGGGGCGCATTCTTCTCTTCCCGGCGGAAATTGCTGCATCTTCCAGCGAGTGTCCATGTTCATTGCGAAGCTCTTCTGCATACGAAACAAATATTACACCGTTACGGACAACGATTCCAAATAAACCAATTAATCCAATAAAGGCAGTTGTTCCGAATGGATATCCTGTTACGAAGACTCCGAATGCTGCACCAAAAACACTTAACGGGAGTGTCACCATGATGAGAAGTGATGTTTTGATATTTTTGAACTGAAACATCAAAACGAGGAAAATAATTATAATACTTACAGCCAATGAATAATAAAACGGCGTAATATTCTCCTGAGTCATTTGATAATCGCCGCCGTATTCGATAGAAACACCGGGAGGCAAGTCCATTTTATCGACAAGAGGTTTAATTTTATTAAATACTGTTGCAGGAAGCATTCCTCTTTTTATTTCCGCGAAAACAGTTATAGTTCGTATCCCGTTGCGCCGGACAATCTCTCCTTCTGTCCAACCTGGCTTTATCGTTGCCAACTGACGAACCGGAACAGAGGAAAACATAAATGGAGAAGTTACATATTGATTCATGATATCGCTGGGGCTGGATTTAATCTTTTTATTGATTTTTAACTTCACATCAACGGGATAATCTCCTTCCCATACGGTCGAGATCGGGAATCCTTTGGTTCCAACCATCAACGAATACGCAAGAAGCGAGTTCGAATATCCAAGCCGGGCTGCTTCATCCGTCTTTACGACCAGATCAGCGGATTGCAGGGGCTGTTCATAATCGGTATGTATGAACTCGACATCCTTGAATTGGCGCAAAATATCAGAGACACGATTTGCCGCCTCTTTGATGGTCTGGATGCTATCGCCCGAAATACGGATCTCGATTGGAGCCTTGAATATTTCGAACGCCAACTGCTTCCATTTTATATTGGCGAGGGGATATTTGCCTTCCAATTTCTTGCTGTACTCGTCAAGAATATCAACAGTAGCCTTGTTCGATTCCGTTACCACAACCAATTGACCATAACTCTTTGCAGGAAAATTTGGTGCATAGAGAGCATTAAAACGTGGTGAGCTTGTTCCAATGAATGACGTCACGACCTGAACGCGCGCGTCTTTTTGAAGTATTCCTTCAAGATCGGTTATGACCGAGTCTGTTTTCTGCAGAGAACTTCCGGTAGGCAAAAATACTTCCACCGCAAACTGGTTCCTTTCAAGTTTTGGGAATGACTGCTGCGGAGTAACCGCAATCAATGCAAGTCCTGTTATGAACGAAAGACCACCTGCAAGGACGACCAGTTTTTTCCTTCTGAACGCTTTCTCGAGTACTCTGTCATAGAACTTCTGGAGTGTATCCAGGAATGTTGTTTTCCCCTTTTTTGTTGGATTGTTTTTTATTCCGGTTTTAATAAATGTGTAGCTTAACAACGGTATTACCGAAACCGAAAGCAGCAATGATATAAGTAGTGCGTACGTAATGGTTATTGGAAGCGATCGGGTAAATTCACCACCGGTACCACTCATAAATAATGGTATTGGCAGAAAACACGCTATGATGATAAGCGTAGCGGAAAGCACGGAGCTGAAGAGTTGAGTCACGCTTTTTGTCCCTGCATCAAACGGGGTCATACCCTGATCCAGCTTCTCTATATAATTATCTACTATAACGATAGCATCATCCACGGTTATACCGAGGACAATAATTAAGCCTGCAAGCGAAACGGTTTGCAGATCCATTCCATTTACCCACATAATTCCAATCGCCGTTAAAATAGAAGTTGGAATTGCAATCGCTGCAATTCGGGCGACTCTCAATGGAAGCAGCAGGATCGTTACCAGTATTACCGCTATCATCGCGGCCGCAAATTCTTTGAGAAAGTTTGCAATAGCTTTCGATACAACTTCGGGAATATTGGAAATCGTGATGATTTTTACGTCCGGCGGGAGGAAAACAGAAAATTTATCGATGGCCTTTTGTACTGCCGTTCCAAAATGAACGACGTTTTCCCCTGATTTCATTTCAAGAGAAACCAGCAGGCATTTCTTTCCATTGACGCGGATATAAGAATCCATATCATCGTATTCACGTACCACTTTTGCAATATCTTTGACGCGTACAACATTGCCCTGCGGATCGGAATAAACAATTTGATTCGCTACATCCTGTTCAGTTTTGAAGTTTGAAGAAATATGAATGGGATGCACATATTTACCGTCATCTATCTCCCCCGCATAATTTACAGTGCTTTGAGGTTTCAGAGCAGCAAAAACTTGTATTGGTTTTATGCCATAGTTCGCAAGCTTTGCATCATCCATATAAATACTGATTTGTTCCTTCTGCAAACCATAGTGTTTCACTTTTGAAACTGACGGTACTTTTCGCACATCATCTTCAAATGACTTGATATAATTTTCAAGTTCTTTATAGGTCTTCGTTTCGGACTGAACGGCAAGCAGAATCGCAGAAGTACTGCCAAAATCATTATCCGCCGTCAAAGAAGCCACGCCGGAGGGCAGTTCGCCTTTCAGCTCGTTCAAGCCATGACGAAGTTTCAGCCAGAATCCATCGACATCTTTTTCGTTTTCTGAAACCTCAACATAGATAATCATGAAATTTTCTTTAGAGACAGAATATGTCTTAGTGCGATTGACCGATTTATATTGGAATAAATAGTTTTCCACTTTTGCGGTCAATTGTTCCTCTACTTGTTGAGAAGTAGCGCCGGGATATAAGCCAATCACAATACCTGTTGACACGGTAAACGTCGGATATTCATCGCGCGGCATCTGGAACAGCGCCACGACTCCCACAAGAACAGCAATAACAGTAAAGATATATATCACCTGTTTATATCGCAGGAGCAGGTCGAGCAAGGTCATCTTCTTTTTCATATTTACGTACTCTCTCTTCGCTTTTAATTCACAATTTGCACAGAGGCATTATCTATGAGCTTATGCTGGCCTGCCACAACGACCGAATCGTTTATTTGCAATCCTTCCTGGACTTCAATACCGCTGTCCAGCAATTGACCGGTCACAATATATTTACGCATTGCTTTATTCTGCGATGAAACGATATACACGAAATTCTTTCCCAACTCATCTACCATAACGGACCTGCTCGGAACAACCACACCATGCACGACACTTGGCATCTCAATGGTTGCAGAACAGATCATTCCTGGCTTTATGGACAAATCTTTGTTTGTTATTCCGATCTTTATCTTATAGGTATGCGCTATTTGATCTGCAACGACACCGATTTCTTCCACGACACCGTCATAGTGCGCAGATCCCAAAGCACCAATTGTTATATTTGCCTTTTGTCCTTTGTGAATCAGGGCGATTTCGTTTTCTGAAACCGATACACGAGCAAACACTTTATGAATTTTCACAATAGTAATCGAGACAAGGTTCGGCATAGCTGTCATTCCGGGATCGATTGATCGTTTGCCGATAAACCCATCAGTGGTTGCGCATAAATTGCAGTCGTCTAAATTTTTCTTGGCGATGGCCGCCGCCGCTTTTGCTTTTTGCAAACCGGTTTCCACTTCTACATATTTTACATCCGATAGATTGCCATTTTTATGCATCGGCGTTAAACGATTATAGGCATCTTCTGCCTGCTGCTCGGTCGCTTGCATCATCGCATAGGTATTTTGAGATGTTGCATTGTCTAATGTTGCAAGAAGTTGTCCCTTCTTAACAAATGCTCCTTCGGACACATATACTTTCGACACAGTTCCCACCGAAGAAAAACTGAGCGGAATCGTTTCAGATTCCTCTATGGTGCCGCTATATGCAAGCTCCTGATTCGCATCGGCGAGTTTAACTTTTTCTACTTGTACCTTAACAGCATTATTTTGATCGCCTGAATTACTGGAACAGCCCCAAACTGATAAGACGTTTCCAATAAAGAAGATGACAAGGAGATTCTTTTTATTTTTCATAATTTATTCCTTTGGATTATTAGACCAATATAGTATTATGGTCGAATTGTTGATAAAAAAATTAAAGTCCGTTTGCGATAAATCGGGCAGCTATATCAATCTGAGCGGTATCATCATTTTCCAATAATAAATATAGCTCGAGGGCGTGCATCATTCCTGTGATTGTCTTTGCAGCGATCTTTACTTCCCTTTTTTGAATAAATGTGAACTCTTTGTTTTCCAAACCTAATTTCAAGATTCCTTCGATGTATCGTTCCTCTTGTCCCTGAAACACATCACGCAATTTTTTAATAAAATTTTGATTTCGTTTAATTTCTTCCCGGATAATAGTATATGCACTGATCCTGCTTTTCATCTCATTGATTGATTCTACAATATATTTAATCAATCGTTCTTTTGCAGTTTTTGTCTCTTCTGCTAATTCTTTCGCTTTTTTTAGTATCTTCTCAAACTCACTAATGACTACGGCATCAAATATTTCTTCTTTACTCTGATAATAGTAATAGAGTGTACTCTTTCCTTTACTTGCTTCGCGGGCAATATCTTCCATCGTGGTTTTTTTGCTTCCCCATTTTTGGAACACACGTTCAGCAGCTTTTAAAATTTCTGCTCTAACAATATCGTCTTTATCCATATATAGTCCTTTCGACTTATTACGTATTGTAGTCTAATAATAGCATAAGTTTCAGATAATATCAATTTTTTAATAATGATAATTGTCGAAAATCGCTGAGCGGACATTGTCGTGGGGGGAAAGAATCAGGCTTGCGACAATCGACACAAACTCGGTACCGTTAATTTACATCTGGTCAAGGATTTCCTTCCAATGGCAGCGGGTGAATCGAAAGCTTTTGATCGCGAAGAGAAAACCTGAAGAATTCCTACGTCGTTTGCACAAATTCTTTCATCCGTTTGTTGATGATTTTGACGTAGCTGCTCGTCCAATACTAAAGCTTGGGGACGATGGTGAGATCTCCTGATGATGAACGAGTGCTACTTACGATAAGGGAAATAGTGGTTTCAGCAATCTGATAGAATCAGTACAATCCAACGCCCACTCACACAATTCAATATGGATATCCAATAGCAATATTAAATGTAAGGTTATTCTTTCTCCACGACGGATCGCCAAAATTAATCTTATTGACAACCCAACGCTCGCCCTGGGGCAAATATGGGACGCGCAATGGGAACGCAAGGTCAAACCGAAGAATAAAAAAGGACAGATCAAGCCGCAGGCCGAACCCAGTTCCAACCGCTATCTCATCGAGGAATGTCTTACTGGAGAACTTGCCGCCGGGGCGGTTCGGGTCTTCCTGCATCAGCCAGATATTACCGGCATCAACAAACAGTGCACCTTTGACAATACTGATTATGGGAAACCGGTACTCGGTATTTGCTTCAAGTTTGATGTCCCCTGCCTGTTCCAAGAAAGATTTTGCAGCTATACTATCAGGAGTTCTGTACGAACCGGGGCCAAGACCCCATACACTAAATGCCCGTACACTATTGCTTCCCCCGATATAAAATTGTTTCACATAGGGCAGTGTTGCGGAGTTCCCATACGGGACGCCTATCCCGGCGATCAACCTGCTGGAAATCGACGCTCTTTGATCAATGGTATTGTAATAATACCGCAAGTCGATATCAAATTTGTAGTACTCCGAATATGTCGTCCCCAATATTTCATAGGGAGTATTGGGTGTCGCTGGATGCTTGATGAACAGCGATTGCCCAAGCTGCAACAGGTTCCCTGAAAGATCTATGCTTCCTTTGAAGTACAAGTGGTTCTTCTGATCCTTCTCCAGCTGGTCGTTGTACGTGAAGGAATAATTCTGTCCGATGATAAACTGTTCCTCAAAACTTTTTTGTAACAAGGGATTGACACTCAAGAGGTCGTTGAATTTTTGGGTTGTATTTGTCAGATGCGCAAACGTAATCGAGAGCGGATTAAAATTGTGTTCCTTGCTGATGGATTCCTTCCAGTTGTATCCAAATGAAGCATCTACCGAGAAAAGCTGATAGTAGAGCAATCGATTCAATAAATTGAATCCAAGCACGATGTGCGTCTTTGGCACGAAGAGGCTTGAGACATTGTTGAGTCTGAACGGAACAATGAACTTCGGCAGTTCTAATTCTCCACGCGTTCCGATTTCATACGAATTTCCTCCCGATTGTCCCCCGCCAATAGGCATCTCAAGACCAGCTTCAAGACTCAGCGTAAAGAGTTCGGCCCCGCCGAACAAATTCCTGTTTCTATAGCTGGAGTTCAATACGGGACCCGCAAGATTGTTGGATTGGGAAACACCTTGCAACTCAAAGCGAAGGTTTTTTAACGACAGCGGCGTCAGATATATATGAGGTTCCAAGCGCGGAATGCCTGCCGAATCAGCATTGACAAATCGTATGTTCACAAATTTAAACACGCCAAGATTCATGAGTCTGTTCAATGTGAGATCGTGTTTATTCCTGCTGTATGCGTCGCCTTTTTTAAAGAAAATTGAACGGACAATAACCTCAGGGTTAAACTTCTTATCAAGGTCAATATAGTTACAGCCGCCAATCCTCACAGTGTCGCCGGCAGGCATTGCGACACTGTCACGATTCAATGAATAACCGGAATAAATGTAGATGTTCCCTATCGTATAGACACGCGCCGCCTCAATAGGGATATCTTTTTTGACTTGAAGGGTAATATCTATTGTTTTATTTCCTGCAGTACTATCTGCTTGGAAGACAAGGAAATCCGGAGAGAAATAGAAATAGCCCTTCTCCTTCAGCGCTGTGTCAATACGTTCCCGTTCCTTTTTGAGTTTTTCAAGATCGTATTGATCTCCGGCGGCAAGCAATGTCCCTCCCATGGTGGAACGAATTGCTTCAACGAGCGTTGTGTCGGTCCTCTTCACAGTACTACCATTGATTCTGTACGGCGAGTGGACTGCAATGGTGTATTCAATATCTGCGGTACTTTCTTCTTCGCGTACTGTATATTGTACATCCGGCCAGAAGTATCCTTTACTTTCTAATAGAGTACGCATCCTCCCGGCAATCCGGTCGGGTGCGGCAGATTGCAGCAATACCGGAGGTTCACCCAATGTCCCTTTGAAGAATCCGATGTTGTACAACCATAACTTCAAACGGAAGAGTCCAAGGAGTTTTCCATTCGGTTCCGGTTTGGCAAGCAATTCCAGCTGATTTTTTAATTCGCTTTTGTCTGGGATCGCTTCCTTCTCTATAATATTTACATCTGCTCCGGTATACAGCTTCTCGCCTTGAGCGAGATAAGCCGTGTTGCAACCGAGGTCAAAAACCGCGAGTGCCCAGGTGAGCGCAACAATCAAGAGAGAATTGGACAGTGAAAATCTTATTCGCATTTATTTCACTTCTTTATCAGAATCCGGCTTAAGCGTGATGCCAAGAAGTTTTTCGAAATCAATCGTGAACACGACGCCGGCGCCTGTTTTAGTGATATCGCCGTCAATGACTCCCTCGTACGTATTTTGTCTGAAGACCTGCAGTTGCCAGTGGCCGTCCTCGGTGAGTTTGTACAACACTTTGAGATCTCCTCCAAAATTGTTCAGTGAATTTTCCTGACTTCGTCGTCCTTCAAGGTCTACATCTCCACCGACCTGAACAGTCACACGTTCAGAGAAAAGTTGTTTCGAGAGCGCCAATTTTAATTGGGTCCGTCCTTCGGCGGTACCGCTCGAGTAATCTTGATATGACTCCAACCCTACGTTAAGGTTCGCGCCGGCAAGGTATTGTTCGGATAAATGGTTCAATTGTGCTGAAAGAATTTGGCTGACACTTGAACGCGCATAATCGGAAATTCCTTCGTTTCCAACTGCGGAGGCAAGCGGGTTCTCCGAAACAAATCTGCCCAGCACCAGAAGGGCAAAGACTTGCTTATTGAGTTCGGATTCCTGGCCATTCAACTCGTTGATTTTCGCGTACACAGTTCCATTCAACACACCCCGTTGGTCAGACGGAAGATCGAGTTTGAAATGAATATCCGGCTTCAGAAGTTTTCCCTTCATTATAAGGTAAACCTGAATAGGAATCTCCTGCTTGTATTTATTACGTTCCTCCTGACTTATACCGGCAAGTTGATCCTGAACCAAATCCAGCACCGCGGTTTTTACGGTGTACATTGCGGTGATATCGACGTCAGCTTCATAGGGAGATCCCAACCAGGTGAGGCTGCTTCCTTCTTCAATGGCAAATTCCCTTTTGATGAGACCCTCAAATGAAAGTTGATATGAGCCTTTGAGGATTTCATATCGCCCTGTAAGAGTGAGCTTTCCGCTCGGATCAATGGCGAAGCTCAATGTCGCTTCTCCCTGAATCACGAGAGAATCGCCTGCTATGGGATCGATCAATATCCGAAGTTTGGACTCCTTGTTGACCGTGATATTTGAGGTGAGATCCATGGATAAAAGTGATAAAAGTTTTTCTTCCGTAGTATCCCTGTCTGACATAACGGCTTGTCGAGACATAATTGAGTTTGGAGGAGTCTTGGTATCGACAAATCGTACAATGCCGCGACGCTCCTCCACCGCGAGCTCTGATTCCGGCATGACTAAAGCGAGATTGGTTCCCTTGTCCAACTCCGCCTGCATTGTAACTATTGGCCTGCTCTGATCTCCTTTTACAGAAATATCACTATCGAGAACCACCGTGCCATAATAAAGAGCGTCACGACTTGCAGGTTTGTTCAAAAGAAGAAACTTGTCCGTATGCATTCGAAAATCATATTTATAATTGCGGAAGTCCTCGGTAAAAAGATGACCGCTCAATGAAGCCTTGTTGCCGAGAGTATCGACAAGATCAAATGATCGGAATTCGACTCCTCGAGCATCAATATCTATCTTGCCATTGTTGAGATGCTGATATGTGTCAAGGAATGGCAGGACAAATGCAGTATTGATGAAATTTAACTCCCCGCTCATAGAAGGTTTCTTCGTTGTTCCCGTTACATGCAATCCACCGGTCATTGTTCCTGAGAGACGCTGCACGTTGCCGAAGGTAAAAGGCTCAATACTGGCAAGATTCACTTTTGTGAAATCACACATTAGGTCCAGACCGCTCGTACCTTCTTCACTCCGGTATTTTCCTTGCATGGCAATTTGGTTCCCATTGCCGGTGATGTCCATGTTCACTTCGTAGACATTTTCTGTTTGATTATTTGCACGCAGCACAACATCTCCAATAAGCTTTTGACCGAAGCTGAAGTCTCTAATTGTGAGGTCAGACGTGAACGCTTTACGTTTTTCCAAATTTTGCAATACAACATTCCCGGTGAGGATTCCACCGAGCATGCCGCTATCGCGCTCCACAACTTGCGATATAGTGGCAAGATTAAAATTGTTGAATTCAACTTTTAGCGGTGAACGCTGGCTTTTCTCGTCAGTGCTGTTAAGAGAAAGGGATTGTCCCGCATTTCGCAATACAACATTGTGTGCAATAAACTGGTTCTTGCCAAAAAGTAAATAATTATCAAAAGACACATCCCATGGTTGGTTTTGAAACACAACTCCATCCTTGTTTAATTGTAGTTTGTATCCTTCTGGAACACTATGGAATTCTCCAGCAAGAAGTATTTTTTTGAAACCATCATTGCGGGTACTCTGTAATACAACCTCAATGCTATCGTGCCCGGCATTTCCGGCAAACTGAAGATTTGTTACCCGAAACGTCGAATCAGTTATGGATACCACATTCAACTTTGCCTTAAGTAAATCGGCGTCAGAGGTGACTATGAGATTCAGGCTATCGATCTTAAAATCGTTATAATCAACCCTTGGGATATTGATGTTCACATTCAGGTTCTTTTTGTCACTATTATAATTACCTGTAATCGTTCCTGCAGACAATTGATGAAGTTCCGGAACCAATAAATCCGTGAGAGCGGTTGGATCGTGCAAGGTAATGTGAAATGTAAAAGCCTGAGCTTTAAGATTTTTCCTGTGTCGCTCTCCATGCAGGTTGAAATATTGAGTAAAATGTTCTTTCAACACTTCCGGCAAATCGCCGGCAGCTATTGTGCCGTCGAATTGAGCCGAGAAGATTGTGGATTCGATACCAATGTGGGCTTGTCCTTCTTTGTTGACCGAGGTACAGACAAGCGAATCTATACTATATCGATCACGGTTTTTAATGATCACAACATTGCGGACATCGATTGTGCCATTGATATCGTTTATGTCCTGTCCTGTAAGGTCGGATGTAACGCTGCCGGCCATCCGAATGTCATCTGGAGTGAAGTTGAGCTGGTGCAGGTCGGCGCCTTTCAGATCGAATGTGAATTTGTACGTTGGATTATTTTCACCCGCATTAACAGTGCCATTGAATATGAATGCAATATTAGAATCCTGAATCTCAGCTTTCCCTTCGAACATTTTCGGGCTTGCAGTTCCAATAATCGATAGTCGTCTGTAGGGATACCCATTCACAACCGCCTTGTCCACTTGAACATTCAATTGCGCTTCAATGTCATCTTTGTTTAATCCCGTTCCAACAGCGGATGCCTTCAATGAAACAGGACCGAATGTTTCTGGATCGTTAAGAAGCGAACCGATATTGAATTCCTCTACGATGACATCTGCCTTCCATCGACTGGTTTTTAAGTTCGTTCCACCACCGGAGTTCAATTCCACATTTCCCTTCACGCTTCCGAAGCTGGTCTCGATAATGGATGAAGTGGAGAAATTCTTCAATGTGCCTTTGAAGTTTCCGCTCACACTCATAGTAGCAGGAATAACGATATCCTTTGGAAGCAATGTATCCACAATAATCGCTTGAATGTCAGTCCGGCCGGAAGAGAAGCGATGCAGGTTCACATCATAGTGCGCCGTCTCTATCTCCGGTAATCCGCGGATTGAACCGGTAAGATCGATTGTAGTGGAATCGCCCACCGTAGCCCGAAACTCTTCCACTTGTAAGTCCCCTACAAGCCCTGAGAGTTGGGAAGTGAATCGTATCAACAAACCTGGTGTGTTCTTTATTGGAAGAGAAGGCTGGAAAAAAAGCAAATCTGAAATGGCGAGGTAAGAATCTCCGATCGTCACCTTGACCTTCACAGTACCCTGGAGGTTTTTGAGTTCGGCCAAGGAAGAGTAGCCGAGAATAATATTCTGGCGTATGCGGCTGACCGCAGTTTCCACCATGAAGTTCGTAAGCTGCGCATGCAGAGAGTCCAGTAATAATCCGCCCGAAAGTTCGCGCACATCAAGTCCGGAATGTTCTCGAAAGGATGTATGATGGATGTCAGCCTTCATTCGATTTTCACTGAAGTATATGTTTTCTGCCCGCATCGTCAAACCATCAAGTCGGAGATGATTCGGATCTACACCTTTGGTCCTGGCCGCATCTTGAACATCATATTGGACGCTGTTGCCGCTGAGAATTAGTTGATCGAGACTGATAACCCAGGGCAAAACAGTGGCATCGGACTTTTCTATTTTGTTCTCCTTCCTGTTCGGTTGCACGACAACAATATTCGTGTTTTCAAGAAGGAATTTCTTGAGCGCTACATGGTGCGATGGTATGTCAATCTTCTCTGCAAGGAGAGTCGACGTTCCGAGGTCAACACCATAGCGTTCTCTCGTTACGGTGTTTTCATAAACGAAATAAACCTTTGTCAGCGATAGAGCTCCGACCCCAAGGTCGATGTCTGCAGATTTTGATTCATCGGGCGGTGATTCTTTTGTTTGTATAACACTCGCGATAGTATTCGCAAGAGATAATTCGTCGACGCGAAACTGCTTCTTCTCGATATCAAAATTATTGAGCGATGCATCCAGTGTGCCGAGCTGTAAGCGCAGATTCAGTCCACTTACCTCATCATCGTATGTACCATGGACGCCGTTGAGACTCAATCTGCCAAACCGAATTTTCCAACCGGAGCCTGAAATAGTATCGGGATTAATATTAGCAGTAGCCGGATGGGGGCTGATTGCATTTAGGATGAAATCGAAATTGAAGCTGCTATCTGGTAAAGTACGGGTGATGTGGGCGGTGAGCGAATCGATCCGGACGTTATTCAACTTGATGTCGTTCGAGAAAAAT
Organism: Ignavibacteriota bacterium; assembly: GCA_003142475.1. Taxonomy (GTDB): domain Bacteria; phylum Bacteroidota; class Ignavibacteria; order UBA10030; family UBA10030; genus Fen-1298. Next base: position 43,113 of record PLMK01000042.1, read on the forward strand.
CCAAGCAGGTTCACGTCCGCTGTCAGCGTTTGAATAGACAACAACGTGTCCCGTTGGCGGCTTTCAATGAATATGTTATGCAGCACGATCGAGTTCGTGATAAATATATTGACAGAACCAACCTCGATGCGGGTATGCGTCTCTTCTGATATCGATGACAATGCCTTCTGCACAATGGTGCGCTGCACCAAGGGGAACTGCAGCGCAACGACGGCAAGGACGATCAATCCCAGTATGCCAGCAACTATCCATAAAACAGTCTTGATGATACGACGGACGTACATTTTTGGCTTATGCTCTATTGAAAATGTAGCGGGTATATGTTCCTCCTACAGTTAGGGAGTATGACGTCCAATACTCAGTCGCTGTCCGATATGGCAGAGTCCTGCTTCGATGAATCAATGATACTCATAAGAAGATCGACATCTTCATAACTTGTGTTAACCTTATTACATAAGATAATAACAACAGATTTATCTGCCAGACGCCTCACAAACAAACTGCTATACCCACGCCACCAGCCGGCATGATATACAATTTTATCTCCGTTGTTTGATGTCTCGATGCGCCATCCGTATCCGTAATTTTTTTCGTTTTGTTTATCATAACTGAAAGGGGTAAATGCTTCCTGTAAGGTACTCTGTCGTACTAATTTTTCCGTATATAGGCATTGATCCCATTTGAGCATATCTTCCACTGTGGAGTAGATACCTTTATCGCCTACCGTACCGCTTAGATAGTCTTCCGTCGCCCTCCGTTTATTTTGTTTATATCCCACGGTAGGGTATTTGACATCTTCAATTTTCTTTTTATTGGACACAAAGGACATCTTCATACCCAATGGTTTGAATATATGCTTCTCAAGAAATGCGGAATACGATATGCCTGAGACATGCTCAATGATGCAAGCAAGAACTACATATCCGGTATTACTGTAATAATATTCTTCGTCCGGCGCGAAGACTAAAGTTGGGCGGTATTCGATCATTATATTCATCAGGTCTGTATTTCTCATAGGCTTTTTATTATTCTTCCAGTACCTTTTGGCAAACCTCATGTATTCCGGCAGGCCTGAGCGGTGTGAAAGCAATTGATGAATAGTAATATTATTATATGGAAATTTCGGAAAGAAAAGTTGTACGGGATCGGTAAAATTCAATTTCCCCTCATCATGCAGCATCATAATGGCCATTGCGGTAAATTGCTTTGTGATTGATCCGATCTGGAAGACGGATTTAATATTCAATGGTGTTTTCAATTTTAAGTCGGCATAGCCAAAAGTTTTCTTATAAATTACCTTCCCCGCTTTCGCGATTAGTACGTTGCCATTAAATCCTTCCCGTGCGGAAAGAACCTGAAAGAGTGAATCCATCCTCAATGCAATCTCAGAGGACTCCTGAGAAGCTGAACCTTGTCCGTTGCCAGCGGAATACCACAAAAGTATTAAGAAGAAAAAAGTGCTATTCATTGCATCCTGATAACGTTCATTGTTTTTAATAATGATATAAGAATATTTATGGGTGTCAATTAAAAACATCTCTCTCAAACGCGAAGGTGATCCCACTCAATATCATGATAAATTCTCTAAGGTTAGAATAAAACATGAGTGGGGATGATTGCCTATTTTTTTACATTAGCATTTATGATTTATTTATTTTCTAAATTGTTTAATATTAAATCAACTCATTTAGAAATGGAATTAGGCAAATTGATTATTTGGATGAACTAAGTTGTACTATTCTTACCTCAATCGAATGTACCTGACGGTCGTCAACAAGAAAAATACTTTTATCATCAATCTTAACTCCATCAACGGTTACACTTGGATCGATATCATTACTCTGTATCTGAAGAATGGTGATGTTGTAAACAGTTTCCCGGTAACGGTAAAATACTTTATACGTTTCCCAATCTGCAGGGAGGCAGGGCTCAATATACAGCTTGTCTACTTCAAGCCTCAGCCCAAGGAGCGATTCCATTATAAGTCGGTACATCCATCCGGCAGAACCCGTGTACCAAGTCCACCCACCACGACCGATGTGGGGTGCAAGCGCATAAACGTCAGCCGCGACCACATAAGGCTCCACTTTATATGTGGCAATACCTTTCAGAGATTTTGCATGGTTCACAGGATTGATGATTGCTAGCAGTTCCCATGCGTGTTGGCTGTCGCCTAAAGTAGCAAACGCCATCGCCGCCCAAATCGCGGCATGTGTATACTGTCCACCATTCTCTCTTACGCCGGGGACGTAGCCCTTTATATATCCGGGATTCAAATCCGATTTGTCGAATGGCGGATCCAAAATTTGGATCAATGCATCGTTCCGGCGAACAAGACGATTATCCAATGCACTCATAGCCATGTGCAATCGTTTTGCATCCCCTACGCCAGAAAGTACTGCCCAACTCTGCACAATAGAATCAATTTTGCATTCCGGATTACTCTCCGATCCAAGCGGCAAGCCATCGTCAAAGTAAGCCCGGCGGTACCACTCACCATCCCAGCCGTTCTGTTCAATATTCTGGCGTAACGTAGTTGCTTCCTTTTGACAGCTTTCAGCGAATTGAACGTCGCCCTGCTTGTTAGCAACTTTCGTGAACTGCATAAGCACTTCATAAAGGAAGAACCCCAACCAGACACTTTCGCCTTTACCATGTATACCAACCATATTCATACCATCGTTCCAATCACCTGTTCCAATGAGCGGTAACCCGTGCTCGCCAAACCTGAGTCCTTTCAATATAGCTCTTACACAGTGCTGGTATAGGCTATCGGTTTCTTCTGACCTGTTTGGAAGATCAAAATAAGAGTCATCCTCTGCATTAAGTGTGCGACCCTCCAGAAAATTTACAGGTTCATCTAGCACTCCAGAATCCCCGGTACTCAGTACATAACGACACGTTGCAAAAGGCAGCCAGAGGTAATCATCCGAACAATGAGTTCGTACACCTCGGCCAGACGGCGGGTGCCACCAATGCTGTACATCTCCTTCCTTGAATTGACGACTCGCGCTGAGGAGTAGATGTTTTCGCATGAGACTCGGCTCGGTATGAATGAGTGCCATGACATCCTGCAACTGATCGCGAAAACCAAAAGCTCCGCCGGATTGGTAATATCCGCTCCGAGCCCAAATGCGACAAGCTAAAGTTTGGTATAAGAGCCATCCGTTTGTAAGAACATTTACAGAAGGATCAGGTGTCTCAACCTGCACTGCACCAAGCGTGTGATTCCAATATTGCCATACTGATTCTAATGCGCTTCGCACGGCAATTGATCCCTGGAAGCGTTGAACCAGCTTTATAGCCTCAAAATAGCCATGGCCAACACCGAGTTTAAAGATGATCTCACGCTCTTGCCCATCGTCCAGCTCGAAAGGAATTTGGATGGCTGCGCAAGGATCCAACGCGGCTCCTATCTTACCGGAAAGATGCGAACGGGTCATCGCTGCCGGATTTCGAAGCGTGCCGTTGCGTCCAAGGAATTCGGTGCGATCGCAACTAAATGTATGAACCTCATCTTCCGTTTGAAAGAAAGCAATACGATCGGAAAACTCCGAATTATATAAATTTCGTGCATAGATTGCGCCACTGCTGGAATCAATTTCGGTAATCACGTGCATAATCGATTTCGGGCGCAGATCGCCCAGCACTAATTCCACATAACCAGTAACAGAGAGCTTTCGCGGCTTGCCTGACTTGTTCCGTATTTTCAATACGGAAAACTTGATCGGCGCATCCATTGCTACATAAATCCATAGCTCCGAGCTAATGCCCTCCTCTGTGTGCTCGAAAACGCTGTAACCAAACCCGTGACGGGTAACGTAAGATCCAACTCCACGACTGGGTAATGGAGTGGGTGACCAGAAGTGCCCTGTCTCTTCATCACGAATGTAAAATGCTTCACCGCTCGAATCACTCACCGGATCATTGTTCCAGGGTGTAAGACGAAACTCGTGGGCATTCTCATTCCATGTATATGTTGGACCGTTCTCTGAGACTATGGTTCCGAAGTCCGGGTTTGCCAGTACATTTACCCATGGTGCCGGCGTCACTTGCTTGCCTGAAGTTGTGATTATGTATTCATGTCCGTCAGGAGTGAACCCCCCATATCCATTGAAGAAGATCAGATCTTTTCGGGGGAGATCAGACTCATCCTGGTGGTAGGCTTGATAGGCTCGAATCCGCTTAAAACGCTGGACAGGTACTTCTGCAATACTACGATGATTGACCTGTGTTTCAAGAGTTCCTCGTTTATCAGAAATGATAATGCGAGCGACTGTTTGGATGAGAATGCGGTCCTCATTCGATATCTGGTCTGATTGCCTCACGAAAATGCCGCCTGGTCGATCAACATTATTGGCTTCGACATCTGCGGCGATCAGCCTCATGATTTGTTCTTGGAGTTGTTGCCGGTAACCAGCATGATCTTCGTTCCAGATTATTAGATCAACTGTGAGTCCTTTTATGCGCCAATATGCATGAGCCTGTACTATCTGGCGCACCAGGTTGATATTGGACTGATCTTCAATTTGCAGTAGAACAATAGGTAAATCTCCGGAAATAGAATAGCCCCATAGACCGGATTGTCCTCTGCGATTTTTTATAATCACGCTCGGTTCGGCACGAAGGGAGGAATTAGCATAGATGACTGAATTTGCGAGACGGCAGTAAAGTTGCGCATCGGCTTCTGTAGCATCAATCTGTCGCAGCACAACCTGGTTATGAGTCCATGCAAGTTCGAAGACACGATTTGCGAGCCGCCGATCCTGGTATTTATCAATAAGGCTTATGGCTTGATCGCGGGTTTCACCGATTCCAAAAACCATGTCTATCTTTACTGTTTCTTCAGGTTCGAGTATTATGTTATATCGAATCGCAACAATTGGGTCCAGGACAGAACCCTGACTGTTAGAGAGGGGCGTTAAATCTTTCATCACCTGAGGAGCCGAAATTGTATTTCCGCGACCAATAAATTGCATTCGATCAGTCTCGAAGGACACTTCTTTTGTATTCGCTCCACGTACCGCCATCATGTGAAACATCCACAGTGTTTTGTCTTCGGTGGAACGAGGTCTGCGAGTGCAAAGGATTGCCTGTCGCTCGCGGATAATCTCAGTCTGAACAAATAGATTACTGAACGCTGGATGCAGCGCGTCCGAGGCAGACGACGCAAGTACGACTTCCGCATAACTCGTAACATCGATTACCCTGCGTGTCCGGGAGCGGTTGGTGAGATGAATACGGCGCAGTTCAATATCATCTTCCGGTGAGACTACAATCTCGGTATGTATATCAAAATTGTGGTCCCGGCGGCGAAATTCAGCATGTCCTTCAGAAAAAATAGCTTCATAATTTTTCGAGCGCTTATGCGTCGGTTGATATGCGGTTGACCAAAACTCTCCGCTGGCTAAATCGCGGATATAGCAAAAGGTACCCCAGTTGTCACAGGTACTATCTTCATGCCAGCGAGTGACAGCAATATCTTTCCATCGACTGTAACCGCCACCTGCGTTTGTAATCATCACGTTGTACCTGCCGTTCGACAATAACTGTACTTCTGGAATCGCTGTGTCGGGGGTGTTAATTTTGCGCACCGGGACTTCAGGAATACCGGAACTCGTATGAGTGTCGGTGAGCCCAGAAGAATGCAAATAGAACAACGTGGTTTTTGGAATCCTCTCCTGAAGCAACAACATTGTTGCTTCGAACAACGGATCTGACTCAAACCGCTTCTGCATAGGACGATCCAGGATGAGATAAGCCAGAGAAAGGAGGCTCATACCTTCATGATGCGCCATGAAAGATTTAACCACCACACTCGATTGCCGTCGTGGAAGGCGTGATGCAGTATAGTCTACTGCTTCATAGAAGCCATATTTTCCTAACATTCCTTGAGTGGCAAGTTGCTGAAGGTTTGCACACGCCTCCTCAGGTTTCACCATCAGTGCAAGTGCCGATGCGTATGGCGCAATAACAAGGTCTTCTGCCAGTCCGCGTTTGAAACCCAACCCCGGTACACCAAATGCCCTGTATTGGTAATTGAGATTACCATCGACTGTGTTATAACATGATTCAGAGATACCCCAAGGAACACCGCGCAGTCTTCCATATTCAATTTGTTGGTTCACAGCCGCTTTATAAGTTTGGTCAAGCAGTGTGTTTTCGTATGTTGGCATCACCAAGAGCGGCATGAGGTACTCGAACATTGAACCGCTCCAGGAAATGAGAATTGTCTCACCTCCAACAATAGTAAGCAATCGCCCTAAAGCAAACCAGCTCTCCTGTGGCAATTGCCCTTGTGCAATCGCCACGAAACTACTCAATCTAGATTCCGAAGCCAACAGGTCATAATAACTTGAATCCCGCCGCTTTTCGTCAACACTGTACCCAACAGACATGAGGTGGCGTGTTTTGTCATAGAGAAAATTATACTCCATGGTGGAGAGTTCGCTTGATTGAATTGCAAGATTTTTGATAATCGCAATCCTCTCATTGGCACGTTTGCTGGCATCTATAATCGACTGTCGAAACTCATCAAGCCGTTCATTTTTCCCAGGTAGCAATTTTGTATCAAGTTTTGCTAGTTCGCTTAGAGTTGGTATCTCATCGTTACAAGAAAAGCAGTTCTTCCTTTCTGGAGAAACCGGCAGGACAAGCCATGGAGCGAGAAACGTCAACTCATCAAGGGCGCTCCGACACTGCTTGGCCAGGGCATGTGCCCACCTTGCAGCTTCATTATCAGAATTTGCAATAAAATTACCTTTTATTTTATCAGTGGATGTTGCCAACCGCTCTAGGTTTTGCCATGCTTCCGCAAGGGTGACAGGCGGGAAATTGACAGTGAACTCTATATTTTTCTGAAGTTGAAGGAGTTGATCATGATCGACTCCTTTGACAATATCTAGGAGGATTCTCAGAGTATCGCTTATCCCTTCGAACAGTTGTAGTCCCACAATTTTTTGATCGGGAAGAGCGAGAATACCCTGGCGTAGTGTAAGCATGAGACCCGCAAGGTTCCCACTGTCGACTGATGAAATGTAAAAAGGTCGCAGCGGCATTAAAGATTTTGTGTCATACCAGTTGAAGAAATGTCCTTTGTATCGTTCCAAGGTTTTCATGGTTCGGAATGCATTGGACGTACGATCAATAAGTTCCCCGGTAGAAATGTAGCCAAAGTCATACGCAGATAAATTCGCGAGGAGTGCCAGCCCCATGTTAGTCGGCGAAGTGCGGTGTGCTACCACAGCAACAGGATTTTCTTCAAAGTTATCAGGAGGCAGCCAATGATCTTCCGGACCAACAAAAGTTTCAAAGAAAGACCAAGTTTTCCGGGAAAGATCCCGTAAAAATATTTTCTGAGTAAGAGTTAATCTTGCTTTGCGTCGTGCGAGAGGCAAACTTATCCACCATACAATAGCAGGGGATGAAATCCAGAGAAATAATACTGGAAAAACGACAGAAGGCATAGTCTGTTTTGAAAACTCGAAATAGATGATTGTAAAAATAGCAACGATAGGGGATATCCACATCGTTCCAAAAGAGCCGAGTAGGTTAATGCAACTATTGCTGCCAATAACATTGGACGGATTCCATTCGAGAAGTCTTTTGTGGGAAATCAGCATTCGCCACAGAGTGCGGATAATAGCATCCTGACTGAAAAACGCCTCATAGGGGAGAGTTATGAGTGTAAAAGCTGCTTGAGTGAAATGCATGCCGGAGGACCGCGCTACGGCAGCGAGGTGCTGACGCATAAGCATATCTGCCGGTTTCTGGAGCACATCAAGGATAGAGATGCACACAGCAGGAATGAAAATAATTCCGATCGCCGACAAGGTCCAAAACCAGGCTTGTGGCAAGACTATCCAGCCGAACAGAAACAAAAGTGTCATTGCAAAAGGGATGACGCTGCGTCGAAGGTTATCAAAGATTTTCCATCGGGACAACCATGATAGAGAGTTCTTTTGGAAACCACCACTCAAACTGGGAACGAATGGCAGCAGCCACCGCACTAATTGCCAATCACCTCGAATCCAACGGTGTCGGCGGTTTACATCAGTGTTGTAACGGGATGGATATTCCTCATATAACTGAACATCACTCAACAGCCCTGCGCGAGCATAACACCCTTCGAGAAGGTCGTGACTGAGAATTTTATTCTCCGGAAAGCGCTCATTGAGTGTCCGCGTGAAAGCATCAACATCGTAAATACCTTTACCAATGTATGATCCCTCGCCAAACACATCCTGATAAACATCAGAGACTGTGCGTGTGTATGGATCGATGCCCGGCTGACTTCCGTACAATCGCGCATAACGTGAACGGTTTGTTCCCGGAAGGCTCACTGCAACGCGTGGCTGCAAAATAGCATACCCCTCGCATGTGCGCTTTTTGCTTTCATCGTAGCGTGCACGGTTCAGGGGGTGAGCCATAGCTCCTATTAACTGACATGCTGAGTCGCGAGGGAGTTGTGTATCTGTGTCAAGTGTAATGATATACTTTATGTGTTGTAAAACTTCAGTCTTCCCGATAACAAGAGAGAAGGGAATTTTCGATCCGCCACGCAACAGAGAATTCAATTCCTCAAGCTTGCCCCTTTTACGTTCATATCCCATCCACATCTGTTCTCGAGGATTCCAATGTCGCGAGCGATGAAAAAGGAAAAAAGAATCGTTGTGTGAACCTTTGTATTTTTCATTAAGCTCTTCAATTTTTTTACTCACCAACAGTACAAGTGATTCATCCTCAGGCAGGGATTCTTTATCGGAATCTTGAAAGTCAGTCAGCAGACTAAAGTGCAGATTGTCATGGCGGTTTGCCAGAAACCGCACTTCCAATGACTCGATCAATTCTTTGATGTTCTGTGCATCCATCAACATAGCTGGGATTACTACAAGAGTGCGTGATTCCGGTGGAATTCCTCCAGAGAAGTCCATTTTCGGCAACGGTTGGGGCATCGCCAATAATGTTGATAACCAGTTCGCGAGCGCAACCGCGAGTTGGCTTGCACATAAAAAAAAGAGAATACCGAAAAGTCCAAGCGCCCAACCCTGTAATCCCTCGGCATAGGCTTTCGCAAGTAAACCGGCAGTGAAGATCATTGTCATCAGTAGAATGGAGCCGATGTAAATCAGCAAAGGTACCCGGTTGCAAGTTTTTCTGAGAGCCGCGAAAGCAGAAAAGCGTACCTTCGCCAAAGCCTCGAGCTGTCTCAATCCTTTATCGATCAGATAGAATCCGACATGGGCAGTTCTGTCCTCGTTGCCCTTCTTCACAGCGCCTTCTTGCGCCAGTCGGACTGCTATTTGCGCTACTTCTTCTTCCGATGGAGGACTACTCTTCGCGATCTTCTCTATTACATGACGATAGCGGTCGCGTGTGGTAAAATCCATTTTACCGTAAACTCCGCCCAGATCTTTACACAATATCTGTTCGACAGCGCTCATCGTCTCGACAAACTGAGGCCAATCCATCGATTCCAAGAATCTGAGACTGCCGATACTGTTGCTGACAGAAACCTGATCGGCAGCCTGTTCTTGGTTACCCAGCTGTACTAATTTTTCAATCGTCAAACCAGATTCAGAAAGCCGCTGCTCAATCCAGGTTAACGGCGATACCAGAGTATGGCTTAGACTCTGAAGCCTGCGTGCAAATTCCGAAACGAATGAGGTGGTCATTGGCGGATCTGTCCTCGCCATATCTGCAATTATCAGAATGAGGCTCTTCGGGTCCTTCTCGGCAACTTCGATCATCTTGTCCGCCCAGGAATCAGCCAAATCTCGATCGATCCTCCCGGCAGCAACTTGTACTGCAACCCGGCGGAGATTCTCGATCAACGCTAACCGCAACATTGTAGGGACAGCCCAGAGCTCTCCTAATTTTAATGTTGTGATAGTCTGGTACGCAGCTACGAAACGGCTGAGGTTTTCCGGATCTACCCGACCATCGCCATGCGAAATAATTTCCTGCGCTATATCATAGACACGCGGAAGACCTTTCGATGGACCATTTAACAGACGGGGCAATTCCCGGCTATACCCTTTTGGTAAATGCCTCTTGCCCGTGCGAATCTGCTCTTCGATCAAATAAAAGTTGTCCAGCAACCATTCACCGGCAGGTGTAATCTGTTGGTTTGCCTTAACTGTCTCAGTCAAAAACTTGTGGACTTCGAACAAATAGACTTCGTTCTCAGCCAATCGTGCCAGAAGGTGCTGGTCCGGGAAGCGTTGGAAGCCCACTGTATGCAAACTCGCGAGCGTCTTGCCGTGCTGCTCCATTTGATCAGCGCTGAATAACTCCGAGCGCATCGGCAGTTCACTGCTAACAAATTTTTTTGCACGAAAATTCTCACTAAGCTGAACCTTTAACCGCAATAAAGATTCATTTATTTTCGGGCTGATTACCTTCATAATTCTCCCATGGAGATGGGAAAGAAAATTCGAGTGTACCTTGTTTCAATTTGGATATAAACTAAATTACATAGCATAGTGAATAACCAGACTAATGTGAGAATTAACAACAAACTACAAAAGATGTTTCGATAAAGAAATCATTCAAAAGGATGAAAATGGGGTTAATCCTTTTTGGGGACCAAATAGGTGATTATGAACTGGATACAATTTACCATGATTCAAGTCATCGCAAAGACCTTTATCAAAGGAGTTGTGAATGCAAGAAAGAGTGCGCCCCTCTGCTGCAAAAACGAAATGTTTTTGCTTGTCCGGGCATTTTTGTTTTTATGGGACGAGAAGGAATTAATTTTTAAGCTGAACGCTGTTTGTGAAGTCCCACCGGATGACCTGCCATATCCTTTGCACTGGCGTCAACTTTAATGCCAGGAATGATTCCCGCATCGGTGATGACTTTTTGCTTTTTAGTCAAATCGACGGTAATGTATTGCTCTTCTTTATTCACGACGACCAGCGCATACGGGGAAATTAATACCTGCCTGTCCGTAAACCAGTCTTCTGTATTGGCGACTAGATAGCGAATCGTCTAGTAGTGATCATCGAAGTAAAATTCTTTGACCTTCTACATATTTCCGTCGAGGTTGTGCAAGTTGCAACCATTTAGTGTTTTTGCTTTGGTCAGCACAATAGTAATCTTTTTTTTAGATTTCTTTTTATTTGCCGTTATCACCTTAATCGCTCTCAAAGTGTCGGGCCATCGGCAAACGATTTTTGAAGATTCGATTATTGGATATTCTTTTGATGGGCACTATTGGCATTTCATCCCGGTTGTTGAGTGAATAGTTTGATTTTTGCTTTCATGCATTTGATTCTTTTGGATCATCGCAATCCAATTGCCATTTTTGAGAGATCGCTCGTGACACGGGATTGATTTCCCCAATCGCTCCAAGTAACACCTTCGGCGCGAATAACACGGAGGCGTTTTGCATTTGGCTCTATGATGGTTTTGGAAAAACCATACGACGGCAACCTTGTGAATTGGCCATCCAGCTTTTCAATTCCACCCGGTGAGGTAAGCAATTGTTTCATTGATTCCACTTGATGATACACCTTTGGCAACGATTTTCGATAGAGGTGCAATACCGTCTCTGCCTGCGCTGCAAATACCATTGAATTCCAGAGAAATTTTTTCGTATACAAAATGTTGGCAAGTTTTATTGGCGGTTTCTCGATAAATCGTTCAATAGAATAGTACCTATTTCCTTGATAACGTAAGAACGATGTTGATGGTTCAATCCATCCGTAATTTGTATCAGCATCTGTCGAAGGAATGCCTACGAGGACTACTGTCTCGGGAGAGCGATGGACATAATCCACAGCAGATTCCACAAAATTCATAAAATGTTCTTCTTCCAGTATAAAGTGATCCGATGGGAACACGGTGATACATGCAGAAGGATCCTGTGCTAATATTTGTACAACGGGAAAAAGAATACTCACTGCCGTTTCGCGATTACACGGCAATACGATAAGGGATTTTCTTTCCGGCTCTGGAATCTCTGCGTGAACGTATTTCAAATGCTGGCTGTTCACGACGATGCGCATGCGTTGCAGTGGAACGATGCGTTTCACTCGCTCAATGGTATGCCGAAGTAAAGAACGCATTCCAACGATATTCGCAAATTGCTTCGGTCGATCTATATTTCGCCGAGTTTTCAAATAATCGCGCATTCGAACGCCATCACCACCTGCCAGGATAATAGCCCACAAATGTTCGTATTTCTTTCTCAAAAATATTCTCCAGTAAGTCTGAATGTTTTCTATAACTTCATTACACCATACATCTATTTGTCTATTCTTTGATTGCAACTTTCAACAACGTGGGCAGAATTTTCTTTATACCGTAGCATGCACATAACTTCTCTTTTTTAAAAATAACTATTTGACAATCCTTTCATGTAACATTAAAATGTACCGGTATGCTTGTTCGCCTCCTTTATCTTCGTCCAAATCTTTGTGGTCATCTCCCCCCAAACTATAAAAGTTATTCTCTTCGTCTTCACTTCCCATTTTTTCTTGTCCATCATCCAATTCTGAACCAGGAACATCTAAATCGCTGCCAGATTTATTTTCAACAAAATATTTTTCGATACTTCCGGCTTTATTATTGTCACTTCAATTCTTAATTTTGGAAATTTTCTCAGGATTTATATTCTTCTCTTCTTTATATTGATCATAAATGTCTTCGCTGGCAGGATATAATGGGTATCCCGGAATATTTATTTCCCATTTTTTGTCTGCCTGCTGATCAGGTAGATTAGTATGGTTATCTTTTTCTTTCAAATTTCACATTAATGTTAGAGATGAAAAACCTTCATTGCCTGTGAATGAGTATACCGATGACTACGCTGGGAAGTAATAGCCCGAAAGGATGAAATAGGGATTAATTCTATTAGGAGACCAATATTTGATAATAGACTGGATGAAATCTACTAAAAATAAATTTTACAAAAGGAGGATTCGCTCCAAGGAAAGCGTAGTATAGACTTTTTGATATCTCAACATAGAATAATCTCCTTATTTCATGAAATGCTTGAATAAATAGTTTTCTTTTTAGATGAATGAAAATCCGATACGGAGGGTTTCAGGATAATTTAGTAATTTATCACTATTAATCTGACAATATACAATAATCGAATGGAAATGTTATGTTCAGCAACTCCCTGTTTTTATTAAAATCATTAAAAGGATCTTCTACGATCAGGCTGAGTTTGTATGAGTCCCCTTACTACGGGAAAGGCCGATTCTGAAAAGTTTCGGCAACTATTTTTCATGACCCCGCTACATACCCACGACTTTAAAATTCTACAAAATGAAAACTGTAGTGCTAAAAATAGAAATGACTACGTTATTTTCTAGATTAATTTTGTACAGTGGTTCTCTATTTATTTCAATAACATCAGTTTTTTAACTAAGTAACTCTTTTCTGTTTCCAGGCGGCAAAAGTATATTCCAGAAGTAAGTCGCGAAGCGTTGAAGATAGAACTGTGCGACTTACCTGCTTTCAAATCTTGATTTATCAAGCTTGCCACTTCTCGGCCCAGCACATCGTACACCTTTAATAAGACATGGCTGTCTTCGGCAAGTGTGAACTCGATTGTAGTTGTTGGATTGAAGGGATTGGGATAAACGTTGAGTGCATAATGAGAAATAATTTCTTCCCGATTTATAGAAGTAATAACCGTATCTAAAAATGCATCCATTGCAACTGTCGGCTTTTTTGTAGAGGGATCCCATGCACCAAGGTTATAGCCCTGCCAGCTATAACATTCGGGTTCCCAATAAAAAACACCTAAGCCACCTATAGATTTTGTTTTTCTTATGAGGTCTACAAGAAAACTATTTGCTGTCGCCGCTTGGTAATAGAGATATCCTGTTTCGGTTACCATGACCTTCGTTTGATACCTAGCAATCATATCCTTCATGTTTATGAGTGCCAAACTATCATCAGTATTCCACGGCAAAGGCGGGTTAGTCCAATATGGATACACGGACATTCCGACGATATCCCACTTGGCGCCGTTGCTTTTCAGGCCGTCGAAAATCCGTCTGTACATAGAATTGTTGTGTCCGTCAGAAAGATGAACAATTACCTGGATAGTGGTATCAACAGCTTTAACAGCATTATATCCGCTTAAAACCATTGCAGCAAAGTTGTTCATATGGGTCGACGCTCTTCCATCTTCCCACAACATACCATCATTCGTCTCATTCCCAATTTGCACCCACGCTGGTGTAACACCAATTGTTTTTAAGGTGTCCAATATTTCATATACATGATGGTACACATCTGAATCTAATTGTGCGACGGTATGACCTACCCACGCTGCAGGTTTCGTTTGGTGACTGGGATCTGCCCAAGTATCACTGAAATGAAAATCAAGCATCACTCTAAACCCTAAGCTGTCTGCCCGATGAGACATATAAGCCACGTCTTTTTTGCCGCAATACTTGCCGGTTGGATTAACCCACACCCTGAACCGGAGTGCGTTAATTCCGTGTTCCTTTAGAATAACCAGGCAGTTCTCTTGAACTCCCGAATCATTATTGAATACATATCCTTGCGCCTCCATCTGCGATAGCCAGCCGATATCCGCACCATTTGCAAATTGTGAACGTACCTCCTGAGGTTGAAATAGAAATAATAAAGAGAGAATTGATACCGGTAAATGTTTTGTTAAAGACAATACTTTGAATTGCTTCATTAAATCTCTCCTTAAACTTATAATTACAGGCAATCTGTCAGTTATTATACCGGAATGCTTTTAGTGCGGGAAGTGTGTTACCATTGAAATCGAACAACGTACTATTTGAGACAGCATTGGGGCTTCCCAATTCCCATCCAACTCCAGGTACTGCGATCATCACCGGGTCCCAATACAAGTCCCCGATGACACTTCCATTATTGACAGTCTTCAAACCGTTGAAAAACTCATAGAGAAAATCCCTTTGTCCAGCAGGCGAACTATGGTAGACGGAATCATACGGGCCGTTATTGTTGAGTTGTCCTATTTTTCCGCTTAGAATTGTTGGGTTCCAATTGTACCCGGTTTCCATGATCATGATACCCTTGTTAAATTTAGCACTTACATAATTCGCCCAATCGCGAATTTGCGAAACGGTTTTTTTAGTCCAGAAGGGATAATAGGAAGCGCCAATGAAATCAAACTGCAAACCGTATTCCAGGCATTTGCCGAAGAACCAAATGTACTTATCGGAATTGCCGCCATCATCGAGATGGAGTATTATTTTTGTGGGAGGCGATACAGCTTTGACAGCTTTATATCCCTCCTTAAGAAGATCGCTCATCGATCTGAAGTCGTTTGAGGGTCCGGACGGAAGGAGGATTCCGCCTGCGATCTCATTCCCCAACGAGACAAATTCAGGCGTTGTTCCCTGTGCCTGCATCTTGTTCATGAAATTGAAAGTATAATTGTACACAGCGGTTTTAAGATCGGTGAAACTCAATGAATCCCACTCATGAGGTTTTCCATTCGACCAGTAATCGCTGTAATAGAAAGTAAGTACAATCTGGAAACCCATAACTTTCGCACGCTTTGACATGGCCAGTATATCCGCTGGGTTTTGAAAACCTGCAGGAAGGCGTTTAGAAGGGATGAAATTTGGATTGCCGGGATCATTATAAAGCCTCAGGCGCACTATATTGAACCCATGGTCCTTGAGTATCTGCAGACAGTCCTTTTCCTTGCCATTGTCGAAAAATTTTCCTCCCATCGATTCTATATAGCTTAGCTCAGAGATATCCCCGCCTTTTAAAAATACATACGGTTTACTGTCCCTTACAAGCTGCAGATCATCTACCTGACACCAATTTTCGGCATTCGCATCCGATGAAAGACTGATCGTACATCTTCCATTTTTGACCGTGACGCCCCTTACAACAACATGAGCCCACGTATCCGCAACCGGAAGGCTTGTCAACCTCTGAATATCTCCATCCACCTGCATCGCAAGAAAACAAAAGTTTTGACCTCCGCTATTCCTGATCCAAGCCCAGAGAGAATAATAACCATTCGACAGACCTGTCAGTGTCTGCGATGTAGTGACTTTGTACGCTATCCCCTTTCTATGTTCGAGCGCATATTTGCCGGAATATCCGCCCTCCACAGTGCGGCTCGCATCAGAATTATTTAGATCCGCAGATGTGGTCCATCCATGTGGGAAAATCGTCGGCGCATCCAACTCAAATCCGCTGTTGACAATCACAGAATCCGGAAAATCATTTACAGTGGCAGGGTTGTCATCTTTTATCTGGCGCGCACTAAGCAGAGAAACATATGCTGCACACACGAAAATAAGGGATACGCTATACTGCAATATGCTGCGCTGCGCAGTTCCGGCGGGGATCAGGCGTATAAATTTCATCATGCTCACAGCTTGCTATTTTGTTTAATTATAATCGAAATGAGATTCCTTGAACGGTCAGCTCAGACTGCAACATTACCTCTTCTTTCTTCAAGCATACGGCGTGTTTCATGCGCACGTTCTGCAGTAATAGGATAGAATTTTAAAGCAATAATTGCAAATAATGCTGTGATCGATGTGGCGCCAGATAAGAACAGGCGCATGATAAGGAATGTATTGGGATCCTGAGCACCGCCAAGTTCACTCCTAAAACCAGCGAGCCAAATGGTCAAGCCGACACCCAAAGAAGCTAGTGACAATGCCGATTTCTCCAGCCATGAGAACACCGCACCAAACACACCTTCACGGCGCTGGCCGTATCGCAATTCATCTTCATCGCATATATCAGCCATCATGGATTCAAGCAGGATCTTCACAGCAACCCACATCGGTCCGCAAAGAAGTGGATCGATCAGAATAATAGGATCAATTGCAACAGTGCCGATATAATATAAATTGTGGCCTGGTTGAAAAATGAACCATTTCATAATACCGCCAAAAACATTTAACGAGTAAACAATATAGAGGGCTTGTTTTTTACCAAATTTATTTGCGATCCATGTGATGAGTGGAATAAATGCAAATCCGGTGATAGCATAACCCGATGAGAGTAAGCCCTTCCATATACTGCCAAGTGCAATATCGCCGTTTGCCATATAATAGACCATGACAAAATGATCTATATTTGAAGCCAGTATACCTGCCAGAGTATTTAATATAATGATGCTGATCAGTATCTGGAATGGCCGGCTCTGGAATGCTTCTCTGGCGGTTGTGAACAGTTTTACTTTTTCCTGACGTTCGATTTTTTTTGCAAAACGTTCTCGTACAAACAGACCCGGAAGCATGCCTATTCCACTCATGATAATAATTCCAACCTACCACGCCACTATTATGACGCCTGTCATTTCCACTTTACTACCTGGGGGCAGTTTTGACGCAAAATACGCCGAGCTGATAACTGCAGCCAGCGGAATGATCCATTCATATAAAAATTCTCCCGCCTTATGAAAAAAAGCAACATATGCCATGACATGATTACGCTCGTTATAATCGGGTGTCATTTCATATGTTAAAGCTTTAAATGGCACAGCAAAAACAGAATAAAAGGTATAAAAGAGAATCTGCATAAGTATAAAATAGATAATCTTCAATGTAGGGCTCCAGGCATCAGGGACCATCCATATAAAACCGAAAGTGATTCCCATTAATATTGCTCCGACAACAATAAATGGTCGGCGCCGTCCCCATCGGGAATGAAAATTGTCAGAAATTTTACCCATAAGAGGATCAATAAATGCATCTAAAAATCTAGGAATTGTCAGTGCTATACCAACCCATGCTGCGTTTAATCCAAGTATCATGACATATGCAGTTCTGGCAACTGTATTAATACCGATATAACCGAACATATTGCTGAATCCACCTACACCCAGCGCTATCTTTTCCCGAAAATGGACTTTATCTTCAGATTTAAGTTGTGACTTTTCCATTATGACTTTCTTTCCTTTGTCCTTAGAATGTAAACACCATATTTAGCTAGATGGAGAATGTTCTCATATACAGCACCGGTAAGCAGGTCCTCATACTTACCTTCGGGCAGCTTAACATGTTTTTCAGTCTCTCCATGATTCAGATAAAAATTATAGTCCTCTCCGTTTCGTGAACGAACCACCAATTCAACTTCTTCAGGCAGCGGTGACACTTTGATATTCTGCTCACTCAGGATCTTGGATAAAAAGTCACGCATGAAATCTCTGTCCGGTCTTGTAGCCACGTAGTATGCTTTTCCATCTCCAAATTTATTCTCCGTAAGAGACGGTGCTCCTGAATAGTAACCATCGGTAAAAGCGGCGAGTGTTTTCGCCGTTATCGGATGAGCAACATCACACCAAATAGAACAGCCGTAATCTTTACGAAAGCCTTCTGCATTTTCCGTCATCAACATTCTGTTCTTGCCGCCGGGAGGCAGAGGATTATATTCTTCAACTTTCACTCCCAGCACATCCTTCAACGGACCAAGATAACCGTCTAAAAAAACACCGACGAATTCATCAATGACCCCTGAGAAATAAGTGGTGATGAATATGCCGCCCTTTTTGACAAAGTCCTGTACGGCCTCTTTCAATCCGGGTTTTATCATATGCAAAAGCGGTGCGACGACTATCTTGTATTTTGAAAGATCATAATCGATACCGATGACATCTACAGGAACATTCAAGTCGTGAAAGGCATTGAAATAATATTCCAGTTCGCCGAAATAACTCACCAACACCGTGGGAAAGGGCTGGCCGTTGGCTGACCAGAAAACTTCATTATCCAATGATTTTGTACCGCGACCATACGGACTATCTACTGACCACCAGGAATCGTTATCCAATAGAATAGCAACTTCAGAATTCACTTTTGAATCGGCAATATCTTTTACTTTCTTCAATTCATTACCTAAAGCGCTGATCTCTTTGAACACACGGGAGTTCTCACCATAGTGCGGAACCATACCGCTGTGGTACTTCTCGGCCCCTTTTTTGGAAGCTCTCCATTGAAAGAACATCACCGAATCAGAGCCGTGAGCCAAAGCTTGATAACTCCAAAGTCGCATCAGGCCGGGATGTTTGGCTATGTTCACAGGATACCAGTCAACCTGTGAAGGAGCCTGTTCCATCACCATAAAAGGTTTGCCCAGCAGAGAACGCATCATCGAATGTCTGAGAGCAGCCCATTTATAGGAATTAAGATCACTGGGATTCGGATAGAAATTCAGCGAAGCAACATCCAGATTATCCCTGAAAAGAAAGTGGTCAAATTTACTCCAGTCTCCTTCAAAATTTGTAGTGACAGGAATATCTGGCGTGATTGTTCGAATCACATCGTATTCTTCCTTGTACAGTGTGAAGAAACTCTCGCTCAAGAATCGTTTATAGTCCAGCAGCTTCGTTGCGTTGCGGCCGCCGGCGCTTGCACGCGGAGTATTGATCTCCTTCCAATTAGAATATTTTTCGCTCCAGAAGACCGTACCCCAACATTCATTTAGATTGGCCAATGTCTTATATTTTTTTTTCAGCCATTTCTGAAAGTTTTTCTCGCAGTTCTTACAGAAACACATGCTGTTCTTGTTTGCATATTCATTATTGATATGCCACAGCTTCAATGCTCTGTGCCCTTTGTAATGAAGCGCCATTTCTTTAGCAAGCCTTCTCACTGCTTTTCTATAACTCGGACTGTTGATGCAGTAGGTCTGCCTCGAGCCGCAAGCGGGCCTCTCTCCTGTTTCCCTCATGAAGAGAATATCATCATACTTTTGTGTCAGCCAGTTGGGCTGTGCTGCCGTTGATGTCCCCAGGCAGACATCGATACCATTGTCTGCAAGCAGATCCATGACCTTATCAAGCCAGCCGAATGTAAATGTGTCCTCATCAGGCTGCAGCAGTGCCCACGCAAAAATACCGAGACTGACCATGTTGACATTCGCCTGCTTCATGAGGTGAAGATCTTCTTCCCATATTTCCTCAGGCCATTGTTCCGGAAAATAATCTCCGCCAAATATTATTTTGCGATCATCACTCATATTTTCTTTTCAATGATCATGTACAAATCCGATCGAACTCATCCCATGCGAACCATTTCATTTCCAGCGGCTTCAAGAAGATATTCGCCGATCGTCCATCCGCATTGTAAACTGTGGTGTTCCGATCCTGCTCGGAATTGTTTATGACAACGAACTGTTTGACCTCAGGATAGCAGGCGCAATCAGTATTGATATCGGTACTGAACCATCTTCTCAATCCATCTTCCTGCCCGGATACCCACAGGATGGTGCGGTATAATATTCGCATGTTCTGCGCGTTGTGTAAATAATTCGTAAAATAAACAGACCTGCCCTTGCCAAATTTGTTCGTCGAAAGGAGCACAGCATTCGGAGTGCCGGCCAACAATTCAGCACACTCACTATTCAAATGAACGGATGATCTGACAGTACCGAGGTCTATTTTCTCCACTGCATCTTCAAGTATAAAATGCCTTTGATTCACATCGGGTCGGATATTTTTTGCCCACGAAAGCCTGTTGCCGATCTCCTTCTCCACTCCAAGAACATCTGCAAGCTGGAAAAATCGCCCCTGGTATTCGTACGCTGTCGAATCCTCGACACCGACAAATCCGCCTCCGTTATCAACCCAGGCGCGTATTTTCTCCACGATCTCCGGATCAGCCCAGTTTTTGCCGCCGCTCCATGAACTTCCAACGCTGCCCCAATTGATGATGGTCCCGATTTCTTCACTGATGCCATTCTTACGTATGTCATCGAAACTTATGAATTCGATCTCTGCAGGGAATCCGCTTAAGAACTCGGGGATATGTCCCTGCGGCCAATTATCGTTATGCATCCACGAACGCATCCTGCCCCAGCAATCTAACAATGCCACTTTCTTTGCAACGTTACACGGAATTGTCTTTTTGGTTTTGTCAAGAACAGTTCGAAATTCGTCAGCCAATTCCTCGACATAATTCAAGAAATCAGGATATTTGACAGCGAGATCGAGATAGCCGCCGAATCCGATCCTATCAACACAGCGTCTTAGTAATGCTCTTCGGATACTTTTCCACCACTTCTTGCACTCTTTGATTGGGTCGCCGTTGCCTTTGAAAACCGGTTCATCCTGAAGATTTACTTCGAAGAAGTATGGATACAACCTGACCTCTTTGATAATATCTCCCGGAACGTCGGAGATCCTTCTAAGCTCCACGCCACTTAGACAAGGTCCGATGATGCCGTCGAAACCGAGCTTTTCAAATCCGTCCAGATAAGGTTCCGTTCCGATCCAATGGTCACAGAAAAACAATATTGCTTTCTTGTTGGCCCCGTGAACTTTCTCAACACACTTCTGAGTGTAGGCACGTACAAATTCCTGAACAAAACCCATCCAATCCAAAAATTGTTTTTTGGGAATCCTATATGACGCATTGAAGTAACCTTCATCGACGATATCTTCGCTTCGCAGGCGATATCCCTTTTGCTTTTCAAACTCATCCAATGCGAGAGCACTTATCGGATCCAAATACCCGCTCCAATCCTGGTAAACATTCTCTCTCTTCTCGTTTTTTATCAGAGGAAATTGATAAATCATGGAAGTGAAGCGGACATAATCCGTATCGGGATGCGTCTCAAGCCATTGATCAAGATATTTCAACAGATGTTCTCCCGTCTGGGGCTGGCGCGGATCGACTCCCATCTGATGATCACCGGTCCAATTATTTGTGATATAATTGTACATCGAGGTCGATTCCCAGATTTGATACACGAGGAAATTGATAGTGTAGACATGCCACTTGATGGGATTCCTTATCAGAACTTCGCCGCTTTCCAGATACCGCCAATCTCGAACATCGATAACTTTATTCGCAGTACGGTCGACGACTTCCCAGTATTTTTCAGGAGCATGGTCCGTATCTATCCTGAACTGTTCCTGGCTGTATCCCTTTTGAATTTTAATCTTCAGTTCGCCGTCGGCGTTGCATGTAACGGGATATGACATAAGGAATTTCTGCTGGCATTGACCGGGATGGGATTTCGCCCATGCCTGGTCAGCTCTTATAAGACAGATGGTGGAGTAAACATCGGGTCCTATGCAGAGTATCTCCGGCGAAAGTATGGTCCCGTCGCTGTCGCGAACCGCATCGACTCCCCATTTTTCGCATAGCATCTTCACTTCCTTGTCCATTCCTTTCTGGGCAGGAAGCGTGAAATGGCCTGTTAATTTATTTTGTGTCGTCATATTCAATCTCAATTCAGATTACTAATCCTGATCTATGATATCTCAGTCCTCATCCTTAGCCAGGATATCCTCGACAGTATAGCGTTTAAGCATATCCTTGTATTTACTTTTATAGAAAGAATAACGTAAAAGTATATCCGGCTCGGTTCCTTCCCAATTACACCTTCTGCAATAAAATTGATCCGCTTCTTTATCATAAAGCAGATCAAAATCAATGTCGCGAAAGAGACAATTCGGACAGCGATAATTTATTTTGCCTTTTCTACCTTGAGACATGTCACTAACTCCTCGTTAAGTCCGATCTTTTTTATGATGCCAATTTTTATATTTGGTGCGAACGAATACCCTTCCTCATAATAACCTTTACAGTTATCGCTGCCGGGGATCAAACTGACTTTCGTCTGAACCTGAGGAATAACAGCTTCCACACATTCCACATTCTCTGCGAAGTATTCTCTGCACCGGTATTCATAGTTCAGCGAATTGCATGAATTGTCTTTGCCAATCACAGTAAGCGTACATCCGGTCAGATCTTCCGGATACTCATTCGTACCCCAGCAGGAAGCGAGGAATTCATCCATCTCCACTTTTGCCGACGGATCGCTTAATCCAACGATCTTGCGGCTGATCAGAATCTCTCCTGTATTTTCTTTGAAGGTATAGGTCGTTGCGAGTGTAACGATCAAATTATTAAATTCAATTTCAACCGGTTTTACGCCAAGTATTCTGCAATCTTTTCCCTCGCTGTAAACGCTGGTACTGCGGCATGAACTGATATCGACCTCTTCTGAACCATAGCGGACTTTGGCGCTTTTGATCGATCCTTCGCCTGCATAGTGAGTGAATGCGCCTGCCCGGTACCGAGAGTGAACGATGTAAGGATAGGACGCATCCTGATGCGCCTTGGTACCAACACCGCAGGGACGTGTTAATTTTGATGCATAGGGACGAAGATCCGTTATAGCTCCGCCTTGTTTCAGATCGACCTGAACTCGGAACTTTGAATCTGCATACCAGAAAGCCTGATTCTTTGTACCAAAGATGAGGTCCTTCCAGAGGCCGCATATCGGTCCGCTGCGAGGCTGATTCTTGCGGAACCAATCGGCGAACTCTGTCATGGTCATATCTTCTACTTTGCCTTCTTTTTTCAGCTTTCCATAATAGGCAAGGAAATCCTCATAACTTTTCTTAAGGATCCTGTAGTCTGCTTCCCAGCGCCCGCCTTTGCCCATCCAGCCAGGGCCGACATATACAAGATTGTACGTGAAACCCTTGTTGTATTTTTTCATCACCTGGTATTGGTCGACAAGATTATACATATACGGCAAACGGTCGCCGTCATAGATCAGGCCGCGTATGATATTCTGCGGATGTGTGCCGAACATATCTCCGGCATTATCCATGATCGCCAGAAGATCACGCGAAAGATGAGGCATCGCTACGATGCCGATATCATCATTTTCATCCTCTGCGATCGCATGAGTATTCTTCTTTGAAGGGATCCAGGCTGTCCACGGAGAGCCGTCCATCAACGTATACCATGAAGAGTTCGTATGACGGAATACTTTCGGCCCTTCCTCAAAGCATGTCGCTACCGCGGTCTTCACCATCGGATATTTTTCTTTGATGAAGTTAATCAGCTCTGCATCCATAAAGTACGAGCCTGTTGATGTCGGATAGAAACCGAACACTTCTTTGAAGCGTTCAAAGGAATCTATGACGATCCTCTTCTTCATGTCCATCGAAAACAGCCAGATCGCCAGTTCCTTCGACTTGTATTTCTCGCGGAACTCTTTGCAATTCACACCGAGAAATGTATGGCCGATTTCATCGTCGAATTCATCATGATATTTTTTCACCAGAGCTATGCACTCATCATTATAGAGACTGGAATAAGTCATTTGAATGGTCGTCCTCAGCCCGTTCTTATGAGCGATCTCCTGCTGCAAACGGAAAATATCAATGGATTCTTTGACCACGTTGGCCTTGCTGACCTCTGCCGTTTGTCCTTCCTGCGCACTTGTGTCGATGTACTCAGGTACCAGTTCAGGTCGGTGGATCAAATTAAGAATAAACTTATCCATTCATACGCTCCTTATCTTTATATATCCTTATATTCATTTTGCTGTCCAAATATTTTTATGATCATTCAAAGAAAAATAAATTCATATCACGCTGTTCCATCCAAACGTATTTTTTACCGACCTATATTACACAAAGTAAGTTCATTCATAGCCACGACCATTACGCCATGAAAAATTAGAATCCATTCGGGATCAGTCACATGCAGATCGATTATTTCATGAGAAGAATTTTGCGCAACAGATTCATTCATTTTTCACTATATAAATTCTTTACGTTTTCTATTTGTTAAATCATTTCAATAAAGTGAAGCCTCGACCCGCGTTAAGAAGTCGAGGCTTCGGGGGTTCGCATCTTTCATAGGAGTGGTAAAAGACACGAGGGTTTCAATTATGCTCACATAGCTATTGCATTGCCGACATTATGTTGTTTATTTTGTCATGTGAATGAGGGTAATAAAAAATACTTTGATCCCGCCAAAAATGATTTAACCCTTTTCTTTTCACTATGAGCAACTTCAAAGTAGTCGCAATTCTGTAACTCTCTAATTTATAAAATAACGTTGATTTCCTTCCTTTGCCCCTCTTGTGTGTTCATCTCGCTATGGTACCCAAAGTATGCACTCTCTGGGTACCATGCGCAAGATAACCTAGGAGGGGAAAAGTCCTTATTTCATCAAAATCATTTTCAATGTAGTCGTTGTTTCGGAACTCATCAGTTTGTAGAAATAAACACCGCTGCTTAAATTATTTGCGGTAAAAGTAACATTATGAGATCCTACATTTTGAACTTCGTTCACCAAAACTGCCACTTCTCTGCCGAGGATATCGAATACTGAGAGTCGCGTCATTCCTTGGGCTGCGAGTGTATAGGAGATCTTCGTGCTCGGGTTGAAAGGATTCGGATAGTTTTGGCTTAATTCAAACTTTGCCGGCAATGAATTGAGTGTTTTGGAAACAGCTGTAA
The DNA here is from genome assembly GCA_003142475.1 of Ignavibacteriota bacterium. GTDB lineage: Bacteria > Bacteroidota > Ignavibacteria > UBA10030 > UBA10030 > Fen-1298. Next base: position 68,326 of record PLMK01000042.1, read on the forward strand.
TCTGTTCCGGGAACCAGTTCAAATCGCCGAGTGCTTTTCCATCTGTACCTGCCGCTGCAAGAGTGGTGCTTGAGTATCGCAAATTTTCCGGAACCGGATACCCTTGTGTTGTTGCCCAGTTTGAGGGAATTCCAGCTTCCCAGCTAATTACACCAGCCGGATCAGTGATAGGCGGCATTTTATACAAATACGGACGATAACCATTTGCACTATACAGCGTGAAGCTTAAATCAATTAATGGCGCCATTGCATCGGCTGCAAGCGTATCAAGCGCTGGATTAAAACCTGGATCAGTGCTATCATTGTTTGCTATATTGATGAGGGGCCACTTTACTTTATCTGTGCCCATACCTGGTATAGCTGAAACAAAGACCATTGTTTGACAGCTATATGTGTTCCACTTAACTGTATCTTGCGGCGGCCAGCAATACACATTATTCGTGATATTGATACTCCGGCCAGCTTCCGTCAAAGGCATAAACGGAGTTGTCAAAAGCGTATCTGATAGAGTATCTAAAGTGATTAAACCGGAGAACCATTTACCTGAACCTGCTGGGTTTCCCCACGATGTTGGTTGACTTGTCGAACCCACATTCCAAAAAACGTTATTACGGACTACAGCATTATTCATATTATAAAGCTGGAAAATACCTTGTTGCACGGTATTGTACATCGTATTATGCTCAAAATCTAAATATATTGGCGCACGGCTTCCGCCGCCCAACACCAATCCGCCAAAACAGAAGAAAGTATTGTTACGGAAAATTGCCGTATCACAGGGAACTGCTATCGGATCACCAGTTTCGGTCCATGCAAATCCAGGATTTCCTGGTGAATCATGCACACTGTTCCGGAATTCGCAGTTCGTGATATAGAAACTGCAGTGAGCATGTGCCCAAGTATCAAAGAGATTCGGTGTTGCCTGAGGACCAACAATATTTTCAAGGACACAATGATCGAAATAAAACACATGATAGTCTCCAACCGGCACAACAAAACGGCCTGTGTTTGAAGCGCTATCCGCACGTGTACCAACGAAATATAAACCTTTTAATGTCAGCGTATCATTTCCCTGCGGTTCAAAATAATCACCGATCGATGAATTATCTTGCCTAATACCGGGCATAATCACAGGGGGCTTGCCGGTCACGGGATTTACTTTTCCGATAACTGTAATGTTACCTTTGACTGTAATCGGCGCGTAGGAGAGAAACGATGTATCCTTCGAACCGGTATTCTGCAGAAGGAATACAGTATTTGGTTTAACATAGCCGCCAGCAATAGTATCGCTGTTGATAACAGCATCGAAAGAAACCGTGCTTGCCCATATACGAATAGTATCAGGAGCAGCCGCGATCATAAGTGATGAAAACGATAACAGCAGCAGCATTACCAAAGACATTGAAATTAACATTTGTCTCATGTTAATATCCTTTCATTATGATTGAGAGTTTATGAATTAATTACTCACTCCGATAGGTATCAGGTTCATGCACCGTATACCTTCGTACTTCACTGGAAACCATTTTATTAAATACTGCTCTCGTTGACCTCCTTCCTGTTTGTAAATAATTTTATGTGATTTGTTTTCGTCATCAATTAAAAGTTCCATCGCAATCCAATATCTGCGGTTAAACCATAACTATTTTCTGATACAGGAAGATTATTTTTTCGAATTGTATACAGGTCGGTTTCATTATTAAGATTGTTTACATCGCCATAGACTTCCATATTGAACCATGGCAATCCTTGCTTGATAACGATATCCCATCGTCGATATGTTGCTTTATCGGATCGCAGCATCCACCAATAGTTAGGTTGATTAAACACTTCTGATTGATAGATCATAGAAGCAAGAATAGAAAATTTCCCGTAATCGTACCCAATCGATAAATTCACAACATCTGAGGGCTGCTGATAGAGTTTATCGGTATACGACGTGTCTATAGGCTGAGGTACTCTTGTATTGGTCATAATTGTTTTCGTAAATTTTGCGGCAGAAAAGACGTGTGTATAGTTTACATTCAACACTAAATTATCCAACGGATGCGGTAAATACCAAAAATGCGTCTGCCATTCCGATTCAATTCCCCATACGTTTACACGAAACGGGTTGTTGATGTACGTTTGGAGAGTACAGACGCTTGCTGTAAGGAGATTTGCAAAAGGATACCCATTTGCCGCTGCTAACGATTTAGTAAGATAGACTTGTCCAGGATTATAGATCTCATTGTCTATTTGTTTTAAAAATCCACCAACAGAGAACAACCCGATAGTATTATTATGTAGGGCAACTTGAGCGTCATAGTTATGCGATTGTTCAGGTAATAATGCCGTATTATTCCAATACATTGTATACAGACTTGCGTTGTACGCCCACGTCGGAACAAAACTTTGATAATCGGGATATGCCAGCGTGTTTGTATACGCAAGTCGAATACCTATTGCATCCGAAAGATCAATTTTAGCACTAACATCAGGCAGCCAATATCTGTACGTATTTTTCGCGGTTACCGATGAATCAGGCCAAGCTTGACTCGTATTCGTTACTAAATAATTATTAAAATGTAACGCCGTGTAGGATGTTTTCAGCTCTTGATATCTTACACCAGGTATGATCATTAGCCATGAGCCCACATTTACTGTAGTCATAATATATCCTGCAGTGCGAGCTTCATTTCCGGAATAATCTTGGTATCTACTTGCCACATAATTAGGATCAAATACCGGCTGGGAAGGCGATGAAATTGTCCCCGATCTGTACGATTTCAAAACATGCAATACTTGATCAAGGACATCTATATTCGCCGACGATACCATGGAATATCTGCCATTGAGAAAATTCCCGAAATTCACACTAGGATCAATAAGCCCTGCATAGCCAACTTTACCCGCTCCTGATGGATCCCAATTATATGGAGGGTTTTGTAAAAAAGGTAATTGCGTTACAAGATATGCACGAACGGTCGCCTGAGTGCTCGGAGATCCAATATTCATAATGCCATCAGTCTCGTCATAATTGTAATACCTGGTTGTGTATTTATACACACCTCCGACCTTTACAGCCATAGATATTTGATCTGAAAGATTCAACTTTTTTTCAAGATCGAGAGATGCTTGTCGATCATCCTGTTTTGTAAAGCTGTTCCACCCTGTAAGGGTTGTCCACTGCATATTCGACGGATTAACCAGATTCTGACCCATCTGAGCAACCGCTGAAGGAGTGATGTTAAACGGAATTGATGTAGTTGCTGCGCTTGTAAAATTTGTATACCAACTATAAGGAGCAATATTGTCGGAATACGCATTCGAAAGTTTTGCGTTGATGGTCAACGAACCAAATGATTGTTTATAGCTTAAAATGTTCGAGAGAACATCAAGATTGGCTGTTTCCCGCTGTGCCCCAAAAACATAAGATCCACCCTGAACTGTTGTAGGGTACAGTTCTGAATATGTATCAGTGTTTGTTGACCCTCGACTGAAAAGATTGAGAAACGATATATCTCCTTCGGGCAGCTGATAATCCAATGTTACAGTGCCAGCATATCGTTTCTGAATGGACTTAATAAATTCAAGCGTTGTGGAATACATCTGGATACTATCGGGATAATTCCATGAATTTATTTTACTGTTGTCATAATACGCGCTCATTTGATCATTCGATAAATTTTGCCTTTGTACTATACCCTGCACAAACACACCAAACTTATCATCAAAAAATCTTTTTTCAACGCTCGCAACAAATTTGTAATCCCCTAACGAATACACGAGACCTTTATATCCTCCTTGTGCGATAAACGAAAATGTAGGCGCACCTTCAACATTCGATTTTGCACGGCGAATATCGAAGTTCACTGTACCACCAATGGCGGCCGCATCCATATCTGGTGTTACGGTTTTATACACTTCAATTCCTTCGAGACTATTTGATGAAATCATACTTAAATCACTTCCGCGGTCGCTCGAACTTGTTGCAGGAAGAGCGACTCCTGCTATAGTAATAGAATTATATTTTGGTTCAAGTCCACGAATAACCACTTGCGTGGCTTCACCACCGTTCCGTACAACTGAAACACCGGGCAATCTGCCAATGGATTCTGCTGCGTTGGCATCCGGGAGTTCCTGGATGCGTGCAGATGAAACTACATTCGTAATATTATTAGAAGTTAACTGTTTATTAATGGCTGCGTCCTGACCTCGGGCCTGAGCTGTAACGATTACTTCTTGACCTTCAATTGCCTGAGGTGATAAACGGAATTCCTGTTCAAATACACCATTTTCAGGAATTGTCACTTGTACGGTGACTGGCTGATATCCAATGTAGGAGGCCTTTAAAGTCTGCTGACCTGCCGGCACTCCATAGATAGTTATAGAACCATAAACGTCTGCAGAAGCCCCTAAACTTGTATTGAGAACTACTATGTTCGCTCCAATAAGCGGATCATTTGTTGTCTTATCAAAAATGTGTCCTTTGATAGTGCCAGATCCGGCAGCGTATAAGGATTGAAAGATTAAAGAAAATGCTATTACGACAGCACAAACAAGTGAAACCCGAAAACGAAATGTACCAATAGCCATTATATTCTCCTTAATGATTTATTGAGAGGTCTTTGATATTTCAAAAGCGTTCTCAGCCAGAAACAATTCATTTGAAAAAGGTTTTGTCTAGAATAATTAGTTGTTAAAGATAACAGATTTAAGTAAAGAGAAAATATTCTTAATTATAGCGATTGTTAAAACGGAATTCAGATTCTTTCAGGTCGAAGTAAAACTTATTCAATCAATACCATTATGCTTTCTCATTTTGTGTTTTATAAGACCTAGAAAGATTCAATACCGTTAAAAAGTGCAAGGAGAATGAGTATTATGCTTGACTATTTAGAGGATTATAAGTGATTTTGCAAAACTAAAACCGTTATAAAACCGTTTATTAACATTTTTAGGGGGTATTTCAATAGGGAAATATAGTGTTTGCTTTTAACGACGTTTATTATATATTTTGATTTATGGCTGAGCAAAATAATGTAAATACACCCTCCAGTAAAGAAATAAAATCCATCGTCAATGTCGTGCTGCAAAGCAAGGAGTTTAAAGACTCACCTATATATTCAAACCTGCTTTCGTACCTTACGCAATCCACTCTGTCAAAAAATATTCCAAAAGAAACTACCATAGCCATTGATATTTTCGGTAAGGATTCGGGTTTTAATTCAAATAAAGATTCGACAGTACGTCATCACATTCTCGTGTTACGGGATAAACTAGATAACTATTACAAGAACGAAGGCAAAGAAGATAAATTCAGATTGATTATACCTAAAGGACATTATGAGATTCAACTCATACCTTCAAGAAATGAAAAACCAAAAATATTGAATCGTCTCATTTCATCACTTAAACGCTGGGAAGTAGCCGTTATCATAATCTTATTAATCATTAATCTCTTTTTCATTTTTCGTCTACCAAGTGTAAACACTCTCTCTTCCATCACTCAAACGCAATATTCTGTCGATCCCCAGGATGAGGTCTGGAGTCCTTTCTTTAAAAATGGTTATCCTGTGAGTATTATTTTAGGGGATGATTTTTGGCTGGATGAATACTGTCCGGATTACAAACGTTACCGCCAAGTTCGGGATTGGAAAATATCTTCCGAGAATGATTTATCAGATTTTTTAATAAAATATCCTAAAGCAAATTTAGTAAAGTCCGAAATACCAGGAATTCCATTCGGTGCTACCGATAATTTATTGGATGTTCTTCACGTCGTATATCATTTTCAAAATGATGTATCCCTCTTCATGTCTTCAACACTCTCTCTTGATAAAATTCGAGATCATAACATCATCTATATCGGTGAATTCAAAAACCTACGAATTTTAAATAAGATTTTTTACAAAACGCCTCTTCGTTATCAGTATTACCCAGACGAACGCTTGTTTATTCTTGATGAAAAAGGTAACGTCCGAGATTCGTTTCTCCGGGTTGAAGCACCTTACGAGCAACAAAATAAATATAACGTGGATTATTCACTATTAGTTAAAATGCCCGGATTCACGAAGGAAAATTTCATGTTCATTGTTGGATTTGGGTACGGCGGACGTTTGGAACGCACAAAAATGCTTGCAAATACTGAATTGCGGATGAAATTTATAGAAGATATCAAGAAGGTAAATAAATCTGTACCGGAATATTTTATTGCTCTCTTCGAAGTCAAGAGCATCGAAAGGACCGGATTTACTAACGAACTGAAATACTTTAAGGAAATCCCAGGAAATTTCTTTTCAGAATCCTCACAGGATAGCAGCAAATCGAATTAACGGCAAAGAATAATGCTGCTTTATAGATTTTGTGTGTTTTAATTTGCAGCAACTCTGAAGATCAATCCAGGTGTTTTTTTATACGATATTACGATTGCAATTTTTGTTCATAATAGTGTTTCGTAAATATCGAAGAGTCGAAGAGATAGCCCAGGATGATCGCAGGAAATATTCTTTTACTAGTGAAATGAGAGGATATTGTTTTACACAACCAAGATGCTTTCATAGCCTGATATCATTCTTTGTTCTAGCTATATCAATGAAGCGATAAGGAATCCGTGATTCTTTTTTTGATAATAGCCAACGAAGTACTTTGGGATGAAAATATTATCTCAGCAAAGCCGTTGCGCACCACAGCACAGGCGCCTGACCATGCAAGTCTCCAACATTTCGTTTGCGATCATAATAATACTGAAGTTCATTCTTCTTACTTGTCCCCTCACATACTTCATGTGTATCCGCATGATCATCAATTGTTTTTATGATGCCGAGCCATCCTTTTCGTGCAGCAGGCCCATATATTGTTTCATCCAGTAGCCCGTTTTTGACTCCGGTGATAAAAGCAAATGTAAACATTGCGGAACATGAAGTTTCCGGCCATGCGTCTGCTTTATCAATGAGTTGATGCCACATACCAGTTGTGTCCTGATATTTCAGCAGCGTTGCCATCATTTTTTTATACCCTGCAAGTATTCTGGCTTGTTGAGGATGATCGGCATTCAACTCTTTCAACAAGAGAGACATACCACTCGCCATCCACCCATTTCCGCGTCCCCAGAAATATGGAACATCAGGTGCATGATAGAAGAGGCCGTTAGATTGCTGCAGTGAATCAAGATACATGACCATCTCCTTCGCTGCTCTGTCTAAATATTTTTGGCTGCCTGTTGCACGATACGCTTGAGTTTGCACTGCTGTAATCATAAACATATCATCGATCCACAATCGGGTTTGCCAGGTTAGTCCTTGTTCATAGAAGGAATGAGATTGTGGCGTCACTCGGGGCCCTTCCGGTGGTCCCCATTGCTTGTCGGCCATTTGTATTCCTACATCCAAATATTTTTGTTCTTTGGTTTGTAGATATAACTCAAGCGGTACTGCTCCAAAAACTGTAAAATCGACGTGATCAGGAACAGGAACCATGGTTTTTGCAGAGTCGAAAAGCGGTGTAAAACGATCGACAAGATGTTGAAGCAATACTTGATCATTTATGATGCCGGCAAATTGCAACGCTCCGTACCAGGTGCAAACTTCGGGATATGTAATAGTGGTTGATGTATTGATGGCAGAATGAGGAGTCGCGACAAAACGTTCGGCAACCCGTCTTCCGATTTCTTGCGGAGAAGATCCATCCGGCCATGATAAAAATTCATGAAAGGATTTTCTCTGTGATAGCAGCTGGGTATAACACCCAACTATAATGAAGATGCTTATGAGAAATACCCACCGCACGATTTTGTTCATCGTAATCATCGGCGCTCTTGGGAGTGATTGTGACATTCGATTTGTGAGAGTGTTTACGCTGAAAGTATATTAAAGTTTTCAGCCAAAGTCGAGGGTTTTTGTCCCATTACTTAAGGCATCCACTAAAGTAAAAAGGTGTACATGGGAAGAAAATTAAAATGAATCCATTTCTAGAGCAAAGCGACTAATTAGTAGTGTTCAATTTAAGTGTCTTTTTCCAAACCCATCTTTGCATATCAATTTACATCCATGCTTTCTTGATAATTACTAAAATCGCTAAAAGGAGACTCAAACTCTAAACTGAATTCGGTGAGGTTCACTTCTCTGCTATAAAAAGAACTTATTCCGAAAATATTCGGCTTCCTCTCAGTATATGGTGTCAAGAGTCCCGCTGTACGGGATGCCGAACAGCAGCTTTTGTTCCAGACACAGCCGAAAGTTTGCTCGTCTAATCTGCTATTTTTCTTCACTGTCCCTTAATGCTTCTTCCGTTTGTTTGCGTTCCTGAATAAGCTTCCACTCGCGCAAAATGCGCTCTATCGTGTGGGGCATTTCCTTAAAAGCTTCCGTAGACTTCACTATATAATCGAGCGCTCCAGCTTTCTTCGCCTTGACAGCAATTTTCTCATCGCCAGAACTGGTAATTACCACGATTGGAAACAATCCGGCTTCTGGCGGAGACGTCAGCACTTCTAAAGCTTTTCCATCGGGGAGGTGTATGTCTATCAAAGCTATGTCCGGCAATGAAGTCGCAATGATGTTGCGATACTCCTTCAATGAGCCTGCAACCTTCAATGTATAATTCGGTTTAGCGGATTGAATAGTATGACGCATGACTGCAACATGTGTCGGTTCATCCTCTACAAGAAGGATATATGGCGAATGTGATTTGGGGGATGAGGAGATTTCTGGATTTGTGTGCTTTTTCTTAAAAAGTGCCATGGTAATACTCCTGCTATATTGTATACCGCACAACTAACTTCGGAGATACTTTTAAAAAGTTCGCTGTACAAAATATTCAGCCGCACTATGGTTATACAATTCTTCTTCCGATCATTTATTTTCTTACTTATTTTGTTAATCGTTTTTTCATTTAGATCTCCCTTAAGGTTCTTTGCACATTAGGACATATACCATCCGAAAATTTTGCGTCAGTATATTCGTTGATATACTCTTCAGCCTATCCCCAATATCCTTATATTGATAAATTTATTTTTCCCTTTCATCCAACACTTCTCGTAATTTCCGCAGAACTTCATCTGGACTGTATGGTTTCTGAATAAAACCTTTCGCTCCGGCTTTATAAAGTTCAGACTTCACATGCGGTTCAAAGAATCCGCTCGCGAAAATTACACTGACATTCGGATCAATATCTCTAAGTTTTTTATGCACATCCGTCCCCGTCATTCCCGGCAAGCCCATATCGGTGAGGACAATATCAATCTCTTTCTTATGTTGTTTGTACACTTTGATCGCATCGTTGCCATCCTGTGCTGTATATACTTTGTATCCTTTGGATTCAAGCAAAAGACGCACTATCTCTATGAGGGCATCTTCATCCTCTATAAGTAATAGAGTCTCTGTACCGCCTGTTGTAAATGGCTCAGCTGATAAAGAAGCATCTGCCTGTTGTTCACTCATTATCGGAATTGGGAAGTAGAGCCGAAATGTCGTTCCTCGTCCCAATACGCTCTCCACATCGATGAAGCCATGATGTGACTGTACAACTCCATAGACAACAGCGAGGCCAAGTCCGGTTCCCTTCCCTTGTTCTTTTGTCGTAAAGAATGGATCGAATATTTGGCGGCGCGTCGCCTCATCCATTCCTTCACCGGTATCGGTAACACTGACACAGATATATGAATCTTGGTCAGCGGCGGGGAATTTTTCTTGTACTTGGCCCTTAGTTTGTTTCTCAGCTCTGATGGTTAGCAAACCACCTTTTGGCATGGCATCCCGGGCATTCACACAGAGATTCAACAGCACTTGATGGAGCTGTGTGCGGTCGGCAATGATTAATGGAAGTTCTTTATCAACATCCTCTATTAAAGTGATTATTTTTGGGAAGGTTTGCATGAACATAGAGATAAGCTCATGTATCAAATCGACGATGCTCATAGGTTCGGATATGACATCCGTTTTCCGGGCGAATGTGAGAATCTGCCGAACAAGTGCAGCGCCACGCCCGACAGCATTGTTAATGATTCCCAGACTTTCACGAAATTTTTCCGGACTCAACGTCCCTTGTTCCATAATCGTGGAGTACCCTAAAATAATCCCGAGGATGTTATTGAAGTCATGCGCAATACCGCCGGCAAGCGTGCCAATGCTCTCCATTTTTTGTGATTGAAATAATTCCTTTTGGAGTTTCTTCTGTTCTGTGATATCCTGTCCTTGTGCAATTGTAGATACAAGTGTCTGGCCATCTGCTGCATAGATTTTTGCTGAACTCCATAGGACACTGTGAACATTCCCATCCTTGCAGAGAATAGGAATTTCAACCGTTATTTGGTGATCGCCCTCTGAGGTTTGTACAATGAGAGATAAAGAAGATTTTCTGCTCTCGGCAGGGAAAAGCATTTCCAGATGCTTACCGATAACATCGTGAATCGTATAGCCCGTTAGCCGTTCTAGTGCCTGATTGAACCGTGTGATTTTAAAATGAGGATCCCAGACAATAATGGGCGCATTCGCGAAACTAAGTAGGTTCTCAAGATAGTCGTGGGTTTCCCGCAGCGTTTCTTCCGCCTGCTTGCGCTCGGTGATGTCCTGCACCGTCCCGACGATGAAAATAAGATTCCCCACGTCATCATATTTGCCCAGGAAAGTCGAGAAATAGTATCCGATACTTTTGTCCGGACGGAGGAACCGTTGTTCATATGAGCCCTTTTCATGAGATTCCATCGCCTTCCGTATCAATTCTTTATCTCGCTCGTGATCCTTGGGCCACGGTGATAATGCCATGATTGAATCGATTTGTGGAGTGAATGTTTTAGGATCAAGTTGAAATGTTTTGAACACTTCCTCCGACCATTCAACATCACCAGTCCTCACGTCCCATATCCAATGGCCTAATTGAGCCATTTTTTGAGTTTCATTTAGTTGTCTTTCGCTCTCGCGCAACGCCTCTTCGGCTTGCCTGCGCTCGGTAACGTCAATGGTGTACCCAGCAAGGTAACGTGGCTTTCCTTCGATATGAAGTGGAAATTTAATTGTCGTATAGTATCGGCCATTGAGTTCCTCATCAACAATAATCTCTTTACCTTCTTTTAGAATTCTCATATCGTCTGCAACCATACTCTTAGCAAGCTCGGATGGAAAAAGGTCTTCCATGTTTTTACCAAGTAATTCCGCCATCGGTTTGCCCAGCATTGTTTCAAAGTTTTTACTCAGCCGAATTGCGCGAATATTCTCATCTTTGAAGAAGACATACACTGGACTGTGATCCATAAATTGTTTGAAAATTTCCTCGCTATCTCGTAATGCTTCTTCTACCCGCTTGCGCTCAGTGATATCATGAATAATTGAATGAAGAACATCTTTTCCCTTCATTTCGATTCTACTGCTAAACACTTCAACATCTCTAATCGATCCATCGGCCCTGCGGTGACAAAATTCAAAGTGGGTTCGCCCTTCCAATTTCACTTGATGCATTAGATCATTCACTTCTTCATGGATAAGTGTATTGATCTGATGTATATTCATTTGCTTAAGCTCTTCGCGTGTCCATCCATAGTACTGGACCGCAGCATTATTCGCATCAAGAATTGTACCAGTATCGGGATCCAAAATAATCTTGATCGCCGAATGATTCTCGAACAATTTCCGATAGCTTTCCTCACTCTCCCGCAAGGCTTCTTCTGCCTGCTTGCGTTCTGTGATGTCACGTGCAGAAGATAAGGCACCAGTCACATTTCCACTTCTATCCTTAAGTACACGGCACCACCAGGCAAGCAGACGCTTCTCTCCATCTTTTCGCCGCTGCCAGCTCTCTATGTAGATTATATCTTCATTGCCATTGAAGAGAGGCTGAGCAACATTATAAGTATCTTGATCACCTTCGAAGTAATAAGAAGCCTCTTTTCCGATGACATCATTGCCAAAGAAATCCATTCCGGCTTTATTTGCCCAAGTGTAAATTTTCTTATTATCAACTTCCATGATGATGTCAGGGACAGCCGCGAGTATAGCTTGTTGGCGCATATTAACGGCGGATAATTCTTCCTCTGCCCGTTTGCGTTCAGTGATGTCCAACATTGAAACAACAGATTGGTGAGTTGCTGGGATTAATCCAATAGATAGTGTTGTGTCCCTGACCTCTCCCTTGGCGTTGAGTAAATGAACATCATATCGGTTGGGAACGCTCTCGGGTTTTTGATAGCGTAGTTGACTATTTCTCCTCATCAGTTCAAGACTGTCAGGCGCAACATATTTTGTCCAGCTTGTTCCAACCAATTTTTCTGGAGAGTAACCTGTTACAGAAAGACATTCATTATTAGCTAACGAAATAATCGTATTCTCATCAACAATCATTGTTGCATTGCCAGTGTTCTCGAATATACTTCGATAAACATCCTGTGATTTCTTCAATTCCTCTTCCGCCCACTTGCGTTCGGTGATATCTGTGATAGTACCAACATAACCGACTATTTTATTCTTCTCATCCTTTTCCGGAACTGCTTGACCTATCACCCAGGCAATTGTTCCATCCTTCCGAACAAAACGATATTCTGCATAAGAAGCATTGTGTGCATGTATTGCTTTTTTCCAGCCGCTGCTCAGCTTTTCTTTATCGTCATTATGAACTGCGTTGAACCATCCGTTTCCCAATGCTTCTTCTTTCGACAAGCCTGATATTTGGCACCATCGCGGGTTTACATACGTAGTAGATCCTTCCGCATCTGTCTGAAAAATCCCTACGGGCGAATTTTCTGCAAGCACCTGAAATCGTTGCTCACTTTCGCGCAATGAATCTTCTGCCAGATGACGTGTTTGTTTTTCCTTGACTTCGTCAAGCGCACGTTTAATAGCTAATGGAAGTCTTGCCATACGATCCTTTAAGACATAATCGACAGCTCCCTTCTTTATAAGATCTATGGCAATATCTTCTCCGATCGATCCAGAGACGCAGATAAAGGGAATTTCCGGACGCAAGTCGTTGGATAATTGCAATGCCCCGAATGCATCGAATCCAGGTACACTGAAATCACTTAAGATGATGTCATAATTATTACCGCGAAGTAAAGAAGTAAACTCCTTTTTATTCTCAGTACATTTTATGCTGAGATCATATCCGGCATCTATCAGCAATTCTCTGATGATCTCGACGTCTTTCAGCGAGTCCTCAAGATACAGGACTTTTAACGATGTCTTTTCAATCGTCTTTTGTTTCATTTGATTACTTCCTCTCAACATGTGGTATTGGGAGTTCCGCTGTACGGGATACCGTACAGCGGCATCTGCTCCCGACACATTCACAAGTTTGTCAGTCTGTTCTGCTTACTGTCAGGATGTAAATTCTGACGGTACAAAAATACTTTTTTTACATCGTCTATTTTTTAAATTTATCTATATTCATTCTGGTGGTAATTCGTTTATGACTGCCCAAAATATACCAACCTGCTTCACTGCTTCCATAAAATCTTGAAAATCTACAGGCTTCACTACATAAGCATTCGCTCCCAATTCATAGCATCTCTTTAAGTCCGGCTCTTCACGAGAGGATGTCAGCATGACGACCGGGAGCATTTTCAGCGTAGGATCACTTCGTATAGCTTTAAGTACTTCTATGCCGTCCATGCGTGGCATTTTAATATCGAGCAATACCACCGCCGGATTCCCCTGTCTGCGCATTTTATATTTACCTTCGCAGCACAGAAATTCCATCGCTTCCAAGCCATCTTTTACAACAGTAACTTGGTTGGCGAGATTATGTTCTGACAAAGCTTCAAGTGTTAATTCGACATCTTTTGGATTATCCTCTGCTAACAATATTGTTCTTAGATCGCCCATGACTTCTCCTGTTTATTCCTTGGTAAGGTAAAATAAAATGTCGCTCCTTTATCAAGCTCAGCTTCAGCCCATGTCCGCCCTTTGTGCCGTAAAATTATGCGGCGTACATTCGCCAGTCCAATTCCGTTTCCTTCAAATTCATCCATAGAATGGAGGCGCTGAAAAACTCCAAACAGCTTCTGCGCGTACTGCATATCAAATCCTACTCCATTATCCTTCACAAAGAATACAAATTCCTTGATCTCTTCATGAACACCAATTTCTATTCTGGCGTTCTCTCTTGTTCGAGTAAACTTAACAGCATTGCTCAACAAATTCACCCAGACCAATTTCAGCATCGCTGCATCACAAAACACTGATGGCAGACTGCCGATAATCCATTCAATCTTGCGCTTTGGACTTTCCCGCTGCAAAGTTTGTATTACTTCTTGAATTGTTATATTCATATCTATATCCGACTGGCACATATCAGTCCGTCCAGTTCTGGAGAACTGCAGCAGATCATCAATGAGCATACCCATCTGATGCACAGACTCGGCGATAGAGGTTAGATAATGCTGTCCTTTTTCTGAAAGGTCGGATTTACACTTTTTCACAAGCAGATCAACATATCCGCTGGCATGCCGCAACGGTGCACGCAGATCGTGCGAGACAGAATAGGAAAATGCTTCAAGTTCTTTGTTCGCAGCTTCGAGTTGTGCGGTGCGGTTCACAACACGCTGTTCGAGTTCGTCATTGAGTATACGAATTTCTTCTTCCGCGCGTTTACGCTGTTTTTCGCTTTCCATTCCTTCAAGTGCGAAGGAAACATTGCTTATCACTTCATCAAGAAGGTCAATTTCTTCCTTATCAAAGAAATGAGGAACAGAAGAATACAGAGTAAATGCACCAATAACTTTTCCGAAGGGTTTTATTGGCAACGCAATGGAAGATCGATATCCGCGCTTTAGTGCATCTTCTTTCCATATGGCCATTCTCTGATCAAGAGCCATATCATCACAGACACAATGCTTTCCTTCTCGAATAGCTGTTCCGGTTGGACCGCGTCCTTCAGGGACATCACTCACAGATATTTCTTTTATCTTTGAAAGATATCCATCTTCGTTTCCGGCAAAAGCAGCAGGATAAATAGATTTTGTTTCTTCATCTGCTAATCCAATCCATGCCATTTGAAATTTTCCAAATTCAACGGCAATCTTACAAACATCTTTAAATAATACATCTTTGTCCCTCGTTCTTACGATTGCTTGGTTGATTTGACTGGTCACCGCATAGACACGGCTTATTTTGATAATTTCTTCTTCAGCTTGCTTACGCTTGGTAATATCGGTGATAACAGCAATACGTCCGGTATGCCCTTCATAAGAAATACCATGTGAATGAGCTTCTATAGTAATTCGCGTGCTATCCTTTTTTAGATGATGCCATTCTCCGACATAGGCGTGTCCATGTAATTTATCACTCAGATTAGCAACTTCTTTTTTTTCCAATTCAGGATATAGATCTGTAAGATGAAGCGCCGATGCTTCTGTTTTGCTATACCCATAGTGCGCCACAAAAGCATCATTCACTGCCAGCATGTTGAGACTGCCTAATTCGTAAATCAACATAGGAAGAGGGTTTTGTTCAAAGAGATAGCGATAGTGAGTTTCACTTTCCTGAAGGGCGGTCAAAACGACTTCCCGCCTTCTTTGTTCCCTGCTGATCACTTGGAATCTAACAATGAGATACATGCAAATCACACAAATCATCAACAACGCGATTGTGATTAAAAACATGTTTGTCCTGAATCCCGATAGGGATGCAAGGACCTCATCTTCTGGCGTGGCAATGACGATAGACCAGTAGGTATTGCCAAAAGTAATAGGCATATAGACGGCATGCTTCAGAACTGTTTCATGAGAAGTATCCCTCGTTCTATTATAATGGTATACTGCGACACCTTCTTTCCCTTTGAGCATTTCATTAACCATAGAAATGATTTCGGGAAAATCTTTGTAGATCTCATAAACATTTCTACCAATGCGATCAGGGAACGGGGAGGCAATCTCTATCCCTTTCTCACTGACTACCCAAGCATACCCGCTTTCTCCAATGTGGATATTCTCAATATATTTTTGTGCAATCTTGTCAAAGGATAAAAGGAAAGCTATTGTTCCATCATACATGCCGTTTTTGAACACAGGAACATGTATGGCTACCGTTCTAAAACCCTGAACAGCCATAAAAACATCACTGACAACAACCTTGTGAGTTTTCATGCTCAGGCGAATATGATCCTGGTGTGAGATATCTTTTTCAATTGATTCTTTTGAAGGAACCGTGTAGGTAATTTTCCCTTGTGCATTGACACGCGTAATACCTTTTATTTCATCGGAATGGAGAGTTTGATAGTCCATTATAATTCGTTTACCAAGAGCATTTGATTCTATGATTTCGGGAAAAAGAGAGAGCAAATTCAGTTTACTGATTACATCAGTCATGTAATCTTTGATTCCTTCAGCAGCTTGTTGAGCGTGGATCGTCTGGTTGCTATTCATATCTTGGATCATCCGCTCTTTGACATCAGAGTAGATGGTATACAACGCTACAGCGAACAAGATCAATACGCCTAGAAATGTCAGCATGAAATATTTTCCATATTTCATGTTATTAGCCCATTGTAAACCGCTTTGTATCTACCATGATGACAATCCTGAAGGCTTGAGAAAATTGAACGATATAAAGAGAAATAATTTTGAAAGATTTGTTTTGGTAAAATTCGGAGGGAAAACTGATCACAATTATAAAAATTCATTTTTGCACGCATACTCTTTCCTCCAATCCCTTGTTGGTGTACAGAGTTCTACTAATACTAATATCAGAGTAATAAGTCTTTAAGCGAAAATCAAGGCGCGTCCTGCATACAAAAAAGCCCGTTTCTGTAATCACAGAACCGGGCTTTTATCTTTGCTAACAGTCGTATTTTTTGCTGCTTTACATCCTAACCATAAATTTCTTATAACAATCGTTGATCCCGCCCCCAATGCAAATTTGAAATGAAATTATCTATGAATTTTGCGCGTGGGNNTTCTTCAATTAATCTGATCAAGGTAAATGAGTTGTGGTACCATTTTGCTTAGTTATTTTTAATAAATATATCGCTGTAAAACTTTTCTGCACACTCAGGACAAATACCATGTGTAAATTGCGCCTCCGAGTGTTTTTGGATATATCCCTCTATTTGATCCCAATACCCTTTGTCATTTCGAATTTTCTTGCAGTTGGCACAAATTGGAAGTAGCCCGCTCAAGGTTTTTACATTAGCTAATGCTTCTTGGATATGCATCTGAAGTTCTTTCTCTCTCCTTAAAAGCTGCCACACGCGCAAGCGGTAAACACCAAATATAGCTCCTCCCAAGACAACCAGCACTAGACCATAGAACCAATATGCCTCGTAGAAATGAGATTGCAGTTTAAATGCAAAACTTGCTCCTATTTCATTCCACACACCATCATTGTTGCATGCTATTACTCGAAAACGATATTCACCAGGAGGAAGATTTGTATAATAGGCCACTCGTCGCGTGTTAGCATCTACCCATTCATGATCATATCCCTCCACTTTATATTTAAAAACTACTCTCTCGGGCACAAGGAAACTCAGTGCGGTATAATGAAATTCGAGTTTTCCTGTTCCAGGAGGGAAACTGATGAATTGTTCTACCGGTACTATGTGTTGATCTACAATAATTCGTTCAATTAGAACCGGTGGTGGAAATCTGTTCCGTTTGAAGGCTTTCGGATCAATCATGACAGCCCCTTTTTTTGTAGCAAACCAAAGATGCCCGTCATGTGCCTTCCATCCGACAGGCTGCCACCCACCGAAACATTCATCCGTCTTCATGCCATCTGCAGTTACGTAAACTTGTGACTGCAACGATTTGACTTTTCCTGCTTGATAGTCATCGATATTTTTACGATTAAGATACACGATGCCCCTTGGACTACTTAACCAGAGATCACCCTGATCATCACATAACACGCAATAAAATTCGCTCGTGAATAGACCATCCTTAATAGTAAAGGGTGTAAATTTACCATCTTTATAACGTGTAAGTCCATCACTCGGAGAACATATCCACAAATTTCCCTGACGGTCATCAAGAATTGAACTGACCCAGTGACCAGCCAACCCATCTGTCTGATTATAATTCGTAACAGATCCATTCTGTATCTTCACAAGACCGTTTGTAGAACCAATCCATAAGGTACCATTAGGTTGAGAATAGAAGCATGCAACATATTCCAATGAAGTATATGGTTTTCCGTCCTTGAGGAGATAAGGCATCAACTTTCCGGCAACAAATCTTTGAACACCCATACCATCAACAAATAAAATCAGACTTCTATCATCTTCCGTGATAGCAGAGATCCATTTATCAGGTAAACCTGTTTGAGTGTTATATCGTTTAATTCGATCATCCTTGATATTAAAAAGCAAGCCAGTCTGGCTCACCCACAGACCGCTATCTCGCGCTACATATGCCGGCCCTACATTTGTTGAATATTTGGTAGTACGACCATCCTTAAATCGAGTCATACATCCATCTGCATTGCTGAGGAAATAAAGACTGTTGTCAGGTGTCTCAACAACACTGGAGACATAATCGCTCGCGAGATCTTCTTTGACTGTGTATGAAGTGATATTAACATCCCTATACTGGTTGAGTCCCTCTAATGTGCATACCCAGAGACTGCCTTCGTGATCCTCAAAGATGTTAAGAACATGGTTGTTGGTCAAACCGTCTGAAATTGTCATGGTTGACCATTTTCCATGAGACAAACGGCTGATTCCCTTGTATGTTCCGAACCACAGATTGCTATCCCGGTCTTCACAAATAGTCGTTATATGATTATCAGATAACCCATCCGTCCATTTGTATGTTTTCATGGCGCCATTTTTCCAACGGACCAGCCCATCAACCGTTCCAATCCAAACATTTGCATTACGATCGGTGAAAAGCGAGGCAATTATATTGTGAGGCAATCCATTTACGGTTGTAATGCTGTCGACTTGATTTAATTTTATATCATCGAAGATATGCACACCGGTATGTGTCCCAACCCAAATTCTGCCAAGTGAATCCTCTGCAAGACTAGTGATATAACCCGGATTGATGGGAATGGATATAAATTTCCCTCCGTCATATATAAAGAGGCCATAGGTTGAACCAATCCAGATGTGTCCAGACCGACTTTCTAACAATACTTGAATTTGTCTTGAAATGAGTCCTTCAGTTCCACCGTATCGAAAAACATTTTCATTTTTGATGCGTCGCAGACCGCTGAAAGTTGTGCCGATCCAGAGACTGCTATCTCCAGATATACATAATGTTGAAATGGTTTCAATTATTTTACTATCCTTTGGATTTGTATTCATAGATGTAAAATTGACTCCATCAAAGCGGAAGAGGCCCGCCGATGTGCCAAGCCAAAGATAGCCGTCTCGCCCTTGTAAACCAACATAGACAGCATTTGCTGGCAGACCATTCTGCCTAAGCCAGATATTGTGCCCATACTGGTTAATAGTTTTTTGTGGGTCAAGAGCAAATACCGAAGACATTCCACATAATATAATCAGAATGACTAATGCCGCAATAAAGGCATTTCGATTTTTAAAATTCAGCACATTAAATATGCCCCCCTCTTCCGAAGATAATTCATTTAATACAATATATAGATAAATAGAGTCAAAAATCCTGCCAGACGGAACGTGATCAAGTTGCAGGATTCTTGCCTACATATATTACTCGGCTATTTATTAATTTTAAGACATTAATACTTGAATATCGACTTGATTAATNNTAAGGAAGATCGGGAATAATATTACTTTCAATCGCCTTACCGCCCATAATAAGCCGAACATTATTACCTTTACCTTCTCTTTTTACCGATACATTATGGCAAATCCCCTTAAAAATACGGGCTACAGAGAATTCTTTCCATTTCGTCGGAATTGCAGGTGCCACCATCAATCCTTGATATGTTGGACGAACTCCAAGAATGAATTGAGTGATGGCATAATAATTCCCTGCTATAGTCCCAGTAAGCCGGGAATTAATCGCTTCGTCGTGAGTAGACACATCTTTTCCTGCAATCATTTGTGCAAACACGTATGGTTTGTAACGGCGTAATTTGCTAATCTTTTCGCGGGCGGACAGATTAATTCGGAGATAATAATAAAAGCCCGATCTCCGTTGCCTATCATTGCGTCGGCAATGATAATCCAGGGATTCGAGATTAGAAAACCTCTGAATTCTTTTTTATGTGATCTATGAGTTCATCAACCTGACAGAAGGCTACAGCTGTATATGTATCAGCAGCACCATAATAAAGAGCAATTCTTCCAGTAGTCGCATCATTTAAAATGCCACCGGGAAAAGCTACATTCGGCACAAATCCGGTTGTTTCGTAAGGTTTTTCTGGAGTGAGCAAATAATCACGTGTTCTATACAATACTTTACCTGGATCGTTAATATCCAATAGCACGGCACCGGTACTATACACAAAACCATTGCATGTAAACGATACACCGTGATAGAACAGCAGCCAACCTTCTTTTGTCTCAAGAGGAATCGGACCGGCGCCGACTTTCGTTCCCTGCCACCAGCCTGACCCGCCATTTCCCATAACGAATCTATGTTTTCCCCAATGAATCAAATCAGGACTTTCACTAATATAAATATTTCCAAATGGAGTATGTCCGCTATCGCTGGGACGGCTCAATATCATATACTTCCCGTTTAATTTTCGGGGGAAAAGAACACCGTTTCTATTATACGGCATAAACGGATTAGGCATACGAATGAATGTTTTGAAGTCCTTTGTTTTGCCCAAGCCGATGGACGCGCCATGCATATCATCACACCATACAATGTAATATGTGTCGTCAATTTTAACGAATCTTGGATCGTATCCATAGCTGATGGGATTCGGTTTCCCGTTTTCGTCAACCCAGTTGATAGGATCCGGTCCTATATTCCAATGAATACCATCATCACTCTTTCCAAAGAATAACGTCGCCCTACCATTTTTTTGATCAGCACGGAAAGTTCCTACAAATTTACCATTGTACGGTAGCACTGCGCTATTATATATTCGTGCGGCTTTTGGAATAGGATTCCATCCAATAATGGGGTTTCCACTATATCGCCATACAACATCGCTACACCCTTTAGGCTTATCTTCCCATGGAATATTTGGCAATGCATCTCCAATAATTATATTACTCATATATCTCTCCTCTATATTAAATACAACGACTTATTTCTTCAATCTTACTTAGAAATACATGCTCCTAAGATCATCCCATTTGAACAAACACTTCATTAGTATCCAAAATGTCCGTTAAAGGAATTAAATTACCTTCAATTTCCCTGCCGTTTATCGTTATTTTCTTGACTCCTTTTTGCACATGGCTTGAATTTAAAATCGTAATATTAAGATTCTTCTTTCTAAATCTTCTTGTGATCTTGATTTCTTTCCAATCCGAAGGAATACAAGGATCAATTCTTAATCCAGAATACTCCGGCTGAATCCCAAGAATGTATTGCGTCACTGTATAATACGCCCACGATGCTGTTCCGCTCAACCAAGGGAGACGTGAACCACCATATCGCGGATTATATTTGCTATTTGTAAACTGACAATAGACGTATGGCTCGGTGTGTCGGATTTCTGCTTTTGTATTGTACGCAGAAGGCATGAACTTACGGTAGTATTCATATGCGCGATTTCCTCTTCCAATAAGCGTCTCTGCAATGACAACCCAGCTTTGTGTATGTTGAAAGATAGAAGCGTTTTCCTTCATGCCTTTATTGAATAATCTTGCTTTAATAACATGCGGATCGGTTCTTTCGACCGGCGGATCACAAATCATAAGTCCGTAATCTGTTGATAAACGTCTGTTTACAACATCCAGTATTTTTTTTGATCGCTCTTCTGAAGTATGGCCACTGATGACAGCCCATGGCTGCGGTTCCAAAAAAATAGACGCTTCTTTGTTTTCTTTTGATCCAAATTTCAGACCATCAGCACGATATGCGCGTAGATACCATTCACCATCCCATGCATATTTTTCAAGGTTTTCATCTAAGGTTTTTAAATGGCTTTCTGCCCACTGTGCTTCAATGGGTTTATGCAACATCCCTGCAATTTCTTTATATACCTTCAATGCATAGCGTAGCTGAAATGCAACAAACAATGTTTCGCCATCTTGGCCAAGAACGAGACAATCATTCCAATCAGCGGATAAACCACATGGAAGGCCATGTTTCCCTGAGTGGTCAAGATTGAACTGAATTGCATGCCTCATATGCCCGAGTACTGTATCTTTCCCTCGATCAGAGTACGGCAGGACTTTATCATAGAATGCAATGTCGCCAGTTTCTTTGACGTAAGCAGGGATCGTATTAAAAAGCCACATACAATCGTCGGAACGATATTCTTTTTCTTCCGGCGCTTTTTCACTTCCAGGTTTGTGAGAAAACGGTTTGACGACGGGCATTGCCCCACCCGTAGAAACCTGCCCCGTAATCATGAGCTCAAGGCGCTCTTTTGCCTCTTCGGGAATTGTATGGAGAACACCAAGCATATCCTGCACTGTATCACGATACCCCAAGCCGTCTCTTTCACCGGTATAAATCAGACTCGCAGCTCTTGACCACGCATACGTGATAAGCGAGTTGTACGGATTCCACATATTCAGCATGCTGTTAAGTTCTTTATCAGGAGTCTCAGCAGTCATTCCCTGCAATCGTAAATGCCAGAATGTTTTAAGCTTACTAAATTCCTCTCGAACTTTATCCGGATTCCCCATCTCTTTCACTGCATGCTTGCCTTCGACTGCTGCCTCACCAATTCCCATAAGAACGACCAGTTCTTTTGATTCACCGGGTTTAAGTGAAATATCAACCTGCAAAACGCCGCATGCATTATCACCCACAGCGATGGAATTCTTACAGTGTCCCTGTTCTACCACAACCGGATTTGCATAAGATCCATAGGGTCCAAGGAAAATATTTCGATCTGTATCATAACCTTTCACAGGAGCTCCGCTCACCGCCAAGAACGAATGACGCGCTTGTTCGACTCCTTCCATCCGTTCTGGTCCATAGGGCATCATGACATTTGTACCGTGATCAATCATCTTATCAACAACATTCATTTTCATAATATACTGAGAGTACTGAAGATTGATCTGATCCTGATAGACATTCCAATTATTTGCATATTCGACATAAGTGAATAATTTCAATTTTCTTTTTTTCCGTCCGGTGTTTGTTACTTTCACTAGCCAGCATTCGTACATCTTACCTAACGGGACAAAATACAATGTCTCTGTTTTAATCGAAGAGTATTCAGAAGAGATTTTTGTATACGCTGTCCCATGACGGCATTCTGATTTATACTCTTTCAGCGATTTCCCAACCGGCTGCCATGAAGTCGACCAGAAATCTTTGCTGTCGTTATCGCGAATGTAGATATATCGCCCCGGCTGATCCATAGGAATAGAATTAAATCGAAGTCGTGTAAACCGACCTTGTGCAGCAGATTGATAAAAACTATATCCTCCAGCGTTATTAGTAATGATAGCGCCGTATTCTGTCGAACCGAGATAATTACTCCATGATCTCGGAGTGTCCGGTCGCTTAATCACATATTCTTTATTTTTATCATCAAAAGATCCGAATTGCATGTGCTTTTCTCCGAATATTAAAGCAAGTGTTTTCTCATTTTATAAAATCGAATTTCAATTACTACTTTCCTTTCGTCTCAAATCAAGATCTGCTTTCACTTTTTTCATCGTCGGTTCATCTAATTTGTAGAAGAAAGCAAGAATAATAAGAGCAGCCGCTCCAACCACAACCGGTATCGTACTCATCATTGCTTTCAAGCCATTCTGTACATCAATGTTTTGAACCACATTTGCTACGAATCCGGTTTGATCCAGTATAAAGGCAGCAACCATGCTCCCTACCGCCCACCCGATTTTAGTCGACATTATGGAAGCCGAAAAAACGAGTCCAGTTGCCCTTCTGCCAGTTTTCCATTCAGAATAGTCAGCTGTGTCAGCATACAGAACCCATAAGAGTGCAGAAATCGGACCTCCAGTGATTGAGCCGATGAGCTGAAGAATATAAATCAGTGTTAAGTTATCAGGACTTAAGAAATAGAATGAGCCTGTGCAAATCATCGCGGTTACAAAAAGAATAATGACCGCACTCTTTCTCCCAACTACTTTTGTAAACCATGGAACCAAGAGTACCCCAACTAATGATATTCCTTGTCCCAAAGTATTAAAAATAGATGTCAATACTTCATAACCATACTTATGCGTCTCGTCTAATAAAGGGGTCGCTTGAGATCCAAAAATTCCATATAACGGATTTAAAATATATTTCAATAAAAAGTTGTAAATATGTGTTAACAGCGGACTGGCCTGTTCTCCGATATAATATTTAAAATAGTGCGTGGTCACACTCATCCGAATACAGACAAACAGAATAAAAAGAATCGTCACGGCGAACAACAACATCCAAGGAGCATTCTTCGATAAATCATTCAGGTCATCTTTGACGGATGTTTTTTCTTTTGCAATTGGTTGAATACGTTCGTGCGTCGAAATAAAAGTTATGAAGAAAAAAACGACCGCTAATACACCATAAATACTCATTGTCATCTGCCAGCCTTTCGCAACGTTTTCATGACCAAAATACGATGAAAGCGGCAGGACAGTAGCGGAAACGATAAAACCGGCTAGATATGCACCTGTGAATTTAAACGATGAGGCACTCGTTCTGTCCACAGGATCTCCGCTGATTACACCCAGCAAAGCTGTATAAGGAATGTTGACGGTCGAATACAGGAACATAAAAAGGACAAATGTCAGATAGGCGTAAATAAGTTTTCCTGTTTCACCGAATTCAGGCGTTGTAAAAGTCAGTACGGCTGAAACGGCCAACGGAATAGCTCCCCATAACAAATAGGGCCTGAATTTACCCCATCGGCTTTTAGTCCGATCGGCTGTCATGCCAATGACGACATCAAATACTGCATCCAATATCCTAGAGACAAAAAACATTATTCCAGCGGCTCTTCCTGTCAAGCCGAATACATCGGTGTAAAAGAAAAGCAACTGCGACATAATCGTCGACCAGAACAGACATGATGCTAGATCGCCAAATCCATACCCGATTTTTTCTCTTAGAGGAAGTTTGGGGATTACTTGTTCCATGAAATTCTCCTGAACTGATTTGGTAAATGAAAGACGTTATGCCTTCGTGTCTTTAAATGTTATATTGAATCACAGAAATCGATTTTCAATTCTTAAAATACTGCTTAAATTGAAATCATTCCAGTCTTTAGTATTACTTATTTTATTAATAATTGATATTCCGTCCGATATTTTTAAAATCTAATTCACAGGATATTCAGTTTGTTATCAGAAATGCGAATTGATACATTTATCATAATTCTATTTGTTTTTCTAGCCTGATATCTTTTGAAGATGAGCCGATATGAATAACAAATGTACCTTTCTCAAAAAACCAATCTTTTGTTTCCGGATTCCAAAACGAAAAATCCTTCTTATTTAATTCAATCACAACAATCTTACTTTGACCCGGATCCAAATTCACCTTCTTAAATCCTTTGAGTTCTTTTATCGGTCTAGGAACGGCAGATTCAATATCCTGAATATACAATTGAGCTGTTTCCAACCCTGTTTTCATCCCAACATTTCTTACTGTAAAACTTACTTTCACAACACCATTTTCTTGAAACTTGTCATTTGATATTGAAATATCGCTATATTCAAAGGTTGTATAGGACAGACCATGTCCGAATGGATAAAGGGTCTCGATGTTTTTCTTTTCGTACCATCTATACCCAACAAATATTCCTTCTGAATAACGAACATCGTATACAGGATGTGCTTTTTCCTGTTTTTCATTCCAACCGTGATACAATGTTTCGCCTTCAGGTAAATATCTATATCCTGGTGAATCTTTAAATTCTTTCTCGATGGTTATAGGCAACTTCCCTGATGGGTTTGTTTTTCCTGCAATAATTTCAACTAACGCTTTGTTCCCAATTTGCCCGCCATACCATGCATAAAGAATTGCTCTCGCTTTGTCACTCCATCCTGTCATCCTTACGCCGCTTCCGGTAGTAACAATGACAACCGTATTGGGATTGTTTTTCACACACTCTTCAACTTTTTTCTCCTGGTTTTCTGGTAATTCAAATGGACGATCCCATCCCTCACTGTCTTCCGTCCCGATATTACATAACACCACATCTGCAGATTGTATTTGATCAGGATTCGGGTTCTTCATATACGTTATCCTGTTACCAAATTCTTTCTTCAGTTCATCAAGCATGAGTCTAATGTTGTAGCCCTTCACGAATGCAGAGCCACCACCCATCACATTTTTTTCTACGTAATCACCGGTCACAAGTATTTTCTTTTTGTCATCTTGGAGAGGAAGAATATTCTTTTCGTTTTTAAGGAGAATAATTCCTTCCCGGGCGGTTTGTAGGGCTACTAACTCATGATTTTCAAACATAGTATTATCAAAAGCAATCTTTTTCCGGTCGTCAAATTTCATAATAAAACACGTTCGCAGAATACTTTTTGCCATTCTATTGATATCTTTGATCTTTATTTTCCCTTCACCGAGAAGCTTTTGCACATCTTTCAGTGCAACAGCTAACGGCATCTCCAAATCTTGACCGGATTTTACAAGTTTTTCACCATCATAGACAGACCACCAATCTGTTATAACCAATCCCCGAAATCCTAATTGTGTTCTCAAGATTTCGTTGATGACATATTCACTTTGACCACACCATTCTCCATTCACTAAATTATAGGCTGTCATCACTGCTTGAGCTCCCGCATCAATTCCAGCCTTAAAAGGTGGCAGATAGATCTCATGCAGCGTTCTCTCATCGATGATTGAATTGCTTTTCCTTCTATAGTAGTCGGTATTATTTGCTACAAAGTGTTTTAACGTTGCTATCGTACCTGTACTCTGCACTCCCTTCACATACTCACCGACCATTCTTGCTCTGAGGAAAGGATCTTCTCCGAAGTACTCAAAATTTCTGCCGCACTGAGATATACGATAACCATTCACACCAGGTCCTAATAGGATACCAATACTGCCTGCTCGACATTCTTCGCCTACCGCTTCTGCATACTGATATGAAAGTTCGAGATTCCATGTTGCGGCTAACGAAATCGGACAAGGAAAAGCAGTTGATTTTTCCAATTGATATTTTGTCAGGTCAATACCACTGAATTTTTCTCTGAGGTGCACACCTTGTGTAGCATCCGTCATATATACTTCGGGAAGATTCAATCGCGGGATTGATCTGATGAAAAATGATCTATCACCTTCCACCATAGCAATTTTCTCATCCTGTGTCATCAACGCCAATACAGAATCGGCTTTTTTATCTGCCGATTCATATGAAAGCGGCTGAAAGATTTCTTTTTTCATATTCATGGATTGACTCTTTATCTGAGAATAAAAAATGATAATAGAGATCGACAGCGCTACGACAAAAATAACATCTTTAAGCATATTTCAATCCCCATACATTGTTCGTATTTATTTATCAATTCTCTGGGAACCATTTCCTTTTTTAGAGATCGAAAGCTTTTTCATATTGACTGATAATCTTGTCCATCCAATCATTTGTCTCTTTTCTTATGATTTTTCTCGTAGGATCTGATTCAAACCATTCAATAGTCTTTTGAATACCGTGTTCAAATGGAATGACAGCGGCAAATCCCGGTACAAATTTCTTTATCTTTGTATTATTAAAAATAACACTTGTTGCTTTATCGCCAATCAAACTGCCGCGTAATTCTTCGTCAAAAGTTGCTAAAATATCAGACGGAATGTGCACAATTTTAGCTTCACACTTGACCGCCTTTGCGATGGATTGATGAATTTGATTCCATGTAAGAATTTCATCAGATGTAATATGAAATGATTCACCAATTGCTTGTTGATTGCCCAAGAGTCCGAGAAATCCTTTTGCGAAATCATCTGCATGAGTTATTGTAAACAATGAAGTTCCATCACCATGCACAATAATTTTCTTTCCTTTTTTGATCCTGGCGACAATCGTATAATTTGTCCATCCTCCGATTGGAACTGGAATAACAGTATCATAAGTTAATGACGGCCTTACAATCGTGATAGGAAATTGCTCCTGACGATAATAGGAATTCAATGCTATTTCACATGCAATCTTATCGCGCGAGTACTGCCAGAAAGGATTTACCAGCGGTGTTGATTCCGTGACAATAGGAAATGCAAGAGGTTTCTGATATGCCGATGCAGAGCTAATAAATATATATTGCTTCGTTTTCCCTCGGAATAATTTATAATCTCTAGCAATATCCTGCTCATTGAATGCAATCCAATTAACGACGGCATCCCATGTATGCCCATTTAAGGCAGATTTTATTTCCTCGGGATGTGTGATATCTCCAACAATTGATTTCGCACCAGTAATATTTGAAATTCTTTTCCTGCGATTGAGTAGATACAATTCTATACCAAGATCAATAGCTTGCCTGGATACAGATGTACTAATATTGCCAGTACCACCGATAAATAATACTTTCATAATAATCCAAAATTAATAATGAATATTATACTTCACACTTTGCCAAATGGTTTTTTATCAAGTAATTATAACTACTTTGCATACCATTGAATATATTTCCAGCGTATTCATCAAACTCGACAATCATCCATTTTGTGTTTTTACCGCCAGCCTTAACTATCGATGATAAGTTCATTGCTCCAGTTCTTGCAGGAACCCGTTGGAAAGCCTTATCTCCTTTTATCGCTGGTTCATTTTTGATGTTAAAAACGATGCACACTTTCCAAAATCTGCACCAACTTTCACAGGATTATATCAATGAACAATGGCATCGACATAAGGATCATTCGCTTCTAATCCAGCACAGAATAATATTCTGTAGTCAAATGGAACAATATCGGATTCATTTGTAAATCCTTTCAACCGGAGAAGATATGGCGAATAAATTATCTAACGACAGAATTAAATTTTTCAAAAAGAGGACCATTTAGAGTACGAATCCGATTGCGGATTATTTTCCCAGAAGCGTTCAAATCTGAATCTTTCCACGATCCATTTGGATCGGCACCTGGAATTAACACTGCAGAAGTCTCGTTTTTATCTATTACCGACCAATTGCAAGTACTTAATTTGTACCTATCAATAAATGAAAACCATTTTGCCGTTTCCGTCGTATCAATCACGCCATTTCCATTTGCTTCACTAATACCATATTCTGTTACAAATATCGGCGCTCCTTTTTGTAATGCAGTTATTACCTTATCCCTAAAATTTTGTTTATGCCAACTATCGCTACTATAAAAATGAAATGCATATGCAATATTTGAATCGATAATTCGCTGATCTGCGGCAACATCGACATCTTGCGACCAATTCGGCGTTCCCACAATAATGAGATTGTCAGAATCGTACTGACGAATAACTTTGATAACTTCTTCCGCATAGGGTTTGACAACCTTACTCCATGAGACTTTGAGAGGTTCGTTATATATTTCGTAAATAATATTTGGAAAACTTCCGTATTTTTGTGCAATTGTACGGAAGAATTCTTTTGATAGTTGCAAATGATTTTCCGCACTATGATCATGCCAATCAACAACAACATAAATCCCGAGATCGATACACGCATCAATCACTGTTATTATTTTTGCGAGTTCTTTTTTCGGATTCGTAAGATATCCGTCTGAATGAATACCACAGACAGCTCTGACAACGGTACATTTCCAATCATCCCGCAGCCAGCAAATACAATTAGCATTATAATACCTACCTCCCCATTGACTCCAAAACAAACTCATACCATGAAGAGTGATAGGAACGCCATGCTGATCAATAATTGTATTTCCTTTTACTTGAAGATGTCCAAAATAATTAACAAGTGTTCGTCTGTTGTTCTCGCTCTTTGGTACATAACCATCACTTGCTTTTATAAAAGAACAAACTAGTACAAACATTAAAAACAATACTACAATACGAATGTTGTATTTCATTCAGAATAATCCTCTTAAAGCGTTTAATTTATTCTTGAAGGTTAGTTCAGGGATAAAGGAACCAATAGTTGATGCCGTCAGAATATTATGAAACCATTTTGTCATTACGGCACAAAAAACAAATACTGCTTTATTTATTATCGCTCCAATGCTCATCTTAGAGAATGTTCCATTGAAATGGACAAGAATTCCCTCAAGCCGCTCTTTTCATCATGGGAATCATAGTACGTCGGTCAAGTTTCAATAAATACGAGTCCGAGGTATATCAATCTATTGATAATGGATGATATGGCTATTATTTTGTTAATCGTATCATGAGCACATCATGTGGAGGTATTTCTGCCCTTAGGCTCTTTTTCGTCGTGCCGAGATTCTTTTTAGACCATAGATCTTTGATAGAATATGTAAAATCATTCGTATTTAGTGTTTTCTTTGAGATATCATCGCTGATATTTTTCTTCGACCAATCAAAATCGATCTTCTGCTTTTGCTCGGACTTGTTGAAGAAACAGATTGCCCAATCGTTTTTGTTTAATGGTTTTATCCAGACTTCAACACCGCTCTCATTATCACTATATTTTAATCCTTGCACTCCAAGTGAATCTTGATCGACAGCAATAACATCTTTATTCGTAAGAATCTCGTTAATCTCCTTCTTCATATCCCGCAGGTCATTTCCGGCCATAAGAGGGGCAGCAAGCATCGCCCACAAAGAAAAATGTGCCCGATCTTCATTAGGAGTCATCCCGCGTCCAATTTCCATCATATCGGGATCATTCCAGTGATCGGGACCGGAATATTGACGAATGCCTTTTCGCATTTCAATTGTATTTATGATTCCCCAAGAAGACCACGAGCCATGATTTATTTCACAATCAAAACAATCGGTAATATCTCCCGTTATACGCCAGAGATGACCGACATCTTTACCCCACTCCCAGGGTTTGGTGTCGCCCCATTCGCATATGCTGTAAACAATTGGCCTGCCTGCAACATGAATCGCATCGCGCATTGTCTTATAAGTTTCTTCAGAATTGGCTGTGCCATGCGAACACCAATCGTACTTCAGGAAATCAATACCCCACGATGCATAAAGCCGGGCATCTTGAAATTCATGTCCCCTGCCCCCTGGAAAACCAGCACAAGTCTTGGTACCGGCACAGTTATGAATACCAAATTTCAATCCTTTTGAATGGATATAGTCACCCAAAACTTTCATTCCTGATGGAAATTTTTTCGGATCAGCGATAAGACTGCCGGCGTTGTCTCTTTCCATCGCTTCCCATCCATCGTCAATGACGATATATTCATATCCAGCATCTTTCATTCCGCTCGCGACCATCATATCGACAGTTTGTTTAACTAAATCTTCGCTGATGTTCACTGCAAATGTATTCCAACTGTTCCAACCCATCGGGGGTGTCAATGCCAACCCCTCGAACTTCTGAGCAACAAGTATTTGACTAATAGCAACAACAAAAGAAGCCATCATCAACCATCTTTTCATAATACGCTCCAAAAATAATTTGATAATGAGCACATTCAGATTCTACTATTCCAGCCAAGTATCTGTTCGGAATGATGGAGCTGGCAATCCATCTTTATTAAAAAATGTACTTTCTTCGATATTACTCCATGCATACCGCACTGCGACTGGTTTGGAAATTTCAGGATGATAAACGACAAGGTTCTTGCCTTCTACTTTTACCAATGCTTTTTTGAATACCTTATCTTCACCGGCAATCAGAAAATTGAGATCTCCATTTCTATCTTTTAGAACCAATCCCTTACCGGATTGTTCGAATGACAATATAATCTTCCCTTTTAACGCTTTCATTGATTTGTACAGTGGGCCAGAAAATGGAATTTTCTTTCCATATGTTTTTGCTAACGCCCAAAAAGCAAGCCGTTTTCCGACATCTTCTTTGTCAGTTGGATGAATATTTTTCGGATTCCCGATATCGAGCGTAACCGCCATACCAGTGTTCTTCACAGAGAGCGTTTTACATTGTGCTTCGCGTAGAAGTTGCGACTTCGAATCTTTACCATAATCATATGGTGCAAGCTGAACAAAATAAAACGGAAATTCACCGCTCTGGAATACTTTTCGCCAGTCGGCAATCATTGCCGGGAATAATTTCTTATAGAGCGATGGATTAGAAACATTATTCTCTCCCTGATACCAAATAACTCCCTTGATGGTAAACGGAACAAGTGGATTGATCATGCCATTGAAAAGCGAAGTTGGGGTTGCCTGCGAAAAATCAAACGGAAATTTTGGCCGGCGATTATATTCACATCCTTCCGCTCCATAAACATAAAATATATTTGACTTCAATTCCGCCACCGGTAAGTATTTCCAATTGCCTTCAAGCGAGACTCCATCGCTGAGAGAGTCTGGCGCAACTTTCATTTTTATTCCTTTCCCCCAAATACCTCCACCTCCGCGCAGATCAATTACACGTACAGCAATCTGTAATAGAGAATCCTGTACGATTGGTACCGCTATTTTATAAACACGATTCGTACTCCAGTAACCGTCCGTCATATGGCGACCAACTTGCTGACCATTTACATATGTTTCATCCAAATCATCAATCGGGCCAAGTTGAAGTATAAGTTCTTTTCCTATCCAAGTCTTGGGAATGACAACAGATTTCCTAAACCATACGACGCCATCAAATTCGCCCACAGAAGTCTGCTCCCACAATGTAGGCAGCTTCATTTCTTTCCAGCTGCTATCGTTGTAAACACGCGCTGAACATTTTTCATCCTGGAAATTGAATCCTTCCCACCTCCGGAGAGGATCCTGTTCGGTCACAGCGATGCTTTTATGACTCGTGATCCATTGGTTCAGCGAATGCACACTTTCCTGACTTTCATCCAGTTTTTTCAATTGACCGGAAAATTCTTCGAAAGGATTCAGACCTTGTTTGCTCATCCACGCTTCGATGTATGTTCCACCAAAACTTGAATTGATGAGACCTATAGGTATTTTAAGTTCCTTACTCAATATTTTCCCGAAATAGAATGCTGTCGCGCTGAATCCGCGAACATCGAGCGGCGAACACTCGGTCCAATTGCCGACGCACTTATCCGCCGGAGCTGCTTCATAAGCATGCATGACAGAGAACATGCGAATAGTGGGATACAGGGCTTGGTCAATTTCACTAACACTGTTTGCAATAGTATCTGATGGCGGCCAGCCTTCTAATGGCATTTCCATGTTCGATTGACCCGAGCAAAGCCATACTTCGCCAACTAAAATATTCCGCACTACCGTAACATAATTTCCATGTCGGAATGTCATTTGAAATGGTCCACCGGCGTTGGGAGTTAACACTTTGGTCATCCAATTACCATCAGGTTGAACCACGACGTCTGTTTTCTTTCCCCAGGATGTTTGAATGGCCACCGAACTTCCGGGATTTCCTTTTCCCCAAACGGTTACATCAGTCTGTTGCTGAAGCACCATATTGTCCTGGAATAATGGAGCAAGTTGGAATGTGGATGATTGAGAAAAAAGATTCATGACCAACACGAGATTGATCCCTACAGAAGAAATCAACCGAATAATAGATCCGATGTTTTTAAAGCTGCTTCTTGGTTTATTCATATTGAATCTCCTGAAAGATGATAAAAAGTATTTTGTACACCTTCATTTATGGTCATCCGCCGTTAATCTTGTGTATTATATATTGTTTTTATAGTGAACAATCGACAATGATCTCAAAACCTCTGCACTATATTCTGGAGTAATATCTCTTTGAGGTTCAGCGAGCATTTCATAACCAACCATAAATTTTTTTATACTTGCAGAACGCAACAGCGGCGGATAAAAATGCATATGAAAATGCCATTCCGAGTGATTTTTTCCATCGGTCGGTGCTTGATGCAGCCCTGAGGAATAGGGAAACGATGTCTTAAAGAGATTGTCGTACTTGATCGTCACCACGCTTATCGCGTTGGCAAAATCTTTTTTTTCCGTTTCCTTTAACTGAAGAATGTGAGGCATCCTTCTTTTGGAAATAACGATTGTTTCGTACGGCCAGACAGCCCAGAAGGGCACAAGAACTGCAAACGAATTATTTTCGTAAACAATTCTTTCTTTTATTTGTAGTTCCAGCTTGAGATAATCTGCTAAAAGACTACGCTTCTTTTTCATGTAATACGATTTAAATTGCTTCGATTCTTTTAACGGCTCCATTGGAATACTTTCCTGAGCCCAGATCTGCCCATGAGGATGTGGATTACTATTCCCCATGAGAGATCCCTTATTCTCAAAGATTTGAATATGGTTTATTCGCGGATGAGATCCTAATGAGCTATATTCATGTTGCCATGCAGTAATAACTTCTTCTATTTCACTTTCCTGCATCTCTGCAAGAGTCAAATCATGCCGAGGTGTAAAATTCACAACTCTGCAAATGCCTCTTTCAGTTTTCAGAGAAAGCAAATTATTTTTATTCGGTTTATTGGAAGGAATATCCTCTAGTAAAGCAGAAAAATCATTCGTAAAAATATATGTAGATGTGTATTGAGGATTGATTGTTCCATTTGCCCGTTTGTTTCCTGGACACAAATAACAGTCAGGTTCATATGATTGTCTTTTTTCATTAGTCGGAGATGATATTTCTCCCTGCCATGGGCGATTCGTTCGATGGGGAGAAACCAACACCCATTCCCCGGTAAGGATATTTTTTCTTCGATGAGGAATATGAAATAACTCAGGCTGCTTCATGATTCTTCCTAGTGATGATATCCGTCCCAGAACTGATTGAGGTGATATATGTTTTGAGATCTATATTGAATTTCTGTTTATATCTTTCAGTCACCATTTTACTTACATCATTAACATGGTTGTTTTCAATGAGATTAATCGTACATCCACCAAATCCGCCTCCCATCATTCGCGAGCCATAGATTTGCGGATCGTCTTGGACTAGTTCTACCAAGTAATCGAGTTCCTTGCAACTCACCTCGTAGTCGCGGCTTAATCCTTCATGCGTTCTTGACATATACATGCCAAAAGCTTTTAAATCTCCCTTCTCCAGTTCTCGACATGCTTGTAGAACCCGATCATTTTCTTCTACTACATATTTACACCTTCGATAGACCGTTGCATCCATCTTGTCCTTGCATTTTCGGATCATATCTACAGAGACATCTCGCAAAGAGTCTACCTCCGGATTACATGTTTTTATGATTGTGACTCCCTCACCACATTCTTCTCTCCTTCGATTATATGCTGATGATGCCAACGAATGTGAGACACGTGTATCAAAGAGAACGATAGAGACGTTGTGAAAAGCAAATGGATAATATTTATATTCTAACGAGCGGCAATCAATTCGAAGAACATTGTCCTGCTTACCAAAAATGTTTATGTATTGATCCATAATGCCACACTGAACACCCACAAATCTATTCTCAGCTTTTTGAGCAAACTTTACCAAAGCAAGATCATCAATTCGTAATTCGAACATATGGTTAAGGGCAAATGCCAAACCTGCTTCGAGTGCGGCTGAAGATGACATCCCTGCGCCAATGGGAATATCACCTCCAAAGACACAGTTAAACCCTTGTATCATATACTGTGCATGGATTAATTGATCCACTACACCCATCAGATAATTAGGCCACCCTTTTTTTGTAACTTGAATATCATCGATGGAGAACTCATATTCATCGTTCATATCCATTGCGACTACAATACATTGCCGATCTTTGCGTGGCGCGATTGCGAAATAGATGGATTTGTCAATAGCCGCCGGAAGGACATACCCTTTGTTATAATCCGTATGTTCACCAATCAGATTCACTCTTCCTGGTGAACGAATCAATAGGGGTTGTTCATTAAATTTTTTCCGGAAGATCGCTTCGACAGATTCTGCAAGGTTCATGATATGTTCACCTTGTTTGATTTCTCATCTTTAAATAGAGCCCGCCTCCAAAAATAATCATAAGACCTCCCCACCATAAATTGGGATGCATTTCAGCTAATACTGTTTTGACAGCAGGTGGATTGAAAAAAAGATAGATACCGCTGCAAAAAACCAGCCCTCCGATCACCAGGACTATCAATCCAACAAAATACCAAATAGGTTTCATTCCTTGCTCAGACATAGTGTTTCTCCTTAATTACCAAAACCAAATATTCAGTAAAATGAAAATGATCAAAGAAATAATCGCATAAAATTCAGGCCTCTTCATGAATGGAATATTCTGATCGTGTTTCTCCTTGGTTAATCCTTTCACCAAACCGACGAGTTCTTCTTTCGGTCTCTTTTTTGTGAATAGACTCACTAATATTGTCACGGTAGCACAAATCAGCCACGCCCACCATGCACGCCAGAAGTTTGCCGCCATGTCGCTCTGAACGCTCGACATCGTGATGATACTCTCTGCAAACCAATGAAACTTGACAGCGAAATACATCAGTATTGATGAAAGCATTCCTGCCACAAGACCCCAGAAAGCCCCGTTTGGTGTAATCCACCAGAGAAACATACCTAAAAGCATGGTTGCAAACAGTGGAGCATTAACCCAAGAAAAGATTGCCTGCATATAATCCATAATGCTTGGGAAACCTTTTGCCCAGTATGCAGTCACCAGAGAAAGAATGACGCCGACAATTGTTGATACTCGTCCCATCCAGAGAAGATGTGCATCGGATGCTTTTTTGTTCAATACAGATTTATAGATGTCATATGTCCATACTGTATTAAAAGCACTGATGTTTCCTGCTTGTCCCGCCATAAATCCAGCCAGTAATGCAGTCACTCCTAAGCCAACCAATCCCGGCGGATAGTACCGAGCTATCAATAGCGGCAATGCAGAGTCATAATTCACCTGTCCTCCATCATGTAATAATTTGAAGCCACTCTTCGGGTCTATCGAAAGAGCGATCGCTATCAATCCAGCAAGGATAACAATGAACGGTAAGGCCATTTTAAAAAATGAAGCAAGGATAGGAGTCATACGTGCCGAACGCAAATCCTTTGCCGAGAATGCTCGTTGGACGACAAGAAAATCCGTTGTCCAATATCCAAAGGATAAAACAAATCCAAGACCAAGCACGATGCCGCCCCAATGAACCAACATGCCATTCAGCATCGGGTTAGAAGAGGTCGACCATAATGTGGTAAAGGAAACCTGAGGACTATATGTGTTTATCCGTGCCATAATTTCGCTGACACTTCCAATCTCGATGATACCGAGAATCGAAACAAGAAATAATCCAAACCAAATTAAAAAGAATTGAATAATTTCTGTAAAGATTGCTGACAGCAAGCCGCTTAAGGTGACATACCCTGCTACTGTAATTGCCGATGCCCACATGCTGTAATCCCAATTCCAACCCAGGAATGTATGCAGAACAAG
Organism: Ignavibacteriota bacterium; assembly: GCA_003142475.1. GTDB lineage: Bacteria > Bacteroidota > Ignavibacteria > UBA10030 > UBA10030 > Fen-1298. Next base: position 105,662 of record PLMK01000042.1, read on the forward strand.
AGCCATAGCGTAAAGATTGATACCAGAAACAAGGAGTGTCATTATGGCAAATGCAATACCGTTTAAGACACGTGTCTTTTCATCAAAACGAAGTTTGAGATAGCCGGGGATAGAATTGATTTTACTGCTATAATAAAACGGCATCATATAAATGCCTAGAAAAAGCATTGCAGGAATGGCGCCGATCCAATAAAAATGTGCAACATACATCCCATATTTGAACGTATTACCGGTCATACCAAGTAATTCAAGAGCTCCGAGGTTCGCTGAAAGGAATGCAAGACCTGCAACCCATGTAGAATTCTTTCTTCCTGCAAGGAAGAAATCTTCTTGACTTTTTGTATATCGACGAAGATACAAACCGATACCAAGCACAAATGCGAAATAAATGAATATTATAATCCAGTCAATAAATGAAAGGCCTATTGCTTCCATAGATTTTCCCTTTTTCTGTTTATGTTTATTGGAAAAGTAAAAACAGAGTGACAATATTTATTAGAAACGATTTCACTATACTTGATTCGGCATATCATTACACCATTATACAAATATATAAAAAATATATTCTTTAAATATTCGAAAAATTTAGAATATTTTAGGTTGATCCGCGTTCAATCAGTGTAGCATCCAAAATCAGTGTTTTAGGCTCCAATAATTTACCTTCTATTGTTTGGATGAGTATCTCTGCAGCTTTTTTTCCCATTTCAAAAGAAGGCTGGTCAATGGTCGTAATTTGAGGATCAACTAAACCAGTAATTTTATTATTGGAAAATCCCATAATTGCTATATCACCAGGAATTTTCAATTTTGCTTCTTTTATTTTTTGATAAGCGCCAAGTGCAACTGGATCATTGACGGCAAAAATAGCATCTGGAATAATATTTTCATTAAGCAGAACATTCATAGAATTATATCCGTCCTGCTCATGCATCCCGCCATATTGCACAAATCCATTATTCAAAAACATTTGGGCATGTTTGAGTGCGTCAAAATATCCGCTTAATCTTTTTTTACAAACAAATAATTCCCTTGGTCCAGCAAAATGGGCTATCCTTTTATATCCTCTGCTAATAAGGTAAGTAACAGCATCAAATGCACATTTATAATCATCAATCATTACCTTGCTTGCCACTACATCATCGCAAACACGATCAAAAAATACCAAAGGAATTCTTCTTCTCAGGAGATCCTGAAAATGCTCTCCGTTTTTTGTGTTTTGAGAGATAGAAACAATAACTCCTGCGACACGATGATGCATAAGTACATTCGTATTAAGAACTTCTCTTTCATAACTTTCATTCGATTGGCATAAAATAATCGTGTATCCAGATTGATACGCAACTTCTTCTATCCCGCTGATCGCTGAAGAGAAAAAATCATGCTTTATTTCCGGTACGATAACACCTATTGTAGTTGTTCGATTACTTTTTAGACTTTGAGCAATTGGGTTTGGAGTATACTTTAATTCCTTGGCGATTTTTCGTACGAGTTCTTTCGTTTCACTCTTAATATCAGGATGATCATTTAGTGCACGGGATACTGTTGACGCGGAAATGCCTAGTCTATTTGCAATATCAATGATAGTCGTATGTATTGTGACATTTTTCACATCGCAATCGTTCCCGCAATCGTTTGTATGTTACAAATATTTGATTTTTTTGTCAAGTTAATATATTGAAAATATTAGTCAAATAGAAATGTTAGGTTCACAGTACATATAAAAGTGTTTAATACTAGTTGTACTTTATGAATCCGCTAAAGAGAAATGGCTTCCATAATGATATTGCCCTTGAGTTATCGAGAAACAGATAGGTTGAAAGTCGTCAGATGCATCGGACAGAAAAACCTGATAATTGTAGAACTTGCCGGTGGTGGTAACATTAAAAGAGAAAAAATGTTTACTTCCTATATTTCAATTTGTATTGCAATCCATCAGCGTGTGCCACTAAGGCACGTCATAGAAGGAAAGACTCGTCCATTTATTACAAACACAAGTTTATCAAATCATTTTTTGTATGAAGTGAATTTAATTTGTTCGTTCTATTTTCTCTTCTAAAACCTCCCGGAGTTTCCGCAGAACTTCATCAGGACTGTACGGTTTCTGAATAAATCCTTTCGCTCCCGCTTTAAAAAGTTCTGATTTAACATCAGGATCAATGAAACCGCTGGCAAGCGTAACCTTCACATCTGGATTAATCTCTTTGAGTTTTTTGAATACTTCTGCTCCTGTCATTCCAGGCAGCCCCATGTCGGAAAGGACAAGATCAATCTCTTTATTATGCTCTTTATACACCTCAATCGCTTCTAGACCGTTGTGAGCAGCGTATACTTTATATCCATTGGCTTCAAGCAATAAGTGCACCATGTCTATAAGCAGTTCTTCATCTTCAACAATCAGGATCGTTTCCGTGCCGCCTACTGTAAAAGAATCAGATGTCGTTTGCGAATCAATAAATTTTTCGTTCGGATCTGGAGCAGGGAAGTAGAGCTGGAAAGTACTTCCCTGCTCTAATTCACTTTCCACATGGATAAAACCATTATGCGTTTGCATAACTCCGTATGTAACGGATAAACCCAAACCTGTGCCCTTTCCCTTTTCTTTTGTCGTGAAGAAAGGATCGAAAATCCTAAGACGTGTTGCCTCGTCCATTCCTTCGCCAGTATCAGTCACACTAATACGGACATACGCATTTTGATCGGCAGTTGGGAATATTTCTTGAATTTGTTCCTGTGTAACTATTTCAGTTCTTATAATCAAAGATCCGCCGTTTGGCATTGCATCCCGAGCATTCACACAAAGATTAAGCAATGCTTGATGAATTTGTGTGCGGTCTGCCTGTATGTATGGGATATGTTTTTCTATGATTTCATTAAAAGTGATAATTTTAGGAAAGGTCTGTTGAAGCATGCATATCAATTCATGCACCAAATCATTAACATTTATCACTTCGAATTCAACATCTGTTTTACGTGCAAACGTTAAAATCTGGCGGACAAGCGCAGCCCCGCGATGGACTGCCTGGTAAATTGCAGAAATGCTTTCGGCATGTTTTGAGTCCTCAAGCTTCTGTCTCTCAAGCAACGATGCATAACCAAGAATAATGCCGAGTATATTGTTAAAGTCATGTGCAATACCACCGGCAAGCGTTCCAATACTCTGCATTTTTTGCGATTGAAGAAGTTCTTGTTGAAGCTTCTTTTGCTCTGAGATATCTGTGGCAGCACCCACCAGCGCTATTGGATCCCCCAGTTCATCATGAACGGTGGACGTTGAAAGATGTATCGGAAATTCCGTTCCGTCTTTTTTTAGATTGATGCGTTCGCCATGCCATTCCCCACGGAGCGTGGCTGCGAGTATCTCTTGCTTGTCTGATCCCTTCGTATATACAATATCGCTGATATTTTTTCCGAGCACTTCTTCTTCAGCGAATCCATAAGTATCCAAGAATGCCTGATTGACATAAATAATATTATTATGCAAGTCTGTAACACTAATGCATTCACCAATACTCTTGATAGTATGGCTAAGCAAGTTCACTGTCTCTTCGGCTTTTTTACGTTCTGTAATATCTGTAAGTACGCCGCGTATTCCGATTAGTTTATCTCCATCAAAAATCGGTTTGCTTGAACTTCGGATCCACCGATACTCGCCTGATTTTATTTTTATCCGATATTCAGATGGCTCTAAAATTCCTGACATGATTTTTTGTACTTGTTGTTTATATTTTGAGATAAACATAGGATCAAGAAATTCTTCCATTGGATGGCCAATCATCTCCTCAGGTTTGTAACCACTCATATTTTCTGCTGCCGGACTGATATAGGTGTAGATTCCGTGTACATCTGCTGAAAATATAACATCATTGATCTGTTCTACCATTTCACGATACTTTATTTCTGAACGCTGCAGATCCTGTTCTGCACGCTTACGATCGGTAATGTCAAATTGTATCCCTTGAGTGCCAATAATTTTTCCGTCAAATGAGAATACGGGTGATTTTACGACTTGGAAATACTGTGTTGTACCGTCTGGTTGTGGATAGGTTTCTTCCAGTTCGATAGGTTTACCGGTGAGCATGATTAATTTATGATGATCCGTACCCTGCTCTTCCAATGTGCGCTGCGTACCCATCATTTCATATGTTCGAGAGTTTTCTATTGCAGATTCGTATGCTGCCAGCTCATGGGGCGTTTTACCCAAGATTTCATCCGCTTTCAGGCCTTTCAGTTGACAAAAATATGAATTGACAAAAATGTAACGCCCTGTGCTGTCTTTGCGGAAAACACCTGCGGGTATATGTTCGACGAACGACTGATACAATGCTTGAGATTCGTGCAAGGCATTTTCTGCAAGTTTTCGTTTTGTGATATCCAGTATCGTTGTTCGAATTCCTATAATTTCTCCATGATCGTTTTTCAGAAGCGAGTCATCGGCAATTACCGGCATTGTCGTTCCATCTCTATGAGTATATACTTGTTCAGTATTTTTATTTGGAGGGAGCACACCTCTCAATTTTCCCAGAACCCTTGTTTGAGATTCTTGTTTATCAGCTGCATACTCCCATACAGGCCATCCGATCATTTCATCAAAGGAATAGCCAAGCATTTTCAGTTCTGTTTGATTTACATTGATAATGTTGCCTTGTCTGTCTATTTCATGGTATCCTACAGGAGCGTTTTCAAACAACTCTTTGAATTGCTTGTCTTTTTCCTTGACTGATTCTTCAATTAATTTACGTTCGGTGATATCCAAGACTAATACACTCACTTGACCTTTGGTCGGTTTATAGGAATAAGTCTCGAAATATTTGTGATATTCATTTGAATAGAATTCATAGGTGAGGGGTGTTCCCGTTTGTGCAACTTTGCAGTAAAAATCCAGCCATTGAGTTGTGTCAACCGGTACCAATTCCCGATAACGTTTACCAATGATCTGATCACGTTTCAATCCCAAAATCTGTTCAAACTGTGGGTTGACTTCCAAATATCTATAGTCGCAAGGATTGCCTTGAGTATCATAGATTATCTCGGAGAGATAGAAACCCTGACTCATGGACATGAATAAAGATCTGAACTGTTCTTCTTTTTGATGAATTTCTTCTTCCGCCTGTTTGCGCTCGGTCATGTCTCTAAACAAGCCGAGGAGATATTTTTCCCCTTCAAAAGTAATCACAGAACCACTGACATCGGTAAAAAACACATTCCCGTCTTTTCTCATTACAGGAATATCATGTGCGATTAATATTTTCCCCCCTAATAATTTCTCAAATTGATCTATAACATACGGCAACGATTCTTTCGGATGAATATCAGTATAACTCAACTTTAAAAGTTCTTCTTCCGTATAGCCTAACATCTTACAAATTTTGCCATTAGCAATTGTAAGTAATCGATCGTCAGGTCTTGCCAAAAGAATTCCATCTGATGCAAAATCAAATATTGTTCTGAACTTTAATTCCGCTTCTTTAATCACATTTTCTGTACGCTTGCGTTCGGTTATGTCCTCAATCATCGCAAGCATATATTGGAATTGCTTATTCTTGCTGCGAATCACTGTAACCGTAAGGGTTCCCCATATAATCTGTCGGTTCTTTCGTATATAACGTTTCTCAGTTCGATAGACCGGAAGTTTTCCTTTGATGAGTTTTTTTATCGATTGTACATTTTCAGCAACATGATCAGCATGCGTAATATCTTTGAAAGTCATAGAGAGTAGTTCGCGCTTTGAATAACCCAGCATCTTGCAGAACACTGCATTCACTTTTGTAAAATGAAAATCCAAGTCGACTAACGCCATACCGAGCGGTCCTTCTTCAAAGCCCCTTCGGAAGCGTTCTTCGTCATCCCGTAATGATTCTTCAGCACGACCGCGTTCCTGCCGTTTGTTGATTTTCATCAACTTAGAAGAGCCTGCAATTGTTTTCTTGTTTTTGGGTTTTAACGGTTTCTTTGGAATTTTCATGAGACCTGTGCTCCTTACTTAAGCCATCGATTTCCGGTAGAATCACATCTTAAAACATCCTAACCGAAAACTGATCTCAGTATCTGAATACAATACTTTACATTATTATAAGCGCACTACAATTGAATTGCTTTGCACTTCCGGAATTTGAACTCAGAATAAAAATGGTAGCTGGTCTGTAGTCTATGGAATTGAAAGTCCAAGACCTTATTCTAAGGAGTGTTCTCTGAGCTCAAACTCTTGCCAAAAACTACACTTCTTCCAACTGAAAAGCAAATTTTGACCTAATTTTGGCAATAACAACCTTGAAGGGATAATATATCTTTGAACAATAATTTATATCTGGTTTTGAAGAGTGGTATAATTTTTCGATACTACCAAACCATTGCAATCTAACGTCACTTATAACTGAGATAGATGCATTTAAATAGATAGCACTATGTTTGTTACAATGAAGTAGTTGTGGGATAAATAAGAGATATTTGTGTTTATTTTTCATTTTTAGTAATTACACATCCAGCAAGTCAAACTATTCACGCACAAGATATCATTAACTCAATTTTTTTTGGGGGGGGCAATACCATTTCAAATATTCTGCAGTCTAACAAAGTGCTACACAAAGTAGATTAATTTATTAATATGTTTCTATGCATACTTCAAAAATATCAACTCATTGACTTTTTGTGAAGCCTTTTGCATGTTGGACTATAATCAGAGGTCATACTATAACATAATATTTTGAGGAATAAGATCTTGATGACAGTCGAAAATGTTTTGCATGTCAAAGGTAATAATATTTGGTCGGTTGCTCCAGAAGCGACCGTCTTTGATGCTATTAAAATTATGGCAGAAAAGAATATTGGCGCGCTTTTAGTGATGCAAAAGGAAAAAGTGGTAGGGATTTTCTCTGAACGGGACTATGCTAGAAAAATAGTACTCAAAGGAGAGTCTTCGCATACAACCGCTGTAAAAGATGTGATGACCTCCGAAATACTTTTTGTGAACCCGGAGCAAACTATTGAGGAATGTATGGCTCTTATGACTAGCAAATACATTCGTCATCTTCCCGTCTTAGCAAATGGAAAACTTGTTGGACTCATTTCAATTGGAGATGTAGTAAAAGCAATTATTTCTGAACATGAGTATACTATAAAGCTTTTAGAAAACTATATTACAGGTTCTCGGTGAAGAGAATCTCGACCGCAGCACCTTACAATGTGATTGAATCGAAGCAATATTTTTTACCGCATCTCTTGTATTCTCCCGCTACCGTACGTATATTATTGTCGTTTGAGTTTGACATTCAACGATGAAGACCTGCCGAATTTCTTTCGTTATGTCAATAGTCGAACTAAAAGCTGGTGTAATATAAGGATAAATCAAAATGTTTGAAAAGTTACTCTTGCTTCTTGCACCGCCAAACTTTGGCGACGAAGAAAAAAATCGTGTTGCAGAGATCCTTAATGTTATCGCACTTAGTATCCTTACAGGATTCATAATTCTCGTCCTTCAAAGAGCACTTTCCGGTCAGTTTAGACTTTTTATTCAAATATTATCCGCTGGTGTAATGATTATAATTTCCATAGTGTTCCTCAGGTATGGCCGTTTGCAATGGTCGGAAGATTTGCTGTTATGGACACTTTGGTCTTTCATTACATATCTACTCTACACGTCGAATGGACTGCACAATATTGCCCTTCTTGGCATCCCCACCTGTCTTGTGTTTGCAGGAATTGCTCTTCGTGCAACATATTTTTACGCTTTCACATTATTAACAATTCTCTCAGTAGTCATTATTGGACTTCTTGAAACGAATGGATTGATCATAAATGTAAAAGACCCAAAAACAACTTACTTCGATATTATCGATATCGCTGTTATCCTTTGTGTGACTGCTATCGCTGTACGTATTCTTGCAGACAATCTTCTGCGAAGTATAAATAAAGCTCGGATGAACGAAAAGGATATTCGGCATCAAGCCATGGAATTAAAAGAATCGGAAGAAAAGTTCAGAACTCTTACTGAAGAACTGCCAAATATGGTTTTTATATATAAAAATGGAAAGATCCTGTATGTGAATGAAAGATGTAACGAGTTAATCAATTATAAGCGCGAAGAAATTTATGCAGCAGAGTTCGACTATCTTTCGATTATTGCACCAGAACATCGCGATGTGGTCATGCAAAAGTTCTTTCAACATAAAATAGGAGTCGAAGTAGATCCGTATGAATGTACATTGATCAGCAAAACGAATCAGAGAATTGAATGCCTCCAAATGTCGAAGGTAATCCATTATAAAGGGGAACGAGCCATACTTGTTATTGTGACGGATTTAACTGAATTCAAGCGCACTCAAGAAACCATTATCGAAAGTCAAAACCGACTTTCTTGCATTATCACATCGGCAATGGAAAGCATTATCACTTTAGATGAACATCGGCGAATTCAATCGTTTAATCCTGCATCGGAGCTGATGTTCCGATGCTCAAAAGATGAGGCAATGGGACAATCTATCGATCGTTTTATTGCTCTCCCAAACAGCGATAAAAATCATGACAACGACAGTGAGCATGAACAGAACTCGATTGTCAGCTTGTTGGAAGGCAGGATGAGAACGATCAATGGCATTCGCGTCAACGGTGAAGTTTTTCCTGTTGAGGCATCTATTGCAAAGGTGAATGCTGGAGACGAAGAACTTTACACAATTATACTCCGCGATATCACTGAACGATTGAAGTCAGAAGAGACACAAAGAAACTTGCAGGCGCAACTATTGCAGTCACAAAAAATGGAGGCAGTCGGTTCTCTTGCCGGCGGTATTGCTCATGATTTTAATAATATTCTTTCTGTCATCATTGGTAATGCCGAGTTAGTAAAACTGAAGCTAACTCCAAAACACCGTGCAATAAAACACATCGAGGAAGTAATCAGTGCATCGGATCGAGCGCAAGAACTTGTTCAACAAATTCTCGCTTTTAGCAGAAAACAGGATACACATTTCCGGCCTGTACGGCTGCATTATATTTTGCGAGAAGGAATGAGACTTCTACGTGCATCGCTTCCAAAAACCATCGAAATTAAAATGGATTTACCGATGAACGGTCCGCTCGTCTTAGGTGATGCAACGCAGATACACCAAGTGATCATGAATCTTTGTACAAATGCCGCTCACGCAATGGAAGGAATCGATGGAAAACTCTTCATACGCCAAAAGAATGTAGAATTTGATGACCGTTCAATCCTATATCACCCTGATCTGAAAAAAGGTGCATATGCAATGTTCACTGTTCAGGATACAGGCCTTGGCATGGATGGATTCACGCTGAAGCGGATTTTTGAACCGTTTTTTACAACGAAAGCGCTTGGCAAAGGAACAGGATTGGGATTAGCAATTGTGCATGCCATTATTAAAAATCATGGTGGCGCAATCAAAGTTCAAAGTCAAGTTGGAAAAGGCACACAATTCGACGTTTATCTTCCTATTTATGAAGGTGAAGAAGATAATTTAAAATCTGAAAAAACAAAGGAAAGCCTCGGAAACGCTGAACGAATTATGATTGTAGATGATGAAGAGCAATTACTTAAAATGTTATCAGAGACATTAAAAGGACTTGGTTATCAGTCGTTTCCCTTCGTAAGGCCGATCGAAGCTCTACAAACATTCGAGGAAAACCCATCTGGCTTTGACCTCGTCATCACAGATCAGACAATGCCGCACATGACCGGTATCTTTCTCGCTGGCAGAATTAAACAATTACGCAATGACTTGCCAATCGTTTTAATGACTGGATACGATCAATTAGAAGATCCTAAAAAACTTGAATCTTTCGGTATACGGACTGTCCTGCTTAAACCTTTTAGGAAAGTGGTTCTTGCAGAAACTCTAAGGAAAATATTGGGAAAAAAAGAAGCGATTACATCGTTCAATCACGTAGCAAAAAAAGCAAAAAATTAAAGAAATAAAATAAGCTGTAACCTTTTTCTCTTTACGTTTATAATAGTTAACCGCATCTTTTTATAACGAGAAGCCTACAACCCTGAAAGAAGTCTGAGTTGTTCGTACCTCTTTATTCTTCCACGAATTGTGGCAAGAAGATTTTCGCGATGGATCGGCTTAACCAGAAAGTCATCGACACCGATTTCTTTTCCCTCTCGCATAAGAACTGCATCATTTAATCCGGTGATGAATACAAATGGAACGTGTTGCAAGTGGCGTAATTCTCTGGTTCTTTCATAAAACAAAAAACCATTCATTGTGGAAGTTTCCAGGCTGATGTCGCTGAGAATTAGATCGACGCCTTCTTTCTTTAAAAATTCGTATGCATCATCTGATGTGCTGAACGCTACCACATTGTATTTTGCTTGAACAAGTGTTGCCTTCATCATGGTAAGTATTTGTTCATCATCGTCAACAACAGCTATCTTCCACTTTTTCCCCTTCTTCTCTTTTAAGACAACAAGGTTAGCATCAATCACAACTTGATCAGAACTGGATACATTAAAACTTTTACGAAGCTCAGTAAGACTTTCTTCCACTTCTGTCTGCGAGGCATGTGATTGTAAAAGATGCTTTAGTAAAAAAATATAACATTCCAATTTTGCCTGTCTATCTATGACTTCATGTTCTTCCACGGTAATATAAAGCGATTGTCTGAGGTCTTGAAGTTCGCATACTTCTTCATCGGTTTTTTGGCCGTCAGACCATACTAGCAGGAGTGCCTGTTTGTATGTTTCTAACGCTTCTTTGGATGCTCGTTTTACTTTTGAAGGTTCAGATGAATCAGAAGAACGCAGACCAGCTTTTTTGAACTCTTCATAAAGAGCCGGTACCTTTATTCCATAAATATCTTTGTTGTCACTAAAGATGTGTTCATTTAAATTGTACGGTGTCAATACTTTTCCAGATACGTCGGTATCCTTTACATTGTTTCGAGGATCTATCTTTTTGCGTTGCTGCTGAATAAATAGTTCTTGAATTCGTTCTTCATAAGCATATGCATATAAGTTTTTTGGATCTATTTCGCGCGCTTTTTTTACTTCCTGGAGCGCTTTTTCTAAATTATTTGATTTTACGAGTTGATCGACACGCTTGAGGATTTCCCTGGATGATCTCGTGGATTCAGGTAATTGTGTCGGTTCCAATTATTTTTCTCCTACAATACAGTCACACATACTTATGATCCTTAAAAAAGAAATTTGTCTTTCCTGGAACATTACAAACTTTGAAATTCTATTAAGAATTCTCTTTATAAGACAATTAGTTATACTATTCTTTTACAGTAAAATGTAAGGATGTCTTTTGAGAAACGCAATCTAAAAATTCATATACTCACATTTTTTTAAATGACAAATGATTATCTGTTACTACTTTGTAATAGAGGTGACTGCACATCATCTTTTTTTAGGACATTTCGCAACTCTGCATTTCGCGAAATCAATCAATAAGTGCTCTTCGAAATTTCTTGCTTACGACAAATCACAGCAATCCATTTAGGTGTCGCATCAGCAATCACGATAATCACACTTCCCATAATCACAGCCGTGAGAAAAAGATTAATAATTCCCTGCATTTGTGTCTTTGCTATAAGCACCATAGGAAGGAACAAGTTTATAATGTTCATTGTACCGGCAACGAGAGTAGTAAACGTAACGAAAATAAGCGGCACAATCGTAACCCACGCATACCGTGCTTTATCACGATTAATGATGAACGACGTACCGACCGTAAGCGCAATTGCCGCAAGTAACTGGTTTGCAGTTCCAAACATTGGCCAGATAGAAGAAACACTTCCGGTATAAATGAAGTATGCCCATGCAACAACGATTATAAAACTTGCAATCAAATTACCTGGAAGCCAATCCGTCCTGCCAAAAGGTTTATAAAATTTTCCCAGCATTTCTTGTAACACAAATCTACCGATTCGAGTGCCGGCGTCAATTGTGGTAAGAATGAACAGTGCTTCAAACATAATGACGAAATGATACCAGTAAGACATTAACTTAGTCAATCCGGGAATATTAGAAAATATTTGCGCCATGCCGACTGCAAGTGATACCGCGCCGCCGGTTCTTCCGATAATCTTCTCTCCCACTTCCGCCGAAAGCTGCGCAATATTCGAATCTATAAATCCCATTGCATGAAGCTGCGGAAGAACAGATTGAAATTTTTCTGTCGGCACATTGATCATAAAATAATCGAGCGGCAATAAACTCGCCGCTGCGATAAGTGCCAGCACACTGACAATACTCTCGGCAAGCATCGCTCCGACTGCGATGAATTTGATTTGTGATTCTCTCATCAACATTTTGGGTGTTGTACCGGAACTCACCAGCGAATGAAATCCAGAAACAGCTCCGCATGCGATGGTAATAAACAAATATGGGAAAAGTGTTCCGGGAATAATCGGCCCGCCGCCATGCACATACATCGTAAATGCTGGCATTTTCAGAGTTGGTGCAACAACGATAATGCCAAACGCAAGAAGTCCGATAACGGCTAATTTCATAATTGAGCTCAGATAATCTCGCGGTGACAATAATAACCATACCGGCAAAACAGAAGCACAGAAACCATAAATTGCGAGTAAGATGGTCAACGAACTATGATTGAACATAAACCACGAAGCAACTGGCGAATCCGGTATGTATCGACCGCAAATAACTGCAAGTGTCAATAAAATAACACCGCCTATTGTTGCTTCCGCAACTTTTCCCTTTCTCAATTGAAACATCCAGATGCCCATAAGAAGCGCGATGGGAATCGTCGCTGCAATAGTGAATGTGCCCCATGCACTTTCGGAAAGCGAGTTCACAACCACCAAACCGAGTCCTGCCATTGCTACGATGAGAATTATCAGGATAGCGACCGATGCCGTCGTTCCACTTAACCGGCTGATTTCCACTTTTGCAATCTCTGCCAAAGATTTTGCATCGTGCCGAATCGATGCTACGAGAATAACAAAATCATGTACCGCACCTGCCATCACTGCGCCAATCACCATCCATAAAAAACCAGGAAAGTACCCGAATTGCACTGCAAGCACCGGACCTACGAGCGGACCTGCGCCCGCAATCGCCGCAAAATGATGACCGAAGAGCACCCATTTATTCATGGGATAATAATTCTGACCGTCATACAATCGGCTAGACGGCAATACCTTGGTATCATTAATTACAGCAACTTTTGCTGCGATGAAACTAAAATAAAAACGATATGCGAGCGCAAAAAAAGCAACCGCCGCGATGAGCAAAGGCATGGCATTCATCAAAACTCCATTCCAACTAATTCAATAAAAACCCAAAACAAGAAATAAGTACCAAATAAACAGGGATAATTACCTATTGCATGAGTTGGTAGTAATCTGTGAAGAGCGCTGCAACTGAATCAAATACTTTCATAATCCAACCTTCAAAGTGATCATACGACGATTGATTTCTAAGCAGGAATTAAAACGAATCTCGAATATGACGTATCTCTGCTTTGCCATTTTTGAATTCAATCGCAACGACATCAAACCGGCATGGACGATTATCAATATCGTGTTCGTACAAATAACCGTCGGCAACAGTACGCACTTGTTCTTGTTTCTCTTCCGTTACCGCTTCTTCCGGCGCACCAAACACTGTTGAATTCCGAGCCTTTACTTCTATAAAGACTAACTCACTGCCCTCTTCTGCAATGAGATCAATCTCGCCCCGTTCAAAGCGGTAATTTCGTTCTAATATTTTAAAACCGTTTCGTTCAAGAAACCTCGCCGCCAAATCTTCTCCGATTTTTCCTTGAATTCGACTATTGATTGGTGACATTGGTTATCTCGAACTTGCCAAACGTTTCTTCATTCGAACATCTACGAATTATGAAAAGTTCACTTTTCCAAAATAACAAATGTGTATAGGATATGCAATCCAGAGTAATATCTGTATAAAACCAGACGCCAGAAAATATTAATTCATACTTTCACTATAAAAGTTTTTTCTGAAGAGCAGAAGGATGAAACGATCTGCGATGAATTTCGCACAAACCGTATGTACGGATGGCTTCAATATGCTGGCTCGTTCCATACCCCTTATGTCGGGCAAAGCCATATTGTGGAAATCGAATATCCAGTTCGCACATAAACCGATCACGCGTCACCTTTGCAACAATCGAAGCGGCAGCAATCGTGAACGACTTTGCATCACCTCTAATAATGTTTCGATATTTCAACGTTTCATGCTTAAACGAATTGCCATCGAAAAGTACAAACTCCGGTTGAATATTCATATTCTCTATTGACTTCCTCATCGCCAATATTGTTGCTTGCAGAATATTGATGCGATCAATCACTTCGTGATCGACAACGCCAACACCAACACTAAGGGCTTGCTTCATAATCAACGTGAACAATTCTTCCCGCTGTTTTGCTGTACATTTCTTAGAATCATCCACACCTTGTATCATAAATTCCCTTGGAAAAATAACAGCCGCCGCGACGACGGGACCCGCAAGCGGACCGCGGCCGGCTTCATCCACACCGGCAATGCGCTCAATACCTTGCAGCCAAAGCGCGCGTTCTATTTCAAGATCGACAGAAGAATGTTTCATGATTTACATCGAGCCAGCGATAATTGAAATTAAACCAATAATCATTATTATTTTTAAAATCGTACTGACCTGTCTCATTGTTGTTGAAGAATGGTTGCGCCACATTAGCATTATTGAAACGCATATCAAACAGTCGGCAACAAGCACAATGAACGAAAACACTAAGTTGTACAAAGCGAAGATTGACGCCGCAACCGTGGCACCAATCAGGATAAGAAGAGAGACAGTCGACAACACAAGCGCTGGTGTAACACCGTATTTGACCGGTAGCGTAACTGCATGTTCTCTCTGATCACCTTCCATATCTTCTACATCTTTCAGCAATTCACGTGCAAGATTCACAAAGAACGCAAATATCGCCGGAACGACAGCACGCTCCATTCGTCCGACCACAACCCCGCCATAAATAAATGCCATGCCTGTCATCAACCCTATAACGAGATTCCCAATGAACACTGTCCTCTTTAACCGGGCAGAATAAAAATAGAGAAGGACAATAGATAGAACTACAATCAGCAAGGCGATTGAATTCAAGAAAAGATTTATTACGAGCGCCGCGATAGAAAGAATCAGCCACATCTTCCGTGCATCACGTGGCGTGAGTGCACCATGCGGTAATGGGCGATCCGGCCGATTAATGCGATCAATATCAATATCAAACGCATCATTAATAGCATTTGCACTAGCTGCAACCAACGCGCCCGTTATGCCAGCTAATAGAAAGAAAAGCCACGAGGATGCAGTTCCGCCAGCAATCCAGCACGCGACAGGAATGGATATGAACGTAATGAGTACATTCACTGGACGACTAAGCTGAAAATATGCTACGATTTTTTTAGAATTCATTGATTAGCCGAATATGAATTTTTGATGTGCTAAATGTGTCTCCCTCACCAAATGCAAAGCTCACGCCGATTAAGCCAAGTGCCGAATCCATACGCACACCGATGCCATAACCAATTTTACTTTGTTCCGATGCCGTCATATTGATTGTGGCAATGACAGGTTGAACTATGTAACCGACATCAACAAAACCATAGAAGAAAGAACGCGACGCGACAATAAAGCGATATTCAAAGTTTGTCCATACAATGCGCGAACCGAGAAACTGTCCTTCTCGATAACCACGAAGTGTCGATGCACCGCCAAGCCGAAATAAATCACTTACGTCCATCGTGCTGCTGCTAAAATCTCGAAGATGTAATTCCGCTGCAAGCACTTGCCGAAAAAATGTCGAAAGATAGTACGAGAGATCAAATACTAAACGTTGTGTAGTGCTTTTATCTTCTATGGGAAATGTTCCGCTGACGCTCGTCTGTTTAGATCCGGTTTGATATTCCGTTGAATATAAAATGCCGCTTGTAGGTGTAGTCGGATTGTCACGCGAATCATAACGTATTGATGCGCCAAAGCTTGCTGTCTTGCTTTCTGCCATTATAGAACGTCCGTAACCTTCTGTTGGATAGACACCGCACTGAGAAAACGAAGCACCGACGGAAAACTCATCCGTCAACATCAATTCGGTGGATACATCGTATTGCATCTTTACAAACGTTGAATCCTGTTTGCGTTGAAAGAATCCAAGCTGTGCATTCACAGGATACGATGCCACCCATGGCTCTAAATAGTGAAGCTCCGTTTCCTGCGAATTTTGATTCTCTTGATACCAACGAGCAGAAAGTTTGCGACCTGTACCAAACAAATTTCTTAGCGAAATGTTGACGAGTCCGGTGAGGTAACCATTTCCACTTGAACCGCTAGATGGGACATAGCCAAGTACACCGTCGAAACTATTTTGATTCCCTTCGACAACTCGCACAGACAATCCCGCTTGTTCCGCTTGGGTTAAATATAATTCCGGCAATGAAACTGACGAGAAGAGTTGCAGATGATCTAACCGCCGCTTGATTCTTTCTGGAAGATCACCGCGAAACAACTCGTTCTTATGCAATCTCGCCTCACGAGTAATGATATAGTCTTTTGTTGCTTTATTGCCTTCAATGCGCAATTCAGAAATATGAAGTTCTTTCCCCTCGTCAATATGAATTTGCACTTTTGCGGACATTTCTTCCATCGAATCGGCAAAAGATATATTTTGAATCACAACTTTTATAAACGGATATCCTTTATTTTCATACAACTGTAGAATCGACTGGAGATCTTGTTCCAAGATAGAGGGAACAAACAGATCACCTTCGTGCAATTTCATGACTGCGTACAGTTCAGCAGAAGCAATATATCGACAGCCGTCCAATTCAATCTGCCGCACAACTGATGGTTTTCCTTCGTTCAGAAAGATTTTAACTTCTACATCCTGCCGCATTGTATCGCGTTTCATCCACACCGAATCTATACAAACATGCAGATAAGCTTGGCTTTTATAAAGATCGAGAATATGTTCGAGGTCGATTTTTAGAACTGATTCGGAAAATATTCCAGCTTTTTTAATTAAGAGCGCAGAGGTAAGCTGGTTTGCAGAAAATGCATGATTTCCATTAAAGCCGATCGAGCGAACTGTTAATGAAGTTTGTGCATCAGCAACCGATAAGAACACGACGAGCAGTGTGCCGCATAGAAAACAATATGCCAAAATGAAAATAGCTCTCAAACGGCTGAATGTTGTAAACACCACTGCTTCACCGTATCCTTCCCCACAAATCAGTCTCGGGATAGCGAAGTCGGTAGTCACCAAATCCAGTTTCATCTATAAAAACAAATTCCCGATTTTGACCATAGTAGTACCAAATTTCATACGGTTTGTTGTCTGAATCGAATGGATGACGCTCTATATTTTGCGGTGGACCAAATCGTATCAATACCATTCCACGATCCGTTCTCCACCCTTCCATATAACCCGCATAGCTTTTATTGGCATATTCAACGCGCGAATAGTATTCTTCCATCAGTTCATTATACAGTGCTTTGGGATCGGGATTGTGCTTCGACCAAAATTCAAGAAACCGTTTCTGTTTCTCATCCGGATTCGCCGCTTCTTTTATATAAGAGATTTCGTCTCCTTGGGCAATGTACTGAAGTTGTTCTGTCGCCTTATCAATATCGGTAATGATCAGCGGCATATTCTTTATTCGAATGATGCAGAGACGGGACACAGATGCACAAAATGATTTGCCTGAATCAGCTTTGGATTTTCCCGCGGCTTCTATTAGAAGTAAATACTTATCAGGACTAATTGAAAACGTGTCAATCTGCCAAATTGTCTGCGTTCGATTACCGGTCAGCAGTTCGCTTTTTGTTCGTTGCGCTACAACTTCCCGTTTTGAATTTATGAATTTGCAGGTTAATTGAACTGAATCGAGTTGAGCACGATTCCATATTTCGAAAAAGAGATAGAAACTATTTTGCTCTTTACCAATCATTCCGGTTAGATTTGGTACAATATTCTTGCGCGTGCCATCAATAGTCATTCGACGGACAAACATCACATCGCTCAGTGCAAGCGTATCATTCCAAAAATCTTTTACGATGATGGATTGTTTGGATGACTCGACCTTCTTAGATTCTTGATTTGTTACTTGTAGAAGAAGATCATACTTCCCCGGTGCAAGATCTGTGGAAAATTGCTTCAGACTGAAAGAACTATTGGAAATGGTTTGTGAAAAATCCTTTAGATGTAGTTCTACAAGCTGACTTTTTTGCCAGAGTTGCTGTTTTTCCTGAGAAAGCACTGTTGCGGAAATTTCAAATCGTCCCGTATATTGCTCTTCCTCTTTGACAAAGTTTATTTCTGGATAAGGCACTTGAACATAGATATCAATGCGCCCTTTACCAGGCTGATCAGATACAAATGCGAATGCTTCTACAAACAGATTAGATACTGCTTCATTTGGATGCGCACTCTCAATCTGTGCATGCAAGTAGGTAGCAATAATTCCGACTGCGAAGATTATTTTGCATACAAAACTTTGCCAACTTGTTCGTAAGTATGACATATTGTTTGCCTCACATCGTGTACATCATACCGATGCAAACAAATCGTATTCTACTGCATCGGTAATAGACACTGTATGAAATGTTCCCGCTTTTAACGGCTGACCGCTGCGTACAAATACTTCTTGGTCGATCTCCGGTGCGTCCCATTCTGTTCTTCCAATAAAGAATTCTGCATCCTGAGAATCAATTAAAACCTTCACCTTTTTTCCGATCAAAGACGCATTGTGTTGTTCAGAAATATCTTTTTGGATTTCCATAACAGTCGCCTGCCGCTCCTCCTTTATTTCTTCTGAAACTGTATCACCAAGTTCAAATGCTGCGGTGCCTTCTTCCTCCGAATATGTAAAAACGCCAAGACGATGGAAGCGCATCTCTTTCACAAAATCGCATAATGCTTTGAAATCGTCTTCCGTCTCGTTTGGATACCCGACAATGAGCGTAGTGCGGAGCGCAACATCAGATATTTCGCACTTTAAGCGTAACAGTAAATCTCGTGTTGAGCGTTGTGTAATACCACGCCTCATCGACTTCAATACGCTGTCAGAACAATGTTGGATTGGGATGTCGATATAACGGCACAGTTTCGGAAATTTTTGAAATGCCTCAATGACATCGAGCGGAAATTTTGCGGGGTACGCATACATAAGTCGGATCCATTCGATTCCTTCAATGCCGTTTAACTCACCTAGAAGTTTTGCAAGCCGTCGCTCGCCGTACAAATCCAATCCGTAGAATGTTGTGTCTTGCGCAATGACTATAAGTTCCTTCACGCCTTTTTTTGCTAATAGCCGCGCTTCATGCACAACTTCTTCAATCGGCTTGCTTCTGTGCTGTCCGCGCATTAACGGGATTGCACAGAAAGAACACGGATTGTCGCATCCTTCGGAGATTTTTAAATAAGCGTAATGCATTGGAGTTGTCAGTAAACGTTCGCCGAGAAGTTCACTTTTATAATCCACGCTAAGATCTTTGAGCACATCGGGCAATTGATTTGTGCCAAAGAACGAATCAACCTCTGGAATTTCAGCAGCAAGTTCTTTTTTAAATCTCTCTGAGAGGCATCCCATAACAACAATTTTTTTTAGCTCGCCGTGGTTTTTCTTTCCTACCGCCTCCATAATAGCATCGATGGATTCCTGCTTTGCATCCTTAATAAATCCGCAGGTGTTGATGATAACCGTATCGGCATCGTTAGCGTTTGCAACAAGCTGGACACTACTATGTTTTAATTGACCGAGAAGGTATTCTGAGTCAACAAGATTTTTCGGGCATCCCAATGTAACAACATTGATCTTCGACTTTTTAGACACACATATCTTTCTATACGATTATTGTTATGACAACACAACAAAGTCTATATAAAGATACACAATCGGAGAGATATAAACCAAACTGTCGAAACGATCATACACACCGCCATGCCCTGGAATAAGTGAAGAGGAATCTTTGACACCTGCATCTCGCTTAAACCGGGATTCGATAAGATCACCCAATTGCCCGAAGACACCAATGAGCACTCCAAGAACAATTGCATGCTGAAATGTAAGATAACCAAGCACAAGTATTTTTGCTGTCACCATAGTCAGCATGGAGAAAATGAAACCGAATACAGCTCCTTCCCATGTTTTATTTGGACTTACCCGCACGAAAAATTTATGTTTCCCGAATGTTTTTCCGCCAAAGTACGCCGCCGTATCACACATCCAAATCGATGCAAAGACAGCGATGACCGTGTATCCACCCCATCGATTGATTTGTGCAAGCTGAAGATCATCGGCATAACCAATCGCAAAAAACTTGTACACTGGAAATCCATACGGAAATAATTCACGCAAGAAAATAAGTGTGCCAAAGCAGAGCGAGACAATCATCACACCTGATATCGTCGTAGCAATATTAATTATCGGCGAACCTTTCGTACGGAACAGTTCAACGAGCATCGTCAGCAGTAAAAGCTTCAGCAATACTACCGTGAGAAGTTGATGCTGTGAAAACATCGCAAGATGAATACCGAAATGATTAAGAATGAATTGGTAGATATCTACCTGAAAGCGTTCATACACAAACGCAGCATTGATAATGACCCCAGCTATAAGCCCGAGAGTTTTCAGCGGTGCGGCGCCTTTAGCTTCTGCTAATCCATAGAATTCATACAATGTAAGTGACGAGATGATGGCGATAAGGAAGAAGAAGAAATATCCGCCGAGCATAGTCAACCATAAAATGATGGGAATTGCAATAAGCGCGACGAGCACGCGAGTAGAAAGACTTTCGAATTTTGGCATTTTTCAATAATCAGTTAAGAGTTGAGTGACTAATATACAATAAGGCATAATTAATCCTTACCAACTAGATTTAATTCCTTAAGAAGCGCTTTTGCCTTTTCATTTTCCGATTTTCTAACAAACAAGAACACACGATTTTCGTCTAACCAGCGCGTTGTTATATAATCTCGCAGAGAAAATGTTTTTGCTTTGATTCCAGCGTCTGCAAGATTGCGCACGAGTGCTTCCGCCTCAAATTCCGAATCCGGCTGATGCAGTACGCACCATTCTTGAAGCAATATTCTATGCTCAGGATCAGAACACAAAATTTTTCCGGCGCTCTTCACTTCGCAGTCAGAGCAAACCGGTTTTCCGCAAATGACGCAAAGCCCAACTGCACGACAATCTGGATGCGTTTCGCATTCAATTTCAAAAATTTTTTCTTCACCCGCATCGAGCAGCACACCACACACATAACAAAACTTTTGCCCTGCTTGGATTTGTGTTGAGCAATTCTTGCAGATGTTCATTGTATTAACTAACGAATCCGCCTAGAAACATCGTGTGTGAGTTGAAGATAAAGCACAAACGTCAAGAAAAAAAGTAAGCTAAAGCCAATTAATTCGAAGACCATTGCAGACGTACCGGTTGTCGTCTGTGCGGCTGTCAAAAGATTATCATCCTGCACACCATAAAAGGAAGCAAGCACTGCCATTAGATTATTAAAAAAATGCGCTACTATCGGCACCAACAAACTTTGCGAACGATACCGAAGCAACCCAAAGAACACACCTAATCCAACGAGCGGAACAATTTCAAACGGATTGACATGGAACAAACCGAAGATCGTTCCTGCCAGCACCGCCGATACCACAGGTGACATCAATCGTTCAAAAACTTTTTGGATGAGTCCACGAAACAGCAGTTCTTCCACAATCGCGGGCACAACCGCCACTACCAAAATCACAGCCAACAGCTCTAAAGGTGAATCGGCACGAAGCAAAACTTTAGTCAACTCCTCAAATAATTTTTTAATCGGTTCGATAACTTCACGAAGTATTTCCGGCATCGGAACGCGTTCTTGAAAAAACATATATGCTTCGAACACACGCTGCAATGAAAAAAGTGCTAAGAGTGCAAGCGTCGATTCGCGCAGTCCCGGTACTCTAAATTGAAATACTTCGCGCAATCGTGTGGTGAACAGCCGAGCCAGAAGAACTGTTGGGACAAGGATGAAACACAATTGTCCTGCGAGCGTAAGCCAGCGCATTGTCCAAACATTGTCGCGAGTAATCGATGTTGCACCTATAACGAGAAACGTCAGTACACCACCACCGACCTGATAGAGAATAAATACGAAAACCAGCGACGCGAATGCAAATAATAGCGGATGGATTGCATGCCGATCAACAAAAGAAAGTTCGCCTGCAATTATTTGTTCATTGTCTGCTAATTCCGGAATGTGTTCGTTCGATTCTATCATCTGGAAGAAAGTTGAACCTTAATCATTGCGGCAAGCAGCGGAAACATAATTTCATGATGCCCCGTGAAGTTATATCCACGCCCATATTTTTGTGTCGGCCGGTCGACGACATTCATTTGCGGCCGGTATTGGCGTATCATATCGAAGTTTGCGGTAGAAAATCCTTTTGCCTTGTATCCAAGGTTACGTGCGACAGTGAGCGCTTTTAGAAAAACTTCTGGCATAATCACTGCAGATCCAAAGTTGAGTACGACACCGCCATTAATTAGATCTTTAATGGAGTTTACAAACACTTTAAAATCGCGATAGCTGAGTTCACCTGTTGCCGCGCCGTCCATTGTCGCTTGTTGGTGAATAATATCCGTCCCAATTGCCGCATGCACCGTTACCGGAACGCCAAGTTCATAGCATTTTGCAAGAATACTCATACTTCGGTTTCGCGCCTTCATTGCCACAATTTTCTTCCCCAGCGTTTCGCCGTAACCAGCATCAGAAACTTTCATTGCTTTCGTCAACGCAAGATTGATAAAATCACCGGTTTCTTTTGACATCCCGAATGTCCCATCCATTAAATTCATTGCAACATCTTCTGAAGTCTGTCCCCACATCGCCGTTTCAACATCGTGAATTGAAGCCGCGCTGTTCATCGCCACATGCGTGATAACTCCGCGTTTGAGTAAATCAACGATGAGCGGTGAGAGTCCGACCTTAATGACGTGCGCTCCCATCATCAGGATAACAGGATTATTATTTTTCCGAGCACGGACTATGTCGTTCACCAAATCCCGCAATTCGTCGGCAATAAGAATGTGCGGCAGTGAATCAGCAAAGTCTTTGAAGCTTGCATGCTTTGCATCGAGCGGTTTAGCAAAATCTTTCGGCGTTACTTTACTTTTACGTCCCTTAATGGAAATCGTTTTAACGCCGGTGACATCTATTTGTATGTATTTTGACATAGTCCTCTGTGTCTGTCTTGCCTGCAAACTGTACAAAGGCATCTCTCTGGCATGACTTTTAGTTTATTCTACCTTTGCTTTAATCTGTCCATTGATGCCAGAGTATTCTCGCAACTCTGCATCGATGGAACCAACAACAACTTTCGTGCTCACTTTCACTGGAATCTTTCGTTCATCATTTGTCATCCAAATAATGATGCGTCCCTCACTTTTGAATAATCCGCCTTCCATAATCAGCGGTTCTACCAATACGCAATTGAATGTTCCTGCGTCTACCGAAATTTGCTGATATCCAAGAAACTTTACTGCAAGTTGGTAAGTTGTATCTTTAAAAAAATTCTGCAAGAAGATTTTTCCCCCCGGACGACACTTAGAGTAATCTAATGTTCTTACATAAAACATTGCCGAGACAACATCGTGTACATACGGCGGAATCGCGTAACTACCAGCTTTTGTGGTCGCAATGTTACTGAGCTGATCGAATTCAGCGGCGAAATCGTTTCTGTACTTGCCTTCGCGAATTCGTTGTGTAAATCTCCACGGAAAAACTCCTTTCTTATCCAGTATAGTTTCATAACGGTCGTCAACTTTATAAAAGAATGAAAAGGTCGGCGTGGAATTTACAGTAAAAAGCACTTGATAGCATTCTCTTCCGTGCATTGTTTCAATCGAAGGAATCGAGAACACTGCCTCTCCCGCTGTAATAAAACTATAGCCAACGTCGTACACTAATCGCTCACCAAGTGTAAATGCTATCTGATTGATAGTACGGAGGCTGTCCTTCGATTTTACTGGTTGAGTATCCTGTGCCTTTGAACTTAAGGGTAAGGATAGAAAGAAAAAGACATAGAATGTGAATCTAGAAAGCCTCATAGTATTCCATTAATTGCTCGAATATCAGATACAGATGGTATCTTATTGTGTTCTGTTAATCTCAGTGATGCTTTTAAAACTTGCTCAACTGTAATTTGTCCCATGCACTCATTTCCCCGACACTCGCCGCCTTTGCATCGTGGACATTGCACCGGGTCGGGTACGAATATTACTTTTTTATCAGTTAATGGTCCCCAGCGCTTCGGGCTCATCACGTGTACTGGCGAAAAAAATCCAACAACCGGTGTTCCAACTGCCGCCGCAATATGCAACGGACCAGTAGAGTTCGCCACAAACAACTTTGCTGTTTGAATGAACGCTGCGAACTCTTTTAAACTTAAATTACTGACGAAGGACTTTACTCCTTCTCCAGCGCTCTGCGCTACACTATGTACAAGCTCAGCTTCAGCTTTCCCACCAGTAATAACAACATAAAATCCCAGCTTCCTCAATTCAGTAGCAAGAAGAGCAAAGTTTTCCAGGTTCCAATCGTGCGCCGAACCGCCGGTGCCGGGATGCAATAATACTAAACGGTCGGTATCAGAAATTCCAATCGATTGACGAATGTCAGAAGCTGTTTTTCTTTCCTGTTCGGATATTACAATCCTTACTTCGGGCTTCGACGATACTGTACATCCCAAACCTTTTAAGAGCGAGAGATTGTATTCTGCTTCATGCTTCTCTGCGGTCTTGCGATGTTCAAAAATTTTTTTATTAAATAGAAACGAATACCATCGATAACCGGTTCCAATGCGGACTGGGATTCCTGCCAGCCATAATAAAAGAGCAATGCGGAATCGTGGAAATGCGACCACAACCGCATCAAATCGTGCACGGCGAAGTTCTGCCAGCATCTCAAAGAATGGCTTCGGTGCTATTTCTCTATTATAAATAAGAACATCCGCGATGCCTTCCGCCAAACCCGCGGTATATGAATTCAACAGCATCGCAATGTGAGCATTCGGGAATTTCGACTTCAGCGCTTCGATTGTAGGGAGCGTAAGGATCACATCTCCAATACGATCGGTCCGAACAACTAAAATATTCTGCAAGCGTTGTTGTTTCACTCCACGAACTGATAAATATTGAGTCAATATAACGAGCGATGGCGGGAGATGCAAGGAAATGACGCTAAGAATGCTGTCTCTTACTTGAGTCAAGCATCAAAGTATCCTGATAATGTGGAAAGTATGCAGGTGCGAATTCATCTTGGGATGGCTTNNTGCCCAGCTGTTCACACCGACATGAACGGCGGCAGCATTCGTTTAATACAATAAAAATACATAGGTGTCATTATGAAACGTGCCAGAGTAATCATTATGGGCGCTGCGGGACGGGATTTCCATAACTTCAACACCGTTTTCCGTACAGACGATCGCTATGAAGTCGTCGCTTTTACAGCAACGCAAATTCCTAACATCGAAGAACGAAAATATCCTGCCGAACTCGCGGGTGCGCTTTATCCAAACGGTATTCCAATCTTCCCAGAATCGGAATTGCCGCACCTCATCAAAGAACTGAATGTTGATGAAGTTGTGTTCGCATATTCAGATGTGTCGTTTAATTACGTAATGAGCAAAGCGGCGCTAGTAGTAGCGGCTGGAGCCGATTTCAAGCTTCAAGGCGCACGACCTACAATGTTGAAGAGTAAAGTTCCTGTAGTTGCTGTAGTCGCTGTACGCACAGGAGCTGGAAAAAGCCAGACATCGCGCAAGGTATGCGAGTTGCTTCGCGCAGCGGGAAAGAAGGTCGTTGCCATTCGCCATCCGATGCCTTACGGCGATTTGGTAAAACAAAAGGTACAGCGTTATTCTTCTCTTGAAGACTTAAAGAAGTTCGAATGCACGGTCGAGGAAATGGAGGAATACGAGCCTCATATTGTCAACGGCACGATCATCTATGCGGGTGTGGATTATGAAGCAATTTTGCGGGAAGCGGAAAAAGAAGCTGATGTAATTGTGTGGGATGGCGGTAACAACGATATGTCATTCTATCAACCTGATCTCACAATCACAGTTGCAGATCCGCATCGAGCAGGGCACGAAATATCTTATTATCCCGGTGCAGTCAACATTCATCTCGCTGATGTTGTAATCATAAATAAAATTGATACATCATCCCGAATAAATATTGATATTGTTCGGAAGAACATCGTAAGCATCAATCCGAAAGCGATAATAATCGAAGCGGCGTCGCCTATAAGTGTGGAAAATGAATCCGTCATTCGGAATAAACGCGTCCTAGTGGTGGAAGATGGCCCAACGCTGACACATGGCGAAATGACTTATGGAGCCGGTCACGTCGCGGCACGAAAGTACGGTGCAAAAGAGATTGTCGATCCGCGTCCGTGGGTAGTCAATTCCATTGCTGAAACTTTTAAGAAATATCCACATATTGGAACGTTACTGCCGGCAATGGGGTATGGCGGAAAACAGATCAAAGATCTGGAAACGACTATCAACAGAGTTGAGTGCGATTCTGTCATTATCGGCACACCGATTGACCTCCGCCGCATCATCAAGATCAACAAGCCAAGCACGCGTATTTATTACGAGCTGGACGAAATTGCAAAACCGAATTTGAATGAGATTTTGACCGGCTTCATGAAAAAACACGGATTAAAATGAATTTTTGCACGGATATAATATATTATATCCCTGCAGGTTTAATAAAATGGAGAATAATTTATGAAACGAGATTTTCTCACTATCGCCGATTGGTCGGAGAAAGAGTTGCTCCAAATCCTCGACTTGTCGAAGAAAATGAAAGCTAATCCTAAAAAATTTGCTAAGTCGTTGGAAGGCAAATCGGTTGCTTTGATTTTTGAGAAGCAATCGCTTCGTACTCACGTCACGTTTGAAATCGGCATCAAGCAACTCGGTGCCAATACTGTTTATCTCTCAAATGCAGATATCAGCCTTGGTAAACGCGAATCTATTTATGATACGGCAAAAAACTTAGAACGCTGGGTTGATGCAATTGTAATCCGAACATTTGCTCATAAAAATGTTACAGATCTCGCACGACATGCAGGTTCATGCATTGTAAATGCACTTACAGATTTTGAACACCCTTGTCAGGCGGTTGGAGATTTTCTCACCATTCAAGAGCATCTTGGCTCTTTCAAGGGAAAAAAGTTCGCGTGGGTTGGCGATGGAAACAATGTATGCCATTCGCTTATGCTATTGGCGGCAAAAGTTGGAATGAATTTTACTGCTGTTACCCCCGCTGGGCTTCTACCGGATACAAACATCGTAAATCTTGCCAAAGAAATTGCCGCACCGACTGGCGCGAGAATCGAACTCTCAACAAATCCACCTGAAGGTGTGCGCGATGCAGATGTTATATACACAGACGTATGGGTTAGTATGGGACAAGAGGCTGACCGTGAAATAAAGATGAAAGCATTTTCTGGATTTCAATTAAACGCAGAATTGATGAAGAATGCAAAACCGACTGCCGTCTTTATGCATTGCTTGCCGGCGCATCGCGGAGAAGAAGTAACTGATGAAGTGATGGACTCACCTCAGTCCATTGTGTTCGATGAAGCAGAGAATCGACTTCACACACAAAAGGCAATTATCTATACGTTGTTGAAGGGACAGAGTCGTGAAAAACTCAATACTGGTAGCGGTCGGCGGAAACTCACTCATTCGCGCGGGACAACGCGGAACAATAGCCGAACAGCGCGAAAACGTTAGGATCACTGCTGAGTTTATAGCTGGAATTGCTGCGCGTGGATATTCGCTTGTTGTCACGCATGGGAACGGTCCGCAAGTCGGTGCACAGTTATTGCGCTCAGAAGCCGGTTCTTCTCAAACATACACGCTTCCGCTGGATATCTGTGTCGCAATGACGCAAGGTGAGATCGGTTTCGCGTTACAAAATTCCATGCAGATGACGTTTCGGAAACATGGAATCAATCGTCCGGTAGTTACTGTAGTAACACAAGTGGTCGTTGACAAGAACGATCCAGCATTCCAGCGTCCAACTAAACCGATCGGCCCGTTTTATTCCAAAGAAACTGCTGAACGTAAACGAAAAGAGTTAGGGTGGAGTATTATTGAAGATGCCGCTCGCGGCTATCGGCGCGTTGTTGCCTCACCTCTTCCGAAAGATATCGTCGAACTTGAAGTGATCAAAGGCTGTCTTGAACGCGACATCATCGTTGTTGCGGTTGGCGGCGGCGGTATTCCTGTGACTTTTGACGATGGTGAATTGAAAGGCATTGAAGCAGTGATCGATAAAGACCGTGCATCCGCTTTGCTTGCTGCGAAATTAGGTATCGAACATTTTATCATTTCCACTGAAGTCCCGGAAGTATACATTAATTACAAGAGACCGAATCAGCAAAAATTATGTAGCATTACAATGGTGGAAGCAAAAAAACATTTTGCCGATGGACAGTTTAGCGAAGGAAGTATGAAACCAAAGATTGAAGCCGCCATGGATTTTCTCAACAACGGCGGTAAAATGGTTACTATCACCGATCCGGAACATCTGATCGCCGCACTCGATGGCGAAGCAGGAACAAGAATAACAAAATAAACATTGTAGGGGTGAGTTCTCCTCGCCCATACAAAGCTAAATCAAGGAATGACCATGAAGCTTCAACATATTATAGAATCCCAACAATTTACACTTCCAATGCTGAATGAATTGTTTAGTCTGGCAGATCAAATGGGAAGTATCGTCATACGCGGCGGTACATTAGATTACCAGCACAAAATTATGGCATCGCTGTTTTATGAGCCGTCAACTCGGACACGATTCTCATTTGAGTCAGCAATGCTGCGGCTTGGCGGTAAGATCATGTCCACTGAACGTGCACAGGATTTTTCTTCTGTCTCGTACGGTGAATCGCTGGAAGATACTATCCGCGTGGTCGGTAATTACGCAGATGTGATCGTTTTACGCCACAATCAAATTGGCGGTGTCAAACGGGCTGCGGCAATATCAACGACTCCGATTATCAATGCCGGCGATGGCAAAGGCGGCCAACATCCGACACAAGCATTGCTTGATCTATTTACCATCTACAAAGAAATTAAAACTATTGATGGAGTTAAAGTTGCTCTCGTTGGGAATCTATTAGATGGGCGAACGGTTCGTTCGCTTGCCTATTTACTTGGAAAATACGAACGTGTAAAAATCTATTTCGTTGCCCCGCCAACACTCCAGATGAAACAAGATATTCTCGATTATTTGAACCGTCATAATGTTTGGTACACCTTGGAAAGCGACTTCAATAAAATTTTACCCGAAGTTGATGTCGTGTATATGACACGCATCGAAGAAGAAAAAATTCCAGCTGCTTCAATAGAAAGACCATTCAAGCGTTATTTCATCGATGAAGAGGTAATGCGGCTCATGCAATCCAATGCAATTCTCATGCACCCATTACCGCGGCTCAACGAAATTTCACCGATAATAGATGCCGATCCTCGTGCAGCGTACTTCCGCCAGACCAAGAATGGTGTTTTAATACGAATGGCTCTCTTGGTTTCTGTGTTGGATTGAAGAGTGATGTAGTCGTTTTCTGGATTTCCCTCTTCCATTTTTACTTTTCACAACAACCATGGTTACATCGTCATGCTGTTCGGAGGAGCCGCGAAACTTTTCTACTTTTGTCAGAATTGCATGCTGAATACTTTCTGCGGATAAATGCCGCTTCGTCTTCAACAAATCAACGATGGCTTTTTCTCCCAATTGCTGTTTTCCTTCATTCATTGCCTCAGTAATGCCATCCGTGTAGAAGAGAAAGAGACTATCTGGCTTGATTGGCATTCTTATTTCTTCTATCGTGTCTTCGAACACCGGACCGCGCTCCAATCCCAATCCAATACCGCCGCCTTCAATGAATCTAATTTTTCCATTCGCGTTAAAAAGTGCTTTATTATGTCCGGCTCTGCAAATACGCACTTCTTTCTTCTTCATATCGAATAACGCTAGAATCATCGTGATAAATGATCTGCGATCCATACCATCAAAAATGCGCCGGTTAATATTTGTAAGCATTTCTTTCGGCGTGCTGTAAATATGCGCCGCGAGCTGGACCATTCCCTGAACCTTCGACATATACAACGCGGCAGACATTCCTTTGCCGGAGACATCTGCAACAACAGCAAGAATTTTATTTGGACTCAATTGAATGAAGTCATAGTAGTCGCCTCCAACACTCAATGCAGGCACCGACACACCAGAAATATCGAGACCGGAAATTTCTGGATTCTTTTTTGGAAATAATCCTTGCTGAATTTTTCGTGCGAGATCCAACTCTTCTTTGACACGCTGCTGATCGATTTCCGACTTATGCAGGCGCGAGTTTTCGATAGCAATGGCGGCTTGTCCAGCAACGGTCGCCAGCAAGTTGATATCTTCCTGCGAATACACTTTACCGGACATTTTAGGTCCAACATTAATGAATCCTACTAATCGATCCTGCAGAAACATTGGTACAGTTAGAACAACACCGGCGTGCAGTAGTTTTTGTTTTTCTTCTTCCCGTAAATCGGTGCTATCGTACTCATCATCAAGTAAGTGGAGGTCTATCGGTTTGCGTGTCTTCTGTAAAAGTGCCATCAGTGTATGGTCACCGTCGCCAAACATACAATCTGCTTGATCCAAATTCTGTGAAGCCGAATTGCATCCTTCTTTCTCTCCACAAATGAACACAGATATTTTTTCAATATGCATTGTTGAAGAGAGGCGTGAAACAATCGAGTTGAGGATGTGTTCCATTTCCATCAAGCGCGGAAGTTCCTGTGTAAATTCCAACAAGGCCTGCTGGTAATCGTACCGTTCATGGAAAAATATCCTGTCAATCCCGTTCTGAAAACGCTGTTTAACAGGATCAAAAATAAAAGCGACCACAATAAGCGATACAATAATGAACAATTGATTATCCTGCGCACCAAAAAAGTAATTTACAAGCGTACCAATCCCATAGACAGAGACAAAATAAATAGCAGCCAATGCTGCTGTAACAGTTCCATAAATTAAACTGCGGCGAATAACAACATCGACATCCATTAATCGATGACGAAAGATGGCATATCCAAAAAACATCGGTACAACAACGAGAAGCATCATCGGCAGGAGAATTATGGGATTGAGAAATGCGATAAATTGAAAAAATGTCTGTGCTACAAGTGCGTAGGCAAATATAATCAAACCAATGGCGACCCCTATCAGCACTGGACGGAGCTGCACACGTTGCTCTTTGGGGACGATGACGAAGTAACTTCGGACAAATAAAACAAACCCGGTAAAGAAAAAGATATAGCGAGTTAAAAAGAAAACAACCGTAATCCATTGGGGTCCACGTATTATTATACCATTTACTATCATCCCGACGAGCGCTAGAAAACTTATACTATACAAAATTATTGTGAGCATCCGGCTCTTGTGTCCTTTTCGTTTCATAGGGAAAAAGAGAAAAAAGCGTATCAGCGGTGGAGGCGCAGCGATAGAAGTAAAAATGAACATAAACCCGAGTAGCGCAACTCGCCAGGATGGATCAGTTAAAGGACTAATATTAAATGCTGAGAACCCGAAAAAGAGCATCAAATAGATACTGTAATGGGCAAACATACGTTGGATTTTTCCCAATGGCTTGACGATAACAACTACATATCCAACAAATAAAAATCCAAATCCAAATAAGAATTGACCTAAATATCCAAGATTGATGTATTTGAGGATGAGAACCCGCACATCGAACTGTGTTCCATTCCTTTCAATCGTATATATCGCATACGACCCGACAAGCTTATTAATCATGAGTTGTGCATCATTTGATGTTTTGAAGTTCTTCCCATCAATTTTTACAAGGAAATCGCCATCCTTGATCCCTGCCTGTTCGGTTACACCACCACTTATAATATTTCTTATGAGGAGCCTTGAGGTATCTTTATCAATCCAAAAGCATTGGTCATTGCCGGTAACACGTTCGAACATTTGAATCGAAAAATTGAGAAGACAGAGTCCCAACACGATCAAGGTTAATAGAGTATAGATAATCCTGATTGAACGCTGTGATAATTTGGAGAATGGATTTGTCATGGATATTCTCGCTATATGTCAACCAACGGTTAGTAAGTTGTTATCCCTCTTACTCTTCTTTAGAGATACGAAATAGTAAAACAATAAGTTACTATATTATTACATACACGATAGGAATTAGAAATTTCTTTTCATTCCGCAGTAATCAATTTCGCACAACGCCGGCAATAGGATAACCTATGCTGAAGTACAAGACAAAAGGTCCAAAGCTCACCGGATGATGCAACAAATCAGTGCGGAGATAAAAACTTCGGCCCAAAGAAAAATCCGCAGGACCAATCGGCGTATCTAACCCGAGCGTAACGCCAATGCCATGTTTAAAATCCTCTAAGCGCATTTCTTCCGCCTTCGTCCATACAGCTCCCAAGTCGTAACGCGCTTTAAAGTATGTATCGAAGAAAATCGAGAATGGAAGTTTGTACTGGTATTCCAGACTCGCTACCATCAACTGTTTACCGCGCGCATTGTCTTCACGAAATCCAAAGAAATTTTCCTGCCCACCAAGCGAGAATTCCTCGCTAAAAGGTAGGGTCTCATCCGCAACACCAATCATAATCCGTGGATGAAGCGTATGATTCTTGATGATGGTCTGATATCTTTCGTATGAGAAAAACATTTTTGTAAATCCAACAGCATTTACTAATTTTATTAATGCCGATTCATAGGAAAAATCTATAACGATGCCATCGGTAGGGTACGGCAATTTATCTTGTGTGTCTACATTCGTTCCAAATCGGATAGATGAAATATTGTATTCTTGATTTGTCAAAGGTTGGTTGTCGATGTTAAACGTCTGGTTGTAGATGTTATATACTCTGTGCCGTTCCAATCTTCCTTCAATTGTAACGCTTCCTAACCGCTCGAGTTGTGTTCCAAAACTCGCTGAGCCGCCTTCACGCACTTCTCGATATTCGCCGACTTTTTCACGCTCAAACAGATATGGATCGCTTGATTGCACATCATTATAGACATTTATATCGCGACTGAGAGAATATCCTTTTAAGCTGAACGTTAAGTAGGAATTGAAGATTCTGATCGCTTTCAATTCTCCAAGATAGGTTTGATTATTAGTCCCTCCACCAATCAGCAAGCCGATTTCTGCGCCAGCGCCGAATAAATTTTCATTTCGAATATCGATCGATGGCTGGATATTACGTTCATTATCCACACGCAAGCCGAAACGAATCAATTCTGTACTTCTCTCTCGCGCTTTGATAGTAGTAATATTGAATTTTCCTGTGCTGTCTTCATGATGAGTCGTAACAAGGATCTGTTCAAATAGACTTGTGCCATAGAGATTTGAAATTCCTTTGGCTACTTTAGAAATATTGAAGAGGCTTGGCGCTTTAAAAGGCAGTTCGCGCCAAATAATCCAATCACGGGACTTTTTTGTGCCGGTAATATCAATGCGATAAATTGTGCCTTCATCAAGCATAACAGTGGCTGTGGCTGATAAAGAATCGAATGTAATATCGGTTACACGGGCAAGTGAATAACCGGCAGTACGGTAAATTGTAAGCAAACGTTCAATAGCTCGCTCCACTGAATTCAGGTTTAGATAATTGCCGAGCATGGGCTGAAACACAGTAAGCAGTGTATCGCAACTAAAAACCTGATTGCCTGAAATTTTAACATTACGAAGAATGAGATTATATATGCTATGGATTTCAATGATCGTAGAATCGGCGTACTGTTCTACAATTCCTTCCACAGAGGCGTACTCGCCTTTGCTGTACAAATCGTTCACGAAACGGTGCAGGTCTATCTCTGTTATCCAACCGCGCTTCTCGTACGTCTGAAGACTATCTTGAAATGCCGACGGCAATGAGCCTGACCAAGAAAACCGAGGCGACTTGAATTGCATGGTACTATCCGCGCGAGACAACCTGAGCGTGCGATCTTCCACAAGTTTTTTCAGTGTGGGAATTAATTCTTCAGCAGAAAGTTCCCCCGCAGTAATCAATGAATCAATACCAGTAAAATCAGAAGCCAGATGATCACCTAATCTCGGTGTAATAACAATATCTGCTTTTGCTCGCGAAAGTTTATTTGCCTCTTGCATCATAATAGTGGTAATCTGATCTGCAATTTCCCAAGGCGCATTGAGTTTGCTCTTTGGCCTTAGCGGACTTACCATATCAACAGCAATAACAATATTTGCTTTTTCTGCAATAGCGACATCCACTGGAAGATTATCTACCAATCCTCCGTCAAGGAGTTGCATAGAATCGCGTGGCACACTACTGAATAACAATGGTATTGCCATGCTAGCACGCAACGCTTCCGTCATATCGCCGCTTTCTATTACGATCCTTTTTCCTGTAACAAGATCTGTTGTAACGGCACGGAATGGAATACGAAGATCATTAAAACTAGGATCGGGATGGTAGATTCCCTGCAGTGTAAGGAGGTTGAGATAATTTGATAATCGTCGGCCTGTAGAAAACGCTTGCGGAATAACCGGCTCTAGACCTTCAAAACGCAATACAAGAACGCTCTTGTCGCGCGCAATTTTTTGATCGAAAAAAAGATCACGGCGTTTCGATTCGTCACTGTAACTTAGAAGATCATCCCAATTTGTCGTATCTACTAAGCTTTGAAGTTGATCGGTTGAGTATCCCATCGCGTACAAACCGCCTATTACACTGCCTATGCTTGTGCCAACAATCAAATCAATAGGAATATCGTTACGTTCTATAATTCGCAGTACACCAATGGCGGCGATCCCGCGTGCGCCACCGCCGCTGAGCACTAGTGCAACGCGCGGCCGCCGTACCGAATGGACGGAATTCAATTTAGAATATCGTGACTTCACTTCACGAATATCCGGCTTGATTATGGTTATTCGAGGCTGCGGTGTGGCAATGCCTTGCGCACACGCCAAAATCGGCAGAACTGCGAATAAAACAAGGACTATACGAAATATTTGTTGACGCACAGGGATAGGTACCAAATAATTTTGTATGAAAGATTACCAAAAAATACGTCGAATTGCAACGGAAGATCTATTGAAAAGTGATAATACAAAGAGAATAAATAGCGCTGTAAATGCCTTTAGCGGATCTTTAGTTTTTTATTCTTCACTTTGCTCCCGGTCCGCGCAGAATTCTTGCAGGTAGCATGATTAACGTTGAAAGGAAAGCAAAAAGCCCATTCATCGTTAGACCAATGATGCGAAACGGAAGCATCAGAAACCAAACGATTGGATATAACACTAGCGCAAGCAACGCCAACGGCCAACATAGAAAAAGAAGAATGATCCAAAGAATAAACGTGAACATTTATACCTCCTTTTGATATTCTCTCTATACGGAAAACATGCCAATCAGGTTGCAAATCATTAGCCGACTATTACATCTTGGCGTATTTGCATGGAAACGGTTTCTTTATTTTCATTACCAACTCTATTATTAGATACTAACTGAGTGGTTTGCTTGGACAGGCAAAAAACATTATATTTTTTCGCAACCAATCACTCGTCATGAAAGACAGATGAACCATTGTGGCTAAAATAATTGTCGTAGCTAATCAAAAAGGAGGCGTTGGCAAAACAACGACCGCTATTAATCTGGCAGCTTCATTAGCTGCAGCGGAGAAGCGAGTTCTGTTGGTTGATAATGACCCACAGGCAAACGCCACAAGCGGCGTCGGCTCAGCGGGTATCGATGGAAAAACAATTTACGAAGTACTTGTTGGAGAAGTAGAAGCAGCGGATGCAATTCAACCGACACAAATGCCTTACCTATCTGTTCTTCCATCACATATCAATCTTGTCGGTGCTGAAATTGAAATGGTAGAGATGCAGAATCGAGAACACCTGCTCACGAACGCTCTTTTACCAGTACGTGAACGCTTCGACTTTATAGTTGTAGATTGTCCGCCCTCACTTGGCTTGTTGACTCTCAATGCTTTAACGGCAGCTGATTCTGTTCTCATTCCTGTTCAATGCGAATACTTTGCATTGGAAGGACTCGGTCAGCTGTTCAACACTATCAACATGGTCAAGAAAACGCTGAATCCCAATTTAGATATCGAAGGGGTATTGCTGACAATGTTCGATTCACGCCTCAGGCTCTCAAATCAAATTGTTGAAGAAGTGAAACGTTACTTCGGCGATAAAGTTTTCGCCACAATTGTTTCACGCAATATCCGATTAAGTGAAGCGCCAAGTTTCGGTAAGCCGATTATTCTTTATGATGCAATTTGCATTGGCACACGAAATTACATGGAACTGGCGAAAGAAGTATTAAAGAACAACAAGTTCTTTGCCATTGAACCTCTGTTACATGAAAAAACTTTCATCGGGCCATAAGATTATGAGTGATCAGAAAAAATCAGTTCTCGGACGTGGACTTAATGCGCTCATTCCGAAGAACTCGCGGATGGAAGTAAATGTGCGGGACGGTTCTGTCGGGCGCGACACTGGCGAGACGGGCATCATTGCTAGTATCGACATTGCAAAGATTCAACCGAACCCATTCCAACCACGCACGGATTTCGATCAAGAATCGCTATCGGAGCTTACGCGATCGATACAAGAGAAAGGCGTCATTCAGCCGATTACCGTGCGGCGGATTGATGTGGGGTATCAAATTATTTCCGGCGAACGGCGTCTCCGTGCAACTCAAGCGGCACACCTACGGCAGATTCCCGCATACATCATTGCCGTCGAGACCGACGAAGAGATGCTGGAACTTGCGCTCATCGAAAACATTCAGCGTGAATATCTGAACTCGATGGAAATTGCAAACGCCTATCAGCGCCTCATTGATGAATGCCACATGACCCAAGATGAGATTGCTAAACGTGTCGGCAAAGATAGAAGCACCGTCACTAATTTCATCCGTTTGCTGAAACTGCCGGTGAAAATACAAGATGGATTACGCAAAGAGAGAATTTCGATGGGACACGCGCGCGCGCTTATCGCGCTTCCGAATGAACGTGTACAACTGCGGCTGTACGAAAAAATTATAGATGGCGGATTGTCAGTACGGAAAGTGGAAGATATTGTCCGCGCCGCTCAGCAACCTAAGAAAAAGTCCGGTCCGCACAAAGAAAACAACGGCGCATCGGCAAGTATTCAAAGTTTGGAAGAAAAATTGCGACAGGCGCTCGGCACAAAAGTCAAAGTTAAAACCAAAGGATCGGGGCGCGGCGAGATCATAGTGGAATACTATTCACTCGACGATTTTGACCGGTTGATGGATTTGTTCACTGGGAAATAATGAATGACTCATTTGTGATCTGTAAACAGCAAGTAACCACATTAGAATAATTTAGAATTGTAAAATCAACTATGTCTACGACTATAGAAAAAATTCTAACTGAAAAAGCTCCCGCACCAATTGGCCCTTACAGTCAAGCAATTCTGGTTGATGGAAAATTCCTTTATACTGCGGGACAGATTCCTCTCGACCCTACAAACGGAAAACTTATTGAAGGTGACATTAAAGAACAAACACGACAGATAATAAAGAACCTTGAAGCCATTCTTATTGCCGGCGGAGCTTCATTCGCGTCCGTGATTAAAACTACGGTTTTCTTAAAAGATATGAACGAGTTCGCTGCTATGAACGAAGTGTATGCCGAATTCTTTGGTGCCGCTTCCCCTGCACGCAGTACGGTGGAAGTTGCTCGTCTACCGCGCGATGTGCATATAGAAATTGAAGTTGTTGCCGTTGTTGAAAAATGACCGCTAGCTTGAATAATTTCCCAATGAAAAACCAATCGGTAATGCCGCTGATCGTAGCAATATTCTTTTTTTTTGTTTCATCCATTAATGCTGACGCACAAACCAAAGTCACATCGGCTTTGATCAAATCGGATACAACAGAAGCTCAATACTCATCAAAGGACTCAATCGGCGTTCAAGGCAACAAAATAAAACTCATTTCTGATGTGAACGCCAAATCCGGATCGTTAGCGATGCTGCTCTCTGCTCTGCTGCCCGGAGCCGGACAAGTGTACGCCCATCGATACTACACTATTCCGATATTCTGGGGATTTGGCGTCTACTTTAGTTCGATAGCAATCAAAGCGAATAATCAATATCTAGATTATCGTGGGAAATTTTCGGAATCGGTTAGGTTGGATACAACAGCTCATTCTGGAGATCAGAACCTATTAAGTGCGCGCGATTTCTATCGCGATCAGCGGGACGAATTTATTCTCTACCTTGGTCTAACGTATATCCTCAACATCATTGACGCGTACGTTGGCGCGACGCTATATGATTTTGATGTTTCAGATGAACTTGGCGGCAGCGCGAAAATTCAGTTTCATGTACCTCTTCCCTAAGCAAGCAGATCTCTCAAAGCATCTTCAAGTTTCGGAAATTGAAATTTAAATCCGGCATCACTCAATTTTTTGGGAATCATTTTCTGTCCGTGCAGCAATAACGGTTCAGCCATCTCGCCAAACGCAAGTTTTAATATAAATACAGGCACATGCATCCAAGACGGTCTGCGAAGAATTTTTCCAAGCTTCTTGCAAAATTCCAACATTCGGACCGACTCTGGTGCGTCAAGATTTAATGACCCGGTGATATACTCGTTCTCCATCACAAAGAGAATTGCGCTTACTTCATCCTGTAGATGAATCCATGGAAACCATTGCTTGCCGGAACCCAGCGGTCCGCCGAGGAACAATCGGAATGGTATTAGAAGTTTCTGAAGTGCACCGCCGTTTCTGTCTAGTACAACTCCTGTTCGCAGCAGAACAACACGCATACCAAACTCTTGTGCTTTTAAAGCTTCCGCTTCCCACAGATCACAGACATCAGCAAGAAATCCTGTGCCTTTTAGACTGGCTTCAGTCACTTCGCCTTCTGGCACGTTGCCGTAGTAACCAACAGCAGAAGCGTTTAACAGTACCGAGGGTTTGCGTTTAGTCTGTTTGATAGCACTGATGATAGCTTGTGTTGATTCAATGCGGCTAGAAAGAATCTTCTCCTTTTGAATTTGTGTCCACCGTTTTGCGCCGATAGGTTCTCCGGCAAAATTGATAACTGCATCGGTTCCATCAAGAACATCGGTCAAAGCGTTATTCGTCTTCACATCCCAGAACTCTATGCGCACAGCGGTAAAATATTTTCTGGCTTTTTCCGGAGTTCTCGAGAGTAAAATTACTTCATGGTGTGCTTGAAGAAGTCTGTCAATCAGCGTTCTTCCGATCAAACCGCTTCCGCCGGCTACAACAACTTGCATTGATTTTTCCTTTAGAGATTGTGTTATGGATTTGTCTACCGGAATATCAGTCCGAGTCCGAATAAAATGGAAAACAATAAAGTTGAAAGGGAAAGGTTTTTCAATTCGGCATTCAATTCCTCGGGGCAAGTATTTTTAATGACGGTTCGGACATGCTTGACGAGAAACGGAAGAGAGCAAAGAAACAGAAACTGTATCCCCGATCGAAAATTCATGAGTGTGTAGAAGCATCCTGAAAGAACAGCAAGTGCAAGTAGTATGGCTTGATAAATCTTTGCCCGATCTCTTCCCAACAGTACGACCAGCGTTCGCTTTGCTGCTTGTGTATCAGTAGCCTCATCGCGCAGATTATTGACATTCAAAACGCCGGCACTCAAAAATCCGATACATGCGGCAGGAAGAAATACATCCGCTGTTATATGATGGGTATGGAGAGCATATGTTCCGACAGTGCCGATTATTCCAAAAAAAAGAAATACGGAAAGATCGCCCCATCCACGGTACCCGTATGGATTGTCGCCAATTGTATATTTCAATGCCGCAGCAATAGACGCGATGCCCAAAATGACAAAGAGCACTTTCACGGCAGGAAGTTCTCCCTCCGTCCCGGCGATAATTAAGGCGATACCGGCAGCAAAGGAACAAACGGTAACAAGAACAATAGCATAACGCATCGATAAGACAGATATCTCACCCGATTGCACCATACGGCGGGGACCGACTCGGTTGGCGTTGTCTTTCCCGTTGGTAAAGTCTCCGTAATCGTTCGCAAGATTGGAAAGGATTTGCAATAGAATTGTTGTCAGCGCAGCCAGAAGAAAAACATTCCAATGAAACCGTTGCTCTGCTGCAGCAAGAAAACTTCCGAGCAGCGTACTTGAAAGAGCTAGCAGTAACGTTTTCGGCCGTGCGGCATCAATCCATGGTCTCAAAATATTCATCATATAATAAGGTATTAATTTTCGGAAAGAGAAACCATCTCCTTCACCTTCCTTCTTCTGCGTATTTTCCGCTATCAATTTAATAGTTAGAGGAATAAGGAATGGCTCTTCATCAAGTATACCACTTTTTACTCTTTGTCATTTATGCGGTTTTTTCCTATCATTCGTATATTTGTAGCGTTTGTAGCTGGCATTGGCAGCATGACATATCCACGTTTCATGATTTACAATTTAACCGGCGCCATACTTTGGGTATTATTATTCACGCTGGGTGGATATTTCGTCGGCAATATCCCATTTGTAAGACAGAACTTCAGCTTAGTCATTGTTGCACTTGTGCTTATTCCTGGTATTCAGGCGACAATAGAATTTGTTCGTCACTCTGTAAGCCGTTCAAGAAAGTGCGGGCTTTTATAATTCGACTGCAGGGTAAAATTTCATTCATGCATTATCACTTTGCTCATTGTAAGGTGATTTTTCCAAGATACCGGAATTTAATTTTCACCTGCTATTGCTTTATATTTATTCCGGATGCTGTTATTCTATACATTACTATTGATTAGATTTGTTGGAAATGTTATGCACAAAGCAATTTTTCTTTTCATCAACATAGTCTTTTATGTTTGTTTTTCTTTTGGGCAAGAAAAATCCGGTGGTTACATCCACGGATTGATTGTGGGAGATTACTTTTACAAAACCAGCGGTGATTCACAACCTTTCGGCAGCGTATCGCAGTTCAGCCAACCTTTGCCCAAAGATTCTTCTGGTTTTCAGATCCGACGCCTTCATCTTTTCTACGATTATACTTTTTCGAATGAATTTTCCACACGATTTCAACTTGAAGGGAACGAAAAATCACTTGATCCAAACGGACGTTTGAGTTTATATATGAAGACGGCATATCTCGAATGGAAAAATCTCGTTCCCATGTCGAGTTTGTATATCGGACTTGTGCCGACACCAACGTGGATTAATGTTGAAGGACAATGGGGTTATCGCTCCGTTGAAAAGACGATCACGGATTTTCGCGGACTTGGGAGTTTGACCGATATGGGTGTGCATCTGCGCGGAACGTTGTTCTCCGAAGGGTCCGTTGGATACTCACTGATGATCGGAAACGGCAACGCACAAAAACCCGAAAATAATAGGTATAAAAAATATTATGCAATGGTTAACGGAAAACCCGTACAAAACCTGTCTTTGGAAATGTACATGGACTATGAACCGGCAGCACAGGACAAAGACCGCACGACATGGAAAGCATTTCTTTCCTATCAAGAACCATCATTTATGATTGGCACGGAAATTATTGAACAGCTACAAAAGAGACAAGACACTCTGTTTGCCGATTATGCTCCATTTGGTATTTCTTTGTTTTCGTGGTACCAAGTATCCGATAATTGGAAAGTATACGGACGAATTGATTATTATGATCCAAACAGACTTTCTGTAAACACTGATTTTTATGAACGCTTTATCTCTCTAGGTGCAGATTATATGCCGATAAAGAATATCCACTTCATACCGAACATCTGGATCAACACGTTCACTGATAAAAGTTCAGCTGGACGAAAAAAAGATGCAGATATTGTTCCGCGCATTACTTTTTTCTTTGTCTTCAATTAACTAACTGCTTCTTAAAACCAAACAAAGACGATTTCATGAACATCACCGTCAGAATTGCCGCAGCTGCTGATTCAACTATTATTGCCGAGTACAACGCTATGATGGCAAAGGAAACAGAAGGTATTGAATTAGACCGCGAACGCCTGCGAAAGGGCACGGAAGCTTTGATTGCAGATTCATCGAAAGGTATTTATTATCTGGCAGAAACAGATGGCAAGGTTGTCGGACAGTTGATGATTACGTACGAGTGGAGTGATTGGCGCAATGCCACGTTCTGGTGGATTCAAAGTGTGTACATCCTACGCGAATACCGCAAGCAAGGCGTCTTCCGCAAGCTTTATCAATATGTCGAATCGCTCGCCTTAACACACGGCGACGTGTGCGGCTTGCGATTGTATGTTGACGATGCAAATAAAAGCGCTCAAAAAACTTATGAAGCGCTTGACATGAAACAATCACATTATCGGATGATGGAAGTAGATTTTATTTTGTAGATCAAGATTTGGTTCGACCAATGATAGAGCTGCATTCTATTCTATAGTAATCGTTTTTTGTTGAGCGTTGCTCTTTTGGGCCGCATCAATAATCCGAATTACATTTAACGCTTCCTCCGGCTTCACTACTAATTCCTTCCCGTGAACAATGTGGTCATAGATATTGTCATAAAAAGCACAGTAATTTCCTGGCAATGTTTCGTATTTCTCTCTGAGCCGTTTATTTTCTTTTTCTATATTTAACAATCCCCACCACTCTTTTGGTTCTTTTCCCCAATTCGGATCATTTGGATTCTGTCCTTGTTTTAATGCTTCTTCTTGCGGATCAAGTCCCCATTTTAAAAATGAACCGCTCGTTCCGTGAAGAATGTACCGTGGCCCCGGTTCTTTTACAAGTAAGCTGGCTTTCAAAGCCACATTAACATTGGGATAATGCAACTTGATATCGTACCAGTCATCAACTTCACCGCCGATTCTCATAATTTTCAGATGCGCTGTCACAGCTTCTGGCATGCCGAATAGTACGAGTGCCTGATCGATCATGTGCGAACCAAGATTGAAGAGTATACCTGTCCCAGCCGCAGATTGTTCTTTCCATGAATCCGTCTGAACAAGATTCTTGTAGCGATCAAAGTGCGCCTCATATTCGACAAGTCTCCCAAGCATCTGCTCTTTCACAACACGTTGAACGGTGAGGAAATCTCCA
Organism: Ignavibacteriota bacterium; assembly: GCA_003142475.1. Classification (GTDB taxonomy): domain Bacteria; phylum Bacteroidota; class Ignavibacteria; order UBA10030; family UBA10030; genus Fen-1298. The sequence continues at coordinate 148,771 of PLMK01000042.1, forward strand.
TCCCATCGCCGATTCTGGAATACGGTGAGAATTTTTTCTTTTTGCCGGGCAAGAGCAATTAATGATTTTCCTTGTTCTACTGTCTGCGTGAATGGTTTTTCGACTATAACATGTTTGCCGGCATCAAGGCATTTTTTAGCATACTCAAAATGCGATTGGTCCGGAGTGTTCACAACAATCAATTCAATCTCATTATCTTGCAGTAAATCTTCAAAGGAACGTGAAACGACGACATTTGGATATAGCTTTTGCGCTTCGTTTTTTGCTCGTTCTATAATTCGTTTAATTTTAAAATTTTTATGATATGTGAGCAATGGTGCATGAAATATTCTACCAGACATTCCAAAAGATGCGATTCCAACAATGATCGTGCGTTCCATCATGTACACTCTGGGCTAATGAACAAACTGGTCTTTATGTATGCTAAAGAAACATAACCATAATTAATAGGAAGTGAAACACAATCTTGTTAGCAAATTAACGGAAAGGAATTGTGAGCCTAATAATTTTGTGGAGAAGATTATCAAACAGAAGATATTAAATGAGTTTTCAACTGCTTGTGAATACAATCGTAAATTTGGAATTCTAAGATGAGCCTAGGTTTGACATGCTTATCCTTTCCCCGTATCTTTATATATAATAATTCTTTTTTATGCGTCTAATTATATGAACTCTTCAAATCCCGTTACCTTTTTTATTACTTATTTTGGACTGTTGTTCATTCTGCCGCTCACTCTACGTTCACAGACAAATCCAAACTTCGATTTCTCACTCGGCGTCGATTACAGTGCCGCCGAACAAATGTTAGATTATTTTGACCATCGCATTGGAAATACAAAATATGTTGCAGAGCTTCGCGGTAATCGGCTCGCCGCGGCAACAAGTGTCATGCTTGCGCGCACTGAAAAAACCGACGATGACTTCCACCAGCAGCTTGAACTAGCACGGAATAATACAAGATTTGAAAGTGATGTGTATGGTTTTTCACCTGCGAAGAGTCATATACAGGAACTTCGAAAGCTTCTTCTAGAAATTAAGCATAGACAATTGGATCGCCGTATCGTCGCGACGATCGCCTCATTCTTTCCTGAACAAGCAAAAATCTCTACCAGATTCTCTGTATACTTCGTTGTAATAGGAAACGAACGTGCTGCCGCGTTTGTTCGGCACGTCATTTGGAATTATGATGTTCCAACTTTTGTCGGTGAAGATCAAGGGGAGCCTATTATTGTTGTCAATCTAGCTCGTATCGTTGAGGTACCAAACGACGTTGAAGATCAGTTTATTGAAGTATTAAGTACAACAGCACATGAATGTTTTCATGCTGTATTTTCAGTTTTACAGAAATCTTTACCCGACTCCACTAAAGCAAAGAACATAGCCGATCAATTATTAGATGTGGTGCAAAACGAAGGTGTAGCGTACTATCTTTCTTTGCAAACTCATATCGGAGCTAGAACTCCTTCCCAGCAATGGTTTAATGCGACATCGCAAACAGTGGAAATGTTGAATCGTGCTCTATTAGAAATGTCTTCAACGAATCTAACTCGTGCCCGGGCACAGGAATTGATGATGAATGCCAACCTTTCCGGCTCATTCGAAGGAAACTATGGCGCTACTGCCGGTATGCGTATGGCGTACGAAATTGATTTGCGCCTCGGTAGGCCGGCACTGACAGCAACGTTAATGACTGGAAGCCGCTCATTTATTTCTACGTATATGCAAGCATGCCTTCGCGATGGAAATCTGCCGAAGATCGATAAACAAGTTTCGCGAATGCTTCAATTGAAAAATCTTTATTGAGTGAAATTACATCAATAGGTTTTACTCAAGAATCCGATACCAATAAGCGCAGGGCTAAGAATGAGAACAAGAAAAACTGCGGTACCCTGGATTCCTAACACCGGCAGTAGCACAGAACAAGTCGTTAGAGCGCCAATAGATGAACCGAACACATCAAACGCGTAAACACTTCCTACACTTAATGAACTGTGAAGATAAAATCGATTCACAAGTCCAAAAATCATTCCGATCAATCCGCCGCTGAATAACGTGACAAACAGTGTGATAGGAATCAGTCGTGCGAACAATAAGAAGTCAAATAATTTTGGCAAGAAAAGCACAACACCGATAAGCGCCATTAGAACTGCGAATAAGAGAGTCTTTTGTTCATATTTCTTGATAAGCCACGAAGCAACCAGCATACCCCCTACCAGACCAAGCATGTTTGCAGCGATCACAGCACCAACCATTTCATAAATTGAGCCGAATGCTTCCTGAAAGTTTATCAAGAAGAGAAGATTCAGCGCCATGCCAGTCATTCCACAGATAGTAATGATCGCGGCAAGTGTAGTTTGTTTTTGCTTCTCACGTTGTCTCCACCGTAAAAGAATAAGCAGTAAGATTAATCCAGAACCAACACCGCCAGCAACGAAAATCCAAAAGCGTGTTATGTATAAAAAGAACCAATTGCTTCCCTGAAGGAATCGATTCCAAAGTAATAGATCAAAATAATATGTCACAGGATTATTGTCAGTATTAATTTGAACCTTCTTTGCAGTCTCCAAGGTATTTACAATAAACTTAATTCTGTCTGGCGGCATCAATTCTTCAAACATATATTTGGAAAAGTATTCAGCAGAAATTCCGGTAGTGGTATAGCGCTGAGCGAGAGAATCTGGCTGTGAAATTAATAGTGTGGTGCTTGTTGTTCCGATAAGTACCGCATGCGTCCCCGGAATAATCAATGTGTTAGTGAAGACGTTTCTAAATGTCTGGTAGATAGAAACATTCAAGTCTTTTAATTCATCCGCAAGATATTCGGTGGACGATGGAAATGAAAAAGCGAAAATACCGTTATCATTCAGGGATTGATAACATTGCCGAAAGAATTCTACTGTATAGAATCGATTCAAGCTTGCCGTTGATGGTTCACCAACATTCATTAAAATAACATCGAAGGAAGACATTTTACGATGCAGTAATTCTCGTCCATCCATATATATGATATGAACTCGCGAATCGTGCAGCGCCCGCTGATCTTGAATATTCATATTTGGTTCGACAAACGGAAGAAGAGCTGGATCGATCTCAACATATTCCACATCTTGAACTGGATACTTTAAAACTTCTCTCAACACTCCATTGAACCCTCCGCCTAAAATAAGCACGCGTTTCGCGTCGGTACGATGAATCATAATTGAATGCGTAAATAGTTCAGCATCGTACACATTTGGTATGTTATAGCCGGGTCGACCGTCAGCATATACGGTATGCTGGTTTTCCAGATACAAGAGAGAGAGATTCTGATATTTCGTATCGATAGAACGGACAAATGTCAACTTATCGTTGATAAACGACCACTGATAAGCATTGATTTTATATTCGAGCGAACGAATGGGCTGAAGTAGAACTGTAAACACGATGGCCATGCCGATTAAGTAAAGCGTCATTAGCCATTTCTTTTCGGAAGACATAATACACAACACTACACACCAAGCAATTATAACAATGAAAAAGACAATCTGCAGTGCTGAAAACAGTGCTGCAAAAACGAATGAAAACAATAATCCACCGACAACGCTTCCAAGCGATTCAAGCATATACGCTTTGTTCACTCCAAACCAGAGTTCAACTTTTTCCGAAGTCAATAACTTCGCACCGAGCGTGAAAAGCAGTCCCCATAAAAAACAACCGACACTAAGAATAACAAATGAGAATCCAAGCAGGTCAAGCATAGAGAGAAATTCACCTGTAGGTGTGTGGAGAAATGCGCGGACAAATTTCACCAAGAGAATTTGCGCAAACGTTACGAGAGGCGTTATAGCAATAATAACAAGAAAGAGACGAGACACATTTCTATTATGTTTGACTATAATATTTCCGAATGCACTACCGAGACCAATCCACACCAACCAGCAAGCGAAGATAATTCCAATGCTTAACTCATTGCCGTAGAAGCTGACAAGAAATTCCCGAACAAGAAGAATCTGCGAAAGGATTGAACCGAAGCCGATATAAAAAAGAGATACCTGTTTTGAGTGGGAATAATTTGAATCTGTTTTAGAAATAAAAAGCTCAACGAATAGATTACTCCCGGGCTTTCGATTCATTTCATTGAATGATGTCATTTCTACTTCTTATACACTGGCATACACCAATTGCGGTACTTTGTCACTCTGCCATACATGGCATCAAAAAATAGACCTCGTAATTTAAGTGTGAGCGGTCCCATTTTTCCATCAGCGATGAGGCGGTGATCGATCTTAGTAATAGAGGCAATCTGAACGCCGGTTCCACCAAAAAAGAGTTCATCCGCAAGAAATAATTCAGTCCGATCAATCGAGCGTTCCTGCACCTGCATCCCTAATTCATCTTGTATCAGTTGTATTAACGTACGGCGCACTATACCTTCTAAAATATTCTCGTTCACTGGCGGCGTTAGGAATACGCCGTTCTTCACTATAAAAATGTTTTCGGCAGAACCTTCGGAGACGTGGCCATTTTGGCTCAGGACAATTGCCTCGTCAAATCCAGAAAGCTGCGCATCAGTTTTTTTGAGAGTGCCGAATTAACGTACGCACCGGTTATCTTGCCGCGTGCAGGAATCATATTATCCTCCACACGCCACCAGGAGGAAATCGTTACGTGCGCACCTTCTTCCTGCTCTATATAACGTTCAAAAGGAACAGCAGCAATCGAGAGCCTCGGTGTAAGGTTATGCAAACGCACACCGATAATCTCATCGCCATAAAATGCCAGGGGGCGAATATAAATATTCTCGCGGAAATTCTGCTTTCGAATTAACTCAAGCGTCACTTCTGTCAAACTTTCTTTTGTGTACGGAAGCTCCATCCGAAGCAGCTTACTGGAATCGATAAAGCGCTTGTAATGATCGAGCGGCCGGAAGACAAACATTTGTTTCTCCTCGTTATTCCAGTACCCGCGGATGCCGCCAAATGTACCCGTACCGTAATTCAATCCATGCGTTAACACACCAACTTTTGCTTCTTTGTATGGAACTATCTTGCCGTCGAAAAAGACTAATTCAGGTGTTGCCATTTGTAAATCCTTTCTACTCAAAATAAAAACCATCACGGATAGTCTTCCTTGCCTGTTTGCCGCTTCGCTTTGTCAGGCTCACCTAAGTTTGAAGTGTCACTTAGACGCCATAGCTTCAGCGACGTAGCGCATTAGCGAGCAGGCGGAAGAACTTTATGGTTTTGATATATAAAAGATAAGAAAAACCCTGATTAACACCAGACACCGGGAATTTTTTCTCCGCAGAACTTACACTTCCCTTTTACAATGTAATTGGTAAGGACGGTAAACGCGCTTCTCTCAACGATAATCTTCTTGCACTTGTAACAAATAGTGTTTTCTGCCCAATGACCTGCGACATTCCCTAAATAAATATATTGTATCCCAGACTTCGCCGCAATATTGTATGCTTTTTCCAGCGTTGCGGTTGGTGTGGGGGGAAGTTGGCTGAGTTTGTAAAGCGGTGTAAACCGGCTGAAGTGCAGCGGTGCATCGAACAAACCGTTGGTGCATAGCCACTCGCACATTCGTTTGATTGTATCGAAGTTGTCTGTCCACGTTGGGATGACAAGATTGGTAATCTCCAACCAGACACCTTCTTCGCGCAGCACTTTCAACGTCCTGAGCACCGGTGCGAGTTTACCGGAACCGAGTGTTGCGTATGTTTCCTCATCGAAAACTTTCAAATCGATATTTGCCGCATCAAGCACCTTGCACAATTGCCGTAAAGGTTTTTCGTTGATGTATCCATTAGACTTCCACAGGTTGCAGATCTTTTTATCGCGTGCCAGCTTTGCTGTATCGTATGCGTATTCGTAAAATGTTGTCGGCTCGGAGTAAGTGTATGCAATAGATTCAGAATTGGAATTGACACACGCTTTGACAACTTCTTCCGGCATCAAGTCAACATTATCGGATTCTTTAGGACTAACTTGTGAAATTTGCCAATTCTGACAATTGAGACACCGGAAATTACATCCTGCAACGGCGATTGAGAATGCGTGTGTCGACGGCAAAAAATGGAAAAACGGTTTCTTCTCGATCGGATCGATATGCACAGCGCATGGATTGCCATAAGCGATAGTATAAATTTTTCCGCTGCTCGCAACGCGATTTCTGCAAAAACCAACATCACCATCGTTCAACAAGCAACCCTGCGGACATTTTTCACACTGTAATCCATCAGCGGTCTTTGTATAAAAGAGCGCTTCCTTGCTGAACTTTCCTAAATCATTGTTCGATGTAAGTGAAAACCAATTTGTATTGAACGCGCCGATAGCAAGTCCACCAGTACAAAAAGCGCACTGGCGGAGAAATTCACGTTTGGTAATGAAATGTGATTGTATAAATTCCTTTTTTAAATTCATAACAAAATGTTATATCAAAACGATCAACAACGAACAACTGATCACTTACTATTTCTCTTCTTTTCACCGAATACTAACGCTTCATATACATATAACTCAGCATCTTTCCATCCATTCCAGCCAATACCCGCTTTGTCCTGAGCACAATGACCCAGGAATTCTTCTTTCGTCCATCCAGTTTCAATTGCCACTTGCGGCAGGAATGTTCCGGAGCGAGATCCTTTTCGGATGTAGATACCGTGTTTGCCAAGTTCTATTTCATCGATTGAGCTGATTCGCCTCATTGGCGTAAGCACGGAGATTTCAATTTCAAGTTGCGGAATTTCGTTCGATTCAACAGGTGGGAAGCGATAATCCTGTGTCGACGATGCAATTGCCATCTCCTGCACAACTTTGTATAGCGACTCGCTCGCATCGAATCTCCCAATGCATCCGCGCAAGTTGCCGTATTTTTTTAGAGTAACAAATGCACCGCAGTTTGTTTTCAATATCGATGACAAATTCTTCTCGTCTATTTCAGGTTTCGTGTTATTCTTCACATAACGCTCAACTGTGTTACGTGCAATCGCCAGCAGATCTTTCTTGTCTTTATCAGTAAGATTGAATTCCGATCGTCCCTTCTTCTCTTTCAATGAAACAGCAATTGCATTGTAGCCAACAACTCGGTTCTTCTCTCCATATTCCGTGTCACCGGAATTCTTGTATTGAACATGTGTATACGTAACATCGGTATTGCTTTCGGTCATATAAAGAAGCGTTAGTACACTTGTCCAACCGCAAAGGCAGGTGGCAAGGTTGGAAAAACCCTTCTGCTCGTAATTCGCCATTGAGCGAATAAGATTTTCTGGTGAATTGGTGAGAATCGCATCGACGGTTGCTTTATCGATATTCTTTGCATCAGCGTATGATGGATAGTGCGAGAAATCTGTACTGATGACAAAAAGATTCTTCGTGTTTAAGTATGGTCGAAGTGCTTCGGCAATACGCTTGCAGGTTTGAGGCGACTGCGTTCCAAGAATAATTGGCACAATTTTAAAATCCTTCTTCAATCGATATTGGAGAAAAGGAAGCTGTACTTCCAAACTGTGCTCACGGGCATGTGCATCTGTTCGATTGGAGAAGATACTGCTATTCTTGATAAGTTGATCTGCAAGCTCAGTGTTCACCTTCACTGTGCCAAGCGGCGTTATAAAATTGCCCTGCGAGTAAATCGATGCACCCTCAAAAGCGATGTAGTGACTTGAACCGAGGACGAAGATGTTCTCGTATTCTTTCGTCGTATCTATTTGGTTAATCGCCGATGCTGCAACTTCCCCAGAAAAAACATATCCTGCATGTGGAGAAATGATTGCAATAATATTTTGAATATTTTTTGATGGGATAGCATTTGTGAAGAGCTGCTTCAATGTTGCATCGAGTTCTTCCTGCCTGGCGGGATAAAACGAACCTGCAACAGCGGGCTGCCGGTCGATTTTATTTTCTTGCGATTGGCAATCGGCGCATAAAAGCAGGGAGCAAGAAGCAAGGATTGTAATAGTCTTTGTCTTAAGCATAAGGCAAACCTTACATTGTCCGATAGAAACTTAGCGAGAAGAAGGAAGAGTTGCAAGCTGAGTTTGTCGAACGATAGAAATAAACACGCACATAAGCAATTATGTGGCGATCTATTTCTTCCTCTCTCTTATTTAAAATGCAGATTTAGCTAATTGAACAGATAGCCATAATTCCATCTGTTTTGTTTTTTCTAAATTTCCGAAACGACCACCTTGATGTCCGCTGCCGCGGGATCTTCTACCTCCACCAATGCTGCCTTCTTCTGCAGGATTATCTTCGCCCACTCCTTCACTATGGTCGTGTCCACTTCCGACGCGCATGTCGCCTTTACTTTGTTCTGGTTTGAATTCACCTGTTTCGAATTCAATTCCGATGCGGTGATTTGAAATTGGTTCGATGGCAAATGGATGCTCAGAAGTTTTCTTTAATGGTACACGCAATTCATATACTAATGTCTCACGAGTGCGGCCAAGCTTCACTCGGATATCAGGTGCTTCTAACGCTGAGAACCGTTGAATATTTTCTTTCTTTGGACCAATAATTTCCATTTCAGGAAACTCTTGGTCAAGAAATAATTGAGGTTTTTCTTCGTTGCTATCAGGAGAAAATCCGGCATGTGTTCTTTGCCGGCTCATTGGATATTGGATACCAAACGTCTGATTTCTTCCGTCTTCTCTATCAAACCAAACCGTTAAACCCTGTCGCATAATTTGCATTTGCGTGGATCGATTTTGAGTTTTTAGAAAAATGTAAACATATTTATCATCGTTCCGCACACCATAGACCATATCGGATTCTTTATCGTAATATAATCCGCGCTGCCATTCAGAATCGCTGCCATCAATATTCATCTCGCCCTGCTGCCAATCACTGGCGAGTTTAAAACTACCGCTGCAGCCATTCAGCAGGATCAACACCACCAGCATCGCCAGTAAGGAAAGAGATGGTATGCATATGCACAGCCGTCGTTTTAACATTGTTGTGTTCATCATTCTTCCATTTGCTATGTGACAATATCTTTGCTCGTCGATAAATTACATAAATTTGACGAATGATAAATGCCTTAGTTTCATAAATGTAATAATTTATATTAAGTTATTGGTATAAAATTTATTTTGTGAAACGTCTGTTTCACTAATTGAGTTCATGGAAAAAGAATACTACATTTTCTTTAGGAACGACATTCATAAGGAATTAAAAAAATGACATCACTCACTAATACTGTTGTTTTCATCACCGGTGCTAGCAGCGGCATTGGCCGTTCGTGTGCACGCACATTTGCTGAAGCCGGCGCAAAACTCATTCTCGCCGCTCGCCGCAAAAACCGATTGGAAAAACTCGCAGCAGACTTAAAAAAACAATTCAATACCGAAACATTTATTGACGAATTAGACGTACGTGACAACCGTGCTGTAGCAAAGTTTTATAAAAATCTTCCTGTGGAATGGCGGAATATAGACATTCTCGTCAACAATGCCGGACTAAGCCGCGGACTAGATAAGTTATATGAGGGAAAATTTGAAGACTGGGATGAAATGATCGACACGAACGTAAAGGGGCTGCTCTACGTCAGCCGTACAGTGCTTCCCGGAATGGTAAAGCGTAAGAAAGGCACAGTCATCAACATCGGTTCCATTGCCGGGCATGATGTGTACACATGCGGAAATGTGTATTGCGCAACCAAGCATGCCGTCGATGCTCTTACCAAAGGAATGCGGATGGATTTAGTTGATACACCGATTCGCGTATGCACAGTTGATCCCGGATTAGTGGAAACGGAATTCAGCGAAGTGCGCTTTCACGGCGACAAGGAACGCGCAAAAAAAACATATCAGAACATGACGCCGCTAACACCCGACGATATCGCAGACGCCGTTTTATTCGCAGCTACACGTCCACCGCACGTACAAATTGCAGAGTTAATTATTATGCCGACCGCGCAAGCTTCAACAACGCTTGTGCATCGCACACAGTGACATACTGGAAGTTATCTTGGATGCGACAAAAAAAATATGGAGGCAGGTGTCGACTACGCTTATCCGACTTACATTATTTTTAAGAAGCTTATATACAAGAGAATTTACTGTCTCTACTGAATGATTTTATGTTTATACGCATATTTGACCAATTCGATGTTTGACTTTGCATGAAGTTTAGCCAGCACGCGTTTGCGGTAGGAGTTGATTGTATTAATTGAAACCTTATACTCCCCGGCAATTTCTTTGGAACTTTTTCCTTCTGCTAATCCTCGTAACACTTCGAATTCGCGATCGGACAAATCATGATGTTTTGGCTTTTCTATAGTCTCATCGATAAGATCTGGAAGTTCTTGCTGAACTTCCGGGCTGAAATATTTCATACCTCGAGTAACTGTTCGTACTGCTTTGATTAATTCTTCTCCCGGTTCGGATTTTGTTAAGTAGCCGGATGCTCCCGCCTGCAATACTCTGCGCGCATACTGCGACACAGGAACCATGCTCAAAACCAATACCGGCACTTTCGATTCGATAGATCTAATCGAACTAAGAATTTCAAGTCCCCCTTTTCCCTGAAGATTGATATCGAGAACAATGATATCCCACTTATTATTTTTTATTTGCTCCATGGCATCTTCATAAGTTCCTGCCAGCGCGAGTTTTGTAATTTCGAAATTGTCGGTCAAAATGTGACCAACACCTTCACGCGTAAATTCATGATCATCGACAACAAGCGCTCTCAAAGTGAGTCACCTCCCGCCTTTGCCACATTTGCCTCGTTTAATTGATTTCCGCCATGGATCGGAGCGCTTAAAATAACGCATGTGCCTTTTCCGGGATTGCTTGTGATTGCAATTTTTCCTCCTAACATCCGGGCGCGTTCCTGCATGCTCAAAATTCCTAATGATTCAGGATGGGCGATCATCGCCTGGTCAATGCCCTTACCATTGTCTGCAATCTCCACTCGAAGTTCACCATCGTTCAATTGCATTGCAACTTCAGCACGCGTTGCCCCTGAATGACGGGCAACATTGGTCAATGCTTCCTGAATGATTCTATAAACTCCGGTTGCCACCGCATCATCCAAGGATGGAAGCTTATTTATTTCTTTAAGTTTTACTTCGATTGATGTTCGCTTTGTGAATTCACGCGTATGCCATTCTACCGCCGCTTCCAATCCGACTGTATCTAAAATTTTCGGCCGCAATCCGGAAGAGATTCTCTGGACTGTTTTCGTTGTTGTATCCACCATTGCCCGAATAGTTTGGAACCGTTCTTTTACGACACTTTTCATTGCCGTATGTTTCCCTAACCAGAGCAAATCATACTTGATACCAGTGAGAGCGCCGCCGAGTTCATCGTGCAGTTCGCGGGCAATTTGTTTTTGTTCTTCCTCCCGTGCCGATTGAAGTTTTTCTGAAAATATTTGCATTTGGCGGATTCGTTCACGTTGAGCGGCTTCGATTTTGCGATGACTGCGCACCATCATTATTACAAAAAATAAAAACAGCCCAAGCACTACCGTGGTAACACTGAAAATTGCTGTAAGTATTATGTTCGAGTCTGAGGACACAGGAATCCTATTGTAAAAAGTATGTTGAAGAGGATTTTAAGGCTCCAATCTAAAGAAGTAACAAGAAATAGATTTTCTGTTGAATAATGTATGAGAATTCCTCGTAATGCAATAGTCACGAGTGTACCTGCATAATAGATCACAAAGGAAAGAAGAATCCAAAAATAGCTATGGTTCATTAAGGGCTGAATTCGATTACCTATAACAACAAACAATGTATATCCAGCTCCAAGAGTAAGGAGAACTTGTGAAGCACTTGCCGTAACTGAATATAATCCATTCATAGGTTCAAATGTAAGTTTTGCAATAACCCAAAACAGTATATAAAGTAGCATCAACGCCTGAAAAAATCTTTTCATCCGACGCGACTCTTGCCAAATGGAAATGATTGACATAATAAACATGTATTCTATGAGATAATATACGTGTACAAGTCCTAGAGTAAATTGATATCCTCTAGCGAACCATACAAAATAAATATCTGCAGCAAATGCAACTATGAGATAATAAAAGAGGATTTTTATTCCATCATGTAAAATCCTTATTTTAAAAATTCCAGCTCCAATCGGTAAAATCGGACTGAAGTGCGATATATAAGCAAAGAAAGGATATTGATTCATCTACTAAGTTGTTTCTAAAATAAGTACTATAAGTTTTATAAGTAACTAATCAGAATGTCGTTAAATCAATAAATATACACGTTTGTTGCGGCATCTGAATTATAATGCAGTAGAGTTGCCTGGTGTACAACTCCTCCACATTATTTTATTTTAAGATAGTAAATGAATTATGCTCTTGCAATCTATGCATGCTAATTACCACAAAAGGGAGGACATATGATTGTCGGACCAGCTATGAGATTTGATACCATATCTCTACCATGTTTATCAACTCCAACAATCACGAATCCAAATTTGCCGTCTGCACGCTTGCCATAATATGTGCGAACTCCAACACAGCCGGGTTGCTTCATAGTTTTTTCTACAACATCCTTTCCAATATAGTGAGCAAGCATTGCATCCGATGGCACAGAGATGCGGTGTATGTTTGTCAAGGCGGTTGCATCCTGTATTGATATTGATTGTCCTGCATTCATAGATTTATCGGTTGATGGATAGATGATGAGTACGATTGCGCTTAGTGCGAAAATCGAGATAATGGTAAGAGTTCTCTTTATAGACATTTATATTCTCCTTAAGAATAAAATATATTTTGTGTGACTGCCAATTGACAGGATATCTTGGAACGTGAAATTCGAAAAGCAGTGCGGCAGGGAGCGACTTGGAGGGGAATTACAATTCTCAAACATCGTGGTCCTTTCAATATAGTTTAAGATATGTGACTAAAGAAAACTATGTGTCAATTTTTCATCCAGCATGTTTCTATTAGTCTCCCTTGACTAATATTTAAATTTAACATCCTCATAGTCCCGACAAACAAGGATGAGGTTTTCTATCATTACTGCCGCCTATATGCCAGACTGAAGCGGCACCCCGCTAAATTGGAACGCGTTATTTGATGCAAAAAGCAATATACATTCTGGCCTTGTATAACAATAGTGAAATCAACAATTATTTCTGCCGTTATTTACATATTAAGCTACACCATTACGTACTAATTGTCTGTCGTATTTTAACCAATTGTTTGTAGCGATTTTGGTGCAAGTATTTGTCGTAAAAAACAGATAATTTGATAACATTAATATGTTCAAGCATGAAAAATGGAATTTTATCGTTCCAATTCCTTGTTTTCTACCATATAATATGGTTTTTCGAGGTATTTATAAACAAATTCTCACTCTTTAATTCCGTCCGATCAGCAATATGCATAATGAAATTACGGCAAAGTATTGGTGAAAATACGACATGCAGAATACTTGCTTTTCTATACGCGTTCAATGTATATTGGGTTGCAGGGTTTTCGCACTCATAAATATGAGTTGTGAAAAATTTTAAAAGTTTTTTGTACATCAATATTATTTAAGTATACATATTAGATTCCAAACCTGTTGGTGGCGTTCAATATGCATATGCATAGAAATCAGAGCAGATGCTGAAAACTATGAACGAGGAGGATAAAAAAATGTCTACTGAAATAATTCTTCATGAAGCAACCGCAGTCTTACAAGCTGCACTTCACCATGCATCAGAACTCTCAGAGGTTGGAGTAACTGATGACGAGTTTCTTCTTATGCGTGTTCTCATTACGAGCGTCGCTGCGCATTCCTATACTTCGCTGGGAAAGAATATTGACTTACATGACGAAGTGCACAAACTTAAAAATTTGAAGGATGTCATTGTCAGAACGGCGGAAAAGCGGTTTGGCCAAACAAACAAGGTGTTGGATGAATTCAGATATGTCGCATAGCAAAAATCGATTGGCTGAAATATTATGCATATAAACCTCAACCGCATCACGAATACTTAGAACTCTTGTTGCATGAGAAGCCGACTCCTGTACTCGTTTGTTTCGACAACACGAATATCATATTAACAAATCCAATTAACTTGAATGATGTAAGTCACAGATACTGTGCACTGCGTAACCCTTATAAAAGATTACAGCTGATTTGGTCACTTCTCTCCTTCCCAACACGATATCAAATTTTATCGGATATCCTCCCATCAAACAAGTTTATCCGACTATTGACACTAGTCAGAATGCGAAGCGGGCTGGCAGCCAGGCGGAATGGGAACGGAGTAATGTGTGGAGCACTTCTAAATTCCAATTCTATCTGCATGTAATATGGTTTTGCGCAACATCAGCAAGTTATTCATAAGACTCATTACTTCTGCATTTCACAATTTTCATCACAGGAGAATGCTATGGCACAACGCAAATCTGTAACACATACAAAATCCAAAGCAGTGCAGAATCATCGTTATGGCTGGGTTCCGGATGTGCCGGACCAGCGGGATTTTCTTTACGGCACAGTGCGTCCTACTTTTCTGGCGCTTCCATCTCAAATCGATTTGCGCCCATCGTGTTCGCCGGTAGAAAACCAGGGCAATCTTGGAAGTTGTACGGGCAATGCACTTGCCGGCGCAATCGAGTTCCTAGAACGAAAGGATCGTGTTTCATTTACGGATGCGAGTAGATTGTTCATCTATTATAATGAACGGGCTTTGGAAGGTACTATCAAGTCGGATGCAGGGGCAATGATTCGCGATGGAATTAAAACGCTGAAGAAACAGGGAGTGTGTTCGGAAACGCACTGGCCTTACATCATTTCAAAATTTACAATTAAACCGAGCCCGAAGTGTTACAAAGAAGCGATGAAGCGCCAAATCACATCGTACCATCGCATTCTTACGCTCGACGACATGCGGGCTTGCCTTGCAGACGGGTTTCCGTTTGTGTTCGGATTCACGGTATATGAAAGTTTCGAATCGCAGGAAGTTGCCAGCACAGGCTTTGTGCAAATGCCTCAGTTTAACGAACGCGTACTCGGCGGCCATGCCGTGCTTGCCGTAGGATATGATGATGCTCAAAGACGATTTATCGTCCGGAACTCGTGGGGTACCGACTGGGGACAGAAAGGATATTTCACAATGCCGTACGAATATCTTGCAAACCGCAATCTTGCCGATGATCTCTGGACAATACGAAGAGGAGAAAAGATGTAGCAATGGCTTTGTAATTCCTTGGCATCAAGAACCCAACTCCGATAGATTTGTAATCTGAGATGTCTAGTGCGTATGCTGTTACGCCCTGTTTGAATAATCTGCTCTCTCCTTTAAAAGTTTGTATATCTCAAGTCACTTTTGTAGATTAGAACCAGTTCTACTATGATATGTACACGGGGAGTAGCGTGTGCATATTTACCGACGTAAAAGTTTTCCAAACATACAATGATATTAATGGGCTGAAAAGTGGAGTCTATCTAATCAGTAGTTAGGCGGCATTGAATCATATGAATACTATCTCCCATATCAACAATTGTCATAAATGTAACGAGACAAAATCTATTCGTTCGAGTGTATTTCGACAGAACGTAAGCTATTTATTTCGGCGGCAAGAAAAGGAGTTTCGAGGATCATTCTGTTTCCGTTGCACCTCAATTCTTTTCTTTAAGTGTACTCTTATTACTCTCATTGGAACTTGGTGGGGTGTTATTGGTGCACTTATCGGACCCGTTTACATTATTCAGAACATTTATTTCTATTTAAAAAGTGTTTTAAGTTTTCTCTTTAGCAATGAAGAAACAACTAATGCCGCCTAACCAGGCGCTCAAGCAGACGGAATGAGCTCACTACAAAATTCATGGCGATCAGAGGTTTAGTACAATTTGAAAGTTATCAGCGCCGCAGTCCCGCTGTAAGGGATCCTCGATTCGACTCTTAGTCGAATCGGGACTTAGCCGCCATCCGGTAGGTTTTATTCATATATTTTAAATAGGGCTATCAAGGAATCCAAAATGCAATTCGTTTGTATCAATTCAGACCATGATTTATCAAGCGTAGTCAAGGTTCTCAACGAAGCGCATGGGACGATTGCAAAGGAATTTGGATTTACAAAAGAAAATAATCCAACAAACAGTGCTTTTATTGATGAGCATGCTTTACGGGCACAATTAAATAAAGGTATAGAATTATATCAATTAACAGTAAATGATAAAGTTATCGGTTGCATAGCAATTGAAAAATCGGCAAAAGAAATTGACACTTATTATATTGAGAAGGTTTCTATAATTCCAGAGTATAGACATCAAGGATATGGAATTAAAATAATGGAATATGCTGCCGAAAAGATCAAGGCACAAAACGGTAAATGGATTTCAATAGCTTTAATTGATTCAAATACCAGACTTAAAAATTGGTATTCAAAGCAAGGATTTAAAGAAACAGGAACAAGGGATTTTCCTCATTTGCCATTTAGAGTTTGCTTTATGAAAAAAGAAGTATAAAACCTGACTAGGTGCTCAAGTCCCGCTGTCAATATAAATTCTTATATAGCGGGATGTCCAAGATGGCGCTGCAAGCGACAGCGCCTATGGCGCACACTCGGTTTGTCCAGAAGAAAGAATCACACGAAGAGTGATACAATATTTTTCAAGGAGTGCCATTTCGTTGGGCAACCACATAGGAGAGCACAAGATGAAAAAGGTGATGTATTATTTCTTTTGGATTGGAATTTGATCCCTGGGAATAGATCTAAGAACACTTAGATTACTATATTTCTATACTCAAATAGGATAGCATTATGAAAATAACAACATTCTATTGCATCATTTTGTGTTTGTATTCGTTTGCGCTGAAAGCACAGGATAGTACAAATAATACAAAGATCGATACATTGCTTTTATATCAAAAGAAAATGTTATCGCAGCAGGAAAAAATATATAACGAAATAGTTCGCTATAAAGAACCGCTCGAGAATAAAAAATTTGGTATTGAATTCAATCCCGCATATTTTTTAGTAAGCAGCTCACGTTCATATACGGTTTTAAGCGGAGGATTTTCACTTTTTGATGTGGATAGACATGCAGAAATTGCATTTCCGATATTTTATCAAAATGGAACAGACGAAAACTCTGGAAATCATGAGTTAACACTTTGGAACCAGGATATAGTTTATAGGAAATTCTTGGGACAACACCAAGACGGATTTTATATTGAGGGGGGATTGCGTTATACGCATATCAGAGGAGAAGAAGGCGGTGATCTATCACTATTTGGGCTCAGCCTGTTTCCATCATCATCCGCACCAATTATAACAACAGATAAAGTCGGAGCGATGTTCGGTATCGGATATAGATATTTTTCAACTTCAGGTATTTATTGGGGAATAAGTTTTGTATGGGGATCATATTTTTCTGCTGATAAGCGTACAATACAAGGAATCATAGGTGATGATACGAAAACAATAATAGACTTTGAGATATTAAAATTTGGTTATGCATTCTAGCTGCGTTAAACTGATCGTTCCCTAATGTGGCTGTGTTTTAAATCCATGAGAGAATTCTCTATATGCCAACAGAAGAAGAATTAAAATATCCAATCGGAAAATTTGTATTTAAACAACCAACACCTGAACTTCGAACAGAATATATTCGTCAGTTTAGAACCGCTCCACCTCTTTTATATGATGCTGTTAAAAATCTCACTGAGGATCAACTCCTCAACACATATCGTCCTGGCGGTTGGACTCTTGCTCAGGTTGTGCATCATTTAGTTGAATCAGATGTCAATGCCTATCCTCGACTTAAGTATGCTCTTACGATAGATGTGCCGGATGTGATGGTGGCAGAACAAGGGTTGTGGGCAGAATTACCCGATGCAAAATCTCCATCAATTGATTTGTCGTTGGCTCTGTTCGGAGCAATCCGTAATCGTTGGGTAGAAGCATTTGAATCGCTTGACTCAAGTTCTTTCGATCGACAATGGCGGCATTCTCGATATGGCGTGTTGACGGTCGACACTTTGCTCCAGCAGTATGCATGGCATGCCCAGCATCATACCGCTCAAATAAGCAGCCTTCGAAGACGCATGGGTTGGTAGTGGGGCACCTAAAAATTTTACACGGTGTTCATCAATCCAGCCATATTCTCATAAAATATTTTCTTGATGTCCCCCATCGGTACACGCATTTCCTGAAGCAACTTCATCTGATTATCCACAATGTCGTAGCGGTAACCGCGTGGTAAAAAACCTGAATCTGATCCAAATAAAATTCTCTTTGCAGTATAGATTTCTAAGAATTTCTGAAACACGTGACGCATATCGGGCTTTGTGGGATGTTCGGTAATCCAGGAATTTGATCCAGCAGTGTCGACATAAACGTTCGGACATTGTTTTCCGATTTCCAAGGTTTCTTCAAACATTCCGGCCCCAAAATTTGGAATGATAAATTTGATTCCGGTAAATTTCTTTGCTACCGGTATCAAATCTTTGGGATTGGCAAATTCATCATTAGTCACCGTAGGAATACCGGCGTACTCGCGGTTATGCATAATCAACTTGCCAAATTGCACAAAGATAATGCTGCTGCATTCCTGAATGAGATTATAGAGAGGATAGAGCCATTCATCGTTGACATTAATTTGATAAAGTGAAGGATAGAGCAACACTCCCTTCAACTTATCTTCCTTTATCCGCTTTGTGGCATTCTCCATCAACAAATTAGAATTAGGATCGATGGTGAACATTCCAGAGAAGCGAGTTGGAAACGCGTTCACTGCTTTGACTATCGATTCTTCATCTCCTGGAATACTGCCCAAGAGCATCAACCGTTCCAACTTCCATTTGTCGATAATATCAATCCAACGCTTGGCAAGCTGTACAGGATCTTCACCGGGGATTTCGATGTGTCCTTTTGACGCAAGGTTCTTAAGCTCAGTGTTGATGTCTGCGCGATTAGGTTTTTGCTTCACTAAAAACTTGAAAAAAGTGTTTGAGTAGAAGTGAACGTGAGCATCAAATATTTTATAGAGACCAATCAAATTATGAGTTTAAAATGAAAAGGGTTTTTAATCGATATAGTTAATTATCAAACGTTTATCATCTGGATAATGGTTCTTTCTTTGCAATATAAATAGAAGCGATACCAAAAGTCTGTGGAAAACAAGTTGCATTTGTAAATCCCGCTGAACGCAGCAAAGCACCAAACTCCTCGCCATCCGGAAACTCTGCTACTGTACTTGGAAGATATTCGTACGCCGAACGATTGTTTGAAACTATTCCTCCAAGCAGAGGAAGGAAGTATCGTGAATAAAAGCGAAACATTTGTTTTATCGGAAATCGTTTTGGTTGAGAAAATTCTAAAATTATGGTACAGCCACCTATCCGTAAAACACGGTGAAACTCTTTCAATCCAAGTTCAAGATCTGTAAAATTCCTTACGCCGAATGCAGCCATCACTACATCGAATGAACCGGACTCGAAACGTAGATGTTCGGCTTCGCCAGATTCGAGTGTGATAAGGTGAGTCAGCTTCCGAGTCTGAATTTTACGACGACCTATTTCCAACATCTTCGGTGAAATATCGATACCGATAATTTGTTCAGGATTCAACCTCACTGCTTCAATAGCCAAATCAGCAGTGCCTGTTGCGACATCAAGAATTTGTTTCGGTTGAAATGGCTGAAGCAGCTGAATTGCTCTTCGCCGCCAAATAATATCGATACCGGAACTCAGTGTGTGATTAAGAAAATCGTATCGATGCGCAATGGAATTAAAAAGCGAACGCACAAACGTTTGCTCATAAACATTTCGCCTGGGCAATTGACAATTGGTCATTTTCAATTATTTAAACAAGCTATTAAACCAATGAATCAACCACATATTCCCCTATTTTATCATCGATATTTCAAATCAACAATTTTTCGATTCAAACTTCCAATACTTAAAATATACATAAGAGAGCCAAGAATTCCAATGTTTAACCGCTCTAAGGAGCCAACGAAGTATCTTGAATCAAATGAAAGATTAACGTATTATTTTATCAACACACTGCCCAGCGGATGCAAACTATGACACCAAATTACATTGATTCTCATGCACATCTTTTCTTTACCGATTACGCAAATGAACTTACAGCAGTATTATCCCGGGCAAAAGAAGCTGGAGTAAGCGTTATCATCGTTCCTGGAACGGATGTGAAGTCCAGCCGAGAGGCTATCCAGCTTGCTAATCAGCATGAAAATATTTTTGCATGCGTTGGTATCCATCCGCACGAGGCATTAAAAGCGGGTCACCAAGATTTGGCGGAGATTGAAAAGCTCTGCGAACATCCGAAAGTAGTTGCTATCGGGGAAATTGGTTTGGATTATCATTATGATTTCTCGCCGCGCGAATTACAGCAAAAATATTTTGTTGAACAGATGGAAATTGCAGTACGAAAACACTTGCCGGTTGTTTTGCACATGCGCGAATCAACTGAAGATGTTTTTTCTATCGTAGAAAGGACTGTAAATGTAAACCCAAATTGGAAAAAGAACAGTACAGAACCGATGCGCGGTGTATTCCATTGTTTTCCAGGAACAGCGGACCAAGCTGCCTATGTGCATGAACTTGGTTTTTGCGTTTCATTTCCCGGTATTGTTACATTTAAGAAATCAAATAGTATCGAAGTTGTGAAGCAGATTGGAATTCAGAATATTTTACTCGAAACAGATTCTCCCTATATGACGCCAGTCCCTTTGCGTGGAAAAAGGAATGAGCCGGCAAACATAGTGTTGATCGGACGTAAGATTGCAGAAGCGCTTAACATTTCCGAAGAAGAAGTAGCGCGCATTACTACAGAGAATGCTATGCGTTTGTTTAGTCCACATCAGTTTAGAAAAGAATGAAAAATGACAATGAACTACTACTTTGTTTTCCATTCTTGATAAGTAGAACGATGTTCCTGATCGTAATTGGATAGTGTTTCATATACACTGCGATCAGGATAAGCTTGGAAGGCTTCAGCAATTTCTCTGTATTTTGCATCAAAAAATTGTTTCACAACTACACTGGAAGAGTTTTGACGCGTGCGAATATCATTAATTGACGCAATCGCTGTGAGCATATTACCAAGTGCTTTTTGCTTTTCCGTAGTGAGCAAGTCGATGCCGTCAAAATGATAATTGTTGAAAGCGGTACGGAAGGCATTATACTTTACGCTGGAGAGTTCGTCTGTAATGCCAAACTTACTGTAGCCGGAAGAAGATTGCTGCCAATCTTTTGCTGCTGCTGAGTTGGCTGCCAATTGTACTGTGTTTAACGCTTTTTGAAAACAGGGAGACCCGGACATAGGGATGTACGTCTCCAGATCATATCCAATTATGAGATACGCATAGAAATCAAGAAATCCTGTTAATGGATCAAAAACCATTTCATCATGGTTCATCCGTTGATTAGGTGTGTAGGTGAAGTTCCAACTATTATCCATAATTCGAAGAACAAGTGTTGAGCGGTCAGATTTATCATTGCCGATATAAATTGGACGCTGACTTAGTACGACAGCCTGTACCTGATAGCGGTTGTCGCTTGTTGCTGTTGTAAATGAAATATCCAAGCTGCATTGGATTTTTTCTCCGTCAAGATCTTCGCTTGAGAAGCGTGTATTGTTCATATAACGTTCAATATCTTGACTAAAGCTACGCAGATAACCAAGCTGAGCAGATTGGATGGATTCCGTATGGATCGTGACAGAGCAATTGAGTTCTTGAGAAACAAGAAACGGAGTTCCAATTAATAGGAGAATGAAAAACAGGATTGCTACTTTTACTTTTTTCATAGGAGGCTCATTCCATGTTTGAACTAGGAAAATATACCCAAATTCTACTGCCTCAGCAAGTAAAAAGGTTAGGTTGCGCACTTATTGCTTGTTTGCTCATAAATCATCCGCACCTTTTTACAATGGAAAATAATGGGCTGGGCACGAAAGCCATTGGTATGGCAAATGCTTTCACTGCTGTATCGGATAATTGCTGGGCAATCAATTACAATCCGGCAGGCCTTACCAGCGTAACTGCATTCCAATGTTCTGCGTTTATCGTTCCAGATCAATTCGGATTACAGGAACTGCAAACAACGGCACTTGCTGCGGCGATGCCGCTTTCCTTTGCATCGATTGGAATTAAAGTAGAGAAATTCGGTTTCGATCTATATTCGGAAACAGAATTTGGAATAGCGCTTGCTAAAAAGATTGACAGAAATATTTCAGCCGGATTATATTTCGGATATCAGCGGCTTGATATTGCTCGATACGGTACTGCCGGCAGCTTTTCCATCGATGGAGGATTAATTGCGCACATAATAGAAAGCGTAAATGTCGGTTTCAGTGTTCACAACATTACAGATGCAACTCTTGGAAGAACTGGTGAGAAGATGCCTCAAGTGTTTGACCTGGGGGCTTGTTGGCTACCGTTTCACGATTTTCATATTTCAATTGAAATGGAAAAAGATATTCGTTTCCCCGCGAGTATAAAAATGGGGATTGAGCAAATCGTGTTTTCCGTGATTGCGCTTCGTGCAGGAGTAGCAAATAATCCGGATAAGTATTCAGCAGGGATCGCTGTAAGATATTTATTATTTGAGTTTGGATATGCTGGTTACAGTCATCCAGATCTCGGCTGGACTCATCAGATCGAACTTTCTCTCAAACTTGATAAATAACTATGCGTGCTTTTTTATTTATCTTATTCAGCATTGCCATTGCATCTCTTGCCAGCGCGCAAGAACAGTTAATATCAGATACATCAGATGTTTGGGAAGACAGTTATTGGGAAAAGATATTGGAAACTGCCGTACAATCCGATGAAAATTCTACCATTGCCGAAGAAACAACTCAGCTTGAAGACGATCCACTTAATCTCAATACAGCTTCAGTAGAAGAACTACATCGAATTCCCGCAATATCAAATCTTATTGTTTCCAGGATTATTGATAGACGTAAACGCGAACGATTTACTTCTATAGATGAACTATTAGAGATCGAAGGAATGACACCGGAATTGCTTTCCTTCATTCGCAGGTTTGTGAGAATTGGAAGGATGAAGAAGGGTCCCAGCCTCAGTGCATCTTTTCTCAGCAGAACATCAACAGAAATTGAAGAGCGGCAAGGATTTATCAATGGCGCGTATCCCGGCACGCCGATAAAAATACTAAATCGATTTCATCTTTCAATCGGTAAGAATAAATCACCTTTATCATCCTCGGTTTCTGAATTGGAAGTTGGTGTGCTGACTGAAAAAGATCCCGGTGAACGAAGCATTACAAATTTCTCAACCTATTTCGCTGGCTTTTCCATCCCGTCAATCTCAACGCATTTTATAATTGGAGATTATCAAATGGAAGCCGCAGAGGGATTGATCTTCTGGAGTTCATCAGCGTTCGGAAAAGGAAGTGACGTTATTACGCCAGTAAGGAAAAATGGCGGCGGAATTCACCCGTACCTTTCATCTGATGAGAATTCTTTCTTCCGCGGTATCAGTGCTTCGATTGATTTAGACAAATTGCAGGTCCAAGTTATGTATTCCAACAAAACACTTAATGCAACAATAGATTCGCTCGGAAATATCTCGTCTCTATACAGCAGTGGATTATTCCGTACCGAAAGTGAACAACGCAAACAGAACTCATCACGAGAGACACTAATCGGATGCCGTGCAGTTACATATCTTTTAGATGGATTGAAGATTGGAGGTACCTGTTATCGTACTCGATTTGTGAATCCGTTCATGCTCATAGGCAATAATGGCGAAAGTGCATCTGAATTATGGATGGAAGGAATGGATCTTTCTTTCACAAGCAAAAATATAGATGTGTTTTCAGAATGCGCTATTGATCGCGCAAACGCACTTGCTGTCATTGCAGGAATAACTTATGAACCTGCTGCAATGCTTGCCTTGACAATTACTGCCAGGGATTATCCTTCTGCATTCCAAAGCATCCACGGAAATGCTTTTGGTGAGTTATCCGGACAAGTGCAAAATGAGAGTGGTGTGTATGTCGGAATTCGAACGCAGCCCATGAAAGGATTGTGCATATCAACGTACTACGATCAGTTTGAACATTCTCAGCCGACGTATTTGATTCCAACGCCATCGCATGGCAACGATTTCCTTGCACTTGCAGAATATAACCTAACGGAACAATTTGAAATTGCATTTCGGTTCAAGAGAAAAGATTCGCCGTCTGCAATTTATGAAAATGATTTATACACAAGAATAGTTCAGCAGACAATTCCGAGAGTCCAGCACAATTATAGGCTGACAGGTGAATTCGCATCGTCTCCATCGTTACGTTTATCAAGCAGAGTCGAATGGGTGACAGTTGACTACGGCGGAATACAGAGTGCAGAACAGGGGATGCTGATGTCTCAAGAAATTAAATGGAATTTATTTTATTCGCTGACAGCACAAGCACGACTTGCTATCTTTGAGACGGACTCCTACGATTCCGCAATTTACGAATTTGAAGATGAAGTCCCTGGGGCGTACTCAAATCCCGCTCTCTATGGACGCGGCATGCGCTGGTATTGTATTTTGCGTTATCAGGTCTTTTCAAAAATGTATGTTGCTGCGAAGTATGCACAAACGGTTAAAGAAGGCGTTAAGTCAATAGGCACCGGCAATGATGAAATTAGTGGAGACAGCCAAAGCATTGTAAGCATACAATTAGAGGTTCGATTCTGACGCCTTGTGATAGCTTTTTTATTAGTCGTTCTTTTTTTTATCTTGATACAAAAGATCAATAAATGTGATTGATTGACATTTCGGGGAATTGCAGATAATGATTTTAATCGTCGTTTTTCTTCAAAGTACTTTGGTTCTTAATAATAAACTTTTCAGTATGAACTTGTTTCGTCATCTACATTTTGATAATATTCAGCATAGTGGCTTAGCCGCCATCCGTTAGGCGGCATTTTCTATGACATTGTGTAGAATTATGGGAGATTTGAGATGCCCGACGTGAAGTTTGAAGATCATGGTAATAAAAAAATACTTCTCATAGATTTTTCAAATGCCAAAGACAGTCAAGGTATTGTTGATACAGCAGAAGAAGTCATGCGGCTTGTTCGCTCGATCAATCAGCAACGGTCAATTCGTGGAATGCTTGATCTTTCTGGTACACCCTTGAATAAAGTCGTCAGAGAGACTATGAGAAAAATGTCTAAGAACAATGGACCATATATGAAATTAGTTGCTTTTGTTGGGCTTGGCATCCTTTTATCTCCTTTGTTCAAGGTACTGTTATTTGTGAGCGGGAAATCAAATCACAGAGTGTTCAGTACAAGACACGATGCATTCGATTGGTTAGTCGGGAACTAAAAAATAGAAATGCCGCCTACCCAGGCGCTCAAGTGGCGCCGGAAGCGCTATGGCGCCTAAAGCGCTCATTCGGCTTATCCAAAAGAATGAATCACGCGAAGCGTGATACTAACATTATTTAAAAATGGTGAATGAATTTGGTTCGTTTTGTGTATATTGTGCGCCAAAGGCGCAAAAGTTATCAGCGTGGCAGCTTAGCGCCCGTCCGATAGGCAGCTATTATGAAAACACAAATGACAAAGCAGATTATCTACAATTTTGTTGAGGCAATCAACGAACATAACGTTGACAAAATCTGTTCGCTCATGACAGACGATCATAAATTCATTGATTCTCAGGGCAACGAAGCTGTAGGTAAAGAGCAAATGAGGGCAGGATGGATTGGATACTTTCAATTGTTTCCCGATTATAAAGTCGAAATTACAGAATTGTTTTTTAATGGAAACACTGCTGCAGTGTTTGGTTTTGCAGGCGGCACATTTCAAGGATTGAGTGATAAGAAGGAAAATTATTGGTATCTGCCTGCTTCGTGGAAAGCGATTACCAAGGATGGAAAAATTCATTTGTGGCAAGTTTATGCTGATTCAAAAATTCCTTATGACATTATCAATGCAAGCAAAACACAATAGCTGCCTACTCAGGCGCTCACTCGGCTTGTCCAAAAGAATGAATCACGCGAAGCGTGATACTAATATTATTTAAGAATGGTGAATGAATTTGGTTCGTTATCAAAATATTGATAGTTATCAGCGCCGCAACTTAGCGCCCGTACGTTAGGCAGCAAAACGTTCTTCAACAAATACAGGAGGATAATCCAATGGGTGCTTTTACTCTTCTTTCGATGATACCGTGGGATACAATCTTCAAATACAGTCCGATTATTGTTGAAGCTGGCCAAAAGATTTTCAACAGTGTCAACAAATATTTCGGGAATACTTTGAAAGAAAGCGGCAAACCCAAAAAGGCTTCATTAGAACAATTAGATAAAAGAATAAAACTCTTAGAACAAAATGAACTTGAACAAGCGGATCTGATTGAAAAAATTGCTGTTCAGATAAACGAACTATCTATCGCCGCCAAGATTATTTCAAATAGAACATTGCTTGCACTTTCTATTTCATCTTTGTCGTTGGTTATCTCACTTGTTTTACTTGTGATAAGAGTAGTAAGATAATCGTTGTGCTGCCTATCCAGGTACTCCAGCTCGGCTTGTCCAGAAGAATGAATCACGCGAAGCGTGATACTAACATTATTTAAAAATAGTGAATGAATTTGGTTCGTTATCAAAATATTGAAAGTTATCAGTGCGTCCGTTCCACATTTCAGGTGCAATGCAATCGCTTAGCGTTAAGAACGCAACAGACTTTGCACCTGTCCATTAGGCAACCATGAGGAATATTTTTTTAGGAGCTCTAAAATGTTAACAACACTACTCTTATTCGGCGGACTTTATTGTTTCGCATTTTCAGTATTTCATATTCTTTTTTGGAAGATCTTTCGTTGGCGTCAGGATTTGCACCGACTTTCACCAACGAATCGTGCTATCATGCAGATTCTTAACATGCGATTGATCTATATTTTTGTGTTTTTTGGTGTCATATCAATTGTCTTTCAGAACGAACTTCTGTTCACGGCATTTGGTAGATTCGTTATCATTGTTATTGCGGTGTTCTGGTTCATGCGAGCAATTGAACAGGTCATGTTCTTTGGTATCAAGAATTATGTTTCATTCGCATTATTTATTGTATTCCTTTTAGGTGGTGGACTCTATGCGTTGCTATTAATTGCATAATAGAGTATGCTCGACTAACCGGGTGTTCTACAAAGTGGTTTGGCAAAGCCATCGCTTGGCATAGAGCGCTATGGTGTCGAAGGATCACATTTCGAACGCTAAAATCTTACTATGAGAATGAACATGCTACGGCTTACCCGGCTAACCCTTAGTTTTAGTAAAAAGTTAGAGAAACACAAAGCCGCTATTGTATTACATTTCTTTCATTATAACTTTATGCGTATCCATCAAACGCTTAGAGTAACACCGGCAATGCAAGCATGTGTATCAAATCACATTGGGAACTGGCAGGAATTCTTAGGAATCGCAAAAACAGCAAGAAAGGCGGCATAAATAACAACTAATAAATAGAATTGACCAGTCCAATAATACAATTGCAGCTTTTTTCCGTCAAAATAGGAGGTATATTGGTGGCATGTTTTTGGTGGTTAAGATATAATAATATTACATAATAGGAGGGGTAATAATTTGACAAAACTTAATTTTTTATTACCTTGCGTAGCAACCTACCCGCCTCATAAGATGGTAAATGAAACTAAATAATCGTCTCAAACGTTTTATTTAGTATGGAAAAAGAACAAATGGCAAAAAAACAAATTGCGCTAAGAATAATCGGACAAAAAAAGGGCAGCATCTATATAGCTGTTTGCCTTGAAACCGATATCTTTATTCAAGCCTCTTCCGTTCCAGAAATAAAGAGAAAAATGGCAGATGCTCTTACGGCGTACTTTAAATCATTTAGTTCAGACGAGATAGAACAAGGTGTCTTTTTTAGAAAAGCACCTATGAAGTATCGGATTGGTTGGCATTTATTGACGGTTGTTAGTTTTACAGGTAAAATTTTAAAATCAATAAACTTTAATGCCAATTACGATCCATACTCCCAACATCTAAAGCTTGCCTAAACAATATCCGCCCTTAACCCCTGAAGAAGTATTGGCAATTTTAAAAGTGCAGGGCTTTACATTGGACAATACTGTCGGTAGCCATGCGAACCATGTCGGTTATACCAACGACATTAAAAGAAGAGTCACGGTAGACCTAAAGATCAAAGGCTACTCTCCAGAGTTGATGAAAAGCATGATAAGGCAGAGCGGTTTATCCCGTGAAGATTTTTATTGTTCAACCAAAAAAACAGCTGTAAAAATTAATATGAGAAAAAAGGTTATTAAGACTGAGATTGCCCCAAAGTAAAACATCTGTTCATTCCCTCTTTTCCCTGTCTCAAAAGACCCCACTACTAACTTTTTTAGGCGCTTGCAATTAAAACGAAATTGGTAGACATTTGAACGTTCATTAATATTTTAAACTTATCAAATAATCATTTTTAATCACTTATAATCTGATTTTCCATATTCACCTTTTGGAAACCAGACAAGAAAAACGACCAAACCATAATATCGGAATTTCAATGAAGCGCACACCAAAGTTAAACAAAGTTCCTCATATCGATTCCATTCAGGATATGGTGATTAAATCAGCAGGCAAGCATGGTGACAAACTCGCACTCGAGGATTTAAAAGATACACCTATTCCAAAAGTCAGTTACAATACATTATTGAAGTACGTGCTTAAATTTGGAACAGCACTACACAACCTCAAATTGCCAGAGCGGAGCCATATCGCCGTCATTTCTGAAAACCGTGTGCAATGGTGCTTGACATATCTTACGTCGATGTGTTTTAATTACGTCATCGTCCCAATCGATGCGAAACTCAGCACCAACGAAATTCTCAACATCATCCACGAATCAGATACCAATGTCATTGTATTTTCCGAATCCTTCGATTCAATGCTGCGCGAGAAGCGCCATTCACTAAAGCATATTAAATATTTTATAAGTATGGATTTGCTAACGAAGAAAGACGGCTTTCTTTCAATGATCGAGTTGATCAATAACAGCCAGGGGTGTACTGTGGATGCTTTGCCACGGATAGATGCACGAGAATTGGCAGTAATCATTTTTACTTCAGGTACACTCGGCAGAGCGAAAGGTGTCATGCTCAGTCAGCGGAATCTCGCTGCTAATCTCATCGCCATGGTCAGTATGATGATGATCTATCCAGAAGATCGCTTCCTTTCTGTTCTCCCCATTCATCATACGTACGAATGCACGTGTGGATTTCTCTGTCCGTTATATTCCGGCGCATCGGTACACTATGCTCGTTCACTCAAAACAGTGGTGGACGATCTTCAACAAGTGAAGGCAACGATGCTTCTCAGCGTACCGCTTATGTTTGATAAAATGTTCAAGCGCGTATATCAGGCAATTCATGAAAAACGCTTAACATCGATCATTGTACCGCCGCTGATTAAAATAACAGACTTCGCTGCGCGTTTTGGTTGGAAGAGCTCCAAGAAACTTGTTTTCGCTGAAATCCACAAACGCTTCGGCGGGCATATTCGCGCATTCATTGCCGGTGGAGCCGCTCCTGATCCAATGGTTGCAAAAGGGCTTCGCGATCTCGGCTTTACATTCGTGCAAGGATACGGCCTAACGGAAACATCTCCTATTCTCGCATTGAACCAGCTTGAGAATTTCAAAGATGATGCCGCCGGACTTCCGCTTCCCGGTGTTGAATTGAAGATTCATTCACCTAATGAAGATGGTGTCGGCGAGGTGTGGGCAAAAGGGACAAATGTAATGATTGGTTTATATAAAAATGAAAAAGCGACTCGTGAAGCATTTGAAGACAGCTGGTTTATGACCGGTGATCTCGGCTCTATCGATGAAGACGGCTTCCTTCACATTTGCGGGCGGAAGAAAAATGTAATCATTTCACGAAGTGGAAAAAATGTTTTCCCTGAGGAAATTGAAGACACTCTGCAGCGCAGTCCGTACATTCAGGAGTGCCTTGTCTACGGTGAAGATGATCCGAAATTAGATGAAATTATTTCGGCACAAATTGTTGTCGATGCGGAAGCGTTCATAGAGTTGTCAGAAGCTCGCGGTGTGCCAATCACTCCGGAACTTATCAACGACATAATAGCAGGTGAAGTAAAAAGGGCAAATGCCGAACTGACCAGCTTCAAACAGATTAAGAAATTCACAATCCGTGAATTAGAATTTGAGAAAACGACGACACAAAAGATCAAACGGTATCTAGCGCTGCCGAAGTAAACCATACGCGATTTATCGTAGTCAGATAACCATCGGTAAATCATGTCCTCTCCTCAAAAATATATAGCTCATTTAGATCTTGACTGCTTTTTTGTCTCTGTCGAACGGATCAAGAATCCGGAACTTATTGGGAAATCAGTTGTTGTCGGTGGGAGCGCAGCCGGGCGAGGTGTCGTGGCATCGGCCTCATACGAAGCACGCAAGTTTGGTATTCATTCTGCCATGCCTACGGCACGAGCGCAGCGGCTTTGTCCAAATCTTATCGTCGTGCATGGAAGTCATGGCGAATACGGACGCATCTCGAAGAAACTTTATGAACGGATGTGCGAACTTGCACCTGTAGTCGAACGCGCATCTATTGATGAAATGAATATGGATTTTACAGGATGTGAAAATCTCTACCATAATGATCTGCCCGGTTTCATGAAGACGATTCAGAAACTTGTGCTAGATGAATTCAAGCTTCCTTGTACCATAGGTCTCGCCTCCAACAAAACCATCGCAAAGATCGCAGTGAACCAGGTAAAACCCGTCGGTATTGTTTTCGTTCCTCACGGAACGGAAGCTGCATATCTTGCACCTCTGGATATCGGCGTCATTCCTGGTGTCGGTAAGAAAACAGAAGAATATTTGCGGGAAAAGGGATTCCATAAAGTTTCCGATATACAACAAAGAACGGAAAAAGAAATTCTGGACATTTTAGGCAAGCATGGATTATGGATATACAATGTAGCATTCGGGCACGGTTCCGATGTGATCGGCGACGATTGGGACGCAAAAAGTATTTCGCGCGAAGAGACATTTGCCAACGATATATCAAATAGAAAAGAATTAGAGAAAACGATTTTTGAATTGACCGAAGATGTCTGTCAGAAACTCCGTGAATATGGATGGAAAGCACACACTATTACACTGAAGCTCCGTACTTCCGATTTCAAGACAATCAGCCGGGCGAAGAGCGTCGCACCAACTAATGACGATACTGTAGTTTCTCGCACGGCAAAAGAACTTCTTCAATCCTCCTATACAGGAAAACTACCGGTTCGGCTAATTGGAGTACGGCTTTCCAATTTCGATGAAGAAGATCAACTTCAATTATCCCTCTCCCCTACTAATAAAAAGAAGCAAGACATTCTAAGAGTTGTCGACAAAATCCGTAAAAAATTCGGCGACAAAATAATCCATCTAGGAGGGCAAGAGTAGAAACATTCAATTGAACATCTCTACAAAAAACGAATTTTGGCTTCCACTCAACAAAATCGTATCTTAAATATATGGCACGATTCAAACTTACAATTGAATATGAAGGCACGCGTTTCAGCGGCTGGCAGGTGCAAAAAAACGCGCGAACAGTGCAGGGCGAAATCAACGATGCAATAGGCAAAGTCTTCGGTACTCATGGATTCGAGTTCTACGGCTCAGGCCGCACAGACGCCGGCGTCCACGCGTTGCAGCAGGTAGCGCATCTCGACATCAAAACAGTGCTCGCACCGGAAATCATCCGGATGAAATTAAACGACGAACTCCCCGCCGATATCAACATTATCGAAATTGAAAAAGCCAGCAATGAATTTCATGCGCGGCACGATGCAATGGCACGAAGCTATTTGTACCAAATTTCGCGGCGGCGGACAGCGTTCGGCAAGCGATTTGTCTGGTGGATAAAAGACCCGCTCGATATCGTAAAGATGCGCGAGACGGCAGAGATGTTTATCGGACTCAAAGATTTTCAATCCTTCACCGCCGACGAACCTGAAGAAAAATCCACAAAAGTGCATATCAATTCGATTGATGTGCAGCAAGCTGGAGACTTAATTCTCATTCGTATCGTTGGATCGCATTTTATCTGGAAAATGGTCCGGCAAATCATCGGCGTGCTGGCAGAAGTCGGACGCGGCAAGATGCCATTAAATGACGTTAAGAAATTTCTCCACGCCAAATCGGACGAGCCGGCAAAGCTTACCGCTCCGCCATCTGGTTTGTTCCTCGAGCGTGTCTATTATAAAGGCGATATCTGGTTGAAAGATATAAAACCGATGATGGAAATTTCCACAGGCAGAAAAGTGCACTCAGTCAAACAACAAGAAATTCAGAACGCCGAACAACCGATTAAGCACCTGAAACATTAACCATTAGTTACTTAGTTGGAGAAATCAATCGGACAATAAATGTTCAAGATTTTTTCTGCTATAAATAAAACAATGATGAATCCGCTTCGAACAATACTCATTCTACTTGTCTTCATCGCTTCCTGTATGACCGAAGGATATTCTCAATCCGCAGATTCCAGCAAGTCGGCAAAAAGGATCTCCGTTACAATTGACGATCTTCCGTTAAATATTGCACTACGTGTATCGACCGAAGAGATGAAATCGATTGTAGAAAAGCTTATTTCAAAAATCAGAACCGAAGGTATCCCGGTAGTTGGTTTTGTGAATGAAAACAAACTCGAGGTTAACGGTAAACTTGACTTGCAGCGTGTGAATATTTTAAAAACCTGGCTCGACTCAGGTATAGAGTTGGGAAATCATACCTATTCACATAAAAGTGCAAACGGTGTACCAGTCAGCGAATATGAACAGGATATTATACAGGGTGAAAGAACCATTAAGAACTTGATGGCCGATAGAGGAATGAACCTTCGCTATTTTCGTCATCCATTTCTCATGACGGGCAGAAGTATCGAAGTAACCAATGAAATTGCGGAATTTCTTCACCAACATAATTATACAATTGCTCCTGTCACAATAGATAATTCCGAATGGATATTCTCGGTTGCCTTTGACAAAGCAAAGAGAATCAATGATACAACGTTGATGAAAAGGATCGGTCAAGAGTACATCGGATATATGAAATCAAAGATTCAATATTTTGAACACCAATCCGACAAGCTTTTCATGCGGCAGATTAATCAAATTCTGTTAATTCATTCCAATCGATTGAATTCGGAATACTTCAATATTTTATGCACCATGATCAAAGATCAAGGCTATCGTTTTATCACACTTGACGAAGCACTCAAAGACCCTGCCTATTCATCGAGCGACACATATACAGGAAAAGGTGGAATTTCATGGCTTGACCGCTGGGCAATCACTCAAAGCAAGACGAAAGAATTTTTTGCCGATGAACCGAGAACTCCGTTATATATTATGCAACTTGCAAATGTAGATAGTGAGTAGAAACGGGTGCAGCAGAATTTAATAATGGACTGTAGGAAAAAAATATCTTCCCGAGAATCGACGCTCATCAAGAAGCAAAGGAAGGATGATCCTCCTCAATTCTGCGACTTTTCTTGCAGGCACGCGGAATTTGCCCAGCCCGATGCAATTGGCGCATGCAGAAAAGAACTTGCTGTATTTTGTACATTA
This sequence comes from Ignavibacteriota bacterium, assembly GCA_003142475.1. Classification (GTDB taxonomy): domain Bacteria; phylum Bacteroidota; class Ignavibacteria; order UBA10030; family UBA10030; genus Fen-1298. The sequence goes on from PLMK01000042.1 coordinate 182,321, forward strand.
TATAAAAGACACAACAATAAAAACTCCCCTTGTATCGAAAAGAAGAAATGAAAACTGCAAAACACGTGTCCCTGCAACTTAATAGAGAATTAAACGATATTGCCGAGCCATATGTAAAGCTCGTTCTTGCCGTTGGACAGCACGATGCTGACTATGTAGATGCTTACTACGGCCCACCAGAATGGCAGGCAGAAACAAAAGCTGAAAAACAATCGTTAGACACGATACTGCAAACAGCGCTTCCTCTAAAAACTAAATTAGACAAACTCCGCAGCAAGCAGAACGAAGAAATTTTACAGCTTCGCCATCAATACTTGAAGAAACAAATCTCGTCGCTCATTGCCCGCGTTGAAGTATTAGGCGGGAAGAAACTTTCATTCGATGAAGAAGCAAAGGCATATTATGATGTTGAACCACCGGTGTTTGCGGAAGAGCATTTCAAAAAACTTGTTGCAGAATTGGAAACGATTGTACCGGGCAAGGGACCAATTCCCGAACGCATCGAAAATTTTCGCGAACAATTTACTATTACTCCGGACAAGTTAGATAAAGTATTTAGTGCCGCAATTTTCGAATGCCGTCAACGCGCAAAGAAGCACATCATCCTGCCGGAGAATGAAACATTCCGGTTGGAATACGTGCATAACAAAGCGTGGAGCGGCTATAATTGGTATAAAGGGAATAACGAAAGTCTCATTCAGATTAACACAGACTTGCCGATTTTTATGGAACGCGCCATTGATCTTGCCGCACACGAAGGATATCCGGGGCATCATGTGTACAATTGTTTATTAGAGACAGCATTTGCACGTAAATTTGGATGGGTGGAGTTCACTGTATATCCTCTCTTCAGCTCGCAGTCGTTGATAGCAGAAGGGACCGCCAATTTTGGTATTGAAGTTGCGTTCCCGGGAAAAGAACGAATGGAATTTGAACGCGAGAGACTCTTCCCGCTTGCGGGGTTAGATAAAAGTCAGGCGGAAAAATATTCCAGGGTTCAGGAGCTTGCCGCAAAACTCAGTTATGCCGGCAACGAAGCCGCTCGAAAGTATCTCAACGGAGAAATCTCGCGCGATGAGGCCGCTCAATGGCTCGTTCAATATGCTCTTATGTCGCCGGAACGCGCGCAGCAGCGCACACGTTTTTTCGATCAGTACCGCAGTTACGTCATCAACTACAATCTCGGTTTGGATTTAGTACGGCAATACATCGAACGACGCGGCGGAACGGAAGACAAACCGGAAAAACGCTGGGAAGAATTCACTCGCCTCCTTGCATCACCTCGTTTGCCTTCGGGATTACTTTAGATAGTTATATTACTAGGATTTTTTTATAACATTGGGAGAAGAGAATGAGACCACAACGACTATTCATTTTAACTGTGATTTTTTTCATCGTTGCAAGTATAGGGTACAGCAAGGAAATTAATAATGTAAGGTTATATCCCGACCTTAACTCAAGACTGAATCAAATTGCTAAATCATACGTTAAACTCGTTCTTGCTGTCGGACAATACGATTCTAATTACGTCGATGCTTTTTATGGTCCCAAGGAATGGCTAACGGAAGCACAATCAGCAAAGAAGTCACTTGATGCTATCAGGCAGAAGGCGCTTCCTCTTGCAGCAGAGCTGGATTCGCTCGACAGCACCCACGAAGAAGAAATACTACAACTGCGTCATCAGTATTTGAAGAAGCAACTTTCGTCGCTCATCGCTCGTGTTGAGACACTGGGCGGCAAGAAGCTCTCATTCGACGAAGAGGCAAAAGCATATTACGATGTCGACCCGCCGAGTTTTCCAGAAGAACATTTCAAGAAGCTTATTGCCGAATTAGACACGATAGTCCCCGGCAAGGGATCGATTTCTGAGCGTGTCGTAAACTACCGTCGACAATTCACCATTATCCCGGATAAAGTTGACACAGTTTTACGTGTTGCTATCCGAGAGTGTCGAATTCGTACAAAGAAGCACATCAAATTATCAGACGACGAAACTTACCGGCTAGAATATGTTCACAATAAATCATGGGGCGCGTACAATTGGTATAAAGGAAACAACGAAAGCCTTATTCAAATCAATACCGACATGCCGATGCCCCTTCATTCTGTGATCGACCTTGCTGCTCACGAAGGTTATCCAGGGCATCACGTATACAATAGCTTGCTTGAAACAAATTTTGCATCTAAGCGCGGCTGGGTAGAATTTACTGTTTATGCACTTTTCAGTCCACAATCGCTCATCGCCGAGGGAACCGCAAACTTCGGCATTGAAGTCGCATTCCCCGGGAAGGAGCGAATGGAATTCGAGCGCGACGCACTCTTCCCGCTTGCGGGACTGGATAAAAGTCTGGCAGAAAAATATTCGAAAGTACAGGCTCTTATTGCAAAGCTCAGTTATGCCGAAAATGAGGCCGCACGCCGGTATCTCAATGGTGAAATCTCGGGTGATGAAGCTGCACAATGGCTTGTCAATTATGCGTTGAGGAGTCCAAAGGAGGCACAGGCGTCGATACGCTTCTTTGACCAGTACCGCAGCTACGTAATCAATTACAATCTTGGGATGGATTTAGTCCGGCAGTACATTGAACGCCGCGGCGGAACGGAAGACAATCCGGAAAAACGCTGGGAAGAATTCACGAAACTTATTTCATCGCCGCGCTTACCGTCAGGATTACTCTAAATGTCACCTGTAAAATCAAAAATACCAAAAGGAGAACGTCCGTACCTCGACCGATTATTGGATGAAGTCCGTTATCGGCTTACTACAGTAGAAGACATCGATGTTGCGGGTCAATCCATTCCGCGCTTCGTTGGTGAATTCTGGACATCACAACAACGGCAAGCGTTGTCATTGCACGAAGTTTCTTATCGCGCCTGCTTCAAACCACAGCTTCCGCGATTCTTCATTGAATATTTAACCAATGAAGGCGACACAGTGTACGATCCCTTCAGCGGACGCGGCACCACAGCATTAGAAGCAGGATTACTTTGCAGAAAAGTTATTGCAAACGATGCGAATCCTTTAAACACACTTCTGTGCCAACCGCGCTTCTTCCCTCCTTCACTTGAAGAATTGATGAAACGTTTAGACAGCATTCCTATCAAAGAAAAAGCGGAAGCTGATATCGACCTTTCGATGTTCTATCATCCAAAAACAGAAGCGGAAATTGTTTCAATGAAAGAATATTTGGATGAACGTCGCGAGAGCGGCACGGAAGATAACATTGACCGATGGATTCGCATGGTCGCCACTAATCGCTTGACCGGGCATTCAAAAGGTTTTTTTTCTGTATATACATTGCCGCCGAATCAAGCAGTAAGCGCAGACAGTCAACGGAAAATCAATGTAAAGATGCAGCAGGAACCGGAACACCGCGACACTCGCGTCATCATTTTTAAAAAGTCAAAAACGCTTCTCAGCGACGTAACAATGGTCGATCGGGAAAATCTGCAACGCGCGGGTGAAACTGCGCGCTTCCTTACCTTCGATGCGCGCGCAACAAAAGCTATAGCTGCCAATTCTGTACAGCTTACCGTCACCTCGCCTCCATTTCTTGATGTTGTTGACTATGTGCAGGACAATTGGTTAAGATGCTGGTTTAACAGTCTCGATGCATCAGATGCTGCCAAGACTATTACAATGTCGCGGTCATTAGAGGAATGGTCGGCAATAATGTTTGGTGTCTTTCGTGAACTTTATCGTATTACTAAATCTCGCGGATTTGTGGCGTTTGAGGTCGGCGAGGTGCGAAATAAGGTAATTAAGTTAGACGAACATGTTGTACCGCTCGGCATTAAAGCGGGATTTTCGTGCGTCGGCATCATTGTCAACCAACAGTACTTCACCAAGACATCTAACATCTGGGGTGTTGATAACAACGATAAAGGAACAAATTCCAACCGTATTGTAATCTTTAGAAAAGAAGCAAAATGAGCAGACATATCATTCTCGCACTCACAACGCTATTAGGTGTTTCTTGTTCAAGCGAACAATTTATGCTTCGAAATAATGACCGAATAATATTTTTGGGCGATTCCATTACATTGCTCGGAGTAAAACCTAACGGATACATTTCGCTCATCAAAGATTCACTCTCAAAGAAATTCCCTTCCATCGAAATTATTGGCGCAGGTATCGGCGGAAACAAAGTACCCGATCTTCACGCAAGAATCGATGCCGATGTTATTGCCAAAAACCCGACAATCGTCGTTATCTATATCGGTATCAACGATGTGTGGCATTTTATTACACCCGGCCAGGTTGGTACATCGAAAGATGTGTATGAATCAGGATTGGAAAATATTATCGTTAAAATAAGGCAAACGGGTGCACGCGTTATTCTCTGTACTCCAACCGTCATTGGTGAGAAAAAGAATAGAGCAAATCAACTGGATGCGCAATTGGATGAATATGCAGGAATCAGTCGACGCGTTGCCCAAAAAATGAAAATAGAACTGTGCGATTTGCGAAACGCATTTGTAAGCTACCTTCAAACACATAATCCGAATAATGCCGAACAGGGTATTCTGACAGTCGATAAAGCACATTTGAATGATGAAGGTAATCGGCTCGTTGCTCAAGAAATACTCAATGTATTAGGACAGTAATAAGCCATTGGTAGCGAGGAATAAACAAACTCATCGCCGAATTACTCGATCATTTTATCATCTTTTTCTTTATATATTATAGCATGAACAAAAACGAATTGCAAAGCCTTCACGTGATCATTCATCGTGCCCTCGAAGAAGATTTAGGTGATGGTGACATCACCACGTTAAGCACAGTGCCCATGCGATCAGTATTAAAGGGAACATTTATCGCAAAAGAAGCCGGGATTATTGCCGGACTCGAAGTTGTACGTGAGACTCTAAAATATTTGGATCCTGGGATTTCATTTTCCGCGCATGTCCACGATGGTAAACGCGTTTCCAAAGGAACTGTTCTAGCCATGGTGCGCGGCAATGGACGCGCATTGCTGGTAGCAGAACGAACAGCGCTCAATTTCTTCCAGCGAATGTCCGGTATCGCCACCACAACCCGTGCATATGTGAATGCTGTGCGCAAAACAAAAGCAATTATTGTTGATACGCGGAAAACAGCTCCCGGCTTGCGACTATTGGATAAATGGGCAGTGCGGCTCGGCGGCGGGCATAATCATCGCTTCGGCCTCTATGATATGGTACTTATTAAAGAGAACCATATAGCGGCGGCAGGTGGAATATCGCAGGCGGTTGCTCGTGTCCGTGCAACGGATAGGAAAAAACGTGCAATCGAAGTTGAAGTACGCACTCTCAACGAATTACGCGAAACACTAGAACTAAATGTGGATAGAATATTGTTAGATAATATGAACCTCAAGCAAATGCATGAGGCGGTTCGGATTACAGATGGAAAAACAGAATTGGAAGCATCTGGCAATGTTTCATTGGAGAACGTAGCTGCGGTTGCCGCTACAGGCGTAGATATCATTTCCGTCGGTAAGCTGACACACTCTGTGCGCGCATTGGATATTAGTTTTCTTATTGAACAAGTAAAAAAATGAATACAATGTCAGTCGAATCAATTTATCAAGACCTGAAAACCAAACTGCACGATGTAGTACCGGACGTTGAGCTACGTTTGAAATCGGAAATTGCATTTGAGATTAATAAATTAAAGAAAGAGCGCAACGCTGTAATTCTCGGGCACAATTATATGGAACCGGCGCTTTTTTACTCGATTCCAGATTATGTGGGAGACTCGCTGGAACTCAGCCGCATCGCCAGCAAAACAGAAAAAGATATTATCGTTTTCTGCGGTGTTCGCTTTATGGCAGAAACAGCAAAGATTTTATCTCCTCAAAAAACTGTTTTGATTCCGGCAAAGAAAGCCGGATGTTCACTTGCAGATGGGATTACAGCGGAAGATGTCCGCCAATTGAAATCTAAGTTTCCCGGTGTTCCGGTTGTAACATATGTGAATACGACAGCAGAAGTTAAGGCAGAATCGGATATTTGCTGTACCTCAAGCAATGCTGTTGCAGTCGTCAAATCACTGAAGAGTGAGACGGTTATTTTCCTGCCGGATGAATATCTTGCTCGCAATGTCGCACATGAAACAGGGCGGCATATTATTTTCCCAGCTCTAACCGGCGGTGATCCAGGAAACGAAACACTTCTCGATAAACCTATCATCGGCTGGAAAGCGCGGTGCGAAGTGCACGAAAAATTCACAGTGGAAGATATTCAGAATGTACATAAGCAGTTTCCTGATGTCGTTATTCTGGCGCATCCCGAATGCAGTCCGGAAGTTGTAGCGGCATCGGATTATTCCGGCAGTACTACCCAAATGATCCGCCATGTCCAGCAGACGAATGCTCCACGCTATCTATTACTCACGGAATGCTCCATGGGCGATAATATTATGGCTGCAAATCCTGAAAAGAATATGCTTCGTCTATGCAGCATTCGATGTCCGCATATGAATGAAATTACGTTGGAAGATACCCTGGAAGCTCTCCGAAAAACTCAGCATGTTGTCGAAGTGCCGGAAGAAATTCGCGTGCGAGCGTATCGCGCGGTCGAACGGATGCTGCAAATAATTCCGTCAGCGGCAGATTGAAGAATCCAAACATTTGAAATTAATAGACAAAATTATGCAAGAATATATTGAATGTGATGTGCTCATTATCGGAAGCGGCGTTGCCGGATGTATTGCTGCGCTGCAGCTTGCAGATGCCGGAATCAAAGTAGTAATGGCAACACGTTCATCAAATCCAGAAGAGTCAAATACTTTCTATGCACAAGGCGGCATTGTATATGAAGGTAAAGGTGATTCACCGGAACTTCTTGCCAAAGACATACTGCATGCCGGTGCAGGTTATTGCAATCCTCAAGCGGTAGAACTTCTTGCTAAGATAGCTCCAAGACTTGTTCGGTCTCTTTTTCTAGAAAAACTTTCAATTCCTTTTGACAGAACACCTTCAGGAGAACTTTCGCTTGTATTGGAAGGCGGCCATACGATTGCGCGCATTATTCATGCGGCAGATTCCACAGGAAAATTAATTGAAACACATCTGATAAGCGCAGTAAAGTCGAACGCTAACATAACATTGCTTACCGGAAGAACAGCAGTCGATTTGTTAACACCAGCCCATCATTCAAAAAATCGTCTTTCTGTGTATGATCCTCTTTCCTGCAACGGTGCATTTCTTCTCGATCAAGAATCGGGTCGTGTAGAGCGTGTGTTAGCGCGGGCCACCATTCTTGCTACAGGCGGATTAGGACAAATATTTCTACGAACAACAAATCCTGCTGGAGCACGCGGCGACGGATTATCAATCGCATACCGTGCGGGAGCACGAGTAATAAATTGTGAATTCGTACAGTTTCATCCCACTGCGTTTTATCATCCTAACGCACCGTTCTTTCTTATTTCCGAGGCCGTTCGTGGAGCAGGCGCACACTTGCTCGATGCCAAAGGCAATCAATTTATGCAGAAATATGATCCCGAATGGAAAGATCTGGCTCCGCGGGATGTTGTAGCACGCAGTATTCATCAGGAAATGCTTACAAGCGGAAACACGAATGTATATCTTGATATAGCTTCTCATCTTCCCGCGGGCGATATCCGTGCACGCTTCCCTTCTATCTATGAAAAATGCCTTGAGTATGATGTAGATATCACGTACGAACCTATTCCTATCGTGCCAGCAGCACATTATTTTTGTGGCGGTGTGTGGGTAGATTTATGGGGACGGACAACATTGAATCATTTATATGCAGTGGGTGAAGTTGCATGCACGGGACTCCATGGTGCCAACCGACTTGCGAGTACTTCGTTGTTGGAAGGTGTTGTATGGGGATATAGAGCCGCAGAAAATTTCCTTGACACATTGAAAGAACATCCTCAACCGGCGGCTGATGATATTCCACCGTGGCGAGAAACGGGGACAGAAATGCCCGACTCCGCACTTATCAATCAAGATATGAGCGTCATCAAAAATATAATGTGGAATTACACCGGCTTAATCCGCACAACTGAACGTTTGCAGCGAGCCATGCGGGAATTGCGCCACCTTGAATCTGAGATTGAACGATTTTACCGTGCTGTAAAGTTAACAGATGATATCATTGGTTTGCGCAATGCCGTACGTGCCGCTATCATTGTTACAATATCCGCGTGGGAAAATACAACGAGTGTTGGCTGTCATTTTAGGCAGTAGCACCAAGTTCCTTTTTTTAATCGCAAGTTTTCGGTATTATTCATTTACAACATCATCGAAAGGAATAAATAATGTACAGACCGCAGATCACGGTCGTGGATTGCACTATCCGCGACGGCGGATTGATGAATAAATCACAGTTCACACTGGATTGCGTGCAAGCGGTCTACAAGGCCATTTGCGAATCAGGTGTTCATATTGTTGAACTCGGGTACCGGAACAGCCGGAAAATGTTCGATCCGGAAAAATACGGTGCATGGCGTTTCTGTGATGATGATATGATAAAGAAAGTCGTTGGAGACAAAAAATATCCCTACACAAAGATCGCTGTTATGATGGACGCACACAAAAGCTCCATCGAAGATCTGCTTCCAAAGGAAAAAAGTCTTGTGGATGTGGTTCGCTGTGCCACATATGTAAAAGACATTGATAAATGCATTATGATAGTCAATGATGCCGTTGCAAAAGGATACGAGACTACAATTAACATTATGTCTATTTCCACCGCACCGGAGCGTGAACTCAATGAGGCATTGCAGCAGATCAAAGAAGAAACCAAGATCAAGGCGTGTTACATCGTAGATAGTTTTGGCAACTTATATTCTGAAGACATTGATTATTTTGTTTCCAAGTACCAAAAACTTCTGCCCGGCATTGAGGTCGGTGTTCACATGCATAACAATCAACAATTGGCATTCGCCAACACGATTGAAGGCATCATCCGCGGCGCAAATTATATGGACGGAACACTCTATGGTTTAGGCCGAGGGGCCGGAAATTGCTGTCTGGAACTTTTACTCGGCTTTCTGAAAAATCCTAAGTTTAATATGCGACCGCTTCTTGACGTTATTGGATCACATATTATTCCCCTGCAGAAAGAAATTAATTGGGGTTATTCAGTTCCTTACATGATAACAGGAATAATGAACAGGCATCCCGAGGAAGCAATCAAGCTGATGATGCTCCCAGAAAAAGATCCGACAAAATATAATTTCCGCACATTCTATGAAAGGATGTTGGACCCAGAGCCGTAGACAAAAAGGTAAAAGATCAACACCGTTAGAATTTAGAGTGCAGAGAAATTGGAATATTCATAAAGGAGGATTTATAGGATTACTGGATAGCATTGGTAAAGTGCTCAGTGGTGGTGGAGCACAAACCAATCTCGTTAATGAAGTGATAGGATTGCTCAACAATAAACAAACCGGCGGAATTGCTGGTTTGGTAGAGGAATTTTCTGGAAAAGGATTGGGTGACATCGCAAAATCCTGGGTTGGAATGGATCCAAACCTTCCGGTTACTCCCCAGCAAATTCAACAAGTACTCGGGAATGACGCGATCAAACAGCTTGCGTCAAAAATGGGTATTAATTCAGATCAGATGGCCCAACAACTCTCCGCTATTCTTCCAAAAGTTGTGGATAAGCTTACACCGAATGGTCAGATTCCTGAGGGAGATCTTATGTCAAAAGGGATGGACCTCCTCAAGGGTTTTATGAAATAATTTGACTTAAGCCAAATCCAACAGGTGCTATGCAAGTCGGAACCGTTGTAATTGGACACCTGTTTTTCTCCTTCAGACAGACTCCGTTTAATTTAACCAGATGTTTTATAGAGTAGTTTGACCTTCTTTGAAATTTTATCACACCGAACAACAATATCATCCTTGATATTTCTTTAAGTTTGATACAGAAGCCAAAATATTGTATGTTTCTGCTAAGTAAAAAATTATGCATTGACAAATAGTCTTCCAACCCACCAATTATCATACAGGAGGTATTATGTTATTTCTTCTTAGTCTCGTTATCGTCATCGGAGCTATAATCATTTGGATGAACGCACGTAAAAAAGTACGCGACGAACACAATCCCATATTTAAAACAACTGCATCTGCTGCCGGATTAGCAGCATTAGTGTTTGCGCTTATCGCATTGTCGCAGATGTTTACTGTCGTACCCGCTGGAAATGTCGGTGTTGTTGACTTCTTCGGCACGGTATCCGACAACACGTTAAAAGCCGGTATCAATTTCGTTAATCCATTTGCGCGTGTGATTAAGTTATCCGTACAAACACAAGAGATCAAAGAAGTGATGGACGTTCCATCGAAGGAAGGAATGACCGTGCAGCTCGAAATTAGTGCACTGTATCATCTCAATCCGGAGAAAGCAGCGGATGTCTATAAATCAGTTGGAGAAAATTATGTCGAAGTTCTGCTCGAACCGCAGTTCCGTTCTGTCGCTCGCGGCGTCACTGCCGGATATGAAGCCAAGGCACTCTATACTTCCGAGCGGGAAATGCTAGCACAGATTCTTTTGACTGATTTAGAAAAACTTGTTGAGCCAAGAGGTGTTACTGTTGAATCAACACCGCTGCGCCGCATCGGACTCCCCCCCGGTTTACAAGCATCGATTGAAGCGAAACTGCAAGCTGAGCAGCAGAGCCAACAAATGCAATTTGTGTTGACAAAAGAGAAACAGGAAGCCGACCGCAAACGGATTGAAGCGCAGGGTATTTCGGATTTCCAAAACATCGTTGCACACAATATCAGCGATCAATTGCTGCGCTGGAAAGGCATCGAAGCGACAGAAAAACTTGCTAACTCCCAGAATACAAAGGTTATCATCATCGGCGCCGGTAAAGATGGTTTGCCGTTGATTCTTGATACTAAATAACAAGTATCTTTGATTCAATATTAAAAGTATTTATGGTGGAGATATCCATGAAAAATAATATTGATCGTCGTGAATTTATTAGGCAGAGTGTCGCGGCAGGTGTCGTCGCTGCTATAGGATCAGCCTCTCTTCCCTCTACTCTCTTTGGAAATTTCATTCCTTCCAAAATCGATATTTCTGTTGTAAACGGGACAGATTTTTTTGAGAATACAATGAAAGCTGTCGAAATGTTCGACGGTATGAGTAAGTTTGTTCCGAAAGGAAGCAAGGTCGGACTGCTTATTAACTCTCCTTGGAGCAAACCAGGAACGTATACAAACCCTGATGTCGCACTTGCTGTTTTGAAGATGTGCTTCGATGCAGGCGCAAAAGAAATATATTCCATTGAAGATGCTTCGACGAATTACTGGAAACGGAGTAAACTCTACGGGAAGTTTGAAAAAGAAGTCGGCAAAATTCAATCGGGTGGTTCTAAAACGACTGCGAAGATTCCAAAAGGAAAATGTCTGAAGGAAGCCGAAATTTCAAAGACCCTTCTTGAGTGCGATGTCCTCATCAACATTCCGATTGTGAAAAACCATCAAGGCACAAACTTCACGGCCAACTTGAAAAATATGATGGGTGCATGCTCGGGCTCGACAAACAGATTTTTCCACAAGGGTTCCGGGAAAAGCGGACTGTTTGGATACTACGATGACACCGAATTTCTTTCGCAGTGCATTGCCGATGTGAATTTAATGCGTCAACCAAATCTTTGTGTTGTTGATGCAACAGAATTTGTTATTACTAATGGGCCGGCCGGTCCAGGTGAGATCAAAAAAGCCCATAAAGTAATCGCCGGTACAAACCGTGTCTCCGTTGATGCCTATTGCTCAACTTTGCTCGGATTAATTCCTCAGGACATTTTGATGATTCAGTACGCTCGCGAACATGGCCTCGGCAAAATTGACTTAAAGAAACTAACGATCAAAGAAATCTAATTGCCTCCCTCGCATATCAAGGGCAAATGATGAAAGCGTTCTTTCAATTGTTTTTGAGCATTGCATTTTTGAACGCATTTCTTTCCCGAATTGCGTTTCCGCAAAGTCAGAATATCTTGACGTATCTTCCCGTCACAGATGAGTTTAAAGGATGGTATCAACAAGATTCGGCTCGAATATTTGTTGGTGAAGATCTCTTTACACTCATCGATGGCGGGGCAGATATTTATCTCGAATATGGTTTTCGACAAGTAGTTGCGGTTGAATATCGAAACAATCATGAGAATTCGATCAAACTTGAGATATACGAAATGTCGGATGCTTCAGCGGCATATGGAATGTTTTCACTTAATATCAGCACTCGTGGAAAGAAAATTCAGATTGGCAACGAAGGTAGGATCTCTGATTACTACCTTATTTTCTGGAAGAATATGTTTCTCGTTTTTCTCTCCAGCGCCGACACCGCAGAAGAAACTACTTCCAGTATTCTGGCGATGGCAACAGCTATCAATCAACGCCTCGGTGCGATAGGAACAAAACCAGAATTGGTGTCTTATCTTCCAAACAGCGGTTTGCAATCTTGTGCTTTTCTGAGAGGCAATCTTGGTCTTTCCACTTTCTATACATTCGATACAAAAAAAATATTCGGAATGAAAGAAGGAGTTGTGGGAATATATCCGACTCATCATCTCTTTATCTTCAAACACAATTCTGATAGTGAGACCGAAAAAGAGTATCTTATAATTCAAGATATTTTTAAAACCGGCAGCCGATTTTCCAATTTCAAAGAGTATATCAGACGCTGCACGATGACCGATCAAAAAGGCGCTCAACTCTGCATGACATATTCTAAGAATCTTATCGTTATTATTCTTTCTCAACAAAAGAATGACATTATGACAATTTGCGATAATGTGATGAGCTCTCTCAATAACCATTAAGTGTCCATAAGCGATGCAGACATTGCAGATAATCGAAAACTTCTGCTTTCGTGCTATGGTATCCGAGGATACGAAATTATAGTTCACAATTTAAAAAACCGTGCAGCATATGACCAGCAAACAGCGAGATGTTATAAAAAAATATCTTGAGTTACACGGACATATACAATGATTTACTGAAAGTTCTAGAATGTCTGACTACAAAACACCTGTCCTCTTCATTGGTCACGGTTCGCCAATGAACATTATCTATAAAAACGAATATACAAAATCACTGCAGAAATTGGGAATGTCTCTTCAAAAACCGGACGCTATACTTGTCGTATCTGCGCATTGGCTCACAGAAGGAACATTTGTCTGCTCTGCAGATAAGCCGGAACAAATCTATGATTTTTATGGTTTCCCAGATGAACTCTATGCTGTGAAGTACCATCCTCCCGGAGCGCGTGCAATTGCAGAGTCCATCGCACATAAATTAAAGTCCGACAACATTCAATTGAATGCCGAATGGGGAATCGACCACGCCTCTTGGGCAGTGCTTGCACATATGTATCCGAAGGCAGATATTCCAGTTTTTGAAATGAGTTTAGATGTACTGAAGAATGAAGAAGAGCATTACGCTCTGGGGAAAAAACTTTCATTTCTTCGCAGAAAAAACGTTCTCATTATTGGGAGTGGAAATATTGTTCACAATCTGCGCCAGATAGATTTCGATGAAAATGCTAAGCCATTCCCATGGGCAATAGAGTTCGATGAATATATTAAAGATGCGCTTCTTCGGAAAGACCGCGATCGGTTGCTTCGCTACAAAGAATTAAGTCCTGTCAGCCGACTTGCAGTGCCGACGAACGATCATTATCTACCGTTCCTCTACAGTGCAGCATTGCAGGAAGACGACGAGCAAATTAAATTTATACATGAAAGCATCCGAAACGGATCGATGTCGATGAGATGTTTTATGGTTCAATAATTTTTAGAGATTTGTTCCGATTCACAATATTTTGTGTTGTCTATAAAAAGAAAAGGAGCACATTGTGGTCATTAAGAATATTCCATTTGAAACAACCGATTGGTCAGAAATAAAGTCTGAACAGCATGATGGCGAAACCGGCTACGCCCTTTGGAAAGTGCGTCAGTGCGGTGATATTCGTGTACGCGTTGTGGAATACTCGGCTAACTACAAAGCCGATCATTGGTGCTCAAAAGGGCATATTTTGTATTGTCTTGAAGGTGAAATGATCACTCACTTGAAAGACGGGCGAGTTGTCGAATTACGCAAAGGCATGTCGTATCAAGTTGAAGATGAAAATTATCCGCATAGTTCTTACACAAAGAACGGTGCAGTGTTGTTTATTGTGGATTGAACTCGTACAATTATTGTGTCATTTCATTTACTATCCAAGGGAACAACATGAATAGTCATCGTATTCTTTTACCATTCTTGCTGCTCAGCATAGTACTTATTGTTTTTTTCTTCACATCTCAAGCGCAGCAGACTTTTAAGCCGGATCAAGTTCTTACACCCGATCCGAAAATTCTCATCGGCAAACTGGACAACGGATTGACCTATTATATCCGTGAGAACCACAAACCGGAAAAACGCGCAGAGCTTCGACTTGCCGTCAAAGCAGGTTCGATTCTCGAAGACGACGACCAGCAAGGACTGGCGCACTTTGATGAACATATGGCTTTCAACGGTACAAAGAGTTTTCCAAAGCAAGACATTGTCAACTTTCTTGAAAAATCCGGAGTGCGGTTTGGACCGGATTTGAACGCTTATACCAGTTTCGACGAAACGGTGTATATGCTGCAATTACCGACCGACTCTCAGGAAGTGATGAAGAAAGGATTTCAGATCCTTGAAGAATGGGGTCATGATGTTTCGTACGACGACAAAGAAATCGATAAAGAGCGAGGCGTTGTGATCGAAGAATGGCGATTGGGCCAAGGAGCAGGCAACCGTATTTGGATGAAACATGTTCCATTCGAATTCTACAAATCACAATATGCCAACCGTATGCCAATTGGAAAGAAGGAAATCCTGGAGTCCTGCCCTCACGATGCCCTCCGCAAATTTTATCGCGATTGGTACCGGCCGGATCTGATGGCAGTCCTTGCTGTCGGTGATTTCAACAAAGAAGAAATCGAGAAGCTCATTAAGGAACATTTTTCGCATTTGAAAAATCCTGAGAAAGAACGTGAGCGCATGCAATTTCCTGTGCCAGACAATAAAGAGACACTTGTATCGATCGCCACTGATCCGGAACTGACTGGAGCTTCTGTTGATGTGATATTCAAACGCGATACAAGCAGCCAAAGCACCGCCGCAGATTACAAAACGGAAATAATCAACAACCTTTCCAGTGCAATGTTGAATGCGAGATTTCGGGAACTGCTCCAGCAACCGAATCCACCATTCATCTATGCCTACAACTACGACGGAAGGTTCATCGGTCCCAAACAGGTAAATTACCTCATTGCAAGTGTCAAAGAGAACTCTATCCTTTATGGACTTGAAGCTATGGTAACTGAAGCATTTCGTGTGAAGCAGCATGGGTTCACTACAACTGAACTTGAGCGGCAAAAGATTCAAACTTTACGAGGGATGGAAAAAGCTTTTAAGGAGCGGAATAAAACCGAATCGCGACAATTCGTTGATGAATATATCAGAAATTTCCTCCATAATGAACCAATCCCTGGAATCGAAGTCGAGCTTAATTTATATAAACAATTCCTTCCCGGCATAACCCTTCAGGAAGTCAATAAACAAACACAGGAGCGGATGGCAGAAGGTAACCGAGTTATTACTGTCTCTGTTCCTCAAAAGGATAGTGTAAAAGTTCCGACGGAAGCGGAAGTGTTATCTATCATGAATAAAGTAAGCGCAGAGCAACTCGATCCCTACGTCGATAAAGTGAGTACAGAACCGTTAGTTTCCAATCTTCCCGCACCGGGCAAAGTCGTGGAAGAAAAAAAGATTGCCTCACTAGATGTAGTAGAATGGAAACTCTCTAACGGTGCACGGGTTGTTCTTAAGTCCACAGATTTTAAGAACGATGAAATTCTCTTTTCCGCGCACAGTAACGGCGGCACATCGTTAGTAGACGATAAGAATTACCTCTCTGCAGAATTTACGTCTGCCATTGTCGGACAATCTTCAGGCGTTGGTAAGTTCGATCTCATCGCTTTGCAAAAGAAACTTTCTGGAAAAGTCGTGTCCGTATATCCAACAATCAGCACACTCTCTGAGGGATTCAGCGGCAGTGCATCACCGCAAGATATCGAAACGCTTTTCCAGCTCGTGTACCTTTATGGAACTTCTCCGCGAAAAGATACGACTGCATTCTTATCTTTGATGACACGATATAAGGCATCGCTGCAAAATCGCAGCGTAAGTCCCGAAGCAGCGTTTGCAGACACATTGCAAGTCACATTGACCAATTACCATCCACGAATGCGCCCATTGACGGTTCCACTATTGGATGAAATTAATCTCGACACAGCATTTTCCATTTACAAGA
This sequence comes from Ignavibacteriota bacterium, assembly GCA_003142475.1. GTDB lineage: Bacteria > Bacteroidota > Ignavibacteria > UBA10030 > UBA10030 > Fen-1298. Next base: position 198,638 of record PLMK01000042.1, read on the forward strand.
ACAGGTTTGCCAACTTCAGCGATTTCGTTTTCTTATTCGTTGGCAATTTTAAAGTTGATTCCATCAAACCGCTTGTTGAGCAATATCTTGCCACATTGCCGTCGCTCAACCGAAAAGAAATGTGGAAGGATATTGGCGTCAAGCCGCCGAAAGGTGTCATCAGCAAACAGGTGAGGAAAGGCATCGAATCGAAAAGCTCTGTTAATCTTACATTCACCGGACCGTTCGAATGGTCTCAGCAGAACAAGTATGATTTCAATTCGATGCTCGAGGTGCTCAATATTAAATTACGAGAAGTACTTCGAGAAGATAAAGGCGGAACCTATGGCGTTAATGTATCCGGTAATCCTACGCATCACCCGCGGCAGGAATACCACATTTCTGTTCGATGGGGATGTAGCCCTGATCGCGTTGACGAATTAGTGAACGAAGCTTTGCAGCAAATCGATAGTGCAAAACTCAAGCCGTTTGATCCTGTATATATCGAAAAGGTACGCGAGACCCAAAGGCGCGGGTACGAAGTAAACCTGAAGCAAAACAAGTTCTGGCTCAACAGCCTCCATTCGTTTTATGAGGACAATGGAAATCCCGAGAAGATGCTGAATTATCCAAAGTTTGTGCAAAATTTGAGTGCTGTTGCAATTCAGAATACTGTAAAGAAATATTTCAATATGGATAATTATGTGAAGGTGGTACTGTATCCTGAAAAGAAATGATTAAAAAGCGGCTAACAATCGATGGTCAGCAGAAAGCTGGAATCATGAATTAGTAATTTTTCATAAATCATTGAAAATTGTTCGCTCAGTTCTTGTTTTTATTTTTTCTTTTTCAACTAATAGTTTAAGAGCATTCAATGTTTGATTCCACGCACCGTCAGCAGTGCTAAATCTTTTTTCCCCATCTGTGACATGTGAATAATCGCCCTGTGTCATTGACAATACAGTCTTGCCAAACTTCGGAGTCAATTCGAATGTTGCCTTCACATAATTGGATGGAATATCGAAGCAATTTGCAATCGTATTAAATGAGGTGTATTGTAAAAGTTTTCCTGCTTCTATCTTTTCAATAGAGCCTTTCATCACAATTTTTTCCTCGCCTTTCGATCTTCCTTTCCATAGAATCGGGCTTCCTATCTTCCAATCGGAAATTACTTCGATGCCGAGCATGTACTTCTTTGTCCATTCCGGTTTCGTCAGTGCTTCCCACACTGTTTCGGTCCCTGCATTAACAATAACAGTTTTTTTAACATTTAATTCATTCATTATGTATGAATCTTTTAAATATTATTTTTCACATATTAAATTATACATAAAAAACGCGGCATTTGAAGGTTTAGTTCCTTCTAATGGAGAATACAATTGCTTCACTAAAAAACCCTTACGATTTATTTCCTCACCTGTCCTTTTCCATGCACGATGAATTTAGTACTTGTCAGTTCCACAAGCCCCATTGGTCCACGTGCATGGAGTTTTTGTGTGCTAATGCCGATTTCAGCGCCAAGACCAAATTCATAACCATCAGTAAATCGTGTCGAGGCATTTACATACACGGCAGCTGAATCGACTTCTCGCAGAAATCTTTCGCCGTTAGCTTTATTGTTGGTAACAATCGCGTCGGAATGATGCGAGCCGTAATGATTGATATGACAGATGGCTTCATTCATATTCTTCACTACTTTCACAGCGATGATTAAATCTAAATATTCCTTGTACCATTCAGCATCCCGAGCGAGCACTGCATCTTTAATAATCGAAAGCGTTTTTTTATCACCGCGAACTTCAACTCCCGCTTGCCTTAATCTTTTAACAATGCATGGCAAGAATTTTACCGCTATCCTCTCGTGCACTAAAAGTTTTTCTGCCGCATTACAGACCGAAGGCCTTTGTGTTTTCGCATTAAACACAATCTTTTCTGCCTTCAAAAGATCAGCAGAATTGTCAATATAAATATGGCAATTACCTTCTCCGTGCGCAATGACGGGCACCACAGAATTTTCTTGGATGAAGTTGATTAACTTTTGACTCCCGCGCGGAATGATTACATCAAGATATTTTTCCTGCTTCAGCATTGCCATTACTGCTTTTCTGTCCGTTGTATCGATAAACTCGACACAACCAGCTGGCAGGTGTACATCCCGCAATGCCTCTTTAATAATTTCAACAAGTTTCTTGTTCGTGTGTATTGCTTCCGAGCCGCCACGCAGCAACACAGCGTTGCCGGATTTCAAACAAAGGGCAGAAGCATCGATTGTTACATTAGGTCGTGCTTCATATATAATACCAATGGCGCCAAGCGGTACTCGCATCTTCTCAATGAGAAGACCATTGGGCCTTTTTATTTTCTCGATGACTCTCCCAACAGGATCATGGAGTTTAACAACATCCTTCACACCATCCATCATTTGTTTGATGCGCCGTTCATTGAGAGTCAACCTATCAAGTAAGACTGTCTGCAGTCCGATTTGTCTGGCGTTCTGTAAGTCTTTTTTGTTGGCTTTAAGAATTGCCGAGGTTTCATTGCGAATACGGTTATTGATCACTTTGAGTAAAGAATTCTTTTTTGCAGTCGTGCAGTTATAAAGAATCCCGCTCGCCTCTTTAACAGATTGTGCCTTCTTGATAATATTAACTTCTAACACGATGGTTCTCCAATTAAAACCAAATTGTCACGATGAATTACTTCGTCATGTGATTTACGATTGAGAATTTTCTCTATTTCACTTGTCTTTTTCCCTTTAATCTTAACAAGGTCTGTTGAAGAGTATCCGGTTACACCTTTTGCGATCACTTTATTATTCAAATCTAAAATAGAAATAGTCTCATTCGCTTTGAACTCTCCATGCACTTCAACAATTCCGGATGGCAGCAAACTCTTTTGCTTTGTCAAGAGTGCAAGCTTAGCCCCCTCATCAATGCACACATATCCTTTTGCCGATGAGACAAAACCAATCCACTTTTTTCGCATATTTAATTTGTTTTCTGCCGGTAAAAAGAGCGTACCTTTGAAAGTACCGGAGAATATTTCTTCCAAAATATTCGGATTCTTTCCGTTGGCAATTATCATCGCAATACCTGCAGAGACACAGCGCTTTGCCGCCTGAATTTTTGTTATCATTCCACCGGTGCTTAATTCCGTCTTGCTGGATTTTGCCAATTTTTCAATCTGACTAGATATTTTTTCAACAACAGGAATCAATTGTGCTTTATTGTTTTTTGTCGGATCATCTGAAAACAGCCCGTCGATGTCGCTCAGAATGATGAGCAGATCGGCCTCAATAAGATTTGCGACTAAAGCAGAAAGATTGTCATTATCACCAAGTTTAATTTCTTCTACAGCGACCGTGTCATTTTCGTTGATGATCGGAACAACACCTTGTTCAAACAAAACAGGAAAAGTGTTTTTTGCATTGAGATACCGGGCACGATTTGCAAAATCATCTTTGGTAAGCAAAACCTGAGCAATTGTGCAATCTTGTTTCCTGAAAGCATCTTCGTATGCTTCCATTAATAGCGGTTGACCAATAGCTGCTGTCGCTTGTTTTTCTGGAATCGTCTTGGGACGTTCTTTTAACCTAAGTGCGGCAACGCCTGCACCAATTGCTCCAGAACTGACGATGGCGATATTGTTTCCCATGGCGTTCAAGCGAGCAACACTCCGGGCTATCTCGTTGATCCGATCTAGATTGATCCCTTTCACTTTATCAGCAAGAAGGTTTGTACCAATCTTGATCACAATCTTATTGCGCAAATGGAGTATGGATTTAAGACGATGCATAATACTTTATTATACTAAATAGTAGGAAGAATTCAAAAAATAAAGAATTCATCGTATGTATTGGAGCATTTGGATAGGGCGGTACAACCACGGAGTTGGTCAAAGCATCCGCAGGGTAGCTTCCACAATTAAACAACGATGTTGATCTATTTACGCAGTAAGATAAATATTCCAGCGAGTATGGCAAGTATCGCCATAATCGCTCCCAGACCATTGAAATAAACAGCCGGAACTAGTGCTGCTACACCAGAGACTATGAGCCAGATGCCCAACAGCAACATCCCTACGTTATTCTTGAAGTTCATAGAATTATTCCTTTCGTCGTGCGTTAGTTGTAAGTGCGGTTAAAGTATGAATTATTATGAATCCAACTTTCCGTGTAGTGTTTTTCAGCATAACCATTAATAACCTTAGTTTATAACAATACTAATATTGATAAGAGGGGTGCTTGAAGTACTTTGAAACAGTTTATCCTTTTTTTCATGAGTATCCACAACCCATGTAGCGACAAAGTAGCCGAGCGCGCCGCCGAAAACATTATCAGACATCCAGTGTTGATCCTGATACACCCGAGAGATGGGTGTGAATACGGCCGGTAAATACGCTAATATTTTTAACCATGTTGGGCCGGCATTTCTGGAAAGGATGGTTGAGAGAACAAATGCAGTGGCTGTATGTCCTCCAGGAAATGAATGATACTTATCAAGTAATGATGAGAAAGGGTAATAACTGGACATACCTTCGTTCATATACGGTCTTGTTCTACCAAACGCAGTTTTCAGTATTAAGGTAATTGCACCTGTATACAGTGAAGCCTGTCCAATTTCATAAGCGACCTTCCTTGTCGAAGTATTCTTCGTTATCAAAGAATGTGCAGCAAAGCCGGCAAAGAGCACCACAGGGGAATAAAGTTCGCCCCATATTCTGCCCCCTTCAATCGGTACACTGTAGAAATAGCTTCTATCTTTAAGAACTGCATCGCGGATTGGTTGATCAACTTGCATTGTTAAAAATGCTGCGCCGCCCATCGCACCGAGTTTGAGCCAATCACTTCCATCCCATTTCGATGGTTGTTTGATAAAATCGACAGTCTCGTGTCCGAATTGTGAAAAATCATATTTGTTTTGTGCGAAGAGAGTAGATTCGCAGATGATCAAAACGAAAAGTGATAAGAAAATTTTATAGCGCATCGTATAATAGTACGCTCTGCGAAAGAGAAACCTATGTTTTAAACCCTTATGCAATGAAGAACATTGAGTCATTATCCGGCTTAATTAAGAGTTACACTGATGGTGAGCGGAAAGATCGAAGACACATGCACTCTCGAATCATTTCGTTCATGAACATCTACAACCCATGTTGCAATAAAGAAACCGATTGCACCGCCGAGAACATTATCAGATACCCAATGTTGATCCTGATATACTCGAGAGATTGGTGTGATCACAGCTGGCAAGTAAACGAGAACTTTCAACCACGTTGGCTCAACATTTCTGGAAAGAACAGTGGAGATGACAAATGCCGTCGTTGTGTGACCTCCTGGAAGCGAATGATAATGGTCAAGTAATGAGGATAACGGGTGATAGCTGGCTCTACCTTCTTCCATATACGGTCTTGCTCTGCCAATCGCAGTCTTCAGTACCAAGGTAAGCGCCCCTGCATACAGCGAAGCTTGTCCGATTTCATAAGCTATTTTTCTTGATGAAATATTATCCGTGAATAAATAATGCAGAGCAAAGCCGCCAAAGAACACAAATGGCGAATAGAGTTCTCCGTACATTCTAGCTCCCACAATCGGTACGCTGTAAAAATATCTTTTGTTGTCTCTAATAACTGCGTCGCGGATTGGTTGATCAACTTGCATTGTTAGAAATGTCGCGCCGCCCATCACTCCGAGTCTGAGCCAATCGCCGCCATCCCATTTTGTTGGTTGTACACAGAAGCCAACAGTTTCATGCCAGAACTGAGATAAATTGTATTTGTTGCCCAGCACGGTATCCCGTGAGACGAGATCCTGTGCAAAAAGGTCTGCGGCTCCATAGTGAGAGAATCCGCAAATGATAACAAGGAGAAACGGTAAAAGAAATCTATGCCGCATTGAGATATCCATCCCTTTGTTCATTGTGTGCTTCATGATAGCTCTTTTCATTGTGATAAGTCTGTCGTGCTTTTATCCCAGAATTCCGATATCCTTACAAAAGAAGACGTTTATGGATGCCCTCCATTCGGACATTTAATAGTACGAAAAAAGGAATTCATTTTTGTAGATACGATTATATTTTCTTTAATTTTAAATCAGAAATCATCGCAACTGCCGAGATAAAATAAAAAACCACAAACCAAACGAGATATGCTTGGGCAAAGAAATATCCAAGGAAAGCAATCGTCGAGACTGCTGAAGCAGCCAATACAGTTGGAATACCAGTGAACCCCTTTTGTTTATACGACGTGAAATATGCCAATCGTATTGACGCCGCGCCAACATTTAAAAATCCGGCAATGAGCATAGCAATACCGGTTATCCCTACGAACCAACCAAATACAACCGAGGAAGCAACTGCCATAAAATCCGTAAAACTATCCAGGTAAACACCCAGTACTCCTCCGCCAATTGCTCTTGCTAACTTTCCATCAAAATAATCTAAGAGGAATTGCATAAGGATAAGGACATATGCAATTCCTAAGAGCCCTTTGAAAGAAAAATAAACTGAAAAGGAAACACACAGAAGACCAAGAAGAGTAAGCATGTCCGGCCAACGCAGTTCACGAAGTTGTTTGAATATCTTGATACTGTTGTGACTGATCCCCTTATCCGCAGGTTGTTCAAAAACATGTATGTTCTTGTCTCCCTGCGGATTCATTTGATTTTCCAACATTTCCTCACCGTCCTTGTTTGTCTTGTTTGTTATTTTTATCCGGGGTTGTTGCCGCGATCATTTCATTTGCCGTTACCCTTATTCTGCTTTTGTTGCTTTACCCAATTCTTATGTTCGGGGTGGTTTGGGTTTACATAATATTTAGAATCACGGCTATCACGGATTGATTGTTGATCGTGCTGACCTTTAAATGAGGCATATTTGTCTCTATTCGTTGCGTGATTTCGCCACGGTGTTGGCTCATTTATCACTACTTTGTGAGCATTATACAGGTCAAAATTGCGATTACGGGAAGGTAACGATGAGCTGCTAATCCACCGTCCTTTTTGCTGATAGTAATATTTATGCTGAGAAACATTGTAGTACGTTTCAATGTCCGGCAGGTAATAATTTTCAACATGATCGTTACCGGTCGGACCCCAAACTGGTTGACGATCTACATTGAACTTGAGATTTACACTTAACTGTGCAGGTACAGTGCTCGATAATAGCACTGCTGCGATTAATGCAAGTACATAACGCATGATGTTTCTCCTTATATAGAAATATGATTGAAATGAACCCAATCCCGACTTATCGGGAATTCGTTCGTTTGTGAATTATGATTTCGGTATGAGCGTTGCATGTTTTTCCTTGAATAAAATTATTCATCAAACTCGCCGCAGGTTGTTCAAAAACATTGATATTCTTGTTTACCTACGGCTTTAGTCCATTTTCCATTATTCCCATACCGATCTTGTTTGTCATACCTGTTATTTTCGATCAGATTTGTTGCCGCGACCCTTGTCTTTGCCGTTACCTTTATCATGCTTTTGTTGCTTTACCCAGTTATTATGCTCGGGGTGGTTTGGATTTACATAATATTTTGGATCACGGGCATCGCGGATTGGTTGCTGATCGTGCTGACCTTTAAATGAAGCATATTTGTCTCTATATGTTGTGTGATTTCGCCACGGTGTCCGCTCGTTTATCACTACTTTGTGAGAATTATACAAGTCAAAACCACGATAACGGGAAGGCAGCGACGACCTACTAATCCAGCGTCCTCTTTCCTGATAGTAATACATATGCTGAGGAACACTATAGTACGCTTCAATGTCCGGCAGGTAATAATATTCAGCATGATCATAACCAGTTGGACCCCAAACTGGTTGACGATCTACATTGAAGCCGAGATTAATACGTACTTGTGCCTCTAAAGCGCTCGACAAGAACACTGCTACAATTAATGCGAGTATATAACGCATGATGGTTCTCCTTTTATAATATATGTGATTGAAATAAACCCGATCCCGACATCTCGGGATCTCGGTCGTTTGTGAACTCTGATTTCTGTATGATGATTGCGTGTTTTTCATCCAATAATTCTCCAAAGAACTCTTCACAATTTGAAATCCAACCCGAGCATCAAGGCACCTGTTATATTATGCGTGGCTTGACGCTCAGGAGAATAGAAACGAACCGGGGCAGCACCGGAGTAACTCACCATCGCGTCTTTCTTCTCCACATCATCAAAACCATAGTCGAATCGTAACCGCGCTGATAATACCATGTTTGACGTAATGTTGTAAGCACCACCAAATGCTAGGACTCCATTAATCGTAAAGGACTTGTACAAATCTATCGGTTCAATATTACTGTTCGGATAATCAAGGTCATTATGATTCACCTCCTGAGCAACACCTTCCAGAAAATTAAACTGTGGACCCACCAGCAGCGTGAAAAAGAGCGGCTTGGTATTATCAGAAGTGAGCGATAACATGATTGGCAGCTTGATATAATTCAATTCAGCCTTCGCTACATAATCTCCTACAATAACCGTATTGTTCAGAGATACCTGAGTGTTAACAACCGAGCTATATGTCGCTGCATCAGGAGGGCCGCCATTGAAATTTCCTTTAAATCTCTGCCCTTCCCTCGAGAATAAAATATCAACCGCCAAACCGAAATTATTATTAAAGTTGAAAATGGCACCTGCTCCAAAAGAGAAGTATCCAAAATTATTCGTTAATTCCAATTTATTGCCGGCATTATTGTCATTTTTATTTATTAAACTCGTGAATTCAGGATTATATCGTACGCCGATCTCAAATTGCTGCGCATCTGTTTTTAAGGCACACACGAATAAGAGTGTGGCACATGAGATGCACATGATGATTCTATTTTTGGAATTTTTCATTTTAAATTTCCTTCAATAGAATTATTCATCAAATGATTACAGACTCAATAACATGATTACAGCTGTTTTAGAAACACAATAAAATTCATGTCCAAAAGTAAGCATGCCTATTTCAAAAAATCCGGATTCCATTTTAGGCTTATTCCCGTTCCTTCATAAGAAGAATATAACCCCATTGAAACGTTCTCAATTTTGATGCGATGAAATTCAGGGATTAATATGCCGCATAATGCTCCTACTCCAAAACCAACTAATATATCGGATGGAAAATGATCGAGTGCTTTCATTCTGAGATATCCCTCAATAAGAGGCACTATTGTCGCCGCACCATAGAGAAGATATTTCTTGTCTCCCAGTTCCGGATTGTAATCACAAAATACCTTTGCGGTAAAGAAAGTTGCCGCTGCAGCAGCTGCAACATGACCGCTGTAAAATGAACTCCGGTTCCAGGCTGTCATTCTCGCTCCGCTAGTACCAAGCGCATCGTAGTAAACAGCAGGACGATATCTATTTTGAAAAAGCGGTCCGAAAGGACTATACAGGTATATATTATTTACAATTATTTGAGTCTCCGCATACATCAGTGCTATGTCCAACCCGTCTTGCCTGATGTTATGATCAAACAGGTCGAGAGCCGGAAGAAGAATTATACCCGTAAGCGTAATGTCAGATACATTTGCATAGTAACTCATCTTTGAAGGATCGAGATTCAAAGCCCAACGGTCAATTGGGTTAAGATCATTTCTGTTCAATGTCTGTATTTCTGCAATTGTCAGCTTCGATTTGTTCGTTATCAAGGGTGCCCCAATTAGTGTTGCCGGAATTCCCACTATAATGATACCGCCTGTCACCCAGTAATTGATATGGTATGGATGAAATGTAGAATCCCTTTTGGGAGACTGCGAATACACCGGTTTCATCATGCCGGTAACAACCAACGAAAAGATGATAACAATAATAAGAAGGAACCGGTTCTTTGGTTTCTTTGTCATGACGATACTTCCTTCCTAAAGAGCAGCCAACCAATGAAAACAATAAGACTTAAAAGTAAATCAAATTTTTTGTTTCTTGAAACTCTCGAAGTAGAGTGATAGAAAAACTCTCTGTTCAGTTCTTACCTGATGAAAATTGCCAAAATCACGTGTGTATCGATCACTATAGTACGCCAAATGTTCAAATCCAACACTGAGATTGTTGAAGAGTCTAAATTCAATACGGGGTTTGATAAGACCAATGTAATGATCCCCCGCATATCCTTCATACGTGTGAATCCAGAAATAATAACCTATAAATGTAAAGTTTACCCACGATCCAACCTGAAGAGTGCTTTCAAGTTTTACGTCCGCCCCTCCTCCAAAGTTATAATCCCTAGCCTGAGAAGTGTCAGTAATAGCAAATCGTGTACTGTTTCCAGCGAGCGGTATTACACCGACAAGTAAGTTAGTGAAAAGATTGGAGTTCGGACTCACCCGCAGCTTTGTGATTATTCCAGGACCGAACCCTATGGTGGCTAATTCGAACGTCATATTATCGAAGTAGTTAAAACCTTGAAATCCCCCGACGAGCATATCCAAACCACCAGAGGAATGGGAATTACTGCCAAAGAGGAATCCGTATCCTGTGACATTATCCAATATTTTTCTACCGATCCCTTCAGTAAAATCCAGCCTCACTTTGAAATAATCGAAAGGCTTCCGCGACCTTACTTCAAACGGATTCCCATAATCAAGCATAATGTTAAGCATGTAGTCTGTAAATCCCGTCGCGAAGTTTGATCCATCATTGACCTTATGAACCCCGCCCGACAACGTGACATTCAGCGGTTCTGTCTGATAGACCTCTTCCTCAGTCACTCTGAACATTTTCCCCTGTGTGAACCTGCTAAAAGCCCTCGTGGGAGAAAGAATGGCAACAGAAAATTCCCGGAAAAATCTATCAAACCCTGTTGTTCGATCATCGAGTATATCCGAACCTATTCTATAAAACGCTTCTCCAATGAATATACCGTCGACCGTCGTGTTGATAATATCGTTATACGACGGCAGGGTATTTTCTCCAAAGTACTCCCACTCCAAACTTCCGAGAGCTGCAAAAGGTGCTGATTCCCAGAAATTGTACCCGCTTGAACGCGCAGCATTAAAAAAAGCGCTTCCAGAGTACGGATGCACAATAAAGTTCATCCCAAATCTATCTTGATCCCATTCCCAGCCGGTTTGTATGTTATGGTTCCAGGAATTGAATCCTACCCGCGAAAAATCATAATTGAAAAAATATCTATCAACTAAAAATGTAAAAACATTAGCTCCGGTAACCTTCAGAGCAACTGTCCACAATGGATATTGCTTATTAAATTCAACTTTGTCATTTCGTAAATCACCGTACTTATTGTGTACAGTGTCTTTATATACACTGTCTTTGTATGCGGTGTTTTTTTGTGGATTATCTTCCAACGAATGTTTTGTGGTATTCAATCCCAGATAGGAATAAAATATGGAATCTACATTGTAGAGTTGATCTTGTTCTCTGATCATCAGATTTGATTTGGATGGTGCATCAAGCTTTGCACGATACTGCGCTTGAAGTAATCCTGAACACCATAATGATATAATCAAAATGTATAGGAAGGTTTTTTTCATTGTATTCTTCTTTACATTGTCCGTACTTCGTCGGCGTAATGCCTATCTCTGATCAAAATGAGTTTACTTATTATGCGCGAAGTCCGCAAAATAAAGTGTTAGAAAAAGTTTTTGCTCCGTGTGTATTTGATGGGTGGCAGGGAAATCACGTAAATATCTGTCGTTGTAATATACTCTATGTTCAAATCCAATGCCGACATTACTGAAGAGGTGGAATTCAATTCTGGGTTTTATGATACCAATATAGTTGTTCCCTGAATAACCGACGAACGTATTTATCCAATAATAATAACCCAAGAACGTTGCGCTGACAACTCCACCAATATTAAGCGTGATATCACACTTTGCCTGTGCTCCGCCGCCAAAATTATAATCTCTGACCTGTGTAGTATCCGGTCCCTTCTCTGTCGAATTGCCTGCAAAGGGTATTCCAGCAACGTGAAAATTCATGAATAGATTCGTTCCACTTGTTATCGGCATCATTGTAATGACTCCGACGCCAAACGACATCGTTCCCAGTTCAAATAATTTATTATCCCAATAATCAAAGTGTTGAAATGTTCCGAAGAGCATTTCGAAATTACCTACCTTGGCATTTGTGCCCGTGAGAATACCGTACCCAACGATATTATCGACCCATTTTCTGCCTAGTCCGAAATTCATATCGGCCCGAAGTCGAAAGTAGTCGTATGGCTTCCGATCTCTTTCCTCGAACGGTTTTCCATAATCAAAATCAGCGTTCAAATAAAATCCGAGTGGCCCTGTGCCAAAGGATTTTACATCATTCACCACGATGCCGCCGGCCGATATAACAACATCAGTCGGTTCTTTTTGGTATACCTCTTCCGTATTATGCGCGAACATTTTCCCGTTCATGAATCTGCTGAATGCCCTGCCAGGACTAATAAGAAGAGCCAGGAATTCCCTGCCCACTCTTTCTGTCCCGGTCGTTCTCTCATCGAGAACGTTTGACGACAATCTGTACAATACTTCACCGGCGAACATGCCGCCAAGAGTTGTAGCAATCAGATCATTTCTTTCCGGTTTGCCATCGGGCCAGCCATTCTCTCCGAAAAGTTTATACGTATATGCTCCTCCAAATACAAATATCGACGATTCCCAAAAGTTATATCCGCTCGCGCGTGCCGAATTGAAGTAGCCCGCGCCCGTATACGGGTGCAGGAAGAAGTTATTGCCGAATCTATCGTTGTCCCATTTCCATCCATTACCCC
>PLMK01000012.1 GCA_003142475.1 Ignavibacteriota bacterium
CATGGCGAGCATAGGTTTCGGTTCTTAATAATAAACTTTTCAGCATGAACTTGTTTCGTTTAGTACTATTTTGAAAGTTATCAGTGCGGCAGCTTAGCCGCAGTCCGTTAGAACGCAAAAACAATCATTACATTGTTACAAAAGTTATGTAGCATGATTAAAAATGATAGACAGTAAGAAAAGATATATACTGCGGTTCTTTGTTTATGGACTATCTATAGAAGTTATTGTCATTACTATTCTATACCATGAAGAATTAAGAAAAGTATTAATTAAGATGGTGCCAGCATTAACTCCAGAGTATGTTGCTGCCATATTTGGAGTAGTTGGGGTTTTAATTGGCGCCCTACTAACCGAGCTTTACAATAGAATTAATCAACGGAAGAAAAGAAGACGTGAATTAATCTCTGAATATTCGGAACTGACAAATGATTTTCTTTCTCTTATTAAAAAGACAGAACGTGCATATAAAAGTAATGACAAGAAGGAAGTAGAAGCAAATGAGTACGAAAGCTACAATCTATTGAGCCGCGTAAATAATCTGAATACCAAGACATTTGATGTATATTCTAATATTTGGATTAGGACAGCAACAAATAGATTGACGGAATCATTCAAACTCATAATTGATGAACTTTTTAAAGATAATAGTAAAATCCAGAAACTTCACTCCGTTTCTGAAAATTGGATTAAAGGTCAAATTGAATATTTGTATGGCTTACTCATGAAGGGTGCTGGCATAGACGGATCTGTAGGAGGCCATCCTGTTTGGGTCGGATTTAGAAAAGTAAATGTCCAAGACAAGGAAAATCTAAAGTTTAATATAACCGCTCCTCCTTGGGAACCGATAGTTGAAGTAGATTTTCAAGAGAAACTTGATGAAGAAACAAAAAATGAAATAATAAAAAGAAATCTATCAAAAGTTGAGGATTTAAGGTGTCAAGAACACGGATATGCACCTCATGTTGTCTTGGGTGGTAAAGGATTGAATAAAGTCGATATTACAGTTTTGGGCTGTTGCAAAGAATTTGCTAAAGCGGTTGAAATGAAATTGATGAAGAAATAAAAAACGTGATATAACAAATGCAACCAAGTCATTCAATCCCGCCATCAATTATAGAAAACGTGGATGGCGGGATTGCGTGGTTACAAAACGTTATCCACAATGGTGTATGCCATATCTTAAAAGCATAAAGGAGAAAGCAAATGATCCTGAAAACCGTTCGATTCCAAAACTTCAAGTGCATTGATGATTCGACTGAGTTCTCACTTGGTCCAGTAACTTGCTTGGTCGGAAAGAATGAAGCTGGCAAAAGTGCCACCTTGCAAGCGCTTTACAAACTAAATCCCGTTGAAGACGACCGATCAAAGTTCAATGAATTAGAAGAATATCCTAGGAAGGGACTTTCGGACTATGAAGACATCAAGGAGAAGAGTCCTGCAAATGTCCTAACAACTGTCTGGGAATTGGAAGATAAGGATATCTCCTTAATTCAAAAACGGTTTGGAATTGATTTTCTTCGAACCAAGTCGGTCACTATCAAGAAAGGATATAACAACGTTCAGTACTGGACAATCGATGCCGATGAGTCCAAGTTACTGAGCCTCTATCTCAAACAGTTGCAAACTGAGCCTGCTGAGATGTGGGAAGGCAAGAAGATGAACACAATTGCGGAACTCACTGGCCATCTTGAAAATATCAAAACGCCATCCGACAATCAGTCAAAGGTTCTTGCTGAAATAAAGAAGGCTTTTCCAAAGAGTAACGTCGTCCAATCTGTCATTGACGTTCTTGATGACTGCTTACCAACTTTCCTATACTTCCCTGAGTATCAGAAAATGGCGGGCAGAATTGCATTTGATGATCTTGCTAGAAAGATAGCTGAAAAGAGAATTGTCCGATCCGAGAAAATCTTCTTGGCATTGCTTGATCTAGCCGGTACTTCGCCAGAAGAGTTTCAGAAACTCGGTAAACTTGAACACTTGATTGCTCGGCTTGAAGGTGTATCAAATCGAATAACCCAAGAGATTTTCAGGTATTGGAGTCAGAACAAACATTTGGAAGTTGACTTCCGGTTCGACACTGCAAGGCCCCAAGACCAAGCACCGTTCAATAGTGGTTATGTGTTCTCAACTCGAATAAGGAACACTCGTCACGGTGTGACAGTGGGCTTCGATGAAAGAAGCTCTGGCTTCGTGTGGTTCTTTTCTTTTCTCGTCTGGTTCTCCCAAGTTAGGAAAACCTATGGTGATAATCTTTTTATCTTGCTCGATGAGCCGGGCCTCAGTTTGCACGCGAAAGCTCAAGCTGATCTGTTGCGGTATATTAACGAACGACTCCGACCAAACTTCCAAGTCCTTTATTCAACACATTCACCATTTATGGTTGACCCTGAAAATATACTCACAGTCAGAACCGTCGAAGATGTTGTTCAAGATGGTCAGATTCTTGGCACCAAAATCGGTGATAAGGTACTTAGTACAGACGCTGACACTTTGTTTCCACTCCAAGCTGCTTTGGGTTATGAGATAACTCAGACGCTCTTTGTTGGCAAGCATACACTTCTCGTAGAAGGTCCATCTGATCTTCTCTATCTGAAATGGTTTTCTCAAGAGTTGCAGTCACAGGGAAGAACTGCACTTGATATTCGCTGGGTCATCTCTCCCTCTGGTGGTATCGATAAGATCGGCAGCTTCGTCTCTTTGTTTGGTGCGAACAAACTCAATCTTGCAGTGCTTACAGATTTTCATGACGGCGACAAGAAGAAAGTTCGTTCTCTTCGAGAATCCAACATCTTGAAAGGGGGCCATGTTTTTACTGCCGACACCTATACAGGTGAGACGGAAGCAGATATCGAAGACTTAATCGGTCGCCCCTCTTATGTCACTCTTGTAAACGAGTCCTACAAACTAGAAGAAAAGAATAAACTCCCCGAGAAGAAACCAGCAAAATCTGCTAAACGGGTAATAGCAGAAGTTGAGGATCACTTCAGAACACTTCCTCCAGACGTTATAGAGTTCGATCATTTTCAACCTGCTTCATATTTGGTAGAGAATGGCCCGACACTCAAGAAAAAATTGTCGCATCTTCCCGAGGCTCTTGACCGCTTTGAAAAGCTTTTCAAGGACATAAACGCAGCGCTCAAGACTTAATTATTGGGTTCGCAAAAGTAATGGGTTACTCTGCTGAGACATAAACAATCTTTTTGCCGTTTGCGTTCTAACCAGCGGCTCAAGCTGACCGGATGAGCGTGGGTACGTTACGCATGGCGCGTAGAGGTTTAGATGTTTAATAATAAACTTTTNNGAACTTGTTTCGTTTAGTACATAAAGACACGAACGTTATTGGTGACATTATTAGCCATCTGGCTGTTCACATGAATTCAAACTCCATCGTTGTCGGAATGAACGGCTTTGTTTTCTTTTTTCGTTCTTTGCTCAATCCTGTTTCCTGCTTCAACACTTCTAGCGAATAACCAAAAGGCTCGAGCAACGTCTCGGCTGCCTGTAGAACAAACTCAGAATATTTATCTGCATCATAGCCATCGTGAAGTGCGTATAAAGCGAGCGGTTTAGCTTTCATCGGATCTCTTTTGCCAGTTGCATCCGTAATGATATATTCGATTCCTTCTCCTGGAGAAAGATGAACCCCCGCTTCAGATAGGGTCTGCGAAACTATGGCATTGATGCTACGGTTTGAATACTCAAAGGGGTCTTTCGAGATATGCCGTTTGATGATCAGCTGGAGCGGATCGACCTTTCCGGATTGAAGCTCAACAATCTTTTCTTTCACAATATCGAGCAACTCCGGTAACATAGATTTCACTCCCTCAATACTTTCTGCCTTTGACATTAAATCCAACATTTCTTCCTGCAACCGCTTCACGTATTTTGGAGTGTCTCTTCGGCGGACTTCAATCCCCCGTATTTTTGTTTCTCCGGTATCGTAGGTTCCGACATATCTCGTTGCGGTTGGGATTGCTTCATCCATTTTTGAAGCTGGGAATAGAATCCATCGGTATATTCCCTCTAGCGATATTTTTACACCGACCTTATGCTCAATCTTTAAAGCAAGCTCTTCATAATCCTCTGCGGTTGCTCCGTCCTTCTTTAACCACACACAATCTACTATGGCATGAATAAGCTTGAAACCGTTCTCTTCAGCAATGGCTTTTGCCGTGAGAAGCCCGTCCCGGGAAAGAGCATTGACGGCTTCGTGCGCTTCAATACGACCCATACGAGATTTTTTGAATCCGAGATAACCAAAGCACGTCACTAAAATCCACTTTAGCGCACTTTGAATCCGGTCATATTTCTCTTTAAGCTCATCTGTCGCAGCATTCTTCTTCAGGAGTTTATACATCGCACGTTTTTTTAGAATCGGCCGTAAAGTTGTTGGAACAAGACCGATTCGTTTTTCACAAATCCGGTAGTCAATTTCGGGAACAAAATGTTTTGAATCTGGACAGCAAAGGCAATTGAGTGTTTCGGGAGAGATGTTGTGAATCATCATTAGTGATGGATACATCGATGCAAAATCGAGTTCTGCAACCTGTTCGTGATAACCGATCTTTGGCATGAAGTGCAAACCGCCACGGTCTGACATCAAGAGTGTGCTGAAGCTTTTGAAAGCTTCCTTCAACGGTCGTTTGTATGGAACGAGTATATTATTCCTGTATGCCCATGACAGCTGCATTGAAGACAATGCAGATCCAATGCTTGTTCGTGCCTGGTGCTGTATTCCCACCTGCGACAACCGTGAAAGCTCGAATAATCCTTCAAGATCACCTTCTCCCATAATGAATGAGTTTTCCTTATCTAAGTGCCAGCGTCCGGCAAGCTCAAAGACTCCCTCGCGGTGCTTAATGCTTCCATAGCTGAAAAAACTTGTTGCCTTCGTAATGAGATAGCCTGCCTGATCATCTCGATTCAAATGAAGAGGCACTTTATGTTTTTGTGACAACGTCACAAGCAAGGGCATGAGAGTGGCATCTCCGTAACTCGTTAGAATGATATCGGGATCATATTTCTGGATGTATCCATCAATGCCGGCGATCAGTTCTTCAGGAGAATCCTGTTCAAGAACGATTGTCCTTCCCTCGACTTCGATTTGAAGCTCTAAAGATTGTTGGTATTTCGGAGCAAGAAGTGTCATCGAAGGGGTTAAGGTCATTTTCGTCAGGTCAGGNNCATATTTCTCAGCATCGAAAGCGTCATGCAAAGTCCAAGATTTCAGAAAACCGTTTTCGATTATGTATGAACCGTACGCCAGCGGAAATAGCTGCGTCGTGTAATAGAACATCTGTGTCGGTTTTATATCGGCATTGAAGAACTGATAAAACTTGAACTGTTCGGAAAGCACTCTCACTGCCTTCTGATAGAGCAAAGGATTTCGAACTTCTATCTCGGTTACCAGTACATCATTTCCGGAATACAATTCGCGCTTCTTTACTTTCTTCGGATTGACTACGATTGGTAGTTTTCTTTCAGATTGAGCAAGCATTTTTTCTTCACCTGCATTCAAAGACATATAGAACACCGGATGAAATGGATACATTGTCTTATACTTGACCCCGTTCCGGTCGACAAGCCAAACGACTATTCCATCAGGCATAGGATAGGAATCAAAAAGCCATCCAAGAATATCAAGCTTGCTGGAGTTCATTGCGGAGATCGAGAATTTCTCTATACAATCCAATCATCATCGAAAGCGCTATGCTTTCAAATGGAATAGGCCGGGCTTCCATCGAAATGGCTGGAAGCTGAAGTTTGGCATCCCGGAAAAGCTTATCCAGAATATCTTGATCCTCTTTTCTGAGAGCCTTCCGGAATTTCGACCAGCTTGCTTCTTCGTTCTGTATCAAGAGAGTTGCTGTTGGCAAAGTTCGTCCCATACGGTATTTTCTCCATAGTTATGCGTTGTGTGGTATCATAGGATTCCAATCGGTAGATGACATCCGACATTTCTTTTATAGGATTAAGCAGCTGCTCACGTTCTTTGATCTGGAATCGTGGTATTTTTGAAACAAGCATCGTTGAGATGTGATGATGCTTGAGAATTTCGAATGTTTGGTGGATGCGTTGAATGATATCAACGATGTCTTTCATCGTCGCTTGATCGTCATCAAACAAATCAATAGGACCATAGACAATAAGAACCTGTGCTCTCACTGATTGCATATATTCCAGCAATCCCTCCGTAATAGATACATCCAACTGATAGCATGTGAAAGCCCTGCTGACATAAGCCCTATCAAGAAAATCCTGCGGTGCAAAGCCCTTGTAACGTGCAAGCTTGGCAAGGAAATACGGATCGACCCTATTGGCAGCATCGATAAAAACTACCGGACGCTGGTGCTTTATGATCTCCGAGGCAATCAGCGTTGCGGTTGGATAAACACCATGCTCACCATAGAGCAAACCAACTTTGCCCGGTGGTGCGGAAAAATGATTATTGACAAATCGATATGCTGGAACTGTCATGTTCATAAAAAGAAAAGCCCGATTGAACAGGTTGCTTTGCAGCATGCTCTGTTAATCGGGCTTGAATAATCAACAACCCAATTGCTATGTGATTCAGTTAGTTACGTTTCATTTTTCGCTCGTCGCATTTTGGAACGAAGATTCACTTCTATCTCACCGGCTATTTTTCCATTTTGCCGCGGAACCGATATATCAATTGAACCAAAATGATCGGACGGGACTTCATATCCAAGGACATCCAAAATCTTTTTGAGATAGCCATTGACCTGGCGTTCCTGCTCGACCGTGTAAAACGATGTTGCCATACTTCATTCCTATGATGCTTTCCTGAGTTTCATCGTGCTATCGATCCGCATCTTATCCATTGCACGAATCATTCCAATGACAACTCCGACAATCTTAAAATTTTCGTCATGCTTATTTACAACGATGGGCTTATATTTTTTATTTGCAGGAATGAGAGAAACTGTCGGACCATCTTTATGAAACCATTTCACTGTTGGTTCTCCTTCAACCAATGCAACGACCATCCGGCCGCTTTGGGCAGGAACATTGGGATCGACAAAGAGCAGATCATTAGTGGCGAGACCGGCATCCTTCATACTATCGCCGCGAACATAAAGTCCGAATACATCTTTGGATCCGGAAATATACCGCTGCACTTCAAATGTATCGACGACATTATCCTGCGACATAAAAGGATTTCCGGCTGGAACATAGCCATAAATTGGAACTCCACTCGGTTGCACTGATGGCAAATCGATACCACGGGAAATATTCGGAATATACTTCAGGGCTTGCTTTCTATCTAATGCAAGAAGATGACTTCGAACACCATTGACGGTGATTCCCAGAATACCGGAAAGCTCTGCTAGCGTCGGTGGATGAGCATTGCTGTTTAGAAACTCACGAATAACATTAAGAACGTTTTGCTGTGCTTTCGTTATAGAATAGCTTTTGGGGGTTGACTGCTGCGATGGCTTCATTGGATTCCTTTCAATCGTGCGACTCTTACGTTGATTGCTGCCAGATGCTCTTCCTGAGATGAATTCGGATCCTTCTGTTGAATGAACGTGGCGCACGGTAGCTCGGCACACCCACCGCAATTTTTGTATCCTCTTTCATTGACAGAACAATGATACAGGGAGCAGGTTTTATTCGGCATAGCGTCCTTCGCCCAAAAGGTCGAACCTTTTACTGCGAAACATCCTTTGCAGGTATTGGGGTACCATGGACAAGTAGAACAATCTAAACCACAAGCGGAAATGAGCGATTCCATAACAATCCTCTGTATAAATATATACTGTATTTAAATTACTTCACAAATATACAGTATACGAAGATTGTTGTCAAGTAGTTTTTAGTCCTTCAACGGCAGCATACATTCTTCCCCTTGATTTCGGGCATTGCTGACGTAATTGGAGACTCGGTAGGCGTTCATTTCTTTGTCTGGATATGGAACAAGAAGCTTCTTCATTGCGGGCAAGTCGATATTTTCCGGGTCAAGCCATTGTTCAAAATGCTTTTCGGGCATGATGACAGGCATCCGGGTATGTATTTCACTCATCAACTTGTTCGGTTCGGTAGTTATGATGCTAAAACTTGGATGTTCCTTCTCTTCCTGATCCTTCCAAATTGAATACACTCCTCCGAAAAACATCGGCCNNGGCCGTTCATCCTTCAACCGAATGCACATTGGATGTTTTTCCTTAGCGGAAATCTTCTTCCACTCATAAAATCCATCTGCCGGAACAAGACAGCGATGGGATTTGAAACACGGTGCAAACAATTTGCTTGTATCAATCGTTTCGCTACGTGCATTAAATGCGGGAAATTGCATATCGGGCTTTCCCGTTTTCGACCAACGGGGAATGAGCCACCAAGTTGCCTCAAGGACTTGTGGACCATCCTTTCTATTCACTACGATCGGCGCTTTGCTGGCTGGGGACACATTGTATCTTGGAACATCGAGATATGGGATTTTATCCCGCTCCAATTTTTCGAGAAGCTCGGTCGTAGCAAAAATCTTTCTGCCACTCAATATGATGTAACGTCCGCACATCGTGAATCAATATACTATGGCTCCCACTAAAACACAAATAAACATTGAACAGACAAGATTGCAATTGCCGCTTCAACCCTATGCAATTTCACTGTTTTCACATATGAGAATCAAATTAAATATCGATGGGAGTGAACCCATGTGCTCACTCCCAAAAGTACAGCGAAAGGACTTTTTTAGATATGAATAGCGACCTTCAATACCACATTCCTTCTTTCTTCATAACTCGCAGCGCTGAAGTAGGCTCCTTTGATCAAATGGTCATGATCCAAAAGATTAGTGATATAAATGGAGGGCTGAAGCGAAGCGCCTCCCTGCAAATGAAATGTATATCCTCCGCCGACATTAAGAATCCACGAAGACGTTGTATGCTGTGCAGCGTTAAAATCAAACAATCCTGTTTGATATGGTTCGCCATTCGGGTTTCCATTTGTAAGTCCTGAACCATAGATTGCAACAAGGTTGGCAAACCAATCCTTCGGTTGATAATTGAATCCTGCAACGATGGAAAGTCTTTGATCGTGATCGAGATCCGTTGCAGGACCATCATCACTATAATCAAGAAATCCTCCACTGACAGTTCCTGTTCCATAAGCATGAATGAGTGAAGTGTTTATATATCCAGAGAATGGAATGACCGGATCGCTGTAGGAAAGTCCAATCTCTATGCCGGTCGTCCTGACCTGTTCAATATTAACAGGAGTCTTAATTGCAGACGATCCAACAGTCTGATCGTCAACACCTGGAGCGGAATATTCGTAGTACGCCGCCAGCTTGCTGCGTAATCCAAATTTGAACAAGTGCGTGTATACCGCTTCATAAAAATCATCTCGTTCTGGAAGTGTTGGTGTCTGTGCCCTGCTGACATTGATAGCAATGGATCTCAGCCCTTCGATATTGGTCGGAACAAACATTCGTCCATAATAAAGATATGCAGTATTGTCTTCGTCGATCAAGAAATTCCATCGAATACGAGGGCTGACTTGACTTTGCAGAGGAACATCGGGCGCAATGTGCTGGTCGTATCGAAGACCTGCTTCAAATGATGTCCATTCCATTGGATGCCATTCTGTTTGAGCAAAAACTCCGAAGTCCGACCCATGAATGTTTGTATTGATAGAAGGACCTGAATTACCTGCCGAATCCCGTGATGTAAAATCCTCTGTCCCGGATGTGTTGCTGAGATTAAGACCGACTTTATATGAAAATTGGTGTGAGAGTCGTTTATCAAATGTTGATCTGATACCGATTGTCGTGAAACTGCGATCTTCTGCAATCGTGTAATTGTTGACCGTATCGCCAACAAATTGGAAGTACGGAGGATCGACGGAACCGGGAGTATGAATCAATCCTCCTTCACGTGCATATGCCCCGACAAATAGATTCGACTCTTCGTTTGGCTCCGAATTGATAGTTCGGAAATACGAAATGGTCTGAAATGCATTTGTTGTCGCTTGAATATCGGAGGCTATTTGTTCGGTAGAATCGTACGGGATCTCAGTGTTAGTCCTTCCATAATTAAGATTGGCTGTCAAGTAATCGATGTCGCTGAGAATATAGTCGAATTTACCATAGAGGAAGTAGTCCTGCCCGTGGTCGTGGAAAAGATTATCCACAGGCTGATCGATACGGCGATCTGTTTCCTGGCGGGAACCCGAAATATAAAAACCGAGATTCCCGATATGATCGCTTAATGATAATGATTGTCCGTTGGAATTGAGAGCGCGTAATGGTCCCACTCGGGAACCGAGCGTATCACCATTCGATGTTCCGGATGAGCCCGGAGAAAGCGGCTTAGTGCCATTGAAAACAAGATAGCTTCCGCCAAATACTGATGCATCGAGATGGAACGAACCGGTAGGAACTCGATTATTGAGTTCGATGATAGCGGAGTTTTGTCCTCCGTATTCAGCCGCAAAGCCTCCAGTGATAAATGTCGCCCGGTCGATGGCTTTTGGATCGACCACTTCGTTCAGGCCGCCGAATACTCCCAGAGGAACCGGAATGCCATCGACGTAATAGGTAAACTCCCCGTGATGCCCGCGTATATGCACCTCCCCTTTCGGGGCACGCGCTGCACCCATTACATTTTCCTGAATCAGGTTTGTCATTTGTGCAACGGGAGCAGGATGGTATGTCTCCGATTCAAAGGATTGATTGCCGGTAAGAAGATTAATACTTGTTACCGCGATTTCTCTCTGCCCGGTCACTTCGACTTCCGACTGTGTATTTCCTGTAGCATGAAGCAGAACCTCCTTCGACGCATGATTGTTGTCGATGAGCACAGAATCAGAGAATGTTCGATAACCAACAAACCATACTTGTAGAACGTATGTTCCAGGCTCAATATCTATAAACCTAGCTTGGCCTGCCGGATTTGTCGCTGCTTCGCCGACAAATTTTCCATTTCTTTTAAGAACGATACGCGCGAGTTCTATCGGAACTTTTCCATCCGCATCGAACACGCTTACCCTTATATGCACACCGCGATCTTTCCCCCCAGATTCTGTTGTGGGATCATCGTTTGGCACCGCACTTGAGATGAGTTGATCCTGTTGTATATTTTGTTTTATGTTTTGTTGACCCATAGATGGAATGAAGACTATAAAGAATAATAGCAGAACAATAATAGAACGCATCCTTTTTCTCCTCGATAAGTATATAATGATCCAATGTTGAAAAACGCATGAAAGTAATTCCATGCATTGCAACATTTTCAATACGATTTTTGGTTAACCGAGAAGAAAAGGAGGACCGCGTCGAGAGAACGATCCGAAGAGATGGTCGTGAGTAAGAAGCGGAGATGAAATGGTCGCGGCTGCGCCAACAACCTGAACATCGCCAAAATTCAGTGCGATTTGAGCAGGAACAATTCTGCTCTGCGCTGACAGACAAATACTACATTCGACGTGTTCCGATAACGGAATATGTTTACAGTGATCAGCGTCTTCGTGAGGAAATACCTGCTGTTGCTGTGAGCTTGAGTAAACGAAAATGTCGTTGTGAAAGACGGAATGGAGTCCAAAGCCAACTAGGTGGCTTAGGATAAGGAAAACCGTGAATATTTTATTTCTTGTTGGAACCGTCATCATAATATAATCCTAATAGCAATATAACGCTAAACATTGGGATAAGTTCCATGGGAATGGAAAATGTCTTAATCAAAGGCATTTAAAAAGAATCCGTTTTCATCGAATGACGGATGGTACGATCGGTTATCCCGAGAGACTTAGCCGCCTTTGCTTGAATGCCTTCATGCTTCTTGAGTGCTTTATCGATGAACCACTGTTCAGTCTTCGAAAGAGAATCTTTCAGCGAAAATTCTTTCCCTTCATCAATCATTAAATTCATTTTAGCAAGTTGAATTCTATCCTTCTGCCGAATTGCAACATCATCAGGCATAACTTGGAGAGTTTTGACAAATGATTTGAGCTCAAGAATATTTTCATTCCATTTGTTACGCTGAAGCAATTTGACGAAGTTATTATCCAATGGTTTTCTTCGCGCTATTTGAAATTGAGTGAAGAAATGTTGCGCAAGCTCAGGGATATCCTCCTTCCGTTCTTTGAGTGTCGGCACGTAGATCAATTTGTATTTTGCGAGAATCTTTGAAAGACCCGGGATAATGGCACCTGTTTTGAATAGTTGTTGTGGATGACTATTGAAAACAAAGATCAATCTGCATCGAACTGGCCGTTCATCCTCCGTGCCAAGTCGAATCACTGTACTGCTAAGAATAGCATTCACTAATTGTTCTTGCAGAAATTTCGATGCACAATCAATGTGTTTTAAAACTACAGTAGTCGGCAATTCGAGAACGCTACGTCGAGTGGTTGGAAGCTCCGGTGGGCTACCTCCAAGTAATCTGACACGCTGATCGCGTTCACTGAGGATTTTGAAATTGACGATTTCGAGCTCGCGATCCTTCAACAACGAATGGGCGTGAATGCGTAAAGACAATAGTGTCTTGCCGACGCCCGGGTCGCCGGTGATGACAAGCGGAGAGGTTTCCGCCGATAGCTTTGTGAGGAGAGATCTGATACGCTTGATTGCGGGACTCCCCCCTATCAGGTAGTCCGACATTAATCAGCATATCAATTATTGATGGCAGTAAACGACATAACCGTCCTTGACAAGATGAAACAAAGCACGAATTACACATAGATACTCCCGATGCTATTAGAGAAATAACTCCATTACATGGGATTACAACTGAAAACATTTTGGGTTAAACAATGATTATTTTGAGGAGGGCGCGTGTACAAGATACAGCCAAGACAAAATTTTGTCAAGGAAAATAAACCCTAAGCGGTAAAGGATTTTTCCTGTTGGCAGAGGAATTTTCCTGTAGCTTGAGGAAAATTCCGTAAAGTAAATCAATCAGTAATTAGAAGTTTTCGATACCGAGTTTTACCGCCATTGCAATTAGCTGTTCGATGGTTTTTACTTCAAAATCATCTCGCATTCGGTTACGTTGAAATTCGACGGTTTTTAAACTTAACCCGGTGGCTGCTGCTATTTCCTTCATCGTTTTTCCATCGACAGTCAATTTGAGAATTTGAAGCTGCTCCGGAGTAAGTTTTCGCAGAATCTGTTTTCCTGATTCTGCTTCAGATTTATCAGAGGTAATATCTTTTTGCATTCCCCACACTCTGATAAGGTGTTCATCTTCAACAATGCCAACAACATCATTAAGAAAGTATTTTCTATCCCCATTATTGCCGATCTCAATCGTCTCTGTGTTTTCTATTCGGTATCCTGCCTTGAGGAACGAACGGAGGTTGATCAAATTGGACGCTTCGGCATTATCAAATAGTTGTGGAAATCTGGCACCTTCAAGGAATTTAGGATCGTCATAGCCATACATCTTTATAAATGCAAGATTGCATTCTGCAAGATACGCGTACTTAAGCATATGGCTTTCTTGCAGTTCGATGGGAAGGTCGGTAGGTAGTGGTTCATCGAATTGTGCGAGCCAAACACCTGCCTTTGAATGGTGAAAGAATAATTGAAAATATTCCTCG
>PLMK01000062.1 GCA_003142475.1 Ignavibacteriota bacterium
ATTTCCCGGAGATGACTATTGCAACCGATAGTGTGGATAAAGAAATGGTCGATTATCCGCGGAGATGGGACATTAAGGCAATCCGCAAGTTCATGATTACATTCGGCATTGTGAGTTCAGTGTTTGATTATCTCACTTTTGGTATACTTTTACTCGTCCTTCATGCTTCGCAAATTCAATTCAGGACCGGTTGGTTTTTAGAATCCGTTATCTCAGCGTCATTGATTGTGCTCATTATTCGAAGTCGGAGACCGTTCTTCAAAAGCCGGCCAGGAAAATATTTGTTAATGACAACTCTATCTATTGTTGTTGTCACGGTAATCGTACCCTTTACTCCATTTGCTAAGATTTTTGGATTCAGCCCGTTGCCATTTTCATTTTTTCTGTTCATCGGAATCATTGTCTTGTTTTATATTATCACCGCAGAAATAGTGAAGACGGTTTTCTACAAAAAGGTAATATTTTGAAGGGGAATAGAGTAAAGACTGGGGACGTTGCATATCAAGCGCAAAAATGAATCACAACTTGACTTTATTGAAATCGATCGGACATTAATAAACAATCAAAAAGAAGGACGTGAAGAAATAGGGGAGGAGTCGATTGTAATTGAGAACAAAAGGCGGCTTGGGCCGCTTTTTCTATTTAGCAATGGCAATAGGATTCGTTGTAACTGCCTTATGGTTTTTGTATATTTGACCGAGAAATATTTATGCGCATCGGCACAATCAACATAGAAAAACCTTTGCTTCTGGCACCTATGGAAGACGTGACAGATCAAGCGTTTCGCATTGTCTGCAAGCGTCTTGGCGCCGACATTGTCTTTACAGAATTTGTTAATTCAGAAGGACTTGTCCGCAATTCGTTAAAGACAAAGAAGAAAATGGATTTCCGTGAAGAAGAACGGCCGTTTGGAATTCAAATTTATGGCGGTGAAGAATCTTCTATGGAAGGTGCGGCGCGCATTGCAGAAAGTCTTATGCCCAATATCATAGACATCAACTGTGGATGCTGGGTGCGCAACGTTGTTGGATGCGGTGCCGGTTCCGGGCTATTGCGCGATATTCCTAAAATGGAGCGAATCATTTCAGCAGTCGTAAAGACTGTCAAAGTGCCGGTGACCGTAAAAACTCGTCTCGGATGGGACGCTGAGTCAATTAAAATTGTCGATATCGCTCAGATGGTTGAACAAACCGGAGCTGTTGCACTTACGATTCATTGCCGGACACGATCTCAGGCACATAAAGGCGAGACAGATTTTTCTTGGATTCCAAAAGTGAAATCAGCCGTTTCAATTCCAATTATTGCAAATGGTTCGTTAGACACACCACAAAAAATCGTTCAAGCATTTCAGGAAACAGGATGTGATGGAGTGATGATCGGGCGAGGCGCTATCGAAAATCCATGGATATTTCAGCAAACAAAATATTTCCTTACTACAAATACACTTCTTCCCGAGCCCACAATTGAGGAGCGATTCCGTGTTTTGATTGAACATCTCATACTTTCAACTGAATGTAAAGGTGAAAGGAAAGGTGTAATTGAATTCCGAAAACATTACAGTGGCTATTTAAAAGGATTGTACGGTGCATCAAAGGTTCGGCAGGAAATGATGCAGTATCTCGATCTGGAACCAGCAGTGCAACGATTATACCAATATAGGGAATATCTCCTCGCATACACCGCCGTACGAACAAATTCAGGCGCTGTGGAAGCAACTTGAATGGATAAAAAGCGTGTTATTGAGATATTGGATGAAATTGGAACTCTTCTTGAATTGACTGGAGAGAACCCTTTCCGTTCACGTGCATATCATAACGGTGCACAAGTTGTTGGCGGATTAACAGACGATCTTGAAGAACTTGTTCAGAAGAGAACGCTTACATCAATCAAAGGAATTGGTCAAGGACTTGCGGACACTATTACGGAATTAATGCAAACGGGGAAAGCCCAAATGCATGAAGAACTCCGCGCAAAGGTTCCATCTGGAGTGCTGGAGATGCTTCGCATACAAGGGTTGGGCCCAAGAAAAATTAAAACGCTTTATGAAAAATTAAATATTAAGTCAATTGCAGAATTACGAGAAGCATGCGAGAAACAGCGCCTTCGTTCGTTAGATGGCTTTGGCCCAAAGACAGAAGAGAACATTCTTAAAAATATTACTCATCTTGAACGCATCAGCGACAAGCACCTCTATCCTGAGGCATTTGAATCCGCAGAAAAGATAATCGCATTACTGAAACAAATAAAAGGAGTGAAGCAATGTAACTATGCCGGTAGTCTCCGGCGGTGTAAAGAAATAATCGGCGATATCGACATTTTAATAAGCGCATCTGATCGAGCCCGAACTGATATTATGTCGGCTTTTACAAAGCAGGAAGATGTTGAGTCAATCGTAGGAACTGGTGACACAAAAGCTACTGTTATTCTGAAAAACGGAATACAATGCGATCTTCGGATTGTATCAGACGTAGAATATCCATTTGCGTTAAATTATTTCACTGGAAGCAAAGAACATAATGTGGAGATGCGGTCGCTTGCACGTAAACTTGGTTTGAGCCTTAATGAGTACGGTTTTACCAGAATTGAAGAGTCAAAATCAACAAAAACATGGAAACAAGTTCCATCTTGTAATAACGAAGAGGAAATCTACAAGACCCTGGGAATTCATTACATTCCACCTGAACTGCGAGAGAATACAGGTGAGATTGAATTCGCACAAAAACATGCCATTCCAAAACTCATTGAGCTTAGTGATATTCGTGGAACATTTCATTGTCACACGACAGACAGCGATGGCCTCAACTCACTCGACCAAATGACAGCGGCAGCGCAGAATCTTGGCTGGCAATACATTGGTTTCGCTGACCATAGCCAAGCCGCATCATATGCCGGCGGGATGTCACCCGCAAAAGCCCGAGAGCAAATGAAACGTATTGACCGTTTGAATGAACAAAACGACAAATTCCACGTCTTCAAAGGAGTCGAGTGCGATATTCTTTCAGATGGGTCTATGGATTACAACGATAAATTGCTTTCAGAATTTGATTTTGTTGTCGCATCTATTCATAGCAAATTCAAAATGACTGAGGACGAAGCGACAAAACGAATTATCAAAGCTCTGAAAAATAAATATGTTACGATACTCGGACATCCTACAGGAAGACTCTTGCTACAACGCGAAGGGTACCCTGTGAAGATGTTGGAGGTTATCAATGCTGCAGCTGATTATGGAAAAGCAATTGAAATCAATGCGCACCCTATGCGCCTTGATCTGGATTGGCGATTTCTGAAGCATGCAAAAGAAAAAGGAATTCCCATTTTTATCAATCCGGATGCCCACAATGTTAATGGGCTTGAAGATGTCAAATATGGCGTGGGAATTGCTCGCAAGGGCTGGCTTGAGCCAAAAAATGTGGTAAATTCATGGAGTGTTCATCAAGTTTCCAATTATCTTAAAAGATAGGGAGAAGAACAATGAGCATATACGAAGTACTTTCTCTTGATATTCCAATTCTTGCTTATTCTATACTTCAGCAGCCTCGCAAAACAATGACTGTAAAAGAATATGCGAAATCTTTGCAGGAGTTTCGAGCAGAGTTAAAAGAAGAGTCGGAAAAGATTCAAATGACATGGAAAAATTATTTTTCGGATTTGACGGCAAAAACAGTGCAAACAACAAGAGGAAATCTATCTCAATTCCTATCTACACCGATCGAATCGGATACTGGTGACATTCAACATATCATTACTGAACAAATTGGTCAAATAGCTGAACAAATTCTACCGAAAATACAATTTGGGCTGAAGGAAGGATATGACGGCAGATTTTTAATTGAAGCACCGCAAGTAGAGATCCCAAAAGCAAGAGCTCTTGGAGGACGATCCTTTTTCCAAGACTTGGGATTCAAAATTGGCAGAAACAACTCTGCTGTCTTTGAATCTCTCTATTTTATACAAGGAGGACCCAATTTCGACATTCTTGAGCATCTAGTCCGGAATCGTATAGGTATCTACAATTCTTCGCATGGAATTAAGATCGACCAATCCACAGTAACTGACTGTTCATTGTATAATCTTCTATTTTTAGATGGTAACTTTTTTGTACGCAATATGGATCGTTTTGAACTTCAAGTGAGATTCGATAAAGGTAAAGAATCTTATGAGTTATTCAATAAGGAGCTCATTGAATACATNNCGTATGGAAGTCCATGATTCGAATGTTTCTGTGTGGCAAAAAAAACTTGGCCTTGGAAGGGGGGAGGAGTACATTCTTCGCATTAAGACCAAGGATCGCTCAACTTTGCGTGCGGTTATTACTGTCGTGCAAAAATTTATTAAAGGAAAAGATCTTGTAGCTAATTCACTTAGATTAGGAATTTGGCTAGCGAAGGAAATTATCTGAGGATCAATGAAAGAAAGAACAAGCACAATCATTGCTCGTCTCAAGAAAGAATTCCCGGATGCCAAAACTGCACTAGAATTCTCCAATCCATTGCAGCTGCTTATTTCAACTATTCTTTCCGCTCAATGTACAGATGTGAGGGTTAATATAGTTACACCCGTATTGTTTGCTAAGTACCGAAATGCTAAAGACTTCGCATTAGCTGATAGAACTGAATTGGAGACAGAAATTAGATCTACTGGATTCTATCGAATGAAAGCCAGGCATATTATGGAGGCCTGTGCAGAGATAGAGAATCGTTTTTATGGACAAGTTCCACAGACTATGGAAGATTTGATGTCGCTCCCAGGAGTAGGGCGAAAGACAGCAAATTGTGTCATGGGAGGTGCATACGGCATCAAAAGCGGGATTGTTGTGGATACCCACGTCATTCGACTGTCAAATCGACTGGGATTAACTAAGAATGAATCTCCAGAAAAGATAGAACAAGATCTCATTGAGCTTGTTCCTAAGAAAGAATGGTATCGTTTCAGTAACTTATTGATATTGCATGGGCGTAAGACATGCAAGGCAAGAAAACCTCTTTGCGATAAATGTGTGTTGTCTGACATCTGTCCTTCAGCTTCTATTTAGTTGAGTTGGAAGATGATAGTCGAATACTTTATTATTCGAAATACTGTTTTAATCATCATACTATAACTTAAGGAATACAAATGAATTATACTGACGCACTCAATCTTATGCACGAATATACAAAAAACGACGCTTTGCGAAAACATATGTATGCTGTTGAAGCAGCTATGAGAGCATATGCTCGAAAGTATGGTGAAGAGGAAGAGAAGTGGGCAATCGTTGGAATTCTTCATGACTTTGACTACGAAAAGTATCCTACAATACCGGATCACCCTCTAAAAGGATCAGAGATTCTGAAATCTAACGGATATCCGGATGATATTCGAAATGCCATATTAGGTCATGCAAGTTTTAGTAATGTGCCGAGAGAATCGCAGATGGCAAAAGTTCTGTACGCATGTGATGAACTTTGTGGTTTTATAACTGCCGTAGCTGTTATCCGGCCAAATAAGATTTCAGATCTTGAAGTCTCATCGGTTAAGAAGAAGCTCAAGGATAAGGCCTTTGCAAAGAATGTAAGTAGAGCAGATATTGAATTAGGAATAAAGGAGCTAGGAATTCCACTTGAGGAACATATTAAGTTCGTAATTGAGGCGATGAAGATAGATGTTGATCGTCTTGGATTGAAACCTTGAAATGATATTCCTTTTATAAAATACCATAGTCGAAAACATCGGTTTTCGTACCACAATATTCACATTACGCGATCTAAAGAACGCGACAAAACCCTTGCGCTATAATCTTTCAAATCTTGCTTGAAAGAATCGCAAGTACTTCGGTTCATACACCATCTTCAATCCTTTAATGCTTTCTCGTCGGTTAAACACTTCATCTACAGCTTCAACTGTTACATCACAATGAGCCTGCGTATAGACGCGTCGTGGAAAGGTTAAGCGGATAAGTTCAAGCTTTGGATAGTAGTGATCTCCAGTTTCTTTGTTGCGCCCGGCAGAAACAATACCACGTTCCATGGAACGTATACCTGACTCAAGATATAACTCCGCTGCTAATGTCTGAGCCGGGAATTCAATTTGTTTGAGATGGGGAAGAAAGGTTTTTGCATCAAGAAATACTGCGTGGCCGTCTACAGGGAGAACGATAGGAATACCTAGATCAGTTAGCTTCTCACCTACATATTCAACCTGACCGATCCTCGCACGAATATGATCCCATTGTACCGATTCTTCAATTCCGCGGGCCATTGCTTCCATATCTCGTCCAGCTAATCCACCGTAAGTATGTAGGCCTTCGTAGACCACAACCATATTGCGCGCTTCTTCAAATACATCCCATTCATTCAAAGCAAGAAAACCGCCGATATTCACAAGACAATCTTTTTTTCCGCTCATTGTGCAAGCATCGGAATAAGAACACATCTCATGTAAAATCTCTGCGATGGATTTATTTTCATATTCCTTTTCACGCACTTTGATGAAATATGCATTCTCCACCGCGCGTGTTGCATCAAAAATTACACGAATACAATGCTTCTGACAATATAATCGTACTTCTTTCAAATTCGACATCGATACAGGTTGTCCTCCGGCCATATTCACCGTTACTCCAACTGTGAGATACGGAATTTTATCTGCGCCAACTTTTCTGACTAAGGCATCAAGTTTATTAAGATCAACATTTCCTTTGAAAGGATGAAGGCTTGTTGGATTGTGCGCTTCATCGATGATAACATCAACAAATGTCCCACCAGCAAGTTCTTGATGCAATCGTGTAGTGGTAAAATACATATTACCCGGCACAAACATTCCAGGTTTGATAAGAATCTTCGAGATAATATTTTCCGCACCGCGTCCTTGATGAGTTGGTACTAAATATTTGTAGCCGTAATATTTTTGTACAGCTTCTTCAAGATGATAAAAGTTTTTGCTGCCTGCATAAGCTTCATCACCAAGCATCATTCCAGCCCATTGATTATCGCTCATTGCGTTTGTACCGCTGTCTGTCAGTAAATCGATGTAGACATCATCCGATTTTAAAAGAAATGTGTTAAAGCCTGCTTCTTCAAGAGCTCTTTTTCTTTCTTCTCGAGTTGTCATCTTCAATGGTTCCACAACTTTGATTTTATAGGGTTCTGCCCATGAACGCTTCTTATACTTTTCCATACTATCCTCATTATTGAAAGTTAATATTATCCTTAGAAGAAGTTATACGAATTTCAATACACTTCCAAATAACATTTCGTTGCACTTCACTCTCAGATAAGCTATCTTCTATTTAATTAATTGATGTTTAAAGGAGAATCGATGAAGCATAAAAAAGCTCGTGTGTATCTTTCCGGTGGAATGGAATATGCAAAAAACGAAGGAATAGATTGGCGAAATGATATTAGTTCTTGGATCCACAAAAACTTAGGTCACAATATTTTTAATCCTAATATTGAAAGTGAAAAATATCTTGCTAAATCATTATCAAATAAGAATTTCAGATCGCTTAAATCAATAGATATAAAGACGTACTCAAAGATCGTAAAGCAGTTCGTCATCAAGGATTCAAAAGAAATTGCTACTCGTTCTGATTACGTTATTTGTTACTGGGATCAAAGCGCACAACGCGGAGCAGGAACTAAGGGGGAGCTTACCATCGCCCAATATTTTAATAAGCCTGTTTATATGGTCACTCGTATACCAAAGAAACGAATTCCTGGGTGGGTGCTAGGATGTGTTACGGAATTCTTCAGTTCATTTGAACAACTCAAAGAATTCTTATTTTTGAAGTATTGAGCATATAAAATATAGTTAAAGTATACTAATTTGGTTTTTAGGCTCGTAATATCTATATTATATTAGTCTAAAGTTCGTAGTTACCTGTTGGGGGTGAAATGGCTTCGACGGGGGCGAGGAAGCTTAGGACTGCGTGCCGTGGTCGCCGTGTCCATGTGAAAAAGCGGCAAAACATAAGTGCAAATTACGATTACGCACTGGCTGCCTAATA
>PLMK01000011.1 GCA_003142475.1 Ignavibacteriota bacterium
CAGAACTATCCAAATCCGTTCAATCCGAGCACAAGCTTCACGTATGAACTTTCTAAAGCCGGATTTGTATCGGTGAAGATATATGATCTTTTAGGCAAAGAAGTAGCAACACTGGTCAATGAATTCAAACAAGCTGGCTCATATCCTGCAACATGGAATGCCGTCAGCTTTGGCAGCGGTGTTTACTTCTGTAAGATGCAATCAGGATCGTTCAGTGAAACGAGGAAAATGATTCTCATGAAATAGTTATTATAGGAAATTGTTCTCCTATCAATTTCTATGAGAGAAGATGGAGCATCCAGTCAAAGCAGTATGCTGGCTGGATGCTCCTTTTATAATAAGAAATTCATGTCTATTAAACAGAAAGTATATCTATGAAGTTGTTCGATCTAACAGGAAAAACCGCTATTGTTACCGGCGGAAGTACGGGGCTAGGAAAAGGGATGGCGCTCGGATTGGCAGAAGCCGGGGCAGATGTTGTATTAGTTGACTATGTTCCGAGCGATGGGACTGCTCAAGAAATTAAAGCAATGGGCCGAAAAGCGATTTCACTTGTTGCTGATCTCATGACCATAAAACCAATTCAATCCATTATGGACGAGACCATCCGTACATTCGGGAAAGTGGATATTCTCATAAACAATGCAGGCATCATTCGCCGCACACCTGCCATCGAGTTCTCCGAAAAAGATTGGGACGACGTGATGGCGATTAATTCGAAAACTGTTTTCTTCTTTTGCCAAGCTGTTGCACGCGATATGATGAAGCGAAAGCAGGGAAAGATTATCAATATTGCCTCGCTCCTTGCTTTTCAAGGCGGAATTATCGTCCCCTCGTATTCTGCGAGCAAAGGAGCAGCAGCGCAAGTGACAAAAGCACTTGCCAATGAATGGGCGCAGCATGGAATCAATATTAATGCAATCGCACCGGGTTATATGGCAACTAATAATACAAAAGCGCTTCGGGAAGATTCAGTTCGCGCGAAATCTATCTTAGACCGCATCCCTGCAGGTCGGTGGGGTGAACCGGATGATGTAAAAGGTGCGGCAGTGTTTCTTGCTTCACAGGCATCAAATTATATAAACGGGCATATTCTCGTTGTTGACGGTGGTTGGATGGCGCGCTAATGAGATGATCGAAATTTTATGAATGATGTTTTAAAACATATTGAATTATTGGGAGTTATTCCTGTTGCAATAGTTGAAGATGAAAACAAAGCAGTATCGCTTGCAAAAACGCTGTGCGAGAACGGTTTGCCGGTAATTGAAGTAACACTTCGCACGCACACAGCTGTTCGTGTTGTGGAACAAATTGTAAAAGGTTTTCCAGACATGCTGGTCGGTGCAGGAACAGTACTAACTGTAGATGATGCTCAAACAGTAATCGATGCCGGAGCACGTTTTATTGTATCGCCGGGTTTTAGTGCGAAAATTGTTGAATATTGCCTCAACAAATCCATTCCTGTTATCCCCGGAGTAGTGACCCCTACAGAAATACAGCAAGCGCTTGAATACGGCCTTGAGGTTGTGAAATTTTTCCCCGCGGAAGCAAGCGGAGGATTATCTTATCTGAAAGCAGTCGCGGCACCTTTTAAAGGTTTGAAATTTATCCCTACAGGTGGCATTGAACAGTCAACACTGTTGTCTTATTTACAGTTTCCTAAAGTACTTGCATGCGGAGGAAGCTGGATGGTTCATCCTGAGATGTTAAAAACAGACCAATTTGAGAAAATCGCATCTCTCACGCGGCAAGCAATTACAGCAGTGCTAGGATTTGAACTCCGGCATATTGGTATGTATACAGGCTCTACTTCAGATGCATACAAAGCCACGGCTCAATTGGCGAAGATGATTCAATTTTCCGTACGGGAAACAGAAGCTTCTCTTTTCAGTGAAAAAAACACAGATGAATTACAACTCACATCATCCGGCGATTTTATTGTTCTTAGGACGAATTTTATAGAACGCGCTATTGCATACCTCGCACAAAAAGGAATTGCCATTAAGCCTGACACTAAGCAAATTCTAAATGGACAACTCATTGCTGTGGATGTAAATCTCGAGATAGAAGGTTTTGCTCTTCGTTTAATTCAAGTGTAAGGTAGTTTTGAAAAAGATTAGGTTAAATATTTGTTGAAGAAATGCGTAGATGAAATTACGAGGAATAAAATTATGGATGTGAGATACTCAACGGATCCGAAAGGATTCAAAATGATGACGACTGATGAATTACGAAAATCGTATTTCATTGACAGTCTGTTTGTGCCAGATAAAGTGCCGATGGTATATTCGGATATTGACCGATCGATCACGGGTTCTGCTGTACCGATAAAAAAAACTTTACAGCTTCTAGCCACAAAGAAAGAAATGGCGGCAGAATATTTTGCAGAAAGGCGCGAAGTCGGCATCGTCAATATCGGGAATGAAGGAGTTATCGAAATTGACGGGAAAGTATATACACTTCAAGCGAAAGACGCATTGTATATCGGGCGAGGAGCAAAGAATGTTGAGTTTAAGAGCAAAAACACTTCGCAACCGGCTAAGTTTTATTTCGTCAGTTATCCAGCACATAAGGAGTATCCGACAGTTCACGTTCGTTTTACTGACGCAGTTCAATCCAAACTCGGAAGCCAACGTGATGCCAATAAACGCACAATCAATAAACTCATCCTACCGGGAAAAGTGCAAAGCTGTCAGCTTGTTATGGGATTGACAGAATTAGAAGAAGGAAGTGTCTGGAACACCATGCCGTCGCATACACACCAAAGGCGTTCTGAAGTGTATATGTATTTTAATATCGCTGACGATGCACTAGTAGTTCATCTCATGGGAAAGCCGGAGGAAACACGGCATCTTTTCATACATAACGAGCAGGCGGTGCTGAATCCAAGTTGGTCAATCCATTCTGGAGTCGGTACGCGTCATTACAGCTTTATTTGGGCGATGGGCGGTGAAAATCAGGTGTTCGATGATATGGATAATGTCTCAATGGATGAACTTCAATAGCAGGAGAGAATAAGAAAAAATAAATTGTCCAAAAATCTTTAATATATTGTGCTGGTGCATGTTGGACTCGGAGCGATGATCTTACTATTGTTCAAAAGAAGAATTAGTATTTAAAAAAAGTTCTCTTTGTGCTTAGCCTCTCATTTGAAAATTACAATTATAAAAAAAATCGATAATAAAAGAACATCCCCTAAGGATTAAAGAATGACAGATATAAAGGAGACAAATGTAAAGGTTGGCAATTATCGGTGGGTTATTTGCGCGTTGTTGTTTTTTGCAACCACTATCAATTATATGGACCGTCAGGTCCTTTCTTATACCTGGAGAGACTTTATTTCACCCGAGTTTCATTGGACGAACAATGACTACGGTAATATTACATCTCTTTTCTCTATCTTTTATGCGATTAGCATGTTATTCGCTGGTCGTTTTATCGATTGGTTGGATACAAAAAAAGGTTTCCTGTGGGCCATAGGTGTTTGGTCTGTAGGTGCATGTCTTCACGCTTTCTGTGGAATTGCCACTTCAGGTATTCTTACAGGAAAATGGCTTATTGGTTTTGAAGGGGCAAGAGAAGCTATAGCTACTGTCAACAAAATCAGCATGATCACAAACGTGAGTGTTACACTGTTTGTATTTGCACGTCTTATTCTTGCATTTGGTGAATCAGGAACCTTTCCTGCTTCCATTAAAGCTACGGCCGAGTATTTCCCCAAAAAAGACCGTGCGTACGCTACTAGTATCTTCAACTCTGGCGCAACTGTAGGCGCGCTTATTGCTCCTCTTACTATTCCCGTCATTGCGAGCAAATTTGGATGGGAAATGGCCTTCATTATTATTGGTGCACTCGGTTTCATATGGATGGGATTTTGGGTATTCATATATAAAAAGCCGCATGTCAATTCGTATGTGAACAAAGCTGAATTGGCCTACATTCAACAAGACAATGATAATAACCCGACAGATGCGCAAGGGCTGCCAATGCGGAAGCTTTCGTTCAAAGAATGTTTCCAATACAAGCAAACCTGGGCTTTTGCTTTCGGTAAGTTTATGACAGACGGAGTGTGGTGGTTTTACCTTTTCTGGACACCGGCATACCTCAGCTCTGTATATGGTCTTCCTTCAGACAACTCAACCGCTAAATTGTTGTTGTTTGTCCTTTATGCGATCACGTTGTTGTCGATTATTGGTGGTTGGTTACCTTCCTATTTTGTCACCAAGAAGGGTATGAATCCGTATGCAGGACGAATGCGTGGGATGTTGATATTTGCATTCTTTCCGCTTTTAGCACTTTTAGCTCAACCACTGGGCACTTACTCTTACTGGTTCCCAATCATCATTATCGGTATTGCAGGTGCAGCCCATCAGGCCTGGTCTGCGAATATCTTTTCTACCGTTGGTGACATGTTTCCAAGGTCAGCTATTGCTACAGTTACAGGTATCGGCGGAATGGCGGGGGGAGTTGGTTCTTACCTGATCAATAAGGGTTCTGGAGTGTTGTTCGATTATAGCGATATGACACATATGAAATTCATGGGTTTTGAAGGAATTAAATCGGGTTACTTCATTATTTTCTCAATTTGTGCTGTAGCATATCTTATCGGTTGGGTTGTCATGAAGTCGTTGGTTCCCAAATATAAACCGATCACTGATTACTAATAATTAATAGGAGTGGATCAACCCCCTTCTTTTTTTATCTGTTTAAATAAGCAAAACTACTAATGCAAAGTTGGTAGAAGTCATAGATAGAATATTAAGAAATATTACAGAAAGATGACGATGTTGTTATATCATCTAAAAGGAAATTAAAAATGGCGTTGAAGATTCAATCGGTTTCGGAATGTAAATATGATGTCCTTTCACTTGGTGAATGCATGCTCAGACTTAGTCCTCCAGGTCATCAACGCATCGAATTGACATCGGTGTTTGAAGCATATGCTGGAGGCGGCGAATATAATGTTGCCTATGCGCTTGCACGATACGGTATGCGGGCAGGATGGATATCTCGTCTTGTAGATAATCCGATCGGTCAATTCATTCGCAACCATGCCAATGCCAGTGGTATGGACACGAGTGAAGTTCTGTGGGTACCGTATGATGGAGTCGGTAGAGCAGATAGAATAGGAATTAACTTCACAGAAGTTGGAATCGGTGTGCGTGCCAGTACTTCAATTTATGACCGCGGCAATACAGCGGTTGCTCACATGAAACCGGGTGATATAGATTGGAAACGAATTTTCGCAAAGAAGCAAGTACGATGGTTCCATACAGGTGGAATCTTTGCAGCATTAAGCGACGGTTGTGCAGAAGTTGTACAGGAAGCGATGAAGGTAGCGCATGACGCAGGAACGGTTGTGAGCTACGATCTCAATTATAGAAGCAAGCTCTGGTCTGCCAAGAAATCTGCCGAGGTGACGAAGAATCTTATCCCTTTTATTGATGTCATCATCGGTAATGAAGAAGATTTTCAAATATCTCTTGGGTGCGAGGTAAAGGGGATCGATGCTAATCTTAAAACCTTACCAGCCGAAGCGTACAAAGAAATGGTAAAGACTGTTATTGCAAAATATCCACGTGTTCAAATGGTGGGTACGACATTACGCGAAGTGACGAGCGGGCTGCTCAATAACTGGTCTGCTATTATGTATTACGACGGAAAGTTCTATCAGTCAAAAAAATATGCTAATCTTGAGATTGAGGATCGTGTTGGTGGCGGTGACGGATTTTGCAGCGGTTTAATGTTCGGATTGTTAACTGGAATGCCGTCGCAGGAATGTGTTGAAATGGGTGCAGCGCATGGAGCGCTTCTTCAGAGCACGCGCGGCGATACAAGCATGGTAACCATGGAAGAAATTAAGTATGTTATGAATGGTGGCTCTGCTAGGATTAAGAGATAAAATTGAAATATATGATTTAGTCTCAGTTCGTAATTTATATGTCTAAATAAAGGAAGCTAATCTCATGTCATCTGCAATTCAGGATGTACTTAACCAGCATGCAAATAAACCGAATCCAGAAAACGGACTGTTTTCTCTAACAGTAGTGAAAAACTTGAAGATAGATGTCTATCCGAAGTCCATCCAGAAAAGCGGAGACAGTTTTCTATTTGTCGGAAAAGATCAAGATGGAAAGGCCCTTTGGATAACAGAAGGCAATGAGGCAAAGCTGTTCGAAGGGATACTCAAAGAAGGCGTAAAACGATGCCCTTTAAATCATAAAAATGCATTGGCGATTCAGAAACAATTTTCATTTACGAAACCCAGCCTTCTTGGTCAGCAGAATTCGATCGGGTGTGGAGATAGGCTGGGATATGCAAATGCCGGACACATCCGTGCAGTGGCAGGGAGCGGATTGAAGCCAGTGCTTGCCCAGCAATCAGTGCGGGAATTAGAACGGACTGGACGGGAAGCCGAAGATGTTATGGATGCCGCTATTTGGGCTGTGTATCAGGAAGGATACAAAGATGGTTTTGGTGCTGATGCCGATCATCTGAAAACACCGGAAGATATCGATCGCTATGCGAAAGCCGGATTTACAATGTTTACGTTCGACATCGGTTTGTATGTTGTGAATGAAGCCGCACGCCTGCCGATGATGGAGGTGCGCACACGCGCAGCAGCGCTCCCGTGGGATGTCCTTAAGGATACTTTGGAATCGGCAATCGCGCGTTACAAGAATCAACAATTTAAAATTGCTGAAGGGTTTGTGATCCAGCCGTCGGAAGAGGATGTTCTTCGTTCATTAGTGAAGTACGGTGCCGGAATTGCACAGACCGTGAAATTGACTAACTACCTGAAAACAAACTGGTCACATCAACCGGTTGAAATCGAGCTCTCTGTTGATGAGACAGATACACCAACTTCGCCATTGGAACATTTTATTATAGCGAATGAATTAAAACGTCTTGGAATAAAACTTATGAGTCTGGCTCCGCGATTCATCGGAGACTTTGAGAAAGGTATTGAATACAAGGGCGACTTGAAAGTTTTTAGGGAAGAATATATTAAGCACGTACAGATCGCTGAAAAACTTGGACCGTATAAGATTAGCATTCATTCCGGAAGCGACAAGTTCGATATTTATAAAGTCATAGGTTCAATAGGATTGGGACACGTCCATGTAAAAACCGCAGGCACCAGTTGGCTCGAAGCACTTCGCGCTATCGATGCAGCGGATCCTGTATTGTTTAGGGAAATTCTCGATTGCGCGCGCGCCAATTACGATAACGATCGCAAATCGTACCATGTAACGGCAGACGTGAAAAGAATGCGCCCGACAAAAGACTATTCGGAAAAGGAATTGCTAGGACTTCTTTCGGATGACAACGTGCGGCAAATCCTGCATGTAACGTTTGGGTCGGTTCTTTCAAAAAAAGATGAAAACGGCAAATATGTTTTCAAAGACAGAATAATGAAAAGTCTTCAGGATCATGAAGATGTCCATTATCAATATTTGATAAAACATTTTCGACGGCATATTGATCCGATCATAAATCTGCAGAAACGATAAACTGTCGTCTTTGGCAGAGAAATAAAATTTGCTAAACGATGGACGTTCATACTGAGCACAAAAATAAATTAAGTAACAGATTGCCGTAATTGCACAAGGGCTCATCTCGATATATTGTGATGAGCCTTTGTATTGTACTCTTATCCCTACCAACAGAACATACCAAAACTATTTTCAAACTGTTATGAAGAATTCTCTTTAGCGTCCCGCCTTAACCCATCTATCACGCATTTCGACGCATTATCCTGCAGTTCGGCTCATTCCGCTTTTTTCCCTGCAAAGAATAGATGAATTTAATTCCAGTATATCTTGTTAAACATTTATTTTCATCGTCATTAAATCACAAACATCCATTCACTAATTTGGAGGAAGGAATCATGACTATGAGATTCCGTACCATTTTCTTTTTTGCCGTTGCTGTATGTGTTCTCGGCACTACGGTCTTTGCTGGTCCTAAGAGCGCAAATTGGAATCTGAGGATCGATTCCACAAATGCAAAACCTATTACCACTGGCAGCATCAGTGCCTTAGATCAAACATACAAAGGACTTATTATCAATAGTTATACCGGCACGACGCAATCGTATCCGGGCAGCGGCACTACTAACATCACTAATAGCCAGAGGATGTATCCGACATCAGGGACTGTGGGTTATTGGCCTGCTGATTCTGTAGCAGGTAATCCCGTTGTCCAGCAACAACCTGATCGATTTGTTCAGTATATCGTCACTCCTTTACCCGGCACAACTTTTAGTGTGGACACAATTGCCATGTGCTTGGGCGACAATATCGGCAATTTTAAAACTTCTGTGAATATCTGGTACTATGTTGGCACTGATACGACTAACTTTCTCATGCATGCCACAAAGGTGAATTCTTCTCCTGAGTATAGCATTGGAACCAGTACCGTTTATCGGTCGCCAGTTTATTCATTCGCAATGGTACCTATTAC
Source organism: Ignavibacteriota bacterium (assembly GCA_003142475.1). Classification (GTDB taxonomy): domain Bacteria; phylum Bacteroidota; class Ignavibacteria; order UBA10030; family UBA10030; genus Fen-1298. Next base: position 8,467 of record PLMK01000011.1, read on the forward strand.
CGTACTAGATGGAAGTAAATTGTATGTTAGAGTTTATCCCATGTACGCCGTTGGTGCCGCAAGCGGAAAATATTGGGAAATTTCCAATGTCACCATTTCGGGAACGATAAATCCAGTTATCGCAGCTGGATTGCCTGTCGTAACAACAACGACTACTTCCTATATTTCAACAACCTCCCTGACAACAGGCGGTAAAGTGTGGGCTGATAACGGCGGAACCGTAACAGCCAAAGGCGTATGCTGGAGTACTTCCAGCCCGACGACACTTGGCACCAATAATTTTACAACAGATGGAACGGGAACCGGTGGTTTTACTAGTCGGGTTACTGGACTGACAGCAGGAACGCCCTATTATATTCGATCGTACGCAACCAACAGTGCCGGCACTAGTTATGGAAATGAAATAACGGTTACGACATATGCGGCGATAGTTGTACCGACCGTAACAACAAATACCGTAACAAGCATTGGCGTGAACACAGCATTATGTGGTGGTAAGATAATCGATTGGGGTGGAGCGGCCATTACGGCAAAAGGCCTTTGCTGGAGTACGTCAGCAAATCCGACGCTGACGAATAGCTTTACGAACGACGGAACTGATATCGGAGCATTCACACGCAGTATGTCGGGCTTGAGTGCGACAACATTGTATCATGTTCGTGCGTATGCAACGAACAGCGCCGGAACCGGTTTTGGCGGAGACTCGACGTTCACAACGGCGACAGCTGCAAAAGACTCAACAGTTGTTGTTGCAAAAGATGGCAGCGGCAATTATACAAAAGTTGGTGACGCCCTCAGAAAAGTGCCGGCTAATTACACCGGCAAATGGACGATCTTTGTGAAGAAGGGAATTTATTTTGAACGAGATACACTATTGGCTACCAGTTATAATGTCAATCTTATTGGTGAAGACCGCGATAGCACGGTTATTACCAATTGGATTTATAGTGATTACATTAGTTCGGGCAATCCAGGAACAAGTGGCACGTATACGTTCCTTATTTTAGGATTCGATTTTGTAGCTAAGAATATAACTTTTCAAAACACATATTGGCCCAACCGTTGGGGTTCAACGTCTGGTACGCAGGCAGTGGCAGTTATGACGAACGGAGGAGACCGTCACGAATTTATCAATTGCGCTTTCCGTGGTTATCAGGATACGTATTATGCCGGTGGCGGTTCAGCAACAACGTACGGTCGCGCATATTTTAAGAAATGTCTCATTACAGGAACGGTTGATTATATTTTTGGCCGTGGTGTTTGTGTGTTTGATAGTTGCACAACGTTGACGATGTCGAATGCGGGGACTTCCATTACGGCATCCAGTACGGAATCAACTGCAAAATATGGACTTGTGTTCCGTAATTGCAATCTTACAGCCGATAACAATACTGTTGCAGTTACCGATTCTTGTGGATACTCTCACACTGCCGTAACATCGTTTTACCTCGGACGGCCATGGCAGGGTTCTCCACGTGCGGTGTTTATTCATTGCAATGAACCTTCAACACTCGCTACGGCAGGCTGGACAACAATGTCTACTAATCCAACGTTGTTTGCGGAATACAATTGCATTGGTGCAGGTGCTGCAACATCACGCGGCACCATATCCGATTGGCCTACAGCTAATCAAGCGCGTCAGTTGACATACACGGAAGCCGTGACATATTCACTTGCGACGATCTTTGCAAAAAATTCATCAAGTTCTACCAACATTACTTTTGATTGGATGCCGACGAATGCAAACGCAAGTGACAATATGCCCGTCGTTGTCTCAGTGGAAAATGTTGCCGCATCGATTCCTCGGGAATTAACATTGTCTAACAATTACCCGAATCCGTTCAATCCAACAACACAGATACAATTTTCTGTTCCCAAAGAAGGACGTGCAACATTGAAAGTCTATAATTTGATCGGACAGGAAGTTGCAACGCTTTTTGACGGAATTGCAAAATCAGGTCAACTCATTGCAAAGGAGTTTTCGGGCAACAGACTGGCATCGGGTGTGTATTTTGCACGATTGCAGTTTAACGGAAGCTCGCTTGTGCAGCGTATGATGCTTCTCAAGTAAATAAAAGTTGTTTGCGAGAAGGTGTAAACACAATACATCGAAAGCAAAAACGTTTTTATAAAACCTCCGGATCAGAAATGGTTCGGAGGTTTTGTTTAATAAGATGTGGGATTCCAGGTTGTGGATTGACACTGACGGGAAGCAATCTGGCACTGCCGGGAAGCAGTCTGACACCGACGGGAAGCAGTCTGACAACGATGGGGAGCAATCTGACATTGGTGGGGAGTGGTCTGACATCGGCGGGAAGCAGTTTGACATCGATGGGGAGTAGTCTGACATCGACGGGGAGCAATCTGACATCGGCGGGAAGTAGTTTGACGATGCTGCGGAGTGGTTTGACAATACTGCGGAGTAGTTCGCCGAATAAGAAATGCCTCTTTCATTGGGAAAATCTAAATACACATTTTCATCTCTTTTGCTCATTTTCTCATAATCTCAACTTCTCATCGACTCATCTGCTCTGTAACTTTCTCCCGCCCGCCTCGTAAGCTCTGATGTGTTCAATTGATCGAGAATCGACAAAACACCAGGAATTAAAAGGAGCTATCTCAATGAAACAAAAAATACTCGTGATTTGCAGCATTCTGTTTATGGCTGCTATGGTTCATCAAGCTGCCGCGCAGACAAAATGTGTATGGATCGACAAAACAAAAGACGGTACGCAAACTCAAAAGATCGGCGTTTCGTTATCCCTGGTGAAGCTCCTTGCCGATATGGATGGCGACTTCGACATCAACGGCGTGAAAATCAAGTACAAATCGCTTCTGCAGGCATACAAGAGCGGATCCGTGACGCGAATAAAGGATGACAACGAAAATATCGAGACGAAAGTGTACGGCGGAAAATTCAATGAGAACATGAACGAACATTCAGAGATGCACAACCGCATCATTATGGAAAGCTCTAAGGACGGGGGCGAACCGGAAGTTTCCAAGTTGCGGGTGAAATCGATTCAAGCGGTGGCCATGTTGCTGGCGATGATCGGATCGAGCGACTTCGACGACAGCAGTGATAAGATAGAATCCGTGCTTGAGCAGGGTGGCGTGCTCTATGTCCGCGACTACGAAAAAAAATCCAGTCTGTGGATTTACGTGAATTGAAATGAAGACAAAAGAAAGATGTAAGATATAAAATATTAAGATGTGCGAAGAGGCCCGTGTGAGTAGATCGCACGGGCTTTTTCGTACTATTAAAGAATTCCATCTTCATAATTATGACTTGGCAGTTATGAACCTCCGCCCGCTTGACTGCGTCAGCAGTCGAACAGGATTTCGCGACTGAAACAAAGGCTCTATTTCCTCATAGTCTTACCTGCTCATCTGCCTCAAAGTCTCAATATCTTAATTTCTCATAATCTTTTATTGCATCTCAAGTAAAGCGTTATTACAATGTCTGTGGTTTTGATGTACGCAGTAAGTTGCACCCGTTGGGAGTTCGGGATTCAACTTTACCCACGATAGAAATTCACACAAAGAACAAAAAGCCCTTAAAGGACTTATTCTACCGGGCAAAGCGCGTTACAGGAAATCTCGAGAAATCTCCAATAATCAAGAAACATATAGCTTGCTATTGCAGTTTGCGATACCTCCAAAAAACATCTTGGGGGATTCAATCCCTATGTTTTTTGCAGAGCAAGGAGCGGCGAGAGGCCGAGTGTTGAAATGAAGGATATCCAAGTATTCGTTCCACGGGAGGTCATTGAACAAAAGATTTACCTTATCAGAGATCAGAAGGTGATGCTTGATTCCGATTTAGCGCACCTTTATGGAGTTGCTACCTTCAATCTGAATAAGGCAGTGAAAAGGAATCTGGTCCGGTTTCCTGAAGATTTCATGTTTCAACTCAGCGCGGCCGAGTTTGATTCTTTGAGATTCCATTTTGGAATATCAAAAATTGGACGGGGTGGCCGACGATACAATCCATATGTATTTACGGAACAGGGAGTCCTACCAGGATTTATTCTACCGGGCAGAGCGCGTTACAAAAAATCTCGAGAAGCCTCCAACGGTTAATAGTATATAGCCGATGGAGGCTTTTTGTGTGTTTAGGAAAGTAAAAGTATGGGACATGAACGTATAGGTTTTTTGCCGCGATCGATAAAATGGCGAACAGTTATCGATGATTTGGCTAGATATTCTCGAAAGAATGTAGAAATAGAGACAATTGGAAAGACTGTACTCGATAATGTTCGAAATCGATTCGCAGATATTGCTGATGACAAAGGCGTAAACGCAGCATTTTCGTTTTTGATATTATTGGCATATTCAGCAAAAACACAAAAGCCAATAAACGAACTTACAGANNGATTAAATACGCAGGCTTCTGATTTACAGGTTTCAAAGGAACTTGGGAAATGGGTTGAAAGAAGTGTTGAGTCCAGAGAATATAGCGAAATTGCTAAAGCTGCAGCAATAGATGCAATTGGAGATTGGTCAGAAAAACTGCGAACTGGTCAAGAAGTTATATTTGGAAAAGCAGAAACAAATGAAGATGTGTGGCGAAAAGCAAGTAATGGTTCTGGTTTTTGTGAGCTTTCCAGATTGTTCTTTTCTAATTTCACCGAGCGATATTTGAATTATTTTATCGAACGTGAAGCAGGTTCGTATTTGGCTTCATGGGAAGATGGACAAAATTTAAGAAATGAGCTTCGTGAACATATTCAATCGGTTTCTAAATATGCGTTTGAGACGGCAAAAATCACAGAATCCTTTGCTGCAGGATGGTATAATAAAAATACAAAAGAGAGCTTGCCAACTCGAAAACAAGTTCATGGGTTCTTAGGATTATCTTTTGAAAAACTACGAGAAGAACTACGCAGGGAGAAAGAGCGGCAATGAACTCTTCTCCGGTTGTTGTTTTATGCAATCAAGCATCGCCTCCTCGTCGTAGGGTGGAGAGAGTTGTTAATTTATCCTATCTCAAGACTGGTTCTAATAGACCCAATGTGATAATTGGACTACCAAAACTCGTACAGTCCTTATATCATCTTTCAGATCGTGTTTTGGATCTCATTGAGATTGCATGTTATGTCTTTGCTGCAGATCGCCATTCACTGCGTGGTCAAAAAGATGCATTGGAATATCACAGCTGGGCGCGAAACTTTGAGTTTTATATCAAAGTTAGAGACTATTCATTTTGGAATAATCATGATGTTAAGATAAAGCTTTCAGAAGCATTGCGATACATGACAGGGGACAATTCGTATTCATTCAATTTCCAACGTGGTCATACGACACCTCAAGTAGATTTATTTGATAGTGAAGAGTTTTGTGTCGACTCGAGTGTCCAGACCGAAATAGCATTATTTTCAGGAGGTCTGGATTCGTTAGTGGGCGCTATTCAATTATTAGAATCCGGTGTTCCTAAAGTATGCCTTGTAAGTCATAGATCTGGTCAACCTGAAACAATCAGGACACAGGATAAATTGCATGATGCTTTAGAAAAAGAATATCCAAACCGGATTAGATATTATAAATTTCGATCTGGTCTGAAAGAGCAACATGCAAAAGAGGAGACTCAAAGAACAAGATCTTTTTTATTTTCATCGATAGCATTTGCTCTTGCCTCTGCCTATAGGCAAGATCATTTTTATATTTTCGAGAATGGTGTCACTTCAATGAATTTTCCACGACGAGAAGACCTAAAGAATGCACGAGCAAGCAGGACTACACATCCCAAAACTATTTTCCTATTAAAGGAATTTCTTTCCACAATCGAGAACAAACCAGTTGATATTCGAACCCCCTTTTTCTGGAGAACTAAGACAGACGTTTTGAATGAATTAAAACAGTATGGTAAAGAACGTTTGCTACCAAGCTCGGTGTCTTGTAGTAAGACATTTCAACCCTTTAACCAAGGAACTCATTGTGGTATATGCTATCAATGTCTTGACAGACGATTTGCTGTATATGGATCAGAATTAAATGATACAGATAATAAAGCATTATATAACACTGACTTTATTACAGAAGGCATTCCTGATAGTGAATCTAAAACGGGACTGTTTGGATATGTTCAACAAGCAAAAGACTTTGCCACACTTAATGGGAATGCATTTTACAATAAATATCTTCCAGAGTTATCAGAAATTGTTGATTACATAGAGGGTGAAGATGAAAATAAAAAAACAATAAATTTAGCGGAATTATGTAAGCGCCATGGTGAGCAAGTGTGGCATGCTGCAGAATTAATGAGGAAGAAACATGATGCTTTGCTAAAACCCCTTGTAAGGGGGAGTTTTCTGGACATTCTTAGTCGAAGAGATCACTTAAAAGAACCAATTGAACGACTTATTAACGATATATCATGTAAGCTAGATCGAGCCATTCCTGTATTATATAGAACTTCGAAACCAAAAAATGAAAACAAATTAAATGATGCAATACAAGCTTTTCTTTTAAGTGAGAAAAATTACTTCGACCGTGAATATCCAACAATCGCTTTTGCATTATGTAGAACGATCCCAGATCATTCATGGAAAGATCGTCAACTCTTAATTGAAACAAAATATTTAAGAGGAAATCTAACATTGCCAGTTTTGACCAATCAAATTGGAGCTGATTTATTTAAATATCCAAAAGAAAGTAAGGTTCTGTTTGTTTTGTATGATCCTCAAAGGAAAATATTCGATGATGTAAAGTTCACAACAGAAATTCAAAGCAGTGATATGCGTTGTATCATCTTGATTATTCGATAGGAAGAGATTTATCGGCTGTTGGTGGAGGAGGGGAAGTGGTTTGCGTGAAAATTGGTGGGGAAAAATTAAAAATATATTTCTGATTCGTGCAAAATGTAAAAAAGCATTGCTTACATGGAGATCAACATGGGAAAACAAAGTTCTAATAAATTAGATAAGTACTACTCTGTTGTGGAAAAGCAATTCATTTTTCTCAGACGGAATTGGGACTTAATCGATATAATTAAGCAAACGCGGAACCGTGTTGCTATTTTAACCGCGACAATGCTTCTAGGCATTACAGGTTTTGCAATGAAAGAAGGCTTTCTTCGGGATTCAGTTCACCGATGGGGTACGTTCTCTGTTATTATAGTACTTACTATCGCAAGTCTCGGAATCTTATTTGCATTCTATCGTCAGTATAATTATCGGTTTATACTCATAAAATACTTATATGAAAAAGTAGGATTCTTAGGACCTGAATACCGACTTCCAGGTCTAGAAGTTAAAGATGCCGGGAATCAAATAAACTTTTGGGTATCTATTATGGTTGCTTTGTTGGGTTGTGTGTGTGGCGCATCCATTTTACTCGGATAGCAAAAAAATAATTCTGATCTCAGTTTTGAAGGAAAAGTAATTGGCAAATATCGGCTGGGAGTAAAACACCTTCCAGCTCAACGATAAAAAAACAGTACAGAGTATTCTTGAAAGAAGACTTATGAAAGCGGTTGTATACACAAACTATGGATCGCCGGATGTTCTTCAACTCAAGGACGTCGAAAAACCTTCGCCCAAGGACAATGAAGTCCTGATAAAGATTCATGCGGCGTCCGTCAATGCATATGACTGGCATCTCCTGACCGCCGATATATTCTTGATGCGCCTGATGGGCGGGGGACTGCTCAAACCCAAATACACCAGACTCGGCGCCGATATAGCGGGCAGGGTGGAAGCGGTTGGCAAAAACGTCAAGCAGTTTCAGCCGGATGACGAGGTCTTCGGGATGGTGCGGGGCGGTTTTGCCGAGTATGTATGTGCTCTTGAAGACGCATTGGCGTTGAAACCGTCCAATTTATCCTTCGAGGAAGCAGCAGCCGTACCTATGGCGGCGCTCACCGCCCTGCAGGGCCTGCGCGACGAAGGGAAGATTCAATCAGGACAAAAAGTTTTGATCAATGGGGCTTCGGGCGGAGTGGGAACATTTGCTGTGCAGATTGCCAAATCATTCGGCACTGAAGTGACCGCCGTGTGCAGCACGAGGAATGTGGACCAGGCGCGCTCGCTTAGGGCAGACCATGTGATCGATTACACCAAAGAAGATTTCACTCAAAGCAGGCAAAAATATGACCTCATTCTTGCTGCAAACGGATATCATCCGCTTTCAGCTTATAAGCGCGCCTTAACTCCCAAAGGTATTTATGTGATGGCCGGAGGATCCAAGGCACAAATGTTCCAGGCGATGCTCTTGGGGTCATTGATGTCGGAAACCGGGGGCAGGAAAATGCGAAGCGTATCGGCAAAACGAAACCAGAAAGATTTGGTTATTCTCGCAAAACTTCTGGAAGCGGGCAAAGTCGTCCCTGTTATCGATAGACGGTATCCGTTGAATAAAGCTGCTGAAGCGCTTCGATATCTTGGAGAAGGACATGCCCAGGGTAAAGTAGTAATAACTATGGAAGAATAAGTTTGATACACTCAAGATGCCGGAGTAGCCGTGACCGGTGGTCGCGGGCATTCGATTAGCCGAGGTCAACGACCTCGGCTACAGCTTACAGAAGAATTTGGAACATTTGCATCTTAGACGATTAGATCGAATATGGATAGAGAATCCTATCTTCTTTATCACCGCATGCACACATGAACGGAAAAATATTCTAGCAAATCCGAAATCGGCTGCAATCCTTGTGGAAGAATGGATGTCTGCCAAAGAACACCACGATTGGTATATAGGGCGTTACGTGATTATGCCTGATCATGTTCATTTCTTCTGTGCACCGGGGAATGAAGCACATGATCTATCTGTTTTCATGAAATTTTGGAAAGAATGGACAAGCAAAAAGATAAAGAAAGAGTTCAGGATTGAAGGGCATGTCTGGCAACGCGAATTCTTTGACCATCTCCTTCGCAGCGAGGAAAGTTATGCGCAGAAATGGGATTATGTATTAAATAATCCTGTTCGTGCAGATTTGGTGAAAGAATCAGATGATTGGCTATGGCAAGGAGAGATTGAAATTCTGTAATTGTAGCCGCGACCGTTGGTCGCGTGCATTCGTTAACCGAGGCCGCCGAAGCGCTTCGGTATCTCGGAGATGGACATGCCCGCGGAAAAATAGTGATAACTATGGAAGAACGAGGATGATCATCTCGTTCCCAAACTCCCCGCCATTAAGATTGCCTGCCGCAGGCAGGGCGGGCAGGCGTATGCGCGTATAAAATCATTCCGGCGAAAGCCGGATGCTATAAGAACGCAGATAATATCATAGTTGATATGCGAAGATCGGCTTAGAATAATGGAAGCAACTAATTGAATAATAATGTCGGGAATAATATATCTTCAACATTAAGTTTCAATCAGGAATTAGATAAATTGAGGAGTATGATGCTCTTTGCCGCTTTCTTTGGAGCGCAAAGAAAGCGGCAGAAAGAAACGCTAGCGAAATGGAAATGTGTATTCTCAAGGAACTATTACTATCTCGCACTCGATTTAGTTCCGTGTTAAGATTTCGATTTGAGATGGAACTAGCATCACCTTATTTTGTCCCATTTATCTTCTTTCGATTTCGTGGAAGGGTGTAAAAGAAGCTCTTAATCAGAGATAATATTACTCTTCACAGCTTTCTTTTATCTGCCAGCGGGTAAAAGAGCTCGGGAGCGAGAAGACCGTATCTCGATAGTTCAAAGCTAAACCTTACATTAAAAGCAATAGAGGAATGTGAATTGAAAACAAAAATAATAAAAGTTTTTTCGTTGTTAGGAATTATATCCTTAATATCGGCTGCACAAGAAAATGCCATTGACTACTTTGGACAAACTCCTCCTGGTGATTCAGCCGTGGTATTTGCCCCCGGAATTATTTCTCTTCCTCATCGAGTAGAACAAAGTATTGTTTTTTCCCCAGACGGCAAGGAATGTTTCTTTAATGAGTGGGCTGCCAACTACTCATATGCCAAAATTTATTATACGAAGTACGAAAATAAGATTTGGACTCCTCCCGTGGAAGCATCATTCTCGGTTGGTCATTTCGCCAGCAGTCCCTTTTTCTCGGCGGATGGAAAAAGGTTGTATTTCCACTATGCAAATTATACTGGTCCTGAACCCTATGATATTTGGATGGTTCAGCGTACGGCTCAAGGATGGGGCGAGCCATTCCATCTACCATCACCAATCAACTCCGACTATAAAGATGGCTGTTATTCAGAAACGAAAGATGGTATCGTGTACTTCGCTTCTAACCGTCCGGGTGGATTTGATAATAAAGGAGATATATGGCGAACACACCAAATAACAGGTCAGCCGTTAAAAGTGGAAAATCTTGGTGCAACTGTAAACTCCAGTGCGTGGGAATCGGGGCCTTGTATCGCTCCCGATGAATCGTATCTTATCTTTGTATCAGAGCGCCCTGGTGGATTTGGTCACTCGGATTTATACATAACCTTTAAAAAGGAAGATAGCAGTTGGACTGCGCCTGTCAACATGGAAATGAGCAAAGCCGGGATTAATTTAAAAAATGCTGCTACTGATAGTGCAACACTATCCCCTGATGGCCGATATCTGTTCTTTTCACGTTCGGGAGATATCTATTGGGTAAGTACGAAAATAATAGATGATATTAAGAAAGAAGTATTTCATACAAAGATTATCAAATAAAAAAACGCTACTAATGAATATCATTGCGGTTCTATTTTGGAAGCCGCGTTACCGAGTGCTGCAACGCCGGAGATGATGTGAAAGAAGAAATCCGGGAAGAGATTTTTCGGTTGCTGGTGGAGGAGGGTGGTTCGATGCTTCGGCCGTTCGACAGGCTCACGATAAATAAACTCAGCACAGGCAACTCACCAACCGATACAAGAAAATGAAAAATACTACCGTTTGAAGTGATTTATTTCTTCTTTTGTTTTTTTACAAGACTGTGAATTTCTTCAGTCAGTTCATTATTGATCTTAATCAGCCTGTGAACTTCGTCCTGAATTTTCAACATTGCTTCGGTGTCTTTGAATGTTTGTAGTGCTTGTTTGTCAGAAGCCCCGGCCGCCACTTTTTGTCCCACCATAATGACCGAAAGGAGAACTAATTGCAAAAATGTCTGGGCAACCCAGGACACGATGGTAGCCGTTCCCCCCGCAATAGCCGCAGGGAGACTTATCAAAGCTATGATAGCGAAAAGATAAGCACACCACATTGTGCTTACCATATTGGTTATCAGCATTGCAAAACGACCATTAAATCCAATGTGCTCTTGATCTGTGAGGTGGGGTCCTATTTTGGATCTTTCTTCAATTCGCGGATGTGGAATGTGTTTTTTCATGGTTTAAATATAATACATTAATTAAAAATCGCCAATAAAAATTGGCGGCTGTATCGGCTCCCCATCAAGCTGCCAATGCTTGATAATGAAATAATACTAACTTATCATTGGCACGTAATTCGGCACCGTGCCATTTGTAGAAGATAACGAATAATTCTAGAGTAATGAATGAAAACCTTGTGTTTCCTTGCGATAATCCTTTTCACAATTGTTGGAGCGTACGCGCAAAACCTTCAGACTGAACCGCAAAAACTTGGACCAATTGTACCTGATAGGCCGGGACAGACGAATCCGCCTGATGTTATTGCATCAGGGACTGTTCAACTTGAAACCGGATTCCAGCGGGAAACCACAAACGCAGGAGGCCTCCAAACGATCAATTACCTTTACAATACATCATTGGTGCGGGTTGGTCTGATGAAAAACTGCGAACTGCGGATGGTTATCGAATATGCCGGCACAAGGACGGACAGCGGATCACAGTCGTCTGCACTGCAAGGGTTAAATCCTGTTTCGATTGGTACAAAAATCATGATATCTCCTGAAAAAGGAATTTTTCCGCAAACAGCTATGAATATTGCTTTCACACTGCCGTATATTGGAAGAAGAGAGTTTAGGCCTTCATTTTTGGCGCCTTCGTTTTTCCTCTTAATGCAAAACACGCTGAGTGAAAAACTTACACTTGGATATAATCTGGGACTTCAATGGGACGGCGATCAGCCGAACGCAACTGCGGTCTACAGCATTTCGCCTTCTCTGGAAGTGGCGGAAGGTTTGAGTGTCTTCGCAGAGTTTTATGGATTTTCTACAGAGGAATTAGTTTCCGACTATCGCGCTGACATGGGCTGTGCCTATTTGGTCAACGACAATATGCAGATCGATTTTTCTGCAGGCATCGGTCTGAATACTGTTGCACCGGATTCATTTGTGGCGTTTGGTCTTGCCTGGCGTTTTAATAATTAAGGCAGTTGATTTTTTTTGATGTGATATTCTATGTGCAATGACAAGAAAACGATCAGATACTCAAAAACTTCTCCCATCCTTCCCAAGCCTGCCATTCACAAAGTCATTACCTCATCTTGCTAATAGCTCAATAATCTGATAAAATAGACCTGTCTGAAATAATTTATCTCATTTGAGTAAAACGAGATTCAACCGTTCGGAAATTCCGAACAGTTCGAAAAGATGGATTACACTCACTTACCTATCGGGATGAAATAATAAGATGAAATCAGAGAACAAAGGCGAAATAATAATATATAAAACAGAGGATGGACAGGCTGCTCTTGAAGTGCGATTGCAGAAGGAGACAATCTGGCTTACGCAAAAGCAAATGGCAGAACTCTTTAGGACTGAACGAAGCGTGATTACGAAGCATCTTCATAATATTTTTAGAGAAGGAGAATTAAAAGAGGATTCAGTATGTGCAATTTTTGCACATACTGCCAAAGACGGAAAAACGTATCAAACGGCATTCTATAATCTCGATATGGTGATATCGGTCGGGTACCGTGTTAATTCTAAGCGCGGCACACAGTTCAGAATGTGGGCAACCCATGTACTGCGTGAACACCTCGTAAAAGGATTTAGTGTAAACGAGAGGCGACTCAAAGAGCTTCATCAGGCCGTGCATCTCATCACGGAAATTGCCGAGCGCAGGGATTTGACCGGTGACGAAGCAAAAGCGCTCTTGCGCGTTGTTGAAGATTACACATTTGCATTGAATTTATTGGATGATTATGACCACCAAAAAGTGGTTATTGCAGATACAACCGAACGTAAAGTGCATGCTGTCACGTATGATGAAGCGGCAAGAACAATCAATCATCTTCGCAAACAATTTGGCGCTTCCGAATTATTCGGGCGCGAGAAAGACGAAAGTCTGCGAGGTTCGCTTGATAATGTGTTTCAGACATTTGAAGGAAAGGATCTTTATCCGAGTTTGGAAGAAAAAGCAGCGAACATGCTATATTTCCTTGTGAAGAATCACTCTTTTGCAGATGGCAATAAGCGGATAGCGGCGGCATTGTTTCTTTGGTTCCTTGAAAAGAACCGGTTCCTATACCAGCGCGACGGCACAAAGCGTATAGCCGATAATGCTCTTGTTGCAATGTGCCTGCTCATAGCTGAAAGCCGCCCGGGAGAGAAAAACATTCTTGTTCAGGTAATAGCTAATCTGATCAATAAGAAAAACATCTAATCGCCATAGACACCAGCCAAAAAGATAGCAGGTAAATATTACTGCGGACAAGTCGGTGGATAAAACTAATCCTTGTGGGGATTTGATTCATCAAATCTCTTTGCCGGAGGACGCGATAAATCACGTCCCTACAAAAGCTTCAGCGCCTGGATATTTTAAATAATATCATTCCTGCCAAAGCTTGACATTCACAAAGTCATTACCTAATCTTACTAATAATCGAATAATCTAAAAAAGTAAGTCTGCTCGAAACAAATACGCAAGGAAAGTAGTGATGGCCATACAAAGAACACTTCCGCAATTGTTTGAAGACAGCGTCAAAAAATATCCCAATAATATCCTTATGTGGGAAAAGAAGGGCGATTCGTACAAAGGAACGACGTATAGAGAGATGCAAACGCTTGTATATCAATGCGCATCAGGACTTATCCATCTCGGTATCAACAAGGGCGACAGATTGGCTCTTATCTCTGAAGGGCGAAATGACTGGGTTGCGTCGGAACTTGGTATTCTCTATGCTGGCGCAATCAATGTGCCGCTCTCAGTAAAGATTGACGAGTTATCTGATTTGAAATTCCGATTAGCTCATTCCGGTTGTCGAGCAGCTATTGTCTCAGGAGCACAAGTACATAAAATACGCGCAATTAAAAATGATTTGCCCGAATTAGAGAAAATTATATTACTGGACGGAGAACTACAGGGTGAAGAGGAAATATTATTCCAAACATTAATTGAAGCCGGCAAGAATTATCTTGTTGCAAATAAGAACGAGTTTGAAGCGCGTTGGAAATCTATAAATGAAAACGATCCTGCGAACATTTGCTATACTTCTGGTACCACTGCTGATCCAAAGGGAATTATTCTCACACATCGCAATTATACTGCAAACGTAGAACAATCGTCAATGCTCTTACCGATACCTGAATATTATTGTTCGCTGCTTATTCTCCCATGGGATCACGCTTTTGCACATACAGCTGGCATTTATACTTTGATGAAAAACGGTGCCAGCATGGCATCGGTCAAACTTGGTAAAACGCCAATGGAGACACTGAAGAATATTCCGGAAAATATTAAAGAGACACGTCCAACATTTCTTCTGAGTGTGCCGTCGTTGGCTAAGAATTTCCGCAAGAATATTGAAAAAGGAATTCGCGATAAGGGGGAAGGAATTGAGAAATTGTTTACTAAAGCGATTGATCTTGCCTACGCGTATAATGGTATTGGCTATGACCGCGGGAAAAACGCTACTATTGCTATGAAACTTCAATTGAAGATGTATGATTTACTTATTTTTCGGAAAATTAGGAAAAACTTTGGCGGGCGATTAGAATTCTTTATTGGGGGCGGCGCATTGTTGGATATTGAGCTTCAACGATTCTTCTATGCTATTGGTATTCCTATGTTTCAAGGCTATGGTTTAACAGAAGCAGCGCCAGTGATTTCCGCAAATGTGCCTAAAAAACACAAACTTGGTTCTTCAGGTTATATCGTTCCGAATCTTTCTGTTAAAATCAGTGATGCGAAAGGGAATGAATTTCCGATTGGTCAGCAAGGTGAGATTGTGGTAAAAGGTGAGAACGTGATGGCTGGTTACTGGAGAAATGAAAAAGCAACGAGGGAAACCATTCATAATGGATGGCTTTATACAGGCGATCTTGGATATATAGATAAAGATGGATTTCTTTACGTGCTTGGCCGTGCAAAAAGTTTGCTCATCAGCCATGATGGCGAGAAATATAGTCCGGAAGGAATTGAAGAAGCGATTGTCGGTAACTCTCAATACATAGATCAGGTTATGCTTCATAATAACCAGTCTACTTATACGGCAGCACTGATTGTGCTTAATAAAGACAATATATTGAAGTTCATGAAAGATCAACATCTTTCCGCGCAGGATGCTGCCGCGCAAGACAAAGTGTTAAAATTGATTGAATCGGAAATTGCAGAATACAAGATTGGAGGAAAATATGCCGGAGAATTTCCGGAACGCTGGCTTCCTGCCGCAATTGCTGTGTTAGGAGAAGGATTCACCGAACAGAATCATTTCCTGAACAGCACAATGAAGATGGTACGTGGAAAGATCACAGAGTTCTACAAAGACCGGATCGATTTTCTCTTTACAGCTGAAGGCAAAGATATCTGCAATCACCAGAATAGAATGATTATTAAAAGAATGGAACGAATAAATCACGAACTGCAGATTGTTATTTCGTAAATAACAATTGTATTTAAAATGTGTGAATGATTGCTGTTACGAGTGCAGCGAAAGACAACAAGCAATCGAGCTTTATTCATAAAAAACAAGACCTCCCCATATCCCCTCCTTACTAAGGAGGGGAAAAAGGGGAGGTGAATATAGCAATTCCTCATTATAATTTATAAATAAGATTTATCTGCGTAGCATCAATAAATAATATGAAAGTCATAGAACAATTGTTTAAAAAGCCGCTTCTATTTTTTTTTCTTGCCGTGGTTGCAGTTATAGAATCTGTTTGGATTCTCAAATCGGATGGATTTTATTATATCGACGAATTATCACATTATCTTTATAGCAGATTTGTGCTGCAAGCTCTGCCTATGACAGTACAAACCTGGCATAGGCCAATACCGCAATGGATTTTTGCCCTGCCGGCACAACTTGGCCATACGTTCACAATGTTCTTTGCTGGTGGACTTTTCATCTGCCTTCTCATAATTACATATCGGATTGCTCTCCTGCATGGAATAAAGCATGCTGAGTGGGTTGTCATTCTTGTCGGGCTTCAACCGATTCTCTTTGATCTTTCGTATGCATGCATGACAGAAATGCCAACTGCTTTTATAATTTCACTTTCATACTACTATCACCTTAAGAATAAACACGGATGGAGTTTGGCATTAGCCTCAGCAGCAATATTATGCCGGAGTGAAATGTACATTTTTGCAGGTTTGATGTTCCTCGTTTATGCGTATAAACGAGAATGGAAAATACTTCCACTCATTTTGGTCGGTCCGTTGCTTTGGATTGGTTCGACAACGATCATATCAGGAAATATCATGACATTTTTCAAGGAGTGGAAACATTTTACAGATATAGGGAAGTTTATTCCTGGTGCGTCGTTAACACATTATGTAGAAAATCTACAAACAACATTCGGATTTGCACAAGTGATTCTTTTTATTGCAGGAGTCATATTTATTAGACAAGCAAAAAGGAGCGCCGACTTTGGAATTATCTATGCTGCAATAGCGATTACCATTATTTTTCATACGATTGCAGGTGCTGAAATATTTCACTGGACAGGAAGCATCGGAGAGCTAAGATATATTACTGTCATTGGACCATTATTCGGGCTTGTATCCGTGTACGGTATGTCGGAGATTCTTGATAGAATAAAATCACCAACCGTACGATTTACATTTTCACTTCTTGTCTTTGGTGGTGTTGTGTTCAACTGCACATTGACAACAGATCCCCGGCTATGGGCAAATTATAACAGAGTTGTGATTGCTCTGACAAAAGAATTTATGAATGAATATCCGGATCTGACCGTGCTGAGCAACAATCCCATTGTTGCATATATTATGGATGTGTCACCGGCGGGGGGGAGAAGGTATGCGCTATTCAATAAAGATACACTGAAGAAGAATCCAGAATGTCTTATTTTTTGGGATCCGTTCTCTTCAAATTCTATTTTCTATCAGACGGAATTGACAAAGGAAATGATGTTGCAAGATACAACAATAAAAGTGTTGAATAAATATAATTATTGGAGCGCGGAGTATCTTTTATTATATAAGCATTAGGAAATGAGGTTCCGAAAGCAAAGTGTTGTAATAGTAACTATTTCGTCCATCTTTCAATTTATTTTGTTTTAATCCAGCATGAGAATTGCTCTCGAGCGGTTCATTTTTCCAATTTGATTATTGATTTTTCTTTGGCTTGTAGTTTGAATAAAGTTTGTCTATGCATGCTGGACAAAGACTATGCGAAAAATGTGCTTCGGTATTATCCGTAATATATTCTTCTACCGCCTTCCAATAACCTTTATCATTGCGAATGCTTTTACAATTTGCGCAAATAGGAAGCAATCCGCTTAATACTTTGACGTTATCTAATGCCTCCTTTAATTTTGCATTGAGCCGACGCAATTCCATAAGGTCTGCAAAACGTGCAGCCGCAATGATCATTGTCCGCTCAATTTCCTGTGCACTTGGTGGTTTTAACAGATACGCACCAGCTCCCGCTTGACTTGCCTGCCTTACCATATCCGGATCCTCGTGTGACGTAAGAAGAATAACGGGTCTTGGATATTTTTCCATTATATTTCGAGTTGCATCCAGACCGTCCATTTCTGGCATCTCAATATCCATGAGCACAACATCGGGTTGTAAGGAGCCGGTTAGTTTGATTGCGTGCAGACCATTTGATGCTTTACCTACTACTGTATGTCCTAGTTTCTCTAATTGGCGCTGCAAAAGTTCTTTGATAGAATCCTGATCGTCTACAATCAGGACTCGTAATGGATTCTGTGTTGTCATACTAGTCTATAAATTGTAAAATAAATATTTACCATATGTGTACCAATATTAATGAGTGACGGCGGGATGGTAATATATATGTTTTTAAACTTTTTTATTCAGATAGGGAATATATTCTCTATCTATTCTAAGAATATGATTCTGAAGCCAATTACTCAAAAAGTTTAATACATCGATTGCAAGTTTATCCTCATGTCGTTCATACGCGACGATAAATTTATTTACCTTTTGCACAGCATCATCATGCTCTTCTTTATGACTGGAAATATTTGGATAAGCATATATTTTCATTAATGATTCTTCTGCTTTGAAATGATATTGAATATACTGCTGTAGTTCTTTCAAAACCGATAGAAGAATTTCTTCTCCTTCTCCCTTTCTCATCGCATCGTGAAGAGTGTTTATGATATGAAAGAATTTTTTATGATGATCGTCAAGCTGCTGATTACCAACCGAAAACGCGTTATCCCATTCGATAAGGGGCATTTATATCTTTCGTTTAGAGGTCATAAAACCTAAAGTGATCAATCATACTAAAAAATTCCCTTATTTACTCGTGCTAAGCAATCGCAATCTTAAAATAGCGAAGGGGAATTTTGTTTCTATCTTTCCCATTGCAATTCGTTTCTAGGTTCTTCCTTGCTTTTCCAAGCCCATGTGGCTATATTGACTCCGATTTGATTGACTGAATTTCACGGAAATTTGGCTATTACAGAAGAAATTATGCCAATACTGAACAAGCTTATTACTACTGCCTTTCCGTTTATTCCCAAAGCAATTATAGGACAGGTGGCGAAGCGTTATATCGCTGGTATCGCATTATCCGATGGCGTTCGTGTTGCCAATGAGCTAAATAAGAAGACAATGATGGCGACTATGGACTTATTGGGTGAAGATGTGAAGAATGCCGTTGAAATCGAAGAAGTTAAAAATGGAATTCTTTCAATTCTCCAGTCTGTCAAAGAGAACAAATTGACATCCAATGTCTCTATTAAACCGACACAGCTTGGCTTGAAGATCGATAAAGATCTCGCTTACCGCAATATAAAGACGATTATTGAAGAAGCGAAGAAGCTTGACAACTTCGTACGGATCGATATGGAAGATGCTACAACAACAGACGATACTCTTGCTATCTATCAGAATCTTAAAACGATTGGATTGACCAACACAGGCGTTGTCATTCAGGCGTGCCTTCGTCGGAGTGAAGCCGATGTATGTGCTTTAGTAAAAAGCGGGGCTAACATCCGGTTATGTAAAGGAATTTACAATGAAGTGCCCGCATTAGCATATAAGGGGCGACAGGAAATTCGGGATAATTATTTAAAACTATTACAAATAATTTTTGAAAGCGGTTGCTATGTTGGCATTGCTACGCATGATGATTACTTGATAGATGGTGCGTATGCAATGATTGAAAAATTTGGATTGAAAAAAGAACAATATGAATTTCAAATGCTTCTCGGCGTACGCGAGAAACGCCGCGATCAAATCGTAAAAGATGGACATTGTCTCAGAATCTATGTTCCATTTGGTAAAGAATGGTATGCCTATTCGACACGCCGATTACAGGAAAATCCGCAAATGGCGTGGTATATTACGAAAGCAATTTTTATCCATTAAAATATTATTGATGTATTAAGGAACTCAAATACAAGGAGCAATGTATGGCAGATGTGAATAATGGAGTAAGCAGCAAGAAATTTATTTCCTATGTTCCGTCGAACACCAATATGAAAGAATTTACGATCAGAGCACTGCTCATCGGTTTGGTGATGTGCGTTGTGCTGGGTGCAGCAAATGCGTACCTCGGTTTAAAAGCAGGAATGACAATTGCAGCAACATATCCGGCGGCAGTTATCGGTATGGCGCTATTGAAAATTATGAAAGGATCCATTCTTGAAGAAAACTTCGCAAGAACCGTCGGCTCCATTGGTGAGTCAGTAGCCGCCGGCGCAATCTTTACTATTCCTGCATTCGTTATTTTACGTATTTGGAATTTCACGCCGGAGAGCATGTTCACAGAATATCTTACAGCTGTAGCGTTAATGATTCTTGGCGGTGTGCTCGGAATAATGTTCGTGACGATTCTTCGGCGTGTAATGGTGGAAGATCAGACTCTGCCGTTTCCTGAATCCGTTGCAGCAGCGGAAATTCACAAAGCAGGTCAACGTGGTGCAGATGCCGCGATTTCACTTTTCAAAGCAATGGGAGTCGGTGCAGTTATTAAACTGATGGATGGTTTGGGAATATTTCATTCATCGAATGATTTTCAAGTGATGGTTGGACGTTTAAAAGAATCTTTTGTGAAACTTGGTTTGAAAGCGGACTCTGAAAAAATTCTCGGCGGTGGTATCACCACCATTTCTGCTCCAGCGGCCACTCCGGCATACATTGGTGTCGGCTATATCATCGGACCGGAACTTGGCGCTTTGAACTTCGCCGGTGGTGTTTTAGCATGGGGATTGTTTGTCCCATTGCTCGTATTCTTCCTTGGTCCGCAGATGATTGATAAGTATCTCGTTGCAAGCAATGGAGATTCTCTTGCAGCATGGGCTGCAATTACCGGACATTTGTACCGTTACATCGTACGCCCAATTGCGGTTGGCGGCATGCTTGTCGGTGCATGCTACACACTTTGGAAAATGCGGAAGAACTTGATTCTCGGTATTAAACGTGGTATTGCTGATGTAAAGAAATCTGCAACAGCAACTGCCGCAACAGAGCGTACGCAGAAAGATTTATCCTTTAAGATTGTCCTCCTTGGCATCACAGTTATTTTCGCGCTGATGATTGGACTTTATTTTTATTTCACAAATATGATTCTTGGTGCAATCCTTGCCGCTGTTGTGATGTTAGTAACCGGATTCTTCTTTGCTGCTGTTTCTGGAAATTTAGTCGGAATGATTGGCTCATCGAATAATCCTATTTCTGGATTAACACTTGCGACAACTGTTGTTGCTGCGTTGACAATGGTTGTGGTCGGTGTAAACGGTATACAGGGCGTTGCAGCAGTCCTTGGTGTTGCAGCTGTCGTTTGCGTTTCATCAGCCGTAGCAGGTGAAATGTTGCAGGATCTTAAAGTTGGCTACATTCTTGGCGGCACTCCATCGAAAATGCAGATCGGAGACATTATTGGTGTTGTGCTTGCTGGACTTGTGATGTTTTTTCCGCTGTACATACTTCATAATTCTGATTTAGCAAGCAATCCTTTAACAGGCGGATTTGGTTCCAGTAATCTTCCAGCACCGCAAGCCGGGCTTATGGCGGCTTTATCACAAGGAATTGTCGGTGGTGAAATGGCTTGGCCATTAGTTATCGTTGGTATCGCTTTAGGAATTTCACTGATCCTGATAAAAGTAAAAAGCCCGATGTTGTTTTCGGTTGGAATGTATCTTCCTCTTGAAACCACATTTGCAATCTTCATCGGTGGATTGATTCGCGGGTTTGTTGATAAACGTGCATCAAAACGCGGCTACAACGACGCTCAAAAAGCAAGAGTTGAAAACGCTGGGATCTTGTCAGCGTCAGGATTAATTGCAGGTGAAGCATTAATGGGGCTCTTTATTGCGACAGTAGTCTTTGTCAAAGATCAGATGGGTGGAAAAGCGGAATTTTGGATAATCGGAGGATTCGAATCCATCGCTTCATGGTTGGCGATTCCAATCTTTGCAGTGCTTGCGTTGTATTTGATTTACATCCCGCTTTCGAAAGCGGGCAGGGCAGATGAACCTGCACCGCCAACAGCGATGATGTAGGAATTGAAGAAACTTTGAATCGTTTATCATTTATTCAACATACGAATGATCGAACGAACTTATGAGGTGAATTCAATGTTACAAGCTCGTCAATTAGGGCTTAGTTTAACAATAGAAGTTTTTCTCTAAACAAAAAAAGAGGTTGATATGTCAAATTTATTGTCAGGTCTGAAACCAGAATTAGTGTGGAAGTACTTCGCTGAAATCAGCAAAATTCCCCGTGGTTCTAAAAACGAGAAGAAAATATCCGCATACATCGTTGAGACAGCGAAGAAGCTGGGACTGGAAGTAAAACAGGATAAAGTGCTCAACGTTGTTGTGCGCAAACCGGCATCGAAAGGACATGAAGACACTTCTTCCGTATGCTTGCAAGGTCACCTTGACATGGTGTGCGAGAAGAATAAAGACAAAGTTCATAACTTCGAAAAAGATCCACTTGATCTCGTTATAAAAGATAATTTTTTAATGGCGAATGGAACAACGCTCGGTGCAGATAATGGAGTCGCCGTTGCGACAAATCTTGCTATAATGGAAGACAAGTTGCTTGAGCATGGTCCATTGGAGTTCTTATTTACGGTAGATGAAGAAACCGGATTGACAGGTGCAAATAATTTGCAACCAGACTTCATCAAGAGCAAAATACTGATGAATCTGGATTCCGAGGAGGAGGGAGCCATTTATGTTGGCTGCTCCGGTGGAAGAAATTCTATTGGTACGTGGAAAGCTTCCTATGAAACTGTTCCGCCAAAATATGCGCCTGCAATCGTGAAAGTAAAAGGATTGAAGGGTGGACATTCAGGATTGGAAATTGATAAGGGGCGTGGCAATTCAATAAAGATACTTAATCGCGTTTTACTAGAACTTGATAAACTCGGAGTGCGAATTTCTACATTGAATGGCGGGAACAAAAGCAATGCTATTCCACGAGAAGCCGAAGCAATGGTGTATGTTCCAACAAAAAGATTAAATGACGCGAGTGCGGTTGTTTCCCAATACAATTCTATCATCAAAGATGAATTACCTAATGTGGAATCAGAATTAGCAATTATTTTAGAAGAAGTGAAAGGAAAGTCGAAGGGAAAAGTCCTAAAAAAAGCGTTGCAGAAAAAGATACTTTTAACAATCTCCGCATTGCCTCATGGCATAATGAAGATGAGCGCAGATATACCGGGTTTAGTGGAGACTTCCACGAATGTTGCGATTATCTGCACAGACACAAAGGGTGTCACGTTAACGACAAGCCAGAGAAGTTCAGTTGCATCGGAGATTGATGAAGTTGTGCATTCGGTTGTGTCTATATTTGTTCTCGGCGGCGCAGCTGTAGAAACAACAGATGGTTATCCGGGATGGAAACCAAAAATGGATTCTTCAATTTTAAAAGTTGCAAAAGCAACCTATCAGACACTTTACAACAAGAAGCCAGATGTAAAGGCAATTCATGCAGGATTGGAATGCGGCATCATTGGCGAGAAATATCCAGGTATGGATATGATTTCTTTCGGTCCGACCCTCGAAGGAGTTCATTCTCCGGATGAAAAAATCCATATCGACACAGTGGAAAAATTCTGGAATTTCTTATTGGCTATTTTGAAAAATGTGAAGTGAAAAGAAGTAACCAACTTTTGGAATTCATTAATTAAAAAGATATCAAAATAAGCGCTGCGCGGTTAAAACCGTACGGCGCTTTTCATTTGGAAAAAAGTTATAAGGAAATAATATGGCCGAAATTGAATCCTTTAAGTCGCAATCGAACTGGTTCCATCCATCTCGACGTCCATATCGATACGCAGTTTTATTTATTGTAAGCCTATTGACGTTCGGAAGTTATTTTGCATACGACAGCGTTGGAGCAATTGCTCCTACGCTTATTACCGCACTCGGTATAGGCCGTGAATCAATAGGACAAATGTATACACTCTACAGTATTGCGGCAATCCTTTCAGTGTTTATAGGCGGTTTGTTAATTGATCGAATCGGAACGCGCCGCGCAAGTCTCCTTTTTTCTGTGCTTGTGACAGTAGGAGCGTTGATTGTTGCACTAGCTCCAAACATTTGGATTCTTTACTTTGGTCGTTTTATTTTTGGCTGGGGATCAGAATCGCTGGTAGTAGCGCAAAGTGCAATCTTTACCCGTTGGTTCAAAGGAAAGGAATTGGCATTTGCATTTGGAATCGGACTTACGATTAGCCGGCTTGGGACACTTTTTAGCTTCAACACAGAAGCATTGATTGCAGAATATTTTAAAAACTATAGTGCAGCCTTATGGGCAGCAGTCATTTTCTGTGTTCTGTCGCTGCTGGCAAATGCTCTTTATATATTTTTAGATCGTCGTGGTGAACGCATTCTCAAACTTCAGGAAGAAGGCGGCGGAGATAAAATTGTTTTAGCCGACATCAAGAAATTTCGTTCATCATATTGGTACGTAACACTTCTCTGCGTCACATTCTATTCCGCAATATTTCCGTTCACGGCGCTTTCCACGGATTTCTTTAATAGCAAATGGGGATTACCGCTCACAGCAGGATCAGAAGGCGGTTTCTTCACTCAGGTGTTTTA
This sequence comes from Ignavibacteriota bacterium, assembly GCA_003142475.1. Taxonomy (GTDB): domain Bacteria; phylum Bacteroidota; class Ignavibacteria; order UBA10030; family UBA10030; genus Fen-1298. Next base: position 32,776 of record PLMK01000011.1, read on the forward strand.
CAATGTCATTCATATGTTCAGCACCGCAGGCGGAACTACCACAATCATTATATTTGCTTCAATGATTTTTGCGCCATTCTTTGGACAATTGGTTGATCGTTTTGGCAAACGTGCAACGGTTATGGTCGGTGGTTCAATTCTCATGATTCCTGCATTTCTAACGATGGCATTCACGATAATTCCACCTGCACTTCCTATGATTGTGCTGGGAGCGGCATTTGTTATGGTTCCTGCGGCGATGTGGCCATCGATTCCGCTTATCGTAGAAAAGAATCGTGTGGGAACAGCATTTGGATTGACAACAACGATTCAAAATATAGGTCTGGCATTGTTTCCATGGCTTAACGGATTGCTGCGCGATGCTACGCAAGCATATACAGCAAGCATGGTGATGTTTTCCATGCTCGGCATTGTCGGATTGATCTTTGCTATTCTCCTCTTGCGTGCCGATAAACGCGAAGGTGATAAATTAGAAAAAGTTGATATTGTCGCATCGTAATATTTTTTCAGATTTCGAGCTATAGTTAAAAGGCGAATGTGCATAACATTCGCCTTCTTTTTATATTACACCACACTATGTTGTTATAGGGACGTTTCATGAAGCGTAGGAGAGGTTGATTCAATTAAAGCCGATGGATAATAACAGGGAATTCATTTATTTTAGGTCTGGAGGAAAATGCTCCCAATGGTTTGAGTCGTAATCTATTCTATTGCTAGTAAGTGCTCGGTGCCGAATTGTTTTCGTAAGAATTCTGCGGCATTGCTATAAATATAAATCTATACACAGGAGAACCCTATGAAACGACAATTTCTTCTCATCTTGTTCTGCGTAACGTTCTGTTTGCAAGCATTGCATGCGCAAGTGACTGCTTCGCTAACGAACGAGCAGAAAGGCTGGCTTACAAAGGCAAATCGTCATGAAAAAAGCGGTTGGATTTATCTGCACATCGAAGGCGGACCAAAAGAACGCGGATTTCAACATGGTTACCTTCTATCAACAGAAATCAAAGAAGCAATCCGTGTATTAAATGAGGATTGGAAATATCAAACGGCTATCGATTGGTCATGGTTTGTTCGGAAAGCCGGTGAGATACTCGCTGCAAAAATAGATTCAGAAAATCTAACTGAAATCGATGGAATGGTTGAAGGAATGTCCAAAGCAGGTGTTGCAACCACAAGGAATGAACTTGTCGCACTCAATGGTTATATAGAACTGATGTGGTANNGGTATTGGTGGCCATCTGTAAAAGATTCCATAAAAAACAATTCACGTTTCCCCATCAAGCAATCCTGTAGTTCGTTTATCGCCACTGGAAGTATGACCGCTGATGGTAAAATCGTGCTCGGACATAATTCGATGGTCGGCTACCAATCGCCGTTCTGTAATATTATTTTGGATATCCTCCCTGAACAAGGTCACCGTATTATAATGCAGGTATTTACGGGTTTTATCCACAGCGGAACAGATTTCTTTGTCACCGATGCAGGTCTTGTCGGATCGGAAACGACTATCGGAGATTTTTATCCTTTCGATCCGAACGGGATTCCCGAATTTTCCCGCATGCGGCACGCAACACAATATGCGACTTCCATTGATGAATGGTGTGAGATGATGAAGAAGAACAACAACGGTGGTTATGCAAATGCATGGCTTATCGGCGATATCAACACCAACGAAATTGCACGGTTCGAACTTGGCTTGAAATATGTCGGCTTTGAAAAGAAAAAAGATGGATATTTCCTCGGTTCAAATGTTGCAGAAAATTTAAATATTCTACGCTTTGAAACCAAGAGCGAAGAAACAAATATTAAACTTTCTTCCGTTGCACGGCGTGTTCGGTGGAAACAATTGATGAAAGAGAATGCCGGCAAAATCAATCTTGAGCTTGCAAAAGCTATGGAAGCAGATCATTACGATACGTTTCTGAAAATAAATAATCCCGGCACACGATCAATCTGCGGGCACTGGGATCTTGATCCACAGACATCGACGACAAACAAACCTTTTGAGCCGGGAGGAACGGTGGATGGAAAAGTTCTAGATTCCAAAATGGCGAAGAAAATGTCTTTCCTCGCACGCTGGGGTTCGTCGTGTGGTACGGCGTTCGATGCAAAAGTATTTCTCGATGAACATCCTCAATATGATTGGATGAAAGGATTACTCAAAGATCGCCAGTCACAACCATGGACAGAATTCAAGGCAGGAGAGAGATAATTGTTTCATTAAAAAGTGTTTGCAGAAGCACATTGTGACGACCGTGAATGCTAAATAACTACGACTTGTCCGCCGGAACGAAGTGCAGGCGGAGGAAGCGTATTGAAAGCTATGGCTCTTGTGTTATTTCCTTCGATATGTCGCTTCGTGACTACTCAGGAAACACTTACAGTGCCTTGACATCTCCTTAGTATTCCTTTACATTAATCCTAAGAATCGCTTCAGGGGGTTGCGGCGGTTTGGGCTTTCCTGAAGTGTTCTCCGATTCTTAAAAGAAATTATGCAATTTAGTAATATGATACTCGATTCGAGTTTCTTTGCGAAACCCTCAGTCGCCAAACTACCGTAGCGATGTATGACTTATATAGATTAACAGAGGAAGAGATAAAGATTTTGGAGGGGAAATCCTCTAGCTATACGTCCCTACAAAAACCACTACTATCAACATCTCTTACACCAAAATTTCCAAACCTGCTAAATACACTCACATTTTAAACGGTAAAATCGTATCTTATCAGCAGTTGTTTGGATTCAGATGTTCCATTGAATTTATCTGGAGACTAGAATGAAAAAATATATGCTTGCTGTGAGTATAGCTATGCTGTTTATTGCCTCACTTACTCATGCACAGGTAAATACCTCCGAATTATCGAATGCTGAAGGATTAACAAAGCAGGTATATGGACTTGGCGTTTCTGCAGGATGGGCTTCCGGTATCGGCCTGAGCTTTCGTTCACATTTACCTTCCAATGTCTCCGTTCAAGGAGTCTTTGGCATTATAAAAACATCAGATAATCTTTCCATGAGCATCGGCGGAGAGTTACAATATGATCTTGTAAGAAATAACATGACACGGTTTTTTGTAGGATCGGCGGTGTCCTATTTCTATGATGGGATAAGCCGGAATGAAGTTTCCGCGCCGTATCGGTTCGGTGCAGGAATCGGCGGTGAATTTTATGTGCAAGGCGGATTGCACGTTACACTGGAGGGGATGTTTACAATATTTTCTGATGGGCGCGTAATTCCACTTCCGCAAATTGCGGCACACTATTATTTCTTCTAAGCTCGATCATGCTCGCAACGCATATCGTTATCACACATTCATGGAAGATTCCAATTGCTGAACTACAGTTCAAAACCAGCAGAAGCGGTGGTCCGGGCGGTCAGAATGTGAACAAGTTAGAAACTAGGGTTGAAGTATTATTCGATTTAGCACATTCGCCGATCATTCCAGATCACATCCGTCAGCGCTTACTGAACGGTCTGACTTCTCAAATCGATTCTTCAGGTATTTTGCATGTTGTCGCACAGGATACAAGAAGTCAATGGAAGAATAAGCAGCTGGCAATTGAAAGATTAGCAGATCTTTTAAAATCTGCATTGATTGTACGCAAAAAACGAATTGCAACAAAACCAACGCACACAGCTCGTGAAGTTCGGCTTCGAACAAAAAAAGCACACAGCAAGACTAAACAAATGCGGAAGGTTTCAATTGAAGATTAATCATATCCTTTAATCGTAACTGTTTTATATCACTTCTCGTATATTGATAATGTAAGCATAGACAATTCAAACGATAATTATCTCAAGGTGTGAGATGAAAAAACTCTTTCGATCAAAAACTAACAAGAAAATTGCGGGTATTTGTGGTGGTATCGGTGAAATAACAAATACCGATCCAACCATTATTCGACTCATTGTACTCGTGCTTGGCTTAGTGACTGGGGTTGTTCCGTTTCTTATCGGTTACTTAATAGCTTGGTGGATTGTTCCTGTCGCTGGACAAAACTGACTCTCATCTGCTGAAACTTTCTACCTTGTGTTTGGTGTTGTACTATTGAATTCAATAAACTCGAACTAAAAATGGTACATCAATGAAATACACAAGCGCAATAATGCTAATCGCAATGTTTATGTTTCAGATGATTGTATTGGCTCAGCTCAAGGAGAAACAGATGGAACAACACCCTAAACTATATTCATTTGTTATGAAAACGATAGACGGTAAAGAAAAACCTCTTTCTGATTATAAAGGTAAAGTAATAATGATCGTGAATGTCGCTTCAAAATGCGGTCATACACCGCAATATAAAGATTTAGAAGAAATTTATAAAAAGTACAAGAATAGAGGATTCATTATACTTGGTTTTCCCGCAAACAATTTTTTGTGGCAGGAGCCTGGTACAGATGAAGAGATTAAAAATTTCTGTACACTAAACTATGATGTTACATTTGATATGTTCTCGAAAATAAGCGTAAAAGGAAAAGATCAGCATCCTTTGTATCAATTCTTGACTAAAGAACCTTCTGTAGCCGGAGAGGTAAAATGGAACTTCCAAAAATATCTTGTTGATAAAAAAGGCAACATTGTGAAGAAATTCGCTCCCGGTACAAAACCAACTGAGAAAGAAGTAATCGACGAGATTGAGAAACTTTTGAATAACCAATAATAATCTACGTCAATAATATTTATCAAAAGGTCAACCAGATTCCGGTTGACCTTTTTTGTTATTCGGCTACCGGTTGAAACTACTTTAAAAAAGCGGTATGTTATCAAATAATATGACTTCTGTTATCTCAATTTTTAAGGAAAAACAATTAAAACAGACCTGGACTTTCGATGCAGGCGCTTTGATTTGGCGTATTCTTACTTCAAATAATTATATAATTGGTGAGACGCGTAATCAAGAAAAGAAATTAACTAGCTTCTTTTGCATTGATATATGCACCGGTAAGCCATTATGGCAAAACATCAGCTTTGATGAACCATGGTGGATTGGAATTGAATCTGTCAAAAAGAAATGGATGATTTTGCATGGATTTGTCAGACCAGATATGCCGGAACATCGCGGCATTCGTATAATTGACATCGAAACAGGTAAACTTCTCTGGAGAAATGATTACCTTTCATTCTGGTTTATCAACGATGAGAAACTCTATGCACATAGATATCTTTTTGAAAGACACATCGGCTGTGAGCTTGACATAAAAACGGGAACCATATTAAATGAGTATTCCGACAATTTTGATGTACTGCAGAACCTTCGGCAAAAAATATCGCAAGAGTTTCAACACGATGTAATTTTCCCAGAAGTGTTTGATGTGAATAATACTGAATTAACTGTTAGAACAACCATTCAACGAATGACAGAAAGCAAGGCACTTGAAGGTTGGGTCGAATATTTTTCAAAAAGCGGCATTCTGATTGTAAGTCAATATCGAAGTGAGCAAATTCAATCTGAGCCGCCATTGCTGAATAATGTCCTAATAGTTTATAATTTAGAAAGTAAAAAAACACTCTACAGTAAAATTATTGCTAAAGATGTAAAAGTACCAAGTCCCGATTCGTTCTTCATAAAAAATGATTTTCTCTTTTTCATCGAACATCATAAAACATTGACAGCGCTGAGTCCATGGAAGTAATAACCGAACATATCAAAGTATCGACACATGGGAATTCAGAGGTGGTCGATATAACTCAGAAGGTCATGGATGTCCTTCGTCAGCATAAGCTGATAGAAGGGCATGTAACGATCTTTGTTGTAGGTTCCACAGCATCTATTTCGACAACAGAATTTGAACCTGGCCTCCGAAAGGATATTCCAGAAATGCTCGAACGTATAGCTCCAAGCAACTCACGATATCACCATGACGATACGTGGGGAGATGGAAATGGTCATGCACATGTGCGGGCATCGATTTTAGGTCCGTCGATAATCGTACCATTTTCAGAAGGAAAACTTTTACTTGGAACATGGCAGCAAATCATCCTTATAGATTTTGATAACAAAGCTCGTCATCGTGATATTGTTGTTCAACTTATGGGAAAATAAACCATGAAAACTTATCATCTGAAAGTTGTCGACGCTTTTACGAGAATGAAGTTTGCAGGTAATCCTGCAGGTGTCGTGTTAGATGCTGATGGCTTAACTGATCTACAGATGCAGCTGATTGCACGAGAAGTGAATGCACCGGAAACGGCATTTATTCTTCCAGCAACGGATCGAGATGCAAACCTGCGAATCCGATGGTTTTCTCCTCTGTGCGAAGTTCCACTTTGCGGCCATGCGACGATAGCAAGCTTTCATGCTCTTGCCGAAGAAGGAATGGAAGGCATGAGTACCAATGGGCAGCATTACTTTAAACTGCAAACGAAGAGCGGTATTCTACCGATACGAGTGGAAAAGAATTTTTATGATACAAGTGTCGAGTTTGAACTGCCACTCCCGAAATTTCAAGTGAAAAAGAAAGTTCCGATATCCCTATTGCATGCTCTTGGTCTCTCGATAAAGGAATTGATGAAGGATTTACCGATCGTTACCGATTTATACATCTTTGTTCCTGTGAACAGTCTCGCCATATTGGAAAAAATCAATCCAGATTATCAGGCATTAGCAAGTGAATTAAAGAAAATGAAGGTCAATGGTGTATGCTTGCTCTCTTTGGAGACGAAAGAAAAGAATTCGGCCGTTCATTCACGTTTCTTTGCACCAAACTATGGAATTGACGAAGATCCTGTGACGGGTTCTGCAAATGGCCCATTGGGGTGCTACCTGAAAAAATATATATTGCCGGCAGGATATCCTGTCGCATGCCGAGAATTGTCTGACGGGAGGTTGGAATTCATTGGTGAGCAAGGGGACAAGATAAAAAGAATAGGAAGAGTAAAAATTCGAGTGCATTGCGGTAAAAAAGATATTGAAAACGTCAGTGTTAGCGGTGAAGCAGTAACACTCATGAATGCAACGCTAAAGATTTAGCCGATAAGAAGGAGAGATTGAATGGTAGTGAAGAGCATTATTTTTATTTTTGTGCTTTTAGGAGCGTTGGGAATGTTTACGTTTAGTCTATGGCGAATGATCGCTCTCATTTCCATCGGAAAACCTGAGAACCGCCTGGATCATTTATGGGAACGATTCAAGAAGATGATGGTTGTTGCAATCGGCCAGTCAAAGTTGTTTCGTGAACCTGTAGCCGGTTTCATGCATGCATTTATTTTCTGGGGATTTCTTGTCTTGTTGTCATCAATTTTAGAGGCAATAGGAGAAGGATTGGTACCGGGATTATCATTTCGACTCTATGGAAGATTTTATGATTTTTTGGGTTTTTGTCAGGATCTTTTTGCGGGTCTTGTCATTGTTGGCGTTACCATCGCGTTATATCGGCGCTATATCGTTCGGCCAAAGCGACTTCAAGTTGATCCGCATGCACAAATCCATGCTACTATTATTTTATGCACAATCTTGTTGATTATGGTAAGCATGCTTGGACAGAATGCTGCGCGCATTTTCCTCGTAGTGGATGATCAAGGGAAATTCCTTTCCGCTGCACTGAGTCCGATTTTCATATCTGCGGATATATCAACAAATAGACTTTTATTTGAAATCTATTGGTGGATTCATATTATTTTAGTGCTTGGATTCTTGAATTATTTGCCATATTCAAAACATGCACACATACTAACATCTGTACCAAATGTCTTCCTTTCATCTTTGGAACCAAAAGGTGCGTTGAAGCCAATTGATCTTGAGGCAGAAGGAGTAGAAAAATTCGGCGCAACAGATGTTGACGATCTTACGTGGAAACAATTGCTTGATAGTTATACGTGCACTGAATGTGGTCGTTGCACAGATTCATGCCCGGCAAATATCACAGGAAAAAAGCTTTCCCCCAAGAAGATCATGACAGATATACGGCATCGTGTTGTAGAAAAAGGACCATTATTACTTGGTGGCGATAAAGCTGTCAAAGTCAAAGATGTGGAAAAGAATCCTTTAGAGAATACACTTTTACATAATTATCTCACAGAGGAGGAACTATTCGCTTGCACGACTTGCATGTCATGTATGCAGGAGTGTCCTGTTAACAACGAGCATATTCCGGCAATTGTGGAATTACGCCGCAGTCTAGTTTTGATGGAATCCAATTTCCCGCCAGAAGTTCAAGTCGTGTTTAAAAATCTTGAGATAAACTTCAGCCCATGGGCATTTCCTGCATCATCCCGTGCGGATTGGGCAGAAGGAATGAACATACCTCAGATGTCGCAGGCAAAAAATGCTGAGATTCTCTTTTGGGTTGGTTGTGCCGGGGCTTTCGATGCTCGTTACACAAAAGTGACGCAAGCCTTCGCAAAGCTTATGCAGAAAGCTGGAATCAAGTTCGCTATTCTTGGAACGGAAGAAAAATGCACCGGTGACTCTGCCCGGCGGATTGGCAACGAATATCTTGCTCAGATGTTAATGAAGGACAATATAACTACTCTCAATAGATACAATGTGAAGAAGATTGTAACAACTTGCCCGCATTGCTTCAACACACTGAAGAATGAGTATCCTCAGTTTGGTGGTAACTACGAGGTTGTGCATCATACAGACTTTTTGATAAATCTAATTAACAAAGGCAAACTGAAGATAGCAAAGGAAGAAGCAGAAAAGGTTACTTTTCACGATTCGTGTTACCTTGGACGGTACAATAACATTTATGATCAACCGCGAGAAATTCTCAATGCAATTCCTGGTGTGAATATAGTGGAGATGAAGCGTTCGAAATCAAAAGGATTCTGCTGCGGCGCGGGCGGAGGCAGAATGTGGATGGAAGAAAATGAAGGTAAGCGCGTCAATGTGGAACGAATAGAAGAAGCGCTTGCGTTGAAACCGGATGTAATCGGAACAGCATGTCCATTTTGTATGACCATGCTGGAAGATGGCGTGAAAGATAAAGAAGCAACCGAGACAGTCAAGGTAAAAGACCTTGCGGAGATATTGTTGGCGGTGGTGGAGTAAACATAGAAAGAAATGCCAACAACGAAAATTATACAGTTTTCCTGCGAGCGTCCGAATTCTAATAGCATTAAAGATGCAGTTGCAGTGCTTCACTCGGGGGGATTAGTCGCGTTCCCGACGGAAACGGTTTATGGTTTGGGTGCCGATGCTTTGAATGCTGTCGCTGTGCAAAAAGTCTTTGAAGCGAAGGGAAGACCGTCAGATAATCCGCTTATTGTACATGTTGCATCTCTGGAAATCGCATGGCATTTTACAACAGAGATTTCAGAAAAAGGATTACAGCTGACAAAGCGTTTCTGGCCAGGTCCGCTTACACTTGTGGTGAAAAGAAAAGTGATTGTCCCAGATATTGTGACCGCTGGTTTAGATACTATAGCAATCAGAATTCCAAATCATCCAGTGACTTTGGAGCTGCTGAAAAGATTTGAAGGCGGCATTGTTGGACCGAGTGCGAATATTTCCGGGCGACCAAGCCCGACTTCGGCAAAACATGTATATCATGATTTGAACGGAAAGATTGATATTATTCTTGATGCAGGACCAACAATAATTGGTGTTGAATCAACGGTTATTGATGTCACAGTTGATCCGCCTGTCATTTTGCGCATAGGTGGTTTGAGCCGTGAAGATATCGAAAAGGAAATAGGAGAGACTCGCCGAATAATAAGTCAGGAAATATTGAGGCGTTCACCTGGAACTCGGCATCGACATTATGCACCAAAGGCACGCGTATTCCTTGTTCCCAAAAATGATCGAGAAACTTTCATAAAACAATTGTCTAAAATGAAAGACGATGGAAAAAAGGTTGGTGCGATTACTTATTCAGAAAATATGAACGTCATCGATGCAACAAAATTCCATCTTATTCTCTCTCCATCTGTTGAAAGCTATGCACAAAATATTTTCCGAGCACTTCGTGAATTAGACAGCTTAGATGTTGATTGTATGCTAGTGGAAAGTGTTGAAGAAAAAGGAATCGGGGCGGCAATTATGGATCGTCTCGTCAGAGCTGCGCAGAATATATAGCATTATGAAAATAATTTTGACAAAAAAGAATATATTATTACCGAGGAGTTTAAATAAATGATTCTTTTAAATACTGAAAAGACTGTTTCAATACCGATTGTTGCTATCCTCATGGGAAGTATAAGTGATGCCGATACGATAGAACCCGCAAGGCAGATACTTAAAGAGTTTGACATCCCGTGCGAAATGAAAGTGCTTTCCGCACACCGTACGCCGGAACAGACCATAAGTTATGTGAAAGCAGCAAAAGAGCGAGGAACAAAAATTATTATAGCTGGCGCCGGCGGTGCAGCGCATTTGCCGGGAATTGTCGCCGCTGTCACGACGTTGCCGGTGATTGGCATCCCTATCAAATCAAAATCTCTTAACGGATTAGATTCGTTGCTATCTATAGTTCAAATGCCTGCAGGTATTCCGGTCGCAACAGTTGCTATAGATGGAGCTGCTAATGCTGCATTACTTGCAATCGAAATACTTGCGCTTTCTTCTCCGGAACTTACCATAAAACTCGAATCGTATCGCACAAAATTACAGGAGAAAGTTTTAAAATCTTCCGTATGATCAAGGGCAGAATTAATAGTTGCCCATGACATCTTTTTCACCCTATCCATTTTTATAGAATAGATATATTCAATAACGCATAGTAACAATAGAACGGTGCTCAATTACTAAATGTATTAGACAAAAAGGCCACATCAATTACTTATTAAAAAGAATAAATATGAAAATTGACAAATATTTGAAAATGCTGCTTCCGCATGACGAAAATTTCTATAATTTATTAGAAGAATCTGCTCAGAACCTGATAAAAGCGGGCGTGGAATTGAAAACGCTTCCATTATGCAAAACACAAGCCCAGCGTGAGGATGCCGCTAGGCGAATTAAAGACATAGAACATGATGGCGATTCGATAACGCACAGAATATTTTCGGAATTAAACTCAACATTTGTTACTCCAATTGACAGGGAAGATATTCATGAACTTGCTTCGGCATTGGATGATATTCTTGATCATATAGATGGATGCGCAAATAGATTTGCACTCTATAAAATAACACGCGTTCCGAAAGCAGTAAGTCAACTCATCGATGTGCTGGTTCTTTCGATCGCTGAATTAAAGAATGGTGTTCATCTCCTGCGCAAATTAAATGAAGTAGCGAATTTCAAGGCCTCGTTCACGAAAGTGAATGAGTACGAAAATCAAGCAGATGATATTTTCGATAAAGCGGTAGCGGATTTATTTGATAAAGAAAAGGATCCGGTGCAGATTATCAAATTAAAAGAAGTATATGTTGGATTGGAAACTGCGACAGATAAATGTGAGGATGCTGCGAATGTGCTTGAGGGTATCCTTATTAAACACAATTAATGCCGTTACAAGAACTATAAATGATATAACGCTCCTTTCCAATATAAAAATCTTCATCGAATATTGAAAATATTTTAGGAAGCGGCTCTAACCGGACCCTTGTGCTATGGTAACTCTTATTATCTTTATTGTTTTTATTGCACTGGTTTTTGATTTTCTCAATGGATTTCACGATTCAGCAAATTCGATCGCAACTATAGTATCTACACGTGTACTTACACCTCGAAAAGCAGTTTTATGGGCAGCGTTTTTTAATTTTCTTGCGGCATTTCTTTTCACTGGCCACAATGTTGCGAAGACAATCGGCAAGGGACTTGTGACACCAACTTTAGTTAATGAATACGTTATTTTAGCGGCACTGCTTGGTGCAATAGCTTGGAACATTATAACATGGTACTTCGGTATTCCCTCCAGTTCTTCACATGCATTAATGGGTGGTTTGGGAGGTGCAGCAATTATGCGTGCAGGTTTTGGCTCTATCGTCTGGAGTGGTTGGATAAAAACACTCATCTTTATTGTTATTGCTCCTGTGCTTGGCATGGTATTAGGTTTTGGAATGATGATGCTTCTCATGTGGCTGTTCCATAAACATCCATCATCAAAAATCAATGGTGTTTTTAGAAAACTGCAGCTCGTTTCTGCAGCTCTTTATAGTCTTGGACATGGTGCAAACGATGCTCAGAAAACGATGGGCATTATCACAATAATGCTCATCAACGCGCAATTTATTCAAACGAGCGGCCCGGATGATTTTCCAATTAAATGGTGGATAATTATTCCATGTTATACCGCTATTTCGATAGGCACAATGTTCGGCGGTTGGCGCATTGTAAAAACGATGGGACAAAAAGTGACGAAGTTAAAACCGGTGGGAGGTTTTTGTGCTGAAACAGCTGGCGCATTCACATTACTTATTACTGCGTTCAGTGGTATTGCAGTTAGCACCACGCATACTATTACAGGAGCAATTATGGGGGTGGGCGCAACAAAGCGTATGTCTGCTGTGAAGTGGGGGCTTGCCGGAAGAATTGTCGTTGCTTGGATAATTACAATTCCAGCATCAGCACTTGTTTCTGCAGGATCCTATTGGATTATTGAACAATTTCTATGACATTTTAAAAGCGAGTTTTCATTTAAGAAACACCATCTTCTTTTGCAACTGTACACTTCCCGCATTTATACGATAAAAATATATTCCACTAGCCAAGTTTTGAGGATGCCATTGGTAATCATAGAATCCTGAAAATTGTCTTGCGTCTACAAGTGTTGTAACTTCACGTCCGAGAATGTCATATATCTTAAGAACGACCCTTTCCCGTTCTGGAATCTGATACGAAATAGTTGTTGTGGAGTTGAATGGATTCGGATAGTTTTGCTCCAACAAGTAGATAGTTGGAGGTCGTTCATTTTCCGAAGAAGCAAACTTCAAAATCCATCCTTCAGGATCAAGAAGTACAGCAGAAGGTTTTACAGGGTACTTGATGGTAAAATTTTGTTGTTGTGCATTGTTCAAGACTATAACCGTCGTGTCCTTTCCGTCTGTATCAATGTGAATATCGATAGGCATAGTATAAAATGAAGGTGTAGTTCCAATAGTAGTTTGTTCGATGTTTAGGATAATGACAGAGGAATCGTTTGACGATTTCCATGTCCAAGAATAACTATAATCCGGGAACCTATCGCCAAAAAGCCACTCTTGAAAGAAGTATGCGAGGTTTTTTCCCGAAACTGTTTCACACATAGATTGAAAATCCTTGATCGTGGCAGTGGAATATTTTAGCGCCGAATTGTTGGAATATCTATAAAGAGAAAGGAAGAAGATGCTGTCCCCCAATACATGACGAAGCATATGCAATACAACAGCTCCTTTAGAATATATTCTTTGTGAATTGAAAAGATTGCTGACACTAGATGTATCGGGAACTCCAATTGCACCATGCGACAGCTTTGCTTGATCGAGCTGTGAGTTTATGTACGTCCAGTACGATTTAACACCGTATTGCCGTTCTCGATAAAGCGCTGAACAGTACTGTGCAAAACCTTCGTTGAGCCAGAGATCAGACCATGTACGGCATGTAATCATATCTCCAAACCATTGATGGGCAAGCTCGTGTGAAATTACATCTTCATCAAATGTTGTAGTAGAAGTCATGGTTTGATGTTCCATCGCACCGCCTTTTCCAAACTCCGCATGACCATATTTTTCTTTAATAAATGGATACAAACCAAAGAGATTTGAATAAATTGCCAACATGTCGACTACGCGTGGAAGATTTTTACGGGCTGTCGAATCATGTTCGGGAAGAACGTAGTTCAGAATTTCCATGGAATCTGTTGCAGAATACCGAAACCAATTGGAAAACTGGACATAGTTAGTGATCGCAACAGAGATTAGATAAGAAGCGATAGGGTAGCGTTCTTTCCAATGGTGAGTAGATGTTCCATTTTTATTGTTAACAACCGAGACAAGCGTACCTTCTGAACCGACCTTCAAAGTTGAATCGCAAGTGACAATAATATCTGCAGAGTCTGCTTTATCGCTTGGATCATTTTTACATGGCCACCAATCTTTTGCTCCATATGGTTCACTGAGTGAGTACACCCAGGGCACACCAGAGTGAGAACTAAAAACGAAACTTCCGAATCCTGTCGCGATTGGAATACCTTCATAAAAGACATCAACCGAAAGAATTTCCCCAATAGTATAAGAACGAGCGAGAAAAATATCGAACGAGCTGCTGTTTTGAGTGAAGAGTTTGACCTGTCCGTTCACAAGAACAGAATCCACATGCATTTGATCCACAAGGTCTAGAGTAAGAATACTTGCGCTATCTCTGCAGATTCCTGAGATTGTGACTTTTCCTTTAATAGAATTCGATTGAGTAAAGACATCTAATGAGAGGCGGTAATATGTCACATCGAACCATGTACTTGCCGCTGTTTCTATTTCCCCAAAAGAGCGTTTCTGAAATGCGGAGGCTTTTTCATAATAAATATTATTTATTACTTTCTCATTCTCAAAACCATTAAGGGGTGTTTGTGCATATCCCTCTATATAGAAAGTCCACAGCAAAGAGATTAATACTTTTAAGACCACTTTTATATAACAATAATGTTTCAATTTATAGTCCAATGCAAAGAGTGTTTGCATAATATATTGATTTGGCTGGAAAGTGGAATCGCAAAGCGGGTCTCATAGTGTTAAGCCATAAGATGATAAAACCTCAACGCAGGAAATAAATCATTCGGTTCTTCCATGCGAGTAACGAATCACATTCACTTTTTCAAGTGTAACCATTGCACCGCCTGCCGAAGATTCAAGAAGCTCGTTCATGATAGGTAGAAATGAATTAATCTTTTCTTCTGTGTCAACAATTTCAATTACGATTGGCAAATCTTCAGATAGGCGCAATAATTTGGCAGCATGAATATATCGGCTGTTAGCTCCGAATCCTTCAACGCCGCGCAAGACCGTCGTTCCGGCAATCCCATGTTCGCGGGCAGAAAGAACAATCGCTTCAAAAAGTGATTTGTGAAGTACTTTGTCCGATTCACCGATGAAAATCCGTAACAGTTTTCCTTCACCTGACAAGTTCATTTGTTATTCTCCTAAAATAATCGACCGATGATTAAGCCAAGAGTTGTTGCTGACAAGCATCCAAGGACAGAAGCGGCAACGTTAAGAGAGGCGCGAAGAACTTCGGCATCTCGAAGTAGCGCTACAGTTTCATAACTGAACGATGAAAAAGTAGTGAATCCACCGAGGATTCCAATAGTAAGGAAGACTCGTAGTGAAGGTTCAGTGAGAAAACGTTCTTCCATTAGTGTCATAAGTAAACCAATGGTGAAGCATCCGGTAATATTGACAATAAGGTTACCATAAGGAAAATCAGCTGGAAGAAAACGATAGACTGCGCCTGAAAGATAATAGCGTGCAGAAGCTCCGATGCCACCGCCGGTAAATACAAGTAAGTAATTTTTAATCATTGTTAGTGCATCATTGATTATTTGATATTTCTCAATTGATATTGTTTTCCAATCCTAAAAGTTTCAAATATGCAATCGCTAATTACTAATTCCCAACCTCATAGCCAACCCTTATCCTTATACCAGCGAAAAGTTTTATTCATTCCATCATAAACAGATGTTGATGTTTGGAATCCGATGTGTTCAAGAATTTTTTGCGGATCACAAACCCAATGTTTTTGTAAAAGATCACGCGCTTTTTCGATATTTAGTACGGGAGGTTTCTTGCCAAAAAAAGACAAAAATTGTGTAATGCCTGCCATCGAATATACTAATCCTTTTGGAAGATGTACCTGAATTGTCCGCTTGTGTATAAAGGTAGCGAGATAATCGATTATAGATGAGAAAGTAAAAATTGTAGGATCAGCGATATTGTACGTCTCGCCGGAGGTTCTCTCATCGAACGTTGCACGAATGATTCCTTTTGCCAGGTCGGGTGCATAGACAAGACTGAGTGTTTTTGTTGATGAACCGAGGACGGGTTTCAACCCGAGGTTGACCCATTTGAATATCTCCAAAATGTCCGTATCGCGAGGTCCGAAAACCGCAGGAGGGCGGATAACGACAATTGGGAATTTTTCTGAATATTGCTTACAAACACGTTCAGCTTCTAACTTCGACTTAGCATACGCAGTGATGGGATGGCAGTGTACTGTTTCGTTTAACGGAATACCTGTTGGACTTGGCCCTGCAGCAGTTAAACTGCTGATATAACAGAACTTCTTCAGATGCTTCAATTGACTTGCTGCTGAAAGAAGATTATTAGTCGTCGTAACATTCCCTGTAAAGAATTCATATTTATGTTTTGCCTTAGTTATCCCTGCAATGTGAATTATATATTCTGCATCCTCAATACATTTAGAAATCGATGTGATATTCAATAAATCAACCTTTGCAAACTCAATAGGAAGATCTTGAAGCCATCTTAAATTTGACTGATGTGGACGGATGAGACAACGCACTTTAAATCCTTCCGCAAGCAATTGTTCAACTGTGTGGCTTCCAATAAAACCGGCTCCACCGGTCACAATAATAGTGTTAATCGCTTTTCTCCTTGAACCTTAGTGTTCATTGACTTTCTTTGCTTATTAAACTATATTCAAAAAAGTACAAAGAAGCAAAAATGCTTCTTTTTGTGGCCAATTTACTATTTCTCGAGGAGAATTCATTGGATCTTTTTGAAAAATGTTGGAGTTTTATACGTGCGGATGAAATAAAGGCAAGAGGAATTTATCCGTACTTTCATGCGATAGAAGAAAGTGAAGGTCCGGTTGTTAAAATAGAAGGGCGTAAAGTTATAATGGCCGGATCCAATAACTATCTCGGACTGACTGCACATCCCAAAGTGAAAGAGGCGGCAATTGCGGCAGTGAAAAAATACGGCACTGGCTGTTCCGGTTCAAGATATTTAACCGGCACACTAGATTTGCATGTTGAATTGGAGAAACGACTTGCAAAGTTTATGGGGAAAGAAGCATGTTTACTTTACAGCACCGGATATCAAACAGGACAAGGAATTATTCCGGTACTCGTGGGACGTGGTGATTATGTTGTTTCAGATAAAGATAACCACGCTAGTCTTGTTGCCGGAACTCTTATTGCAGCAGGAATGGCATCCTATGATTCGAAGGAAGGCAACTCTGTGGTTCGATACAAACACAACGATATGGCGCATTTGGAGCACGTGCTCTCACAACTGCCAGTCGAATCGGCAAAACTTATCGTAAGTGACGGAGTTTTTAGCACATCGGGCGAGATTGTTAATTTACCGGATATGGTGAAAGTTGCACATAAGCACAATGCTCGTGTAATGATTGATGATGCACACGCAGTTGGTGTTATTGGAAAAGGCGGACGAGGAACGGCAAGTCATTACGGTCTTGAAAAAGAGACTGATCTAACGATGGGGACTTTCAGTAAAACATTTGCATCGCTGGGGGGATTTGTCGTCGGTGAACATAAGGTCATTGATTATCTGAAGCACAATGCGCCTGCTCTTATTTTTAGTGCAAGCCCAACGCCGGCATCTGTTGCATCAGCGTCGGCGGCACTTGATATTCTCGAAGCTGAACCTGAACGTGTAACAAAATTGATGTCGAATGCTCGCACAATGCGCGCTGGATTAAAAGCATTGGGATACCGTGTAAGCGAACACGATACAGCTGTTGTTTCCGTTATTATTGGCGATACAGAAAAAGTTTTAATGATGTGGAAAATGCTTTTTGAAGAAGGAGTATTCGTGAATGCATTTATTCGTCCTGGTGTACCTCCTGGGATGGAAATGCTTCGCACAAGCTATATGGCAACACACGAGAAAAAACATCTAGATAAAATCCTCAATGTATTCGCGAGTGTTGGCAAAAAGTTTGGTGTCATCAACTAAAATACTTTAGGTTATTTTATTGATAGTGAAATCCATGCCGCGGTTGTAACCCAGCTGCGGTTTTATTTTGTCATATTTATATGTGGAGTTCTAAATGGACGGATTAATAGTCAGAGCGATTGAATCGAAACAAGATGTGAATGCATTTATACGTTTTCTATGGAAGATCTATAAAAATTATCCTGCTTGGGTTCCGCCATTAATGATGGATCGTAAGAAATTAATGGATCGAAAAAAAAATCCATTTTACAAGCACACTGATGCAGAATTCTATCTCGCAGAACACGAAGGCGAAGTTGTCGGAAGAATCGCGGCCATAGTAAATTATAATCATAATAAAGAGCATGAAGAAAATATTGGATTCTTTGGTTTTCTTGAATGTATAAATGATCAAACAGTGGCTAATGCGCTTTTTGATAAAGCAAAAGAATATTTACAGGCGCATGGTATGACAGTAATGCGTGGACCTTTTAATCCATCTGTAAATGACGAAATCGGATTACTCATAGAAGGATTCGATATAAGTCCGACAGTCATGATGACGTACAATCCACCATACTATATAGAATTAGTCGAAAATTATGGATTCAAGAAAATAAAAGATCTGTATGCATACTTACTTGATCAAAGAACAGTATACACAGACCGTTTCAATCGCGCGCATGAACTGGTCAAGCAACGGCAGAATATTACATTTCGAACTTTTGATATGAAGCATTATAAAAATGAAGTAGAAAAAGTTAAGGGATTGTATAACAAAGCATGGTCAAGAAATTGGGGTGCTGTGCCCATGACCGATGAAGAATTTGATGCTTTAGCAGCCGATCTTAAAATGATTATTGTGCCTGAGCTCGTCATCTTTGCAGAAAAGGATGGAAAGCCAATCGGTTTTGCTCTTTCTCTTCCCGATATTAATGTGCCTTTAAAGTATAACAAGAACGGATATTTTTTATCTGGTTTGTACCATTTGCTCACAAAGAAGAAAAAAATTAATCTTGTGAGAATTATTACATTGGGAGTTTTGCCGGAATATCTGAGCACAGGTGCAGGAGCAGCTCTATTTTACGAAACCGCAATAAATGCAAAGAAACTTGGATACGGTTATGGTGAAGCGAGCTGGATTCTAGAAGATAACGAGCGCATGACGAAATCAGCGGAAGCCATGCAAGGTATAATAAATAAACGTTATCGGATTTATGAGATGAGTATTTAGAAATTAATCATGGTTAAACGTAATTTATGCAATCATATTAAATAGGAATATATATATTATGGCAGTGAAAAAAGTTGAAAAAATATGGATGAATGGAAAGCTCGTCAATTGGGACGATGCGAAGATTCATGTTCTCTCACATGTGATACATTACGGATCGTGTTGGTTTGAAGGGATTCGATGTTATGACACAAAAATAGGATCAAAAATATTTCGTCTTGATGCACACATTCGCCGTTTATTCGATTCAGCAAAAATATTCAGAACAGAAACTTCATACACACAAGCGCAGGTGGCAGAAGCAGTCAAACAGACTATTTTAGCTAATAAGCTGAAAGCTTGCTACATTCGTCCGATCATCTATCGTGGTTACGGAGATGTGGGAGTGAATCCGCTCGGTTGTCCTGTGGATTTATCGATTGCCGTATGGGAATGGGGTGCATATCTAGGGTCAGATGCATTAGAAAAGGGAATCGATGTTTGTGTTTCCTCTTGGAGACGCGCGGCACCTGACACATTTCCGGCAATGGCTAAATCAAGCGGTAATTATTTGAATTCGCAATTGATGAAGTTAGAAGCGCTTGCGAACGGTTATGCTGAAGGCATTGCTCTTGATGTGAATGGAACGGTAAGTGAAGGAAGCGGCGAAAACATCTTTGTGGTTCGAGATAACACGATTTATACCTCTCCACTTGGCTCATCAATTTTGCCCGGTATTACACGCGATTCAGTCATTACATTGGCAGAAGAACTTGGCTTTACTGTAATTGAGATGGCAATTCCAAGAGAGATGCTGTATATTGCCGATGAGGTATTTTTCAGTGGAACGGCAGCAGAAATAACACCAATACGTTCCATCGATAAAATTATTATCGGCATTGGGCACGCAGGACCTGTAACAAAGAAACTTCAAGATGCATTTTTTAAAATTATCCAAAGCGGAAAAGATAAGCATAACTGGTTGACGCCTGTTCGATAAACCACAATGGAGTAACGGCGATGGCACTTTCAAAATCTGGTTCTGGTAACGCAATCTGGAAAAATTTATTTTCCCAAAGTGTTATCCACGAAGGCACGACAGAAGAAATCTTAAGTAAGGTTCCTGCATTTGCCAACCTTGCACCCAGAGACTTGAAAGAGGTCGCCGCTATTGTCCACAAGCGTGAATACCGCGCGGGAGAGCCGATATTCTATCAAGGTGATCCGGGGCTTGGAATGTATATCATTCAAGATGGAGAAGTGTCTATTGCTATTTTGGGGAAAGATGGAAATGAACAAGAACTTGCAATGCTCGGGGACGGAGATTTTTTTGGCGAGCTTGCACTGATAGATGAATCGACGCGTTCTGCAAATGCCGTTTGCAGAACAGACTGTACACTCATTGGTTTCTTCCGTCCGGATCTTTTTGAATTAATTGAAAAGGAGAATACACTCGGCATTAAAATTGTTATGAAGTTGGCAGAAATTGTTGCGCAGAGGTTACGACAAACCGACAAAGAACTTTCAAAAGTGAAGAGTCAATTAGAGCGACTTCAAACACGAAACGAAAGGGATTCCCATGTCAGCAAAAAGAGTCAAGCCAAAGAGGAAAAACCTGGTACACAGGGTTAAACCGATTCAGCAATCATCTATTAAAATCCATCGCCTTCTTGTGCCTATAGATTTCTCTGAGCATTCAAAGAATGCATTAAAATATGCTGTCCCCTTCGCAGAGAAATTCAAAGCATCCATCGACCTCATTTACGTTGTGGAGCCTACAATCTACCCTGCTGATTTTAGTTTCGGGCAAATCGGGTTTCCAAATATTGAAGAGGAACTGCGCACACGCGGCAGTGATGAATTAGAAAACCTTATTAAGAAGGAAATTGCTGGTAAAGTGGTTTCAAGAAAAGTTGTGCGGATAGGAAAACCGTTCTACGAGATTAACCAGTATGCTTTAGAAGAAAACATGAGTCTCATTATCATTGCTACGCATGGACATACAGGCATGGAGCAGATTCTTTTTGGCAGCACAGCAGAGAAGGTTGTGAGGAAAGCTCCTTGTCCCGTGCTTGTAGTGAGATCTGGTGAGCACGAGTTTGTGAAAGTATAGAGGACTATCTAAAAACCGAATGGCAAAGCCAGTACAAATTAACAGCCTTATTGAAGGTCAGTGATGAAACCAATATTTATTTCTCTTATTGTTATCTTGACAATAATTATGCTCAGCATTGTTTCATTCGCGCAAGACGTTTCACTCAAAAAGAGATCAGCGCTAGAATTGGAAATCGGTTTCTGGGGTGGGGCGAAGGCATCGAACACAATTACAACAAATGGGATCCAGTCTGAAGCAAAAACTAATGGATTTATAGGAAATATAATCTATTCATACTGGATCCAGGAGCAACTTTCCATAACACTTAGTGCAGGGTTCCTTGCCGGCGAAGTAAGTTCAAACGTAAGTTTATCTTCAGTAAATCAGCATTCGAGTGCAATTATACCAGTGCTCATCGGTGTGAACTACTATTTCTTAAATCCTACTCAAGAAGATGCTGTCCGCCCATTCCTATCAGCGGCAATTGGACCATACATCGGTTCGGAGACAAACAATACAATACTTTCCCAAAGCACTCATTCAGAGACGGCATTGGGTGGGCGATTGGGTGCAGGTATAGATTTTCTGCTCAGCAACCATATAAAACTGGGTGCTAACGTCAGATACAACTTGATGTCAGACTTCAGTAATCCCATTGGTGCAAGAAGTAACTACAACGGTGCAGATTTTTCTATTGGAATCGGCTACATTTTTTGATTTATAGCCACAATAGGCTAAGTATCTGAATGTTGGGCGGTAACCGCTCTTTCCTTTTAAGTCTCCGGATTATTTCTGTATACCATCCGCTTCCCAAGAAAAGCACAAATATGCAATATGTCTTTACTACGTAGGACATTCTCTTGCATTTGAATTTGAGAATACTTATGTTCTTCCAAGCTGTTTACGAACGCCGGCTTGTCCGCCAACATACAAAGTTTATTTCAAGATAGGCGGATGGACAACCCAGAAAACAGCTCACACGCCGACGAATTCCCGATAAAATTTTCAATATACACAATGATCTGCCGAAAGATAATGTAGGATGGACAAGTGTGTACCGACAATTTTCGTTAGAGACAACGTCCATACTTGAATGGAAAATCTTTTCATAATAAGGCTTTATAAAAATAATCAAAAAGAATCAAGGCCGAATTGTAGTAAGTTATCTCTCTTGCGGTCTGATTAATTCACCAAACCAAACAACCACAACTAATGGAGGTTCTATGAAACATCTAAGTGTTCTTTTTCTTGCCGGGCTGCTCATGCTTATTTGCATTCCCGTCATGATTATTGCCCAGCCAGCTCCCTACATAGAGGGATCCGTATGGGATGTCGAATTGATAAAAGTTAAACCTGGTATGGGAGATGAATATCTCCATAGTTTAGCTTCAACGTGGAAGGCAGAGAATGAAGAAGCAAAGAAACAGGGTTTAATACTCTCATACAAGATCCTTTCCGGAAGCGCTGCAAACGAAACTGATTGGGATTTGATGCTCATGGTCGAGTTTAAAAATATGGCTTCACTTGATAACGTAGACGAGAAGTTCCGAGCAATAGAAACTAAGATCTTCGGAACAGAGGAACAGATGAAAAACTTGATGGTAAAGCGTATTGAAGTCCGGGAGATCTTTGGTGACAAACTGCTGAGGGAGCTTATTCTGAAGTAAATTTATTGGAGAGACTTTTTTGGCTTCTTTACATAAAAATATATTGTGCACAATCCTTGCCGCCCTTCGCTGAACTTAATTTATGATTAGATAGTGCGGTAAGGATATTGTTTTCGCGCACATCAAATGTTTTTAAAAACAAATCTCTGCATCTATAGACAATACTTATTGAGTGAGGATAAACTTCGCTGAATAATCAGTGATATTTCCTTAAGCGATGAGATTAATTTCTTAGTGCCAAATTACATTAAGTAACCATATTACAAATGAAAGGATGGAAAGAACTACAGAAATTAGTAATTGATTTGATATTTTATTATGCCATATATCATAGTTTTGCATATTACACCCCCTGATTCCGAATATGAGATAGGTATTTTCTTTTTAATCAAATCTCTATAGTAAATTGTTGTTTAAATTATTCAAAAGATATCAGCAGATGGATGATTTGTTATTAGGAAATTCCTTATTCAAGTTTTAGCTGTAATATCACTCAAAGCGGGAGAGAAAGGCAATAAAAAGCTCCATAGTCTATGGCAGGACGTACTGGACATCTATTTTACTCGTGTTTATTCCTTTTCGGGTTTAATACCCCGAAGCTTGCTTCGCCAGTAGCTTTTTAATATATGCTGTTAATACTCCGCGGCTTGCTGCGGAGATTCTTTATTGTCCGTGCATTAGTCTGGCAACAATAAATGGGCGAGGTATCCTCGCCCATTTATGTTTTTTCAATGTTTGCATCATTCGCAAAAGCAATCGTATCATTTCATCATTGTGAGATTCTTCGTCTCGCTCAAAGAA
>PLMK01000060.1 GCA_003142475.1 Ignavibacteriota bacterium
TAATTTCTGCGTCACTGCTCATTTTAAAATCACCTATTTATCCAGCACAGCCACCGCCGTACTTGTTTTGCTTACTTCTTATGGAAATATTGAGGACGGTTGTATCTATTTCTGTTTATCGGCTGCTTCTTTCTTTAGCCGTCCTTTTTCTTTATCCCATAAGTTTACGAAGTTCAGTCGCATCAAAAACAAGCCTAATAGATTTAATCTTACCATCTGTAGTAGTAAAGAACTCGGCTGTTCTAATAACACCCGCAGGGCTCATAGTGTCGCAATCATAAAGCAAGGCGGCGCTGTTTTCAGAAAAGAAACTTTGAATTAAGTTGATTTTCTGAATCATCTTTTGGAACATAGTGAGCGCGACGATAAAGTCATCAGCATTGTGGAAAGTATCAATGCTTCCTTGAAAATCTAAATCATCTGCCAGGTAATCGCGCGCCGTTTCCACGTCACCAATAGTCCAAGCATTATGGTAATTTGTGACAACCTGCTTTGTATCCATAAGTCTTCCTCCTTTGATACTCTGTTATTATACAACATTGATACATAGACCTACAGTACCTAACGGAAAGCTAAGCGGGAGCCGGTTTTTTCGGCGAACCGCTTCTGCCTTGTTAGGCAAGGGTTTTAGGCTGTTCTTTTTATCCCTTGTCAATTATTGGCCTCTCCCCCCTGGATTATTCATTTTGCCTCAAATTCCTTGACCACAGCCTTGTACTTCTCATGAATCATCTTCCTGTCAAACTCCCAAAACTCGTTAAGCATTGCTTGATCCTCTATGTCGGAGAAGTACGTCCGGGAAGCAGGGAAGAATACTTCGTCCTCCTTCTTGATATGTTTCGGATAAAACTCGACGAGTGTTTTCAAGCGGGCCGTCACTTCACCAAGTGCTGCCTCGTTTCCTCTCCGGTAACGCATGTTGGCTTCTACCAAGGCTTTTGTGGTATTGCGGCTAAAGATGTGGTCTTCAATCAATTCATCCATCAACAGCCGGTCTTCTTTGGATAGGTGTTTCTTCCTAAGCTCTCTGAACATAATATCTTCTTCCTTCCCGTGGTGGGTACGATCGGCATATACCCGAATAAAGTCAACTGCCGTATCCACAAAATAGGGATCAATAGCCTGTGTTTGTTCAACATGCTCCAGTGTGCGCTGGATCGCGTTGAGCATTTGTTCGATCAGGCGGTGTTCTATCATGAGTGGTCCGCGTGCTTGCATATTCCATCACCTTTTTTATTCGTGCATAATGTGGCGCTTATAGGCAGACTTCCGGGCAAAATAAATTTGCATGTTGTAATTCTATACATTTTCCGTGGCTTGTCAAGGGCACTGTGGGTTTAAAGTACATAGCCGCATCGCCATCAAACCTATGCTTAGCCACTCACATCTCAGGTAAGATAAATCGTCTGTGAAGCAAGAAAAATCTTAAGTAAGCATAGGAATATACAATTGATTTGAGGCTTGCGCCTTTTGTTCATCACGTTATGTGAATCTTAGTTACGCTTTTGATGGCTATTAGTCACGGGCGGGTATATTGTCAACCAATTCTGCGATTTCCGGTGCGCTCCGGTAATCGCGGAGTAGTCGAGGAATTTACGTTAACCTGTAATTGAAATATTGAAGAACGTCCCCCTGTCCCCATGCAGGGGTCTCAAACAAATTTGCCATCACATGACACATGTATTTTTTAATGGCCAATTACGTTCTTGGGTAATCTATGCAAATATTTTGGTGGTTTTATTGTTGAGCGAAAAATGATAGAATATTAATTCATTAATATGAGACAAACGGCAGAACAATTATTTCTTAATGAACGAGAAAAGCTGCTCCAGCATTTTTCTGCATCTTTTGAAACCGCTTTTAATCTAAACCGCAAGGTTGTTAGTTTCCAGGCCAACAAGACTGAACCCATATACCGTTGGTTCAAATATAAAGAAGGTTTTTCCTCAAGTCTGGTCAAATACTTTCTATCCGAATACGCGCCGAAGTCGGGACGTATTCTGGACCCCTTTGCCGGGGCTGGAACGATTCCATTGGAGGCGGCCATCCGCNNAAGCGCTTGATAAAATAGATAGGAAACAACTAAAAACAATTACAGGCACAGGCAAACTATGGACAGATATTGAAAACAACGACTACCATAGCTACCAGATACAGCACATCTCGATTACAAAGGATGCCTTTCCTGACGAAACAGAGGAGTTTTTAAATAAGTATTTGGGATATTGTTCAACGATTGAAGATGAAAGTATACAGACCATATTGCGATTTGCTGCGCTTTCAGTACTTGAAGAAATCAGCTATACAAGAAAGGATGGTCAATATTTGCGCTGGGATTATCGTTCAAAGCGGCAACTGGCGGGAAAACCTTTCGATAAGGGGAAGATCCTAAGCTTTGAAGAAGCGCTCAAAAATAAGTTAACAGACATTGTCCACGACCTTGCACCTTGCAGTGCCATCTCTTTATTTGAGCAACACAATGTCGGTAGCAATGAGAAACATCCCGTAACCATCATTCAAGGCTCTTGCCTTGAAAAGCTACCAATCCTTGAAGATAATTATTTTGATTTCACTATCACATCGCCGCCCTACTGCAATCGCTACGACTACACACGAACATATGCCTTGGAGCTTATTTATCTTGGACTTGATAAAGATGAGGTCCGTAATTTGCGGCAATCCTTGCTTTCATGCACCGTCGAAAACAAAGAGAAATTGGATATGATGAGTCAGTTTTATTTGTCGATAGGGAAACACAATGTTTTTGATATGGTCATCAACGTTTACAAAAGTTCAAACGCTATGAGCGAAGTAAATTCTGTCCTTGATGTCCTAAATAAGACGGGGAA
>PLMK01000037.1 GCA_003142475.1 Ignavibacteriota bacterium
ATTTCTGCTGGGGGTGCTGCTCGTTTTTGGGGCATTGAAAATTTCCATGCTTTGCTTTCCTTTATAACAGATAAATATCCAGAACTATATCCAATCCTGTTATATCAGCCATCTGATAAAGTGAAAGCGACTAAAATAGTAGAAGGGATTAACAATGTCGTTCTTTCACCTCTCACAAAAACATTTGACCAATTTGCAGCGATTATTAAAAAACTTTCGTTTCTTATATCTCCAGATACAGCTGCTATTCACTTAGCTTCGGCTTTTAGCATTCCTTCAGTTGTGCTATATATACAATCAAATAAAACTTTACGAATATGGGAACCTTACAAAACAGATTATGAAGCCGTTGTTACTGATGTTGATGATTTATCAACAATTTCAATCGCAGATGTCCAAATAGCTTTAAAGAAACTCATCGAACGCAATCGCATAAAAACTATTTAAAGAGCAATTGTGGGCGCTCAAAGAACGAAATGATTGAGAAGTTAGAATATTGGTGGAGACACTACATTGTTTACCCTATTCTGCGATTGATATTTCATAACCCAAGAAAAGACTCACCAATTGATATCCAGACTATCGACAGTTTACTCTTCTTGAGATATGATCGAATTGGAGATATGATTGTTACAACACCAATCCTTCGCAGCTTGAAACAATTAAAACCTACACTAAAGATTGGAGTTTTTGCAAGCGAAACAAATGCAGAAATCATTCGCTACAATCCTTATGTGGATGCGATATATGTGCTTCATTCAAACTGGATAAGATTAATTGCTGAAATCCTTAAGGCGAGAAAAAATAAATATGCTGTGGTATTGAATTTTATTTTTAATAGAACCACGAGTGGTGGTATATTAGCGAATATTATATCTCCATCAGGAATAAAAATAGGGCAGGGGGATGAGAAATACAGATTCTATTTTAATAGACTATTAAAAGTCTCGCGAAAATATAGTCATATGATAGAAACTCTTGTATTTATCATTAAAGAAACATTTAATATTAAATTAATACCAGGCCAATTGAAATATGACATTTTCATTGATGAAAAAACAAAAAATAATGTTGCAACATATTTGACGAAATATAATCTTAGACCAAGGCAATATTCCACTTCCGGAAAATCATCTTATGTTGTGTTTAATCTTTCAGCAAATGATTCAGTAAGGAGAATTTCAGCTGAGCAAGCTTATGCAATCGGGAATCATCTTGGTTTGAAAACTTCATTTCGCACACTTCTTCTTCATGCTCCAAATGATTCTTTAATGCTTTCTATAAAGCAAGAGCTTGTTAAAAATTCAAGATGCATATCATTCCCGGAACAACAGAATGCATCATTGCTCGAAGTCGCTGCAATCATTGAAGGCGCTATTGCAGTTATTACACCCGATACATCCATTATTCATTTTGCATCAGCAACAAAGACTCCAGTTATTGGATTTTACACACAGATGCAGGACGTTCATGAATGGTTACCTCATCAAGTTATGAATCGAGTTGTTATTTCTTTTAAAAACGAACCAACAAGTGCAATTCCAAATCAGAAAATGTTAAATGCAATTGATGATTTTATTCGGGAACTTTGACATAAAGAATGTAAATAAATATGTTACAATAAATATTTATTCTAAGAAAGAGCAGATTATATGAAATTAATAGACTATCATGCATCATTTCCAAATGCAATGAGTCGTTTTGGACTATATCTTTTTGCATTTAGTATTCCGATATCGTTTGTTCCTGCTGAATTGGCCATAGGTATTACTTTATTAGGATGGCTCTTAGAAGGTATATTTAATAAGCATTGGCAGTATTATCCAACGAAATTATTCATTCCGCTTTTATTCTACATTTTTTGGAATATAATTGCATCCAGCATTTCTCCAAGACCAGGGCATAGTCTATGGGCATTAGTGGATAATGAATGGCCGATGTTCATTATGCTGCTCACTTATTTTGTAGTTGACGATATTAAAATATTAAAGCGAATATTGCATCTTTGGCTTTTCTCGGCTGCAGTATCTGCTCTCTATGGTGTCTGGCAGACATTCTCAGGATATCAATTACATCGACTTGATGCACTGGCGCCAATGGGTAACTATTTTCGTGCAGTTGGTTTCAATGGATTTTATCTAACATTTGCAGGATTCATTATGTCTGTTTTTCTTGTGAGCTTTTGTATCAGCTTTCAATCAGGAATAGTTAAAGATCGTTGGAAGTATATCTTTGTCGCACTCGTAAGTTTTATGGCGGGGATAGGAACATTTGCGAGAAGTATCTGGTTATCGTTCGGGGTTGTTATTCCTATCTTCGGCTTTGTGAAAGGCAAACGAATTGGCAGTATTGTAACGACTGTATTTCTCATCGTGGTTCTTCTCTGCGTCATTTTTATTCCTACAATAAGAGATCGTGCGTATTCAAGCATTGTTCCTTCAGAAAATCAGACTCGTTTAAATCTCTGGCATACATCCATAAACATATCAAAAGATTTTCCACTGACTGGAATTGGAGAAGACAACTTTGATTATTATTTTAAACATTATAAGGTTGAAGGATATTATGATGTAACAGGACATCCACACAACGATTATCTTACAATTCTTGTTTCATCAGGAATTCCAGGACTAATCGCTTTCTTAGCGATATGGTTTATTATCATACAAATTGGTTTCAAAACTCAAAAGTATTCTTCAAATCCATTCCTTAAAGAACTTGCATTGGGAAGTACATTAGCGATTATTGGTTTTTTAATCGGAGGGTTTTTCCAAAACTATTATGGAACATTTGCTAATTGCTGGGGATGGTGGTTGATGGCAGGGTTTACGATGGCGTCATTCCGCCTATCTGAAAAAGAAGACAAAATTAAATAATAATATAATTTTTATATTCGCCGATTCTCCAGCCGTATTGTGATTCGATAGCGTCGAGAATTTTTTCTTTTACTGTTAGCTGTACTTTCATAGGATTATAATAAAAAAACCAATTTTGCTTGCTAATTCGCTCTGCCATAACCGCAGGATGGTTACCATCAAATATTGTTAATTTACCGCCCTGCATGTAATTATATTCGCTTGCAACGCCGACATGCTGATTGACCCATTCATCGGAATGCCAGAACTTATTGAAAGTTTTCTGTTTTAACTGCTGAACTTCGGGTGGCTTCACCCATCCATAATGATGAATTGATGCATCGATTAACTTTACGTGTAGTTTTTTTTCATTGATTCTAAATCCTTGAGCATCACCCCATGAACGCACTCTGGCATTTGGCCGCACAATACGTATTTCACGGCGATACCAGCGCCGAGAGCAACCAATGTAATTATAGCTGCCATAGAAATGTTTATAGTTGAAGAGAAGCCCTTCCACTTCTTTTACATCTTTATAGCGCAACATTGTTTCTTTAATTGCTGGATAATCTTGTTCGTGTAGTACTTCATCTGCTTGAAGATATATTGCCCAATCGTCAGTTATTCGATCTAGCGCAAGATTTGTTTGTTGGGAAAGAATTGTTCCACCTTTACGGATCGATTCATCCCAGACTGTTTCAAGAATTTTTATTTTAGCTGAATGAAGTGATTTGATTCTATCTAAAGTATCGTCTTCTGATTGACCGACAGCAATGACAACCTCATCGCATATGGGAAGGAGAGATTTGATGGATTCAAGAAAAGGGTAGTCATACTTCACACCGTTGCGTACGAATGTGAATCCAGATACTTTCATTCCACCTTATCCTTTATAAAACAAGACCAATAGAAATAAGATGTGAATTCCCTATTTGCAGAGAAAATGGAACATATGCATAATCGATCATTACAAAGCTGTAGTGAATTCCTATCCCCGCAGAAAAGCCTCGAACATCGATTCCAGTCTGGTAACCAAAACGTCCCGTGAATGTATGCTCGTAGGTGGCTTCTCCGCCTATACAACAATGATTAATAGACGTTCCAAGTTCTGAAGAAACTGCTGTTGCAACACGAAAAATCATTTTATCTGAATTAAATGAATATGTCCCGCCAAAGCGAATCTGCGATGGCAAATCTGTTCGTTCGTTACGAAACGCTGCAAGTGAACCTAAATTCGTTAACGAACACCCGAGATTTAGACCATCCATCAGCTGCATGTAAATTACACCGGCATCAATTCCATAGCCTGTTGCTTCGTCAACAAATATTTTTTCATAGAGATATTTAGGAGCGATGCCTATTCGAATATTCTGTGTCAATTTAACGCCGTAAGTCAACTGAAAGGATGTGGATTGCACATTGAATGTTCCTATTGCGGGCCCAGGGATTGTACGTAACTCGAGTCCATCTACACTGGTATTTGCAATAGAAAGGGATAAGGAGCCAAAACTAAAAGGAGCGGCAATTGATAAACATTCCGTTCGAATATCTTGGATCCATTCTGTATGTGAAAACATTACACCGTAGGTTTCGCTAGAAGCGATATTTGCGGGATTTATAAGAACGGATTGAAGTGCTGTTGGATCTGCAACAAAAGATTCACCTGTAGCGGCAACGAATGGAGTTATGGGGAATTTTAAACTAACATCGCCTCGAGAAGTTCCTTGCGAAAGCAGGAGTGAAGGGAAAAAAAACAATGAAAAAATAATTTTGAGTTTCATTAGAATCTCAATGCTAATGAGAGAATGTGAATACCGCTTGGACTATATGGTTCAAATACGTAGGCATAATCAAAAGAAGGAGTCCAATTTGCCATTTTGGTTTGTACAGATATTCCGACTGACGGTTTTGCAGGCAAATCCGCATTCATCGCAATTTGGTCAATACCGCCTCGGATATGAACGCCATCATACACTTTAATTTCTGAACCTGCGCGAATATACAATGCGGATCCAATAGATTCAAATTCACCCGAAAATATAATTGGATAATCATTGGGCATCCAACTTAATCCGACACGCTTTCTCAATGGAAAATTATCTGAAGAAGAATTTCCGAGTGTTCCATAGAGTTTAGATGTGTCCCATTTATATTTAGCGGTAATATCCTGCACGACTGCTCCAAGTGTAAATTCTTGTGATAGCAAATATATTGCACCTACATCGATACCAGCTGTTGTACTTTTTATTCCTTCAAAGAGAGAGTAGTAAAGAATTTTTGCAGTTACACCAAAGGCAAATTTTGAAGTTGGCTTTAATCCAAAGGAAAGCAAAAAAGCATTCTCAGATGTACTATAGGTTTCAGTATGAATGCCATCACGGTCGCGGCCGTCAATATTCCCAACTCCTGCATTAATGATAGACAAGGAAAATCCAGCGTTTGGTTTTAAACTTTTTGTGTAGCTTAAGTAATTGAGTTTTCTGTCGAGAGAAAGAACTCCATATGTTGCCACAACAATCGGCTCGGATTCAAACGAAACACTTGCTGGATTGTAATAGGATTGCACATCGCCGCTAATGACAGCAGTCATAGCATTTCCCATCGCCATACCACGTGCGCCAAATCCCATACGCATAGGCGCGCCGGCAAGTCCGCTAACGGAGGAGCCGCTTTCCAGTTGACTTAAAGCAATTATTGGTATACCGCAAGACACAAGAACGATTGCAATGAGAATACGAGAAAGAGTCTTCATCGTAACACCAAAATCTTTCCCCATAGAGGCGACTGATTACCAATTTCCAATCGATAAAAATAAACACCGTTTGACACGATAGAACGATTATCATCTCTGCCATTCCAGATTTCATCGTATTCTTTTCCACTAGTTCGCGTTGCTTTCTGTATTAAGGTGCGAACAGGAAGCATAGCATAATCGAAGATACGAATTGAAACCTCCTGTGTTCCAGAATAATCTGTGCCTATGCTATAGTGAAGACGAACTGGTTCATTACTGGGAGCAAAAGGATTCGGAAACGCATAAGTAAATTTTTTATTGCCGACTTGTTCAGCTGTACGGAAAATATGCCACACGGAGCCAAATTGTTGAGAAGGTGAATCGATAGTATAAGCAATTCCTTCGGGTCCGCCGAACCATATAGTATCGCCTTTGACACCTACGCCGTAGCATTCAGATGAAACAAAACGTTGAAGATTCGAAGGATCATAAATAGAACCACTTTTTATCCAACTTTCTCCAAAATCAGAAGATCGGAACAGTCCATTGTCGGTTGCAACATAAACAACATTGCCTGAATCATTCACAGCTATGTTGTGAGCCCACTCGCCGAGTAATGCGGTCTTCCATGTTTCTCCGGCATCTTCAGAATAACTAATGCCTTTTATTTCATCAGCATCATTTGCATTTACGGTTGCTGCCCACATAATCTGACGATTATGCCATCGTTGTTCTTTCAATGCGACAACGAAGTCTCCAGAAATTGGATGAGCTTGATTTTGATGCGAGAATTTGCGCCAACTAATTCCGCCATCAGAAGACTTGTTGATGCCTCCTGCAGTTCCAGCCCAGATCGTTGTGTCATCGCTTGCGTAAACGGAGAAAAGAAGATGATTATTGTTTGCACTGAGCCCTAATCGTCCTGACGCAGGGGATAGATCAAAAGCATAATTCAGAGAATCTGTCGGTTTAATAGAATCAAGATTATCAGGTGGTAGAATGACACGTGTCCATGTATTGCCGAGATCAGTTGATTTGCGAAGCATGCCTGCCCAACTTGCAATCCATACGGTATTCTTTGTTAAAGCAATGTCAAAAGTTATATTTTGCTGTGGTACTGTAATATCTAAAGCGCGTATAGTATCAGTTCCTGGTAAATATATCAATGTATCCACTGTTCCTTTATCAACGGGTTGAGGAATAAGAGGAGACCAAGTCAAACCACGATCAGTCGAATAATGTAATCCACCGCCTGTCTGCACCGACTCTCCATTGAGAGTTGTAGAATATCCTATAGCGACCCAAATGAAGTTGTTATTGATTGCAATCGCCGAGATACCCTTATTATCGAATGTGCTTGTATTTGAGAAGTGCGTCCAGCTTGTTCCACCATTAACCGTAAGACTCAATCCGCTTTCAGTTCCAAACCAAACCGAATCATGTTGAACCAAAATATCGTTAATTGTATTCGTTAGTGGTAATGAAGTATTAGGAATGGAATTAAAGCGATAGGTTTTCGGAAGTTGGGCAAATGCATTAACTCCGGAAAGATAAATTGCAAAAAGTATAAAAAATAATTTATTCAACTTGTATCACATTTGTTATAACAATGGTCTTTGTCAATATATTGCTTGTGTCGTTTGATCGATCAACTGCGCAAAAACGAAATAAATATGAACCAAGACTAGGTGGTGGATTCAGGGCAACTTGTTCTGTATAGATACTATCATTTGTAGCATGTAATTGTAGTATTTTACCGCTTGGCGTGAATCTTAAAACAGACTTAATATCATCTTGTCCATCGGGATCGAGAACCTTTAAACTGTTATAAAATGTGGTCGTCGTTGAAAGATTGATCGTATCTGGAGCAATAAGGTCAGAAATGATAGGCGGATGATTTAAACGAATAATTTGCAATGGAAGTATTAAGGTATTGCTCTTGTAACCAGTTGAACTTTCGCTCCAAAGATTTATTGAAAATGCACCTATAAAAGACCTTTGGATTTGGAATCCAATGTATCCAGAATAAACACTGTCATTTGCTTTCGCATCTGGGTATACTCCGTCATCGTGCAATACACCTTCTGCTAATGGAGACGAGAAGTTAAAATTGTTTACAGAGAATCCAACGATAGGAATTTCTTTTTCGTTTCCAAAAGAAATCGGCTTTACTTCTGCAATTCCTCTGATTGTTAGTGTATCGTCAGGACTGCGTAATGACTGCCCTGCGATATTGATCGTATCGGTATTGACAACGGAGATAGAAAAGTAAGCGTCTTTTATTGTTGGTGCACTTCCAGGAGAATCGATAACAGTATTGTAATTCTTTTCACACCCAGAAATGCTGAGCTGTATAAGAATGGCAATAAATAGGAAGAACCTATTTTTGAGAAGACGCTGACGCACAGATTGCTTTCGTACTATTTTTTGTTTGGGACTAAAAAAATTAGCAATCTTCTATATGTCAGCTTTCATGAGTGAGGTTGTCTTTTTAATAACATATATACTATAAAAAAATTCTGAAATATTCAACAGTATTAAGTAGAATAATGGATCTGAATTTATTCACAATCAAAATACTGCAATCTGCTATCATTCATTTCTTTATAGTTTCATAACTTTATCACACAATACCTATTAGCCGATAATAAATGGATTCAGTGAAAAAGAAAGGAAGAAGATAGCAATGCAAAACCAGCCAATTGTCATCCGCCGACCATTTAAAGGTGTCTCATCAGCAACAGGTGGATGAGATAATTTTACAACATAAAGAGCTATCATCGCCCAAATAAACCATGCAGCCCAGCTATATTGAGCGAGAGGAATAATTTGTCCTACATCATGCTTATAAACATATCCCAACAGCGTTCTTAACAATACATCAGAAAGTGAAGGCGCGCTTAGCGCGATGAGAGCATAGAAAGATGTACGAGCTATCCGCTGGTGATATTTGCCGAACATCGCATAGATTAAATGCCCGCCATCAAACTGTCCCATTGGAATTAGATTAAGTGCAGTGACAAACAATCCGAACCATCCAGCGCAAAGGAATGGATAATGGTAAATCTCGCTCAATGGTGGAACAAATTGCAATGAAGGGTGCGTTAATAAGGTTTGTAATCCTGAAAATAGAATTGTATTTCCAAAAGCAAGTGATACACCTTGCGCAGATGCAGATGCGTTTAGAGCAAAATTATAATCAGGGTGAATAGCGAGAATAAAATCTCGAGATGGAAGATGAAGAAATCCATAAAGCAGTACTAGAAGAGAAGCGAAAAATCCTGCAATGGGACCTGCAACTCCAATATCGAACATAGCTTTTTTTGAAGGAACAATTGACTTTGTACGAATAACTGCCCCAAATGTACCGAAATTCAAAAAAAGTTGAAGAAGAACTGGAATAGGTGGAAATGGAAGAAAGTACGGCAATGTAGCATCAACATGGTGATAACGAGAAGCAAAATAATGTCCAAATTCATGACAAGCAAGAATGAACAGGATGGAAGCAGAA
>PLMK01000061.1 GCA_003142475.1 Ignavibacteriota bacterium
TAGCGCTTTGATTGAGAAAGAGGATAGTCAAAATCGGAACTCAAATTTTGATTTATGTTGAGCCACATACCAACTGTTGGAGGAAAGATTCGGCTACCCTCAGTGACACAAAAGAAGGTTTCGTTGTTAAGGCGACATTCATAACCATCTATTTCATCATGAGAATCGAATTTTAAGACTTGGCCATCTGGGAGAACTTCTACGTTATGGTCATCTAGAAGCAAGTACTTAGATATCCTTTTAGATTGAAACAAGAAGAAGCTTGCGTGTTCATATGTTAAGAATGGATCACCTGAGGTGGGATGCGGCGAGGAATAAATGAAGCAGGCGATTGACTGAAACTCAAGGAGTTGCTCTATGAACTTAGATGCACTTTGAGCTTTAGTTGAATCATGAAATACATATGACGGCTTCTGTATGCGGAGATGGTCACGTAAGAAAAACATGCTACGCAGCTTATTGAGATGCTGGATTGCGTCTGGTGGCAAATCTTTAGAATCATCACAATCCCTGATTGTGATTTCCTGAAATTTTACTGGCTCTAAAGTTTTGAGATAGGGAAAAAACGCAAACAAATTATTGTCTTGATTCATTCAGTTCGACCTCGATAAATGTAATTTAGCCTCTTGTATTCTCCGAAGAACTATATTATTCTTACACCTTCCTTATTTGCTCGTTCAATCAAACCTTTAGCTATGACACATTGGTTCTTTAATAGTTCAAGTTTTTTAAGATGAATTTTGTGAACCTCTTTCGTCTGACTGTTAATGGTCACAACTGACTGATCCATTTTTTTACGAAAAGAAAGGTCGTTTATTAAATTATATCGGGCTTGATCATTTTGAATAATAGTTATGAAAAGATCGAGAACTGAATCACTCGCTTCGCTTCGCTGTATGGCATCTTCTTTAAGGTCTTGAACTTCATTAGCCATGTCTGCTAATATTTCTGACAGATTGACTTCGTTTTCAGTACTCATATTTGTATTCCTTAATTGAATGGTTTTGTTCGGCTGCCTAACGGACCGGCGCTNNGCGCTGATAATTTTCAAAATGCACTAAACGAAACGAGTTCATGCTGATAATCAAATTAATTTTCACTAAACCAACGAGGTACTGAAAAGCTAATAATAAAAACCAAAACCCACCACACGCCATGCTAAAAGTAATTACGCTCATTCCGTCAGCTTGAGCGCCTGGTTAGGCGGCCAGAAACTTGATATGTAAAGTATTATTTGCTTGGCTTGCTTCCTTTTATACCCCAAGCTAATGAGTCAAGACCTTGTTTATATTTCTTTCTCAAGTCAACCCACGTCATCTGATTAAGAAATATTGGTAATTCTGGAGGTGACTTGATTCCAGGTAAAAGAACGGGAATTACAGGACATTCTCGTCTAACAAATTCGGAAAGAAATGCATGTAGTTCTTGATTATGCCACGGACCAATACCAGATGCTCCTACAAATACGGCAGCAGCACCAATTTTAGGAATTATTTTTTCCAATTCGCGTTGCCAAGGTAAACCTGGCCGTAATTGTTCTTCATCAAGCCAAGGGTGAATACCAATGCCCTTAAGGAGAGATGTTATACGTCGGATTTCTTTTTTATCGTTGGAATTATGGCAAATGAAGACATCAAAAGAATTTGTATTGTGTTGCGCATGCCAATATTTAACAATGTCAATATTATCGCGCGAAGCAGTGGAAAGTTCATTTAAAAGAAGTTTTAGAGCTTTGAAAACGGCATTATCCGTTTTCGATGGTTTGCTGGCCATAAAAGCTTTGATACAATCAGGACAGACATAAGCCGAACGCATACCTATATCGATGGCTGTTTTATCTGAATTGAAATCGTTAATGCACCCCGTCGTTCGCTTATGGGTTGTACCAAAATGAAGATTCCGAGAAATCACCATTAGAATAAAATATAATGCTCCATTGTTCATTGGCAACGAGGTGAGTTTTTCCCAAGTATATAATGATATAATAGCGATATTATCGTCGTATTCGAAAAAATAATTATTATCGTATGGTGTCTTTGTAAAACAAAACGCTCGAGTTGCCTTTCGATTTGCAGATATGAATTTCTTTGGCAATTGCTTATAAGTATCTGGATACACGACTCGTTTTGTTGGTACTGTAAATGAAGTCTCGCCTCCATTGCACTTGATACCTTTAACTCTAGAGGAAATGCCTCGCGCAATCCTATTAATATCTATATTGACAGTTTTGTCGGCATACAGTAACAAATTCATGAAAACCTCCAATAATGTTTTTTGTTGCCGGCTAACGGACCGGCGCTAAGCTGCGGCGTGACCAACTTTTAATTTTCACAAAACGAAATGAGTTCACGCTGATAGCTTTCAAAATATACTAAACCGTTGTGAGCCATGCTTAACGTACTCAGCTGGCAACCGTCAGCTTGAGCGCCTGGTTAGGCCGCGCTACTTCATTTTTATAGTTATTGTTTTATGATAACTATTATTATCACCAAGAGATTCTTGGATAACCTTGATAGTATTATTCTTCTCATTTATTTGTTCAATGCGCGTTTCAAATGAACCAGTAGAAATACTGTCATTAATTTCTGGAAGTAATCGCTCATAGGTTTTATCTTTTAAATTTAAACAAAACAAACCACCATCACCATAAATTTCTGATGTCGAGATATACAAATAATTTCCACTAGGTGCCCACGCAACACCAGTAACATCACTTGACCAAATAGGATCTTGCCATAATCGATTCGAAATATCCCAAGCACCATCCTTCGGGCTTGACATAACACTATAATATATAACTGAACAATATATACCAAGAGCGTCTTCGTTAAAGAACATTACTGCATATTTACCGTTCGGTTGAAGGATCAATCGTTCACTTTGTTTAGATGGCGAGAAGAGACTTAGTTTTGGTTGTGAGAAGGCACATTCACATAGTACTAAAAAAAATAAGAATAACTTTATCATTTTTTGTACCCTTCTTGGAGCGCGGCCTAACGGACGCAACTAAGCTGCAGCGCTGATAAGCCGCAAGTTGCTGAATACAAACCAAGTTTATTATAAAATCTTTCAATCAATAACCTCTAAGCGCCATGCTTAACCCAACACGCTCATTCTGTCAGCTTGAGTTGCTGGTTAGGTGGCATTATTAAACTTGAAGTCTTTTTGTGTAGTTCTCGTAATTATCATGGAAATGACCACCAGCGCGTATTTCTCCATCAAATGCTAATAAGTTTTTATAGAATACGATAGTCCAAAAAATTTTATGTAGACATTGAAAACGAGTAATCATAGATTGCAGAGGACTGGGTGGATTAGTAAGACCAGCAACACCATATTTCGCTTTCATACGAAACACTACATTTTCAGTAAGCGGTTCAATTAATTCGCCAACATTGTCATTTGCAATACGAGACATTTCAATAATTTCATCGATTGGTAAACTCTCAAGTTTACAATCTTTGGTAGACATTTTTGAACTATCCAGTTTTCGATAAAACACTTCTATATCACGTTTTACACTGTCCTTCATGTGCGGTCTAAAATCAACATAATTTTCCGCATAGTACACTTTGTATAATGGAGCAATATATACACGAGGAGAGACTTCTTCCGCTTTGTTAAGAGTAGCAAATAGTGAGGTTTCCTTTAAGTAATCAATAAATTCTTGTTGATGTTTACTATAATTATTGAATTTATTGTTATCCATGATAGCTTCGATTTGCCTCTCTGTTTGCGATAATCTCTCAAGAGTTAACCAGATAGCAAATGTTGCCAGTGTTGCGGTTAAAGCTTTTATAGAAAAACTAAAGTAACTGACAAAGTTTTCAAAACCCTGGGAAGTCAGAGACAGCTTCATTGGAAACTCTACAATGATTACAGAAACTACAGATCCTATTGAAACAAATAAGAGTGCAATGGAAATAGCAAGGAATATTTTCGAGATACGATAGTAATATATGGGTGTCATTTTATTTCTTTTATCTTGTTAATGCCACCTAACGGATGGCGGCTAAGCTGCCGCNNATGCAAAATGCACCAACGCTCATCCGGTCAGCTTGAGCCGCTGGTTAGCCCGCTAAAATTATCCAGCTTGACGAATCCAATCGCGAATATTCATTCCTATTCTTTCTACATCTTCCTTAGCAAGCATGCCACCATGCATAATTATATTACGCGACATCTCGAGAGTATTGAGAATCGCTTTTGTCCACTCCATATCTGTAAGTATATCCTCAAATACTGCCCACTGAGTAACGATAATCGAAGAGAGATCACCGAAGTCACAATAAATAATTTCTGAACTACCTCTTGTCCCATGCCACTTGAACTTCGCATCTTCTTCCATGCGAGTTTTTACTTTTCTTTGTATTTTATCGGGCACCTGAGTCCACCATGTTTCATGATGAACTTCCATCATAGCCTTTTGGACCAATTGCCGAACAGTGTTCTCGAATGTGTGGATAGCTGTATAGACAATAGACATTCGTTGAGCATCAGCTAATAAATCCGAATCAAGCATATCGAACGAGAGTGCTACGCGAAGCTTAACGGCTTCCTCACCGCCAAAATGACGTCTCCTTTGACGACCAACTTTGTCAAGACTCTCTTCTGTCAAAATCCCTCGATAAACAAAATTATATAAGGTATTCATATCATTATCCTAAATGGTCTCGAAGACTCTTAAAAATCGCATCATAGACAGCTTGATCTCGACTTTCGGGAAGAACAATGTTTATATGATATTGCAAGGAACCTAAGGATACTTTATTTAAAGTTGGTTGAACTTTCCCTTTGATTGCTCCGTCATCGTTTGATTTCGTTTCAGGAGATTGTTGTTCCGTTGAAGAATTATCAGAACTAGCTGCTTGGGTTTGCGTAGAAGTGAAGTCCGCTTCATCGCATAATGCCTTAAAAGTCTTAGCAATGTTTGTTATAACAGTATCTTTCTTTGCACCCGCATACAAAGTTCGCAATTTATTTTTGGCTTCATCTACTGAGAGTGTATTAGCATCCTTGTTTACAGCAAACAAATCAGAATAACAATCTTTTATCGCTGCTGCCAAAACAGTTTTCCATTTTGTTTTATCAAGAAGCTCATAGTATCGTGGTTTTGGTACACCATCTGTATCGACAAAACCTAAATCCTTCATAATTCCGATGAAAAGGCGATCATTAGTGCTTTTAAGATCAACACTCTCAAGAAATTTTGTGGAAAACCTCTCCGGTGCTTCTGCATTTATAAGGGCTTTAAAATATTCGGGAATAGCACCAGGTTTGATTGTGTAACTGTCGGGTAATGCCATAATAAAATCCTCCTTAATGAATATTATTTTAGCGGGCTAACTATGATTAGACTGCATCCCTCAGTCTAACTCTTGCTTTCTGCTGGTTAGACTGCTGAATTCAGCCTAATATGCGTGATTTGTATTATAGACTGCAAGCTTTGCAGCCCTGTGGAATGGTGCTGTTAGTGATTCTTATATTGCTCGTTTGGTAATCCCCAGTAGCCCAATCCCTTTTTTTAAATTAACTTTCTCTGTATAATTACATCAGAGTTTTCGCTAAACTATCAAATGTCTTTATCAATAGCAAGGAAATAATAATGGCAACTGAAAATATTTTGCTGCATTTGCATAATTGTATTCGCACAAGGCATCTCAGCCTGCGCACTGAAGAAGCATACTGTAATTGGGTAAAACGTTTTATGGCTTTCCATGCATCAAAAGACCTGCGGGTTTTACGTGAGCGGCACATCGAACAATTTCTTACATCACTTGCAGTGGATGAACAGGTTTCTGCATCGACACAAAATCAAGCCCTCAACGCCCTTCTCTTTTTGTACCGCGAAATGTTTCAGGTGAAGATCGGCATATTGCAGGATCTCGTACGCGCAAAACGAACCGCGCGCCTTCCCGTGGTTTTCTCCCAGGAAGAGATACGAAGTATTTTGCATCAATTATACGGAACGTCAGGACTAATCTGTTCACTTCTCTACGGAAGCGGTATGCGTTTGCTGGAATGTTTGCAGTTGCGAGTGAAAGATATCGATTTCATGCGAAAGATCATTGTTGTGCGCGAAGGGAAAGGTGAAAAAGACCGTGTAACACCACTGCCGTTAACGCTTATTCCTTCATTAGAGAGGCAAATTGCAAAAGTAAAAGTTATTCATCAGGAAGATCGGGCTACGGGATACGGTGATGTTTATCTGCCGGACGCAATTCGAAAAAAGTTTCCGCGCGCAGCAAAAGAATTTATATGGCAATACGTTTTCCCGGCATCTAAGCGTTCGATGGATCCAATCTCAGCGGTGATTCAGAGGCATCATCTCGACGAAAGCGCTGTGCAACGAGCTTTTAAAACCGCACTTCAAAAAGCTAACATTGCGAAAGCGGGAACAGTTCATTCTCTTCGACACTCATTTGCAACACATCTTTTAGAAAGCGGATACGATATCAGAACAGTTCAAGAATTATTGGGACACAAGGATGTAAGAACCACCATGATCTACACGCATGTGTTGAACAAGAAAGGACTCGCTGTCCGCAGTCCATTGGATACATAAGTCTTTATGTATTCCTTTTTTCTAATATTTTACTCAGCCCGCGAAATCGAGAGAAGTGAACCGAGACAGAAAGAGGTAATGCTTATTCTTTCTCCGATTCCTATCTCAATCGATAATCCTATCGAATCTGCAATGGTAATTTATTTTTGAGAATACATTTTCGATTTCGCAAGCGTTTCTTTCTGCCGCTTTCTTTACGCTATAAAGAAAGCGGCAAATAGCCGAAGGCCCGTACCTGAATCTTGCCTCTTGCTGATCGTACCGTACCGCCCAGGAATTGTTAGGCCATAAAGATGTACGCACGACCATGATCTACACACACGTCTTGAACAAGAAAGGACTCGCCGTCCGAAGCCCGCTGGATACATAAATCCCGACATTCTGCGTTTTCTATTTTAATTTAGCATGCGAAATCGATTGAAGTTCGCTTAGTCAAAACAAGGTGATGATCAATCTATTCTCAATCTCTACCTCTAACATAGAGCTATTCATATCCTAAATCCCAGTTTCACCTTAAGAAAATGTAATTCGATTTCGCGGGCATTTCTTTCTGCCGCTTTCTTTGTGCAGTCAAAGAAAGCAGCAAACAATCCACCGAAAGAAATAAATACA
This sequence comes from Ignavibacteriota bacterium, assembly GCA_003142475.1. Classification (GTDB taxonomy): domain Bacteria; phylum Bacteroidota; class Ignavibacteria; order UBA10030; family UBA10030; genus Fen-1298. The sequence goes on from PLMK01000061.1 coordinate 7,178, forward strand.
GAAATACCATTTATCCGGGCACGACGGTGTCGTGCCCCTACAAGAGCAACCACAGGGGCACATGTGTTCCTTTACGCTTGAAAGAAAGCGACGAATATCATCATTATCCGCAATTACCACAATATTTTTCGAGATTGGTCAGTTCAAGAATCGACGAATCCTCTAGGGAAATATATTCAAGCTAATCCACCATTGAAGACCATCCATCTTAGATCCGTCATATGCATCGTGAAAATTTGGAACAACAAGCAATCTCACCTGGAATTCTTTTGCCGGTGATGCAGTGATACCGGCAAGAAAGGTGGTCTGGACATCGCTCACTGTTTCGGTTGGAGTTGTATAGCGCTCACCATAGTTTTCGTTACGCGTTATTGTTCCATTGTAATTCGATTGATTGTAATGATTAACGGCTAGCGTTATTTCTGTCACCTTCGAAGATATCATAGATCGATTGAGGCCTAAGAGAATGCTGATAGCATTAGAAGCTTTGATCGTAATGAAAATAGGAATTTGAAAGTTGGTTCTTTCAGTTGTAAATGTCCAATGCAAATCTTTGGATTGATCACTTCCATTAATCCATTGGTAATAACCATAATAATTTGATTGGGACATGGAAAGCATACTTGCCAGAACATATTCAGTCGTATTCATCTCCATCGTTTGCCAATCGAATTGAAAGCCCAGCGAAAGGTTTGTCCGCTCGTCAATTTGCCATTGCATATTAAAAGAAGCCTTATCAGAAGTAATGACCTGCGTTCCGGAACCTGATCGTGTATCCCTCAGGAATGAGTTGTAAATGCTCGTCCGCAGTGTATCCAGATATGTATACGAATAGTTGCTATAGGATGTATCCCGGATAGTCGAGCCAAGACCAATATCAATATTCGATTTCATATGCTGAAATAAAAACTTCAGCGTGTGCTGTGAAGTAATCCGCGATGTGAGATCAACACCGCAGAGAATCGTGGTACCGTCGTGCTTCCAGTCCTGCTGCGTATACCCGGAACTGAGATACTGACTGCTGTTTGATGATGACGGATAATTATAATAGGAAGAATCCGCTCGATGCAGCGATTGCGTTGCAGTTCCCCACAACCCGCTTACAGTGGCACCAAGCGACGTTTTCTCATTCAAGTACACTTCCACTCCCCCTGTAAATTCCCAGTGATTATAATTTTGAGAACGGGATTCCATATTCGACCAGAGAGAAGTTCCATTGGCCGGATTTGTATATCCAGCCCAGAGATTCGTTGAACCAATTTCACCGGACCGATCAAAGAGAACTCGGCCTATTTTGATTCCAATGCTTCCGAGAGACGGAATTTCAAATCGGCTAAATGCATCGATCAAATGACCTTTTTGATGCATATTATCATCCCCGCTGTATCGATCGACAATCGGAAGCGATGACGCTGCTTCTGCCTTATTCCCTGAAAAATCTTCACCCAACACCGATCGGTAAATATCCTGAGGAACATCATAATATTTATCATCCTGCAACATAAATTGATACGATGCTCCTAAGACGAATGTCGGCAGCATCTGAGGAAATGGCAAGCCAAGATATGCACCTGAAAATACAGGTTCTAATACACGTCGTGTATTTAAATAATATGAGGAGTACCGAAGAACTGCAACATCGCTTACAGTATTTGCATACATAGGCACGGGATAGTATGAAGACTGGTCGGCGATAGTTCGCGCACTTCGGAAATCTGTATAAAGATATCCTTGACGACCGCTATCAATCCTGATGAGGGCGGGATTCACCGCTAAATTCTGGAGCGGATCATCCAGCAATCCGGGAGTTGTCGATTTGAAACTTCCTATACCGTAAGGCAAAAGGTTATGCGGCACGAAGAAGAAATCGGTTTGCTCAAATCCTTTCTCCAAAACTTGCTCACCCCAATATTGAGCCATGAGAGGAGAATAATTTAGAGCGAGGAAAACAATGAGAGCACAACAAATAATAGTTTTCATTTCAATTATCCCTTTCTCACGTACTTGTTCATTGAGAGCATCCTCTCTGAATGAAATACTTAGAATCTCACTACCAGTTCAATTGATGGATATAAAGGGAAGAGTGTAACCTCCCTCAGTGCGACATTCCAGCCTAATCCGGTTGAACGATGAGTGAGATTCCATTGGAATGGATCGATTAAACCGTAACTATTCAGCAGACGAAATGTCGCCTCGCAGTGAAAATTGCTTAAAACAAACTGCCGCGTAATATTCAATTCCAATCGTTGAAAGCCCGGCAACTTGCTGCCATTGATATCTGTGAAACCATCTGAGACTGCATTTGCCACACCCACTTGATTGGTTTTGACTCCATATGCTTGGGCCGGAACCGAAGCAGGTTCTGAGGGAAGTGTTTTTCCCGAGGCAGCGACACAAAATGCGCCGAGAGTCCATTGTTCGCCGATTGCATAGGTAGCTGACACCTGCAACTCATGCCGGCGATCAAAGGGAGGTACAAATTCCCTGCCCCCATTTATTTCTGCAAATGATTCAAAAGACCATGAGAGATTATAGTTTATCGATCCTGTTAAATCTCCTAACCGTTTCCTCATGCTCAACATAACTCCATACGTCCTTCCTGTTCCCGAAAGTGACGCTTGTCCCAAGTCGGTCAAATGGAGTGTAGTTGTATCATATTCAAATTCATGAAGATTATTGGTAATCCGGTAATAGGTCTCAGCGGAAAGAATGTATGCATCATCTTCCAGAATACGCTCAGCTCCTAATGTCACATGAAATGAAGTGGAGGGTTGCATTTTTTCGGTGGAGGGATACCAGAATATTGCCGGATAGAACAAAAAGACACCACTGCTTCTGTAGGGATGTAAAAATTGGGTAATCACTGATAAGGATGTGTAAAGGTGTGTCCGATCGTCCATTGTAATCAATAAAGAGAATCTCGGATCAATGGCAGAAAATGATCCTGCAGCACTTGAAAAACTACTCACTCTGCCGCCAAGTTCGGATAAAACACGCGGTAAAATCTTCCATTGATCCTGAAGGTAGACAGCAATTTCCCAAGAAGAACTTTTTTGCAGAGAATACGGGGCGATCTGGTCGGAGAATGTGCTGATTGAGCCATTCACTTTATGATGAACCAACTCGATACCTGCCCGCAGCGTGTGGTCTTCTGTATAATAATTTTCTGCATGAGCATTTAAATTCCAATCCTCAATTGTATAATCAGATAAGAACCGCAATCCGCCAGGAAATGATGTGCTTGCATTTTCATGATGCTGAAGATCTAAGTCGTAGCGGCTGTAAACAAGAGCCGCATGCAGAAATAACGATGGAGATGCGATCCCAATCCAACGGAGATCCACCATACTGTTCCCCCATGAAAAGTCGTTATATAATCGGCCTGCTCCATCTTCAACGTTATTGCTGTACGTATCTCTTCCAATATAGCTGCTGAGCGAAATCTGGTCACTGCTCGACAATCGATGAGTCAACTTGCTTGTGAGTTCTAAAGATCCCGCTTGACTGGGTTTGATTCCATTAGGCGAAAGCAAATTCATTGCTGCATCTGGATAAGTGCTTCTGCCGGAAACAAGAAAACTTGTTCTTTCAGCTAATGGTCCTTCCAAAGAAATAAGGGCACCTAAAGTACCTACACCGGCTGATCCGGCGAAACGCTGTCGCGACCCATCTCGCATGGAGAGATCAACAATACCGCCGAGGCGGCCGCCATAAGAAGGAGGAAGTCCGCCGAGAAGTATTTGAACATCTGTGAGAACTTCGGGACTGAACGTGCTGAAGACACCTCCAAAATGTGCAGGATTGTAAATCCTTCCTCCATCCAGCATATATTGATTTTGATCAGATGGAACAGACCGATGATACGTACTATGGGAAAATTCTTCGGCAGCTGCTAAAGCCCGTCGATGCCCTTCAATGGTAACTGCATTCAAAACGATAGCTTTTTGTATCATAGAAATATTCAACCGAATTGGTTCTTCGGTCAGACTATCAATTCTCCATTTCCTGACCTCATAACCCATTGCGTGCACAACCAGAATATACCGGCCCAGAGACACATTGGGCAGGGAATAAAAACCATAAGCATTTGTCGGACACCAACGCGGAATACCTGCAGGTTCCCCATCCTCAACGTTTTGAAGCAGTACGCTCGCTCCTGCAATCCATTCGCCAGAAAGAGAATCAGTAACAACTCCGGAGATGGTTGAAACGTTATAACTCTTCTGTATTTCTTCACTTCTAAGAATAATTTGATTGCCCCGCCGAATCCAATTGAGCGCGGTTCCACGCAGAACAGAACTAAGAGCTTCATCAAATCCGCACTCGCGGCAAGAGGCAGAGATTTCTTTTCCTTCAACGTCCCCATCGAGATAGACAATGGATTCAGAATACCACTTCATAAGTGAATCCAGTGAAACCCGCAATGGCAAATACTTCCAGTGGAACGAAGCACGCTCTTGTTTGTTCTGAGCCATGCTGTTCCATGTCACAGAAACAATAGACAGGAGACTAATAAATAATATAACTACCGGCTTCATAACGGAACTTGCTTCCTGTTACCTGAACAAGTGTTGTCAATGCATTTTCTGGAATTTGACCATTGATCGTGCCGGTGATGGTTGCTGCGCTGAGTTGTGGGTTTTCAATCTTTATCTTGATATCAAGCTGTGATTCTAAGTCTCTGCAAACAGATTCAAGACTTGATCTGTATGTCGTAATCTTTCCCTGCAGCCATCCAGGATAATCGGAAAAAGGAAGAGAGGCCGGAAGTCCGGGATAATCATCCTTGGCACATTGAGAAATTTGACCCCTCGTAAGAATAATGCTGCTGTCCTTTCCATTTTTGAAAACACTTACCTGTACGCTTCCGCTTAACACTGCTACTTCCATTTTTTCGTCGCGCACCCGGACATTAAACTGTGTTCCCAGCACTTGCACGGTGCCAATATCTGTAGAGATAATAAACGGCGTTCCATTTTTCCGTACATGAAAGAGTGCTTCGCCTTTGAGTGAGACTCTCCGTGCTTTCTCAAACGGCGAACGATTGACTTTTAATTCCGACATGTAATTGAGTGTTACTTCTGTGCTATCCTGCAGTGTTATAGTCGAGTGTTGTCCCTTTGCAGTCTCGTATATCCTCGATGAAGAATTGTGCAACCATACTACTCCAACCATAATGAGAACAGCACACGCAACAGCAAATGAAAAAGCCGGCTTGAAGAATATTTTACGAGAAATAACAGATCTTTCGCCACTGATACTCTGCTTACTTTCCAGAGTAATTTTCAAACGCCTCCATTGTTCGGTTGTTTCCGGATCGACCGCATGAATTCGCCGAGCGCTGGATTCCATGACATTCTCAGTCGTGCGGGTCAAATTATTAGCATCATGAGAAGATTTACGATGCCTGAGTCGAAATAAAAAGTTGAACATATTTACCATCCGTTTAATGTATTTAAAATGCGCCCATTGGTTATGGAAAATTCTATTTGTTGCTTATATAGACTCGTTAACAATAAGATAGATAAATGCAATATTCGCTGAATCCTGGAATGAATCCCCGTTGTGACCTAGAGAATTTATAAACTTGAATCAAACAAAGAGATTATTTTGAGAATTATCAGTTTGCGAGCCATGATCTGACTGGCCGGCTGCCAACGCAAGAATAAAATAAATAATCCATAAAGTAAATTTCTTCATAGTATCATGCTTCCATAGCTGAAATCCATTTCTTTCATCCTTATGATGCAACAGGATTAACGATCTTCCCAATGAATAATATCGTCCCGGATTGATGCTCGCGAATCACAAAAATAAACGGATGATCGATGCGCATAAACTTGATTTCAGGTTTTTCGGGGTATACAGTTGTTCCAACACTTATTGCTGTCACAGCAGCTGCTTCTGTTCCTTCCTCATCAACATCCACATATGTTTTATGCAATACGTCGGAAACGAATAATCCAACTTTAGAACTTATGTGAGAAAGATCTGCCCTCAAAGGATCAAACGCTATTCCCATGCCAAGCGCCTTCAATTCACTACTCAAGGATTTAGAATAGTTCAATGTGAATTTAGGTATATATAAATCGACCTTCGCCGAATCTAATTTATTTATTATTGCATTCCATTGCACTTGCGTTAGTGCTGATGTAAATTGATCAATTGAAATTCCAGCGGCAGGTAATATCACCGTCATACTAAAGGACCGATCACCGTACGGTAAATCTATCGCTTGTAAAGAATTATCTCCATAATACGCATAAGTATCTTCTTGGCTCATTAACTTGCATGTAGTAATGCTTCCGTCTGCACAAGAGAAGGGCGCATCTTTAGTACCCGATGAATCAAATTTATACGTCCATGTCCCTTTAAAATATATAGCATTGATCAGATACATTACGATATTGGATGGAATATTGCCATCAAGTATCGTAGGGATTTTTCTGTTTGTCTTCGTGTTCACCCAGTTGTTGATGGTTTGTACTGCACTGGGTAAATCAAAATCCAGCGAGTCCACTTCTGCATCGAAATAGTTTTTATTGACATTCAAGAAATTGGGTAGCACCGGGAATCCATCTCTATACCAAATAGAATTAGCATTTTGGAATGTTACATGAGCATCAAGAGTTGTTAAAAAGGCGGAGCTATTTTGGTATGCATTGTTTATGTCATCCAATGACATACCTGCATCACCAAGCGCCCGTTCCAATGAATCAAGCGTAGCACCATTTGCACCGTTAAGCAGCATACCAAATGCCATTGAAACGCTAAAGGGAGATATAAAAACATTTTTCCCTGTTTCCGTATTATTAATTTGAGTGAATAGTTTAAAGCCAAAGCTGTTGTCGGCGTCAATAACCGATTTCGCGAGAGGTGTAATTCGATTGATTGGATTGTCCGCTGCGGGGCCAGCAGGATTTTGTTTACATGATGCAAAAATGGCAAGTAAAACAAATATCATTCCATAATATTTCATATCAGATTAACCTCCTATTTTTTTCATGTTATGCTGTCTAAACATTTTCAATGTACGATTTTTCATTCCTCACTTGCGATATCTTGGATTCTACAGAAAATCGCATCCTTTTTCCTTATTGTAATAACGATTATCCAGCCTCACACACCTATGTATTCACCCTTGATTATCAGATAATTATTGTGACGTACCTGTATGCAATTCTTGCAACTCTCACATTGACGGTTTATCTTTGTATGCATCATTTCGTTATCGAATCCTCGAATATTATGAAAATAAAGACACCTGATAATCAGCTCTTAGAACAAGTGAAAGATTCCGATGTGGAGGCTTTTCGCCAGCTGTTCGAGCATTATCAACCGATTTTGTTTCGTCAGGTGTTATTTCAAACTAGTGATACAGATCAGGCACACGATATTGTCCAGCAGACTTTTATCTCCGTGTGGGAGCATAGAAGTTCCATCAAACCTCCTCTTAGTTTCCTTGCATATATTCTCCGCATCAGCCGAAATCTTATCTATGATGCAGTGAAACATCAGAAAATACGGGATCGCATAGATGTAACACTTCCTCCGCCTGCCCAATCAGAACTTGATGATCCTGCTGAAGCACTGCACCTTGCGATGCTCCAAGAAAGGATCACAGCTATCATCAACGATCTTCCACAGAAATGCCGGGAGATATTTCTTCTCAGCCGCTTTGAGGGAAAATCTAATCAAGAAATTGCAGACTCCTTGCAATTGAGTGTGAGAACCGTTGAACATCAAATCAGCAACGCCCTTAAGGTATTGCGGAAACAACTTTGATCGAGATCAGCGAGAAGGATTACTTGGGAGAGAATGATATGTTCTTGTTGATGCTCCGGGAGGGTTTGTAAAGCGTGACGGAAGTTGACCTAGGAGACACTCCTGGTGTGAACTTCCGTTTGTAGTCGTAAGAAATTCGGTGGATGTAAAAGAGATTTATGGAAACTCCTTTGCTTAAAAGGCAGATGCTCTCTCCACCGAGCTACACGCTCGCACATTACGAGAATGTTCCGCTTCACCGAACAGCAATATTATACAAAATAGAGCGTCGAAATTTAATGTGAATTTTCTGAACTTATCTCTTTTGGTTGTGCTGTAACTTCGGCATTCGTATTTTTACGAAAGAGAATACCAATCGGTATAATCACACAATAACCTAATACTAATAAAATCGGCGCAACAACGAGGGGCATTGTTCCATTCCATGGGTCTTGTGCAAGGGCTATATATCCAAATATTATGCATAGGATCCCTGCGCTCAGAATTTGATAATTTAATTTTGTAAATGGAAGCGCTCCACTGAATGTTTTCTGTTTCACTGATACACGTTTTTCAATTCTAGCCATTTTATTCTCCAAGATAAATCATGAAAAAACCCGACGATGAGGAAAACGCCGGGCATGAATATTTTCAATGGTCATGGAAATCACCATTGCTTTGATGTAAAAAGTAATTTAAAGCATTTCTTTTCAATGTCAAGATCCGAAAATAATTTACTGATGCCTGGTAATATTCAATTTTCCTTCTGAGAGACGGAGAACACGATGCGCACGTCTCGTAAGATCAAAATTGTGTGTTGCAACCACAAATGTCATTCCAAATTCTTCCGATAGATGTACCAGCAAACGATGTAAACTCAGCCCATTTTCTTCATCAAGATTACCGGATGGTTCGTCTGCAAGAACAAGTTTGGGATTATTCATAAGCGCACGCGCGACAGCTACACGTTGTTGTTCTCCGCCGGAAAGTTCGTTTGGCTTATGGCGCGCACGATCTGAAAGTCCTACTTGTTCCAAAAGTATTTGAGCACGCGGGGTCGCTTCCTTAATTGTTTTTCCAGCTATGAGCGCTGGCATACATACATTTTCTAACGCTGTAAATTCTGGTAGAAGATGATGAAATTGAAAAATAAAACCAAGCGAGCGATTTCTAAACACTGCCAGCTGTTCTTCTGTAAGTGCGAAAACATTCTGCTCACCAAGTTTTACCATTCCATCCGTTGGACGATCAAGTCCACCTAAAATGTGGAGCAAAGTACTCTTACCCGAACCCGATGGCCCTACAATTACAACGAATTCCCCATGTCGAATTTCAATATCGACACCTTTAAGAACCTGAAGAGCTTGATTCTTTCCCATCGGGTATTCTTTCCAAATATTCTCTCCGGTTAGAAGAGTAAAGCGACGTGTCATTCCCATCGTATGGCTTTCACTGGGTCAAGATTTGCCGCCCGTTTAGCCGGGAAGCGTGAAGCAAGCGAACATAAACCAATTGCAGCGGCTGCAATAACCACAATGTCCATAAAATGGACTTCAACAGGCATTGCGGGAATAATATAGACTGTGGTATCGAGCGCAATTAAATGATATCGTTCTTGAAGATATACAATAAGTAATCCAATGACGGATCCGGCTATCGTACCAACAATCCCCACAAATAGACCTTGAAGACCAAATATTTTTTTAAGGCTTTTGTTTGAAGCGCCCATTGATTTTAGAATTCCAATATCGCGCCTCTTCTCAATAACAGTCATAGTCAATGAACCGAGAAGATTGAATGAAGCGACCGCAATGATAAGACAGAGTACGATGTACGCACACCACCGTTCAATTTGCATGACAGTGAATAGTTCACGGTGCAAATCGTACCATGTTAGATAACGAAATGTGTTCCCGTACTTCTTTTTAAATTCATTCCTCATATGTTCCGCATTATCTATATGACCAAAACGAATATCGATGCCATCAATTCGATTTGTCCGCCCGAAGAGAGATTGAGCACTGGTCAAGTTAGTGAAAGCATAGAAACCGTCATAATCTTTATTGTTTGATTCGTAAATTCCAACTACTTGAAAACGGCGAATGATCGGTAATGCGAATTGCATCGCCGCCAATTCCGCGCCTGAGGGACTTATGATAGAAATTGTATCGCCAATGACAACACCTAATCTATCGGCAAGAACAAGACCCAATACAATTCCGTTTTTTTGTTTTTCATTTAAATCGACTGATCCGAGAATAAGTTTTTCTGAAAGCCCGGAGACAAATGGGATTTTACTTGTTTCGAGTCCTCTGATATTGACGACGCGATTTACATTTCGTGAAACTATAAGTGCTTTTCCGCCTACAAAAGGCGAGCATGCTTTCACATGCGGCTGATGAGAAATGTATTCGAGCATCGGACTGTAACCAATCGAATCCAATGGAACAGTACTTTCGATCCGTAGATGCGGATCAAAATTTATAAGGATGGAAGACACCAAGCTTCCAAATCCATTAAACACCGATAACACGACAATGAGCGCCGCTACGCCAATCGTAACGCCTGCGATAGAGATTGCCGAAATTATTGAAACAAATTTCAGATCCTTTTTGCTCAATAAATATCGGCGCGCTATAAGACGTTCGTATCTCATTATGAAAAACGAATAAGTGTGATAGGATCCATTTTTGCTGCAAGTCTTGACGGAAGCCATGAAGCAATAAAGCTCATCCCGATCGCGGCAATACTCACGAGAAAAAAATTGAAAATGGAAAGCTCAATCGGCACATGAGTCATAAAATAAATTCCCGATGGAAGCGGGAATAATCGATAGCGAAGTTCTAACCAACAAAGTACCAGCGCAATAAGATTGCCGAGAATTGTTCCAACAATCCCAATAAGTAATCCTTGTTTCATAAAAACTGTAACAATATTTTTGCGTTGCATACCAATGGTCATTAATGTTCCTATTTCCCGTGACTTTCCAAGTATCATCATCAATAATGTTCCAATAATATTTACCGTAGCGACAATAATAATAAGCGCCAATATAATCAATACTGGAATTCGCTGAAGATCGACCCAGGCAAATAAATTTCTGTATTGTTGGAACATTGTTCGGGCATAATATGGATAACCGAGGTATTCGGGAATTTGTTGAGCAAGCGATGCAAGACTATCTGTGTTGGAAACTAAGATATCAAACCCCGAAACAGTTTTCCCGACTTGACAGAGACGCTGTGCATTTCTCAAATTGACATAGATGACACTTCCATCATAATCGGCCATTCCTGTTTCGTAAATACCACTGATTTCAAATTGCATTATGCGAGTATGGGCAATCGAAAGCGATGTCCCTCCTAACGCGTATATCAAAACACGATCATTAAGCTGCACATTTAATTTTTCTGCTAAACGCTTTCCGAGAATGACTCGCTGAGCGCCGGTTTCACGTTCTTCAAGATCATAGACACCTTCCACAAGCCTTCGTTTTGCTGCAGAAATATCGTTTGTCGGATCAACACCTTTGATCAGAACACCGTCTATATCCGCTTTTGATCGAATCATTCCTTCGCGAGAAAGATACGGTGCCATCTCAAGTACTTCTGGGAATTGTACAATAACTTTTTGAATTGTCAAAGCAGGGTCTGGCAATAAATCATTTTCGAAAGCGAACAATTGCATATGAGCTGTAAAGCTTACAACATTTTCTTTGATGGTTCTCTCAAATCCACCGAGAATGGCGAGAGTAATGTCTAAACTGGCAACACCAAGTGTAACACCAACAATTGCTATAAATGTAATAAAAGAAACAAATCCTCTATTATGTCTCGACGTCAAATGTCGAACCGCAATGAAATCTGTTACATTTATTTTTTTTAGCCTCAAGTGCATAGGGAGTCCGGTGATCCTTACTTCATTGAAGATTCAAGAAGATAGCTCTTAATGAATTCATCAATTGCACCATCCATCACAGCTTGCACATCTCCTTTTTCTGTTCCTGTTCGGTGGTCTTTAACAAGTTGATATGGTTGAAATGTGTAAGAACGGATCTGACTCCCCCATTCAATTCTTTTCTTTGTGCTTTCAATTGCGCTGAGTCGTGCTTCTTCTTCTTCTCTGCGAATTTGATACAGACGCGATTTCAACATTTTCATTGCACGTTCACGATTCTGAAATTGCGAACGCTCTTCCTGACACGCAACAATAACACCTGAAGGTATGTGTGTGATGCGTACCGCAGTTTCAACTTTGTTAACATTCTGACCGCCCTTGCCGCCTGAGCGGTATGTGTCAATTTTTAAATCCGAAGGATTAATTTCGATTGCGACATCGTCTTCAACTTCAGGATAGACAAATACGGAAGAAAATGAAGTATGTCTGCGGGCATTTGCATCGAAGGGTGAAATGCGCACAAGTCGATGCACGCCAATCTCTGCCTTCAAATATCCATACGCATACTTACCGATTACTTCAATTGTTGCACTTTTAATACCGGCACCTTCACCTTCCAGCATATCGGCAAGAAATATTTTTAATCCATGACGCTCACACCATCTGGAATACATTCGTAAAAGCATTTCTGCCCAATCTTGTGCCTCAGTGCCGCCAGCTCCAGAGTGAATAGTAAGAAATGCATTTTTTTCATCATCGGGACCGCTCAACATATTTTTGAGCTCTAGGTTTTCAATATCGGTGCGAAGTTTTTCAATATCTCGCTTGGCTTCCGCTTCAAAGCTTGATTCCTGCGCTTCCTCTGCCATCTCAATCAATGACTTCGTATCTCGGCAAAGAGTATCAAGCGCTTTCCATGCATCAAGCCACTCTTTTCGGCTGTTAATTTCTCGAATAACTTTCTGTGCTGTTACATTATCATTCCAAAATCCGTCTATGGTTGTCCGCGCCTGATATTCATTTAATTCTTGTTCCTTTTTATCGAGGTCAAAGATACCCCCGAAGTGCATCGATACGTTTTCTTTGTTCTTCCAACTCTGTTCGTAAATCAAGAAAGCTCAACTTGTTTTTCTCCTGTTTCTTTTTATGCGACGTGCCGCGATACCAACAATATTGCACTGCACGTAATTTTATTTAATTCGAATGTGCAGTTCATCTAATTGTTTCTGATCAACATTTGATGGCGCTTCGTCCATCAAAGACATGCCACTCGATGTTTTTGGGAAGGCAATTACATCACGGATGGATTTGCTTCCGGTCATCAGCATAATAATACGATCAAGTCCAAATGCAATTCCGCCATGAGGTGGCGCCCCATATTTAAATGCATCCAATAAAAATCCAAATTTGGACTTTGCTTCTTCCGGTGCAATACCCATAAGACTAAACATCTTACTCTGCACTTCTTGTGTGTGAATACGAATACTGCCACCGGCAATTTCATTTCCGTTCAGGACTAAATCGTACGCCCGCGCTCGCGCTTTACCCGGCTCACTTTCCAATAACGATAAATCTTCGAACTTTGGTGCGGTAAACGGATGATGGACAGCGACAAATCTTTTTTCTTCTTCACTGTACTCTAGCAGTGGAAAATCTGTTACCCAAAGAAAATTCCATTTCCCTTCTGGAATGAGGTTCAACCGTTGTACCATCTCAAGACGAAGAGTTCCAAGAATGGTCAAAGCTTTTTGCCAAGTGCCAGAGATTAATAAAATAAGATCTCCAGGTTTTGCGTCAAACTTTTTCGCAAAAGCATTTGATTCTTCTTGCGTTATGAATTTCGCTGCGGAACATTCTACTTTATCTTCAGTTACTCTCAAATACACCAGACCGCCGGCTCCAAGCGATTTGACATAATCTGTCAAAACATCCAATTGACTTCTTGTGTACAAAGCAAGATTCGGAACGTTAATCCCCGCAACAATTCCACCCTTTTTTACTATATCGCTAAAAACACGGAACCCTGATGCTTTGGCTATATCTGAATAATCGCGGATTTCTAAACCGAACCGCGTATCAGGCTTATCACTTCCAAATCGTTCCATCGCTGTTTTATACGTCATTATTGGAAATGTCGATGGCACTTCATAATTCAGAATCGTTTTAAAAATATCAGCAATTGCCCCTTCAGTGATTTTCTGAATATCTTCTTCATCAGCAAACGACATCTCAACATCAATTTGTGTAAATTCCGGCTGGCGGTCGGCACGAAGATCTTCATCCCGGAAACATTTTACAATTTGAAAATATCGATCGAATCCCGCTACCATCAAAATTTGTTTATAGGTTTGAGGAGATTGAGGCAGCGCGTAGAACTTTCCAGGGTGCAAGCGGCTTGGGACAAGGAAATCGCGCGCTCCTTCCGGTGTGCTCTTCATTAAGATTGGAGTTTCAATTTCAATAAAACCAATTCTATCGAAATACTTTCTCGCCACCTGATAAGTATTGTGCCGCATTATCAAATTGCTTTGCACCGAAGGTCGGCGTAAATCAAGATACCTGTATTTTAACCGCAGGTCTTCGTTAATGTCCACATAATCATCTAGAGCAAATGGCGGTGTTTCAGCTTTATTAAGAATCGTTAGCTCATTGATATCGACTTCAACTTTTCCGGTAGATATCTCAAGATTCTCTGTTTCTTTTGGCCGGATATTCACTAAACCCGTCACCGAAATGACATATTCCGATCGTAAAGATTTTGCAATTTCATGCGCACCTACATGCCTCTCTGGTGAAAACACAATTTGCGTCTTGCCATATCGATCCCGCAAATCAATAAAAATCAATCCGCCAAGATCACGACGCTTATCAACCCATCCCGTGAGTGTTACTGTTTTCCCGACATAGCTTTCTCTTAATTCACCGCACGTAACAGTTCTTTTTTTATATGTGCTCAATAATATACTATCCTCTTCTTAACTGTTTCCTGAAAACAAAAAAAGCGAGAATTGCCGATAAAGCGCCTTGTTCTCGCTCGTATTATTTCGTTCAATTCAATTCAAATGTTTTAACAATTTTTCAATAAGTGATTTCTTTGGCGCCGCACCAACAATTTGTTCTATTACTTTTCCATCTTTGAAAACAAGGAGTGTTGGTATACTACGGATGCCGTATTGCATGGCAATCTGCTGTTGATTATCAACGTCCACTTTGCCGATTTTCAATTTGCTTTCGTATTCAATTGCAAGTTCTTCAACAATCGGTGCAATCATTTTACAGGGACCACACCACACCGCCCAAAAATCAACAAGCACGGGCGTGTTTGCTTTCAGTACTTCCTGTTCAAAATTACTTTCGTTCAATTCAACTGGTTTCATAAATGCAGTTCCTTTTTATTATCCTCTTAAATGTACCGTTTCCTGCCCAAGAAGCTTTTTGACCGCATCCGTAAATTGCTGGCTTGGATCAACAGTGTACTTACGCGTTAAATATATCGAATTGTTGCTTAATCCGCTACCAGAGAGATTCAAGAGACACTGGCATTTGCCTTGATTGCGTTCAATGAGCTTTACTAATTCAAATACATCTTTTTCCTTTATGATATCGAGATTCAAATCAATGATAATAGCTTTTGCATATTTCTTTCGCACATCATCTATACCTATGATTTCATTGACGATAACTTTTATAGCTTCTTCATTACCATCATTCTTCCCTATCATCATAACGATGGAACCTACTTGAAGAAGCGCGGCATATTTTTGAAATGCATCCGCAAACACAATACAATCTGCTTTACCCGTAAAATCTTCGATCGTAACAAACGCCATGGTTCTATTGCGTTTATCTATTTTCTTTTTGATATCAGCAATGATACCGCATACATGGAGCGTGGAATTTGGCTTTACAGAATCTGCTTCACCTAATTTTGCCGTTGATAATCCATCGATCTCATCACGATATTTCAACAAGGGATGACCAGACACATAAAATCCCAGCACAGTTTTCTCACGCGAAAGTTTTTCTGTTTCGGGCCAGTCTGGGACAGTACGAAACATTGGACGATTTGTAACTTTCGCGCCGCCAAGATCGAACAAATTTGATTGTCCTTTTTCAATTTGTTCCTGCAGATCCTGTCCGTACGCTATTGCAGCTTCAACATTACCAAATATCTGTGCACGATTATTATGAAGGGAATCAAATGCTCCTGATTGAATAAGTCCTTCAATCGTTTTCTTATTTGCTAAACGCAAATCGACACGTACACAGAAATCAAAAATATCTTTGAATCGCCCCTTCTCGCTTCGTGCTTTCACAATTTGTTCTACAGCACCTGTACCGACATTTTTAATGGCACTTAATCCAAAACGAATTCCTTTTGGTGTAACGACAAAGTTGACACCGCTTTCATTAACGTCAGGAGGAAGAACATCAATCCCAAGTTTTCTGCATTCATCAATAAGCACCACTATTTTATCGGTGTTATCCATTTCACTGGAAAGCGTTGCAGCCATATATTCAGCTGGATAGTGCGCCTTTAGATACGCTGTTTGATAAGCAAGTACAGAGTATGCAACACTATGCGACTTGTTGAAACCATAGGAGGCAAATTTTTCAATCAAGTCAAATATTTCTGCTGCAATTTTTCGTTCGATATTTTTTGTGACTGCATTCTCTACAAATTCTTTCTTCTGTTTAGCCATCAACTCTTTATCTTTTTTGCCCATCGCACGTCGAAGTAAATCTGCTTGTGAAAGGCTAAGTCCGCCGATTTCACTGGCAATTTTTATTACCTGCTCTTGATATACTATGACACCATAGGTCTCGCGAAGAATTGGTTCAAGCTTCGGGTGGAGGTAGGAGATTTTCTGCTTACCATTTTTTCTATCGATAAAGTCAGGTATATTTTCCATTGGACCCGGACGATAGAGTGCATTCATCGCTACAAGATCATGAATAGATGTTGGCTTAAGCTTACGTAAATAATCCTGCATACCGGTACTTTCAAACTGAAACAGTGCCACCGTCTGTCCCCGTGTGAATAGTTCCAAAGTTTTTTGATCTGCCTCTGGAATTTTAGATAAATTCAATTTTATTCCATGTCCTTGTTCAATCATCTTGAGGGCATCATCTATCACAGTCAGTGTACGCAAACCAAGAAAATCCATCTTGAGAAGACCGGCATCTTCAAGATCTTTCATATTGTATTGGGTCATTGAATCAGTCTGCGGAGTTTTGTACATCGGCACATAATCGCTAATGTCTCCGGGGGCAATTACAACGCCGGCTGCATGGGTTGAAAGATTACGGTTCATTCCTTCAAGCACTTTTGCTGTATCAATCAATAGTTTTATCTTATCATCAGAGCTTTGATTTACCCATTTAAGATCCGGGACATTTTTTAGCGCATCTTCAATGCGCGTTACTTTTCCTTGAACAACTGGAATTTGCTTTGTGATAGAATCGATGACGGATAATTGAATACCGAGAACTCTGCCAACATCCTTAAGCGCGGCGCGCGACGACATTGTACCAAATGTCGCAATCTGCGCAACTGATTTTTCACCGTACTTTTGTTTTACATACTCGATCACCTTCTCACGTTTGTTATCTGCAAAATCTATATCGATGTCAGGCATAGAAACACGATCGGGATTAAGAAATCGTTCAAAAAGTAAATCATATTTGAGTGGATCGACATCTGTGATGCCTAGCGCATAAGAAACGATGCTTCCTGCAGCACTTCCCCTGCCTGGACCGACGGGGACATCCATCGAACGTGCAGCATTTATAAAATCCTGGACAATGAGAAAATATCCAGCATATCCCATGTTCTTGATAACTTCTATTTCATGAACAACCCTCTCTTCAATTTCTTTCGTAATCGGATCATATCTTTTCGCAATTCCCTCTCGTACGAGCTTTTCAAAGTATTCATTTGGATCGGAGATACCGGATTCCAGCGGAATGGGAAAAGCCGGCATATGATTCTTCTTCAATTCAATTTGTAAATCGCATTTATTCACAATCTCTAGAGTTGATTCAATCGCTTCAGGATATTCTTTGAAGAGCTCAACCATTTCTGCCTGCGATTTAAAATAAAGCTGATCAGTCTGATAGCGGAGCTTTTGATAGTCCGGTATGTTGGTACTGCTCGCTTCCGGTATATACAGCATGATATTGTGCGGAATAGCATGCTCTTGTTTGATATAATGGCAATCATTGGTTGCCACAAGTTTTATGCCAAGTTCACGCGCAATTTTCGGTGCACCAGTAAGGATTGCTTGTTCTGTTTGCAATCCATGATTTTGTATTTCAATGTAAAAATCATCACCAAATATATTTTTATAGATTGATGCATACTCTACTGCTTCATCATAATTACCATTCACAAGCTGTTCACCAACGATACCCGCTGGACAAGCAGAAGTTACAATGATTCCTTCGTGATACTTTACTAAAACTTCTATATCAATACGCGGTTTAAAATAGAATCCTTCCGTATGCCCGATCGTACATAAGCGGATCAAATTCTTGTACCCTACTATATTCTTTGCCAGCAGGACGATGTGGTTGTAAATGCCCCTTCCCTCACCCTTGCTCATCCGGTTTGTATCTACCTTTTTTTCAAACCGGCTTCCTTTGGTAACGATATACGCTTCACATCCAATGATTGGTTTGACACCAGCTTTTGTAGCTCTTTTATAAAATTCAATCGCCCCGAACAGAACACCGTGATCTGTAATCGCTACCGCCGACATATTGTCCGCTACAGCAGCGTTCACAAGACTTTGAACCGTTGCCGCTCCGTCAAGAAGACTGTAGTGCGTGTGATTATGGAGATGAACAAATTGCATTCTACGTGTTAACCAATGATTACATGTGGTAAGAATATCTAGCGCTGATTACTTTTAATTAGATGGTAAAGTGGACAACCAATATTTTCATTAAAGTTATTTTTGATATGAATGAGATTCTATTCCGCCAATAGTTTTATTATTTCTGCGCTCGCATCCTCGAGTTTTACCATTATCCGCTCGCCTGTTTTGCGTCGTTTAATTTCAATTTGACCGTTTTTCAATCCTTTGTCGCCCACAATTACTTGAAACGGCATACCGAGCAAATCTGCATCTTTGAATTTGAATCCCGGAGTGATATTTGTGCGATCATCTAATAGAACATCAATACCGGCTTTAGTGAGTTCGCCATACATTTTTTCAGAAACTTCTGCGACATCCTTGCTATTCATGTTCACAGCGATTAGATGGATTTGGTACGGAGCCAGCGCTTTATTCCAGATAATACCGTCCTTGTCATGATTTTGTTCAATATAACAAGCAACTATACGTTCCATACCGATCCCATAACTGCCCATAATCACTGGCTGTGCTTTGCCGCTTTCATCAAGATATGTTATGTTGAGCGTGTCAGAGTATTTTGTGCCGAGCTTGAATATATGTCCAAGTTCTATAGCGTTAGAAATTTTTAACGCTCCCGAACATTTGGGACATGGTTCACCAACTTCAATAGAACGCAAGTCATAGTACTCTTCAACTTTTGCATCACGAGCCAGATCGATATTGGCGATATGATAATCATTTTTATTTGCACCGCTGATGAGTCCGTTCATTCCTTCCAATCGTTTATCGGCAATGATTCGAAAACCTCTCAAGTTGACGGGACCAATAGAGCCGCCATCTGCACCTGTGAGCGACAGAAGTTCCTCTGCTCCCATCGGTGCAATATCTCCACCACCCAACGCAGCAGTAAGTTTCGATTCGTTTAGTTGATCGTTTCCCATCATTAGAATAAGAAGCGGTTTACCGTTATGCCTGTACACAAGTGATTTTGCGAATCGGGATTGATCGGTTTTCAAGAAGTCCACAAGTTGATCAATTGTTTTTACATTGGGAGTGTGAATTTCTTTCGTCGGCTCGCTTTTTTCTACGCGCTTAGCTTTAGGCAAATTAGATGTTGCAACTTCTAAGTTTGCCGCATATCCACACTTTGGACAGAGCGCGGTTGTGTCTTCACCGAATTCGGATTCGATCATAAATTCTTGCGAACCTGTTCCGCCCATTGCGCCACTAGATGCTCCGACAATAAAGTACTTGATGCCGCATCGTGTAAATATTTTTTTGTACGCTTCGGCATGTGCATCATAGCTTTTATCTAAATCTTCCCAAGAACGATCCAGTGAATATGCGTCTTTCATTATAAACTGGCGACCACGAAGTACTCCAGAACGCGGACGCGGTTCATTTCTAAATTTAGTTTGTATCTGGTACCAAGTCTGCGGCAAATCTTTGTAGGATTGAATATGCATGCTTGCGATATAGCCAATAACTTCCTCGTGTGTCGGCGCAAGTACTAAATCCCGCTCCTTAATGCTGAGAATAAAATTCGGTATATTGCGTCTTCCGGACTGAATCCAAAGTGATTCCGGATTTAGTGCAGGGAGCAATAATTCCTGCCCACCGATGGCATTCATCTCTTCGCGTACGATATTCATCGCATTCGTAATGACACGCAAACCAAGCGGCAAGTAGGAATAAACGCCTGCTGTTAACTGTCGCATCATTCCAGCGCGCATCATCAATTGGTGGCTTGGAATATTAGCATCTGCAGGTACTTCTTTTAGGGTAGGAATAAACGCTTTACTGATTTTCATAGAATCATTCTAAATTTTATGATAGATATTAATCTTAATAAGTAAAAAGCCAATTGCGAAGTAATTGAGCATTCGGCAATTGGCAACGAATTCTGTACCCCCGAGAGGAGTCGAACCTCCGACCAACGGTTTAGGAAACCGCTGCTCTATCCATCTGAGCTACGGGGGCGTTGATTTTATCCTGAATTCGATGACCATTTTCTCAACTGCAAATGAATAATACGAAAGATTAGAGATTGATGCAATTTGGCCGACAAGTTGGATAATGTTGTTTAAACACTAATCATAAACATTCCAGCCAAAACATTTACTTCTCTATGAAGTTGTTCAGGCTGTAAATGTGAATACACTTCAGTTGTCTTGCTTGTAGAGTGCCCTAAAAGTTTTTGAACTGCAAATAGAGGTACACTCTTCTTTGCAGAACGTGAAGCAAATATTAACTGGGGGGATAAAACTATAATTTCCTTTTCACTTTTGCAGGTACTTCGGCGACGATTGTGTTGGAAGGAACACCCTTTGTGACAACACTTCCGGCTCCGACGATTGCGCGAAATCTATTAACATTCTCTTATTGAACGAGCAACCATTCTTGATGCCACATTTATCCCACATCTTCGTCACTAGTACATCGCAATTGACACGATAAAAGAAAATCACTATACTCCTTAGTGATATTGATTGTTACTTTCATATACTCTATAATTTTGTGAAAATGACCCGACATTTAAAACTTTATTCCAGTATTCTTTTTTTGATAGTGCCCATTATCTTTTTCGGATGCAAAAAAGATGACGGTGTATCGACAACTCCGAGTAACATTGATCCCGTTCTCATTGGCGCGTGGTACGCTCCGGCATATATTATTGGCTTTGACGTATCCAGTAATGGTTCAGTAAGAACTCTTGTCGTAGATTCATTTGGAAAACTCATCTACGCATCTCCTCAGTTGGATTCTATTCCCCTTGCCATTTCGCTTGTTGAGGCCAAAAACGAAAATCTTAAGGCATATGTCTATTATATGCAATCCGGAAAAGAAGACACTATCCTTACACCGGGAACTTATATTCTTTCAACTGATGCCAATACTCTGTCTATTACCATCCCTGATCCACGATTCCCTGGCCAACAAGTTACTATCGAATTTAAAAGAACCACAGTTGGTACCGACGTTAACCAATTATTTGCCTTTTTCCAAAGAGAAACCCGCGCAATCCTCCAGAAGACTGGATCTGTATTCCACATCCCAAAATATTCGTAACGACTTCTAATTTTGAAATCCAAATTAAAGAACAAATAAAAAAGCAGAGCTACTTTCTTCTCAGCAGCTCTGCTTCGGCTTTTCATATCAAACGCTGTAATATAAAATTATTTCATAAGCGTGATTTTTTTAATCTGTCTTTGTCCATTATTCTCAAGACAAGAGAAATAAATTCCACTTGAAAGACGCGACGCGTCAAAAGTTACATGCTGTACAACTCCTGCTTTCATGTCGCCATTTGCCAAGGTTGCAACTTCCCGACCGAGTATGTCGAAAATTCTCAGTACTGTTATGCCATCTTGTGCAAGTGTAAATGAAATAGTCGTTGTCGGATTGAAGGGATTGGGATAATTCTGATTCAATGTAAACACCTTCGGCACTTCGATCGTCACTTCCGCTTCCTGCGAGTACTTGAAAGCTCCGTCATTATCAATCTGTTTCAAACGATATGCATAGCGACCGGATTCTGTAACATTCTCCGAGAAAGAATATGATTGTTTTACGTTGCTTGTTCCATTTCCTTTCACGAATCCAATCTTTGTCCAATTGCTCGCTGTTGATTGTTTGTTACTAACAGCTCTCTTCTCGATCTCAAAGCCATAGTTGTTCACTTCTGTGGCAGTAGACCATTCGAGTTGTGCATCGAGACGATTGACCGAGGCAGTAAATGATGTAAGTTCGACGGGAAGAGCCACATTTGTAATAACAATCGGCGTGCTAAGGGTCTGATTTGTAATAGAGCCCGTACCTGCACCACCTGAACCATCACCATTTTGATAGGTGTCAAATAAACCAATTTGATTTGTGGCCGGATCAATAGTTATACTCGTCGTAGTAGTGCTGGCAATGTGAAAGGTGATAGTTGCCCATGTCACATAACTTGCCGTTAAGTCAGTACCATAAGCATTAACACCACCATCTACTGACGACCCTACTGCACCAACACGTACCACTGTTCCAGTGTTTGTAATTGTACGCGAATATCCATTCGCCAACGTAATACCTGCGCCTGCGTTCCAAGCACCGGATACATAGGTAAGTTTTGTATTATCATATTGCAAATCGATGGTTTCCGATCCTAATGT
Source organism: Ignavibacteriota bacterium (assembly GCA_003142475.1). Classification (GTDB taxonomy): domain Bacteria; phylum Bacteroidota; class Ignavibacteria; order UBA10030; family UBA10030; genus Fen-1298. Next base: position 29,853 of record PLMK01000061.1, read on the forward strand.
ACAGGCAATAGGAAGATTCGTTACCTTGACTTGAACCGCGATTATAAAATTACCTCCTAAAGTATGAGTGTTTGTATTCACAACCAACTGTTGTTCAATTGTTGTTTGTGAAAATGCGTCAATTTGAAAAACCACAAACACAATTAAACAGAAAAGCAATTTGAAGAATATATTTTTCATATTTGAATTCTCCTAGATAAATGCAGTAGTTAAACTTTAAATTAAAGGTTCTTTCATAATCTGTTATATAAATTAAGGTACCTTTGTTGATAGGACAGCAACGAAATTCGGATTAAATATGTTAAAATCAGTACCATCAACATGCCCGCTCAAATCAAAATCTGATCGTTCATTATATCCTGATGCGACCGCAACAAACCTTGGATTATAAACATTAAAATCCGTGCCATTAATATAGCCATCTGCATTTGCATCTCCACCTATCAGCCCATATATCCCTGTAGCTAACAACTTCATTGGGTTTATTCCATATGCTTGAGCTTGAGCCGTTGTGAAATCATATGCAGAAGCATTAGGCAAGGCCACTGCTGCTGCGCTCATGATTGCAAGATGATTTCGGTGTTTCACCACAATAAAATAATTTCCTGCTGTTGCAGTACTGAACACTATGCTTGGGAAACCATCAATATCAAGTAATGTCCCATCGTTCTTCAGCAATGCCGCACGCCTATCAACTGCTGCACCGGTTGCAGTTAATCGCAACTCAATAAGCACCCAGTCAGTAATACTGTTGGTTGTAAAGACAGCTGTACTACCAACCGCCTCTGTACCACTATAGCTAAATGGTGCTGCTGTATATGGCTGGCCAAGGGGAATATACCCTGCCGTCGCAAGAGCTATGGTCATTGCACTCCCACTGTACGGTCCTTGCAGAAATACTTTTGCATTTACAGTCAGTCCGAATGCCCTGAAACTTACCAATCCCAGAGCAGGGTCATCAGTCTTGTGATAGATCAACTGTTCGATCTGCGCTAAAGTCGTTGCACCCGAAAATGTATTATTGCTCGTTGCATTAATGGGTTGGTTAGAATAATATGACGCACCAGGCATCGTTCCACTGGCTAGCGTAATTGCCGGACTTGTGCTATTATTGTAGCCCATGAACGTGCTGTTTTTAACCGTTGTGTTAGTTGGTGAGTTAGCACCAGAATTGTCGGTTCCAAGAGCAACCAATCCACCTCCGACTACAGTTGTTCTGCTAAAGGTGGCGCTCATTGTTGTCGCAGTCGCGCCTCCATAAATAAGTACTCCTGCTCCGGCTGATGATGTACCTGATGTACTTCCATTATCCTGCAAGGTCACAGTTCCAGTTGCGCCTATAGTTGTATTGCTAAGAGTGCTTCCAGATTCGCAGTAGAGATATATACCTGCAGTTGTGTTACTGCTTGCATTAACCGAACCGAAGATCGAGATTCCGCTTGTTGTCGCACCGGATTCGGCATAAATTATGATACCACCACCGGAACTAGGATCACCTGCAACACCGTTGCCTGTGAAGGTGCCGCCGTTCACCTGAACATTAGTTGAACCATTACCAATCTCCAAACCGTGACGCGCGTTGTTCGTTGCGGTGACATTCGTAAGATTGACTGTGCCGGTGACATTCACTAAGCTAATTCCTGAGTAGTTTGCGCCTGTGCCATTATGATCTACCGTTACGTTGCTCATATATAAACCTATAACATTGTACGCAAAAATACCTTGTGCTGGAGCATTCGCAACCTTCAAATTCTGCAAGTCTACATTACCTGCACTTTCTGCGATGTAGATGCCGACACCGGAAAGAGGAGTAATGATAGGTGTGCCGTTGATGCCATATATCCTTACACCCTTGGTCACTGTGATGGCTTCATTGGCTGAATACGTGGAAGCGTCGACAGTGATGTAATCGCCGTTTAGAGTTGCCGAATTATCGATGGCTGCTTGAATGGTGGAATATGGTCCGGATCCCCCATGAACCGTGTTCACAACCTGGCCAATAGCAATAGATAACGTCAGGATATTGAGAAGAAAGAAAATAGTATATGTTTTTTTCATTTGTCGCCCCTTATAAGGGAAGTGAATAAATAATAAGTGTTTTAATTTTCATTAAACATTATGAAAAGAACAGTTAAAAATTAAGATCAATAGGCTCCCATACGAAACTTCCTTGATCAGAGGTAATGTACATCCAGCATACACATCCTTAATGAATTATTTAGGAATGCATTAATTAGAACATACACCCTCTACTCCTAGATTATAACATATAGCTTCTACTCCTAAAATGCAATGTTTTTTTTCCAAAAATAGGGAATTTTAATGTTTATGCGATAGAAATCACACCCGAAAATCCATCATCTAAAATGAAAAATTCAAAAACTCGGCAAACATCTAAATCATTTCAAGAGCAACATTCTCTTTGTCTGAAGAAAACGTCTACTTGGTTTTTCTAATGATATCGCTTCAATTCTATAGAAGTACATTCCACTTGCTACGATTGCATTCCAAACCACTGATTGATGCCCTGCCTGTTGTTCAGAATTGATCAGCTCTTTCACGACTTGACCCAGCATATTATAAATAATAAGCCGTACAGTGCTTCGTACCGGTAAGCCATATTGGATGATTGTTGATGGATTGAAAGGGTTTGGGTAATTTTGGGACAGCGAATAGGCTTTCGGTATTTCGCTCCCGTACTGCATCACTCCTGTCGTCGTTCCGTTTCCGCTTAATGGCACAATAAATGGAAATGCAGACGAGTTATTGGCAATAAACATTGTGTCAATATAGGAGCGTGAAGAGTCTGGAGTAAATCTGATTGCTACCTTTATCGAATCACTGCTCCTGACCTGACCAAATGTTAGCATATGTGTCACATCGAAATACTTCGTTTTTGTCCAGAACGAATCAATTTGCAGAACACTAATCGACGAATTGGTTATCGTGAAGAACAATTGCTGTGTAGAATCTTTTCGTACATCACCAAATGTGATGGTTCTCGGATTGCATAGAATTGTTGGTACAGGTGATGATCCACTTAAAGATATCTTTATTATTGGTGAGTCCGAGTTGTTCCGTAGATACAATGTATCCGCATAATTGGCAAAAGCTGTCGGTGTGAATAAGACCACCAATTTCAGCGTGTCTATCCCTACGGTTCCACTGATGCGGTCCACCGCAAAGGCACTCGTTTTAGTATAGATTGAATCAACAATCAAGGTGTTGATTGAACTATCAATCACCTTAACCGTATCCTTCTTCGTCGTGTTCTCGGCAACATCGCCATAGGTAATAAATGACTTCAAGGTAGCACAAACTGGATATGGCGAATTCCCATATACTGGTATTCTCAGCGCCGGTGTTGGAGAATTGTTGTGAAAGACGAGCGTATCACTGAACGATCCAAACTTGTTTGGCGCGAAATGAAGGGATTCGGAAAAAGATTGACCCGCTGGAATTGTCTCAACAATCGGCTCTGCAGTGAAGACACTTCCAGTTGAAGTAATCGTTGGGATACTGAGTTTGTTTCCGCCTGTATTCTGAATTGTAATCGTCGTATCCTTGTGCAATGCAAGTTTGACAGGACCAAAATCAATAATTTGAGGTTGTACACTTATGCCGGGCGGCTCAAGTGTAATTCTATTATCGGTTTGGTTCACACGTCCGAGCGCTATATTATCGAGTTTATCGAAAATTAATGAATCATCGATAGCGGAAAACCCTGAAGCTCCAAGAAAGGTATTGCTGGTTGCGGTGACGTCATTGATATCAATATATGTAGGAGACGATGCATCGGCCAATGCGATGGCAGGAGTTAGTTTCGTATACCCTACCTGGAACACACTGTTAACGATTGTAATATTCCGCGGTGAAGACGATCCAGAGCCATTTCGACCCACGATTATAAATCCAGCCGAATTTGAAATGGTTCCTTTTGAAAAATTGGCAGTGACAGTTACATCCGAAATATTTCCCCACAATAAGATGCCGGCTCCCTGTGAAGTTCCATTACTGCTGAAAGATACTGTCCCTTCCGCTTGTCCGATGGTCAAGCCATTGATAGAGTCATTAGAAGAATTGTGTGCATCAATGTACACACCGCACGTAATATTATTACTGCTTGTTAACGGACCATTGAGTGTGATATTCGAAACAATCGCTGACAATGCGAAGAGAGAGATTCCACCTCCATCGGAAAGATTGGTCGTTCCATTATATTCAAAATCTCCACCATGAACTGTAATATTCGTTGTTCCATTTCGAATATCCAGACCATGCGTTTTGTTATGGTTCGCCGTAATATTTGTGAGCGTCGATGTTCCCGTTACATTGCGAAACAGGAAGCCTGATCCAGACGGATTACCGTTGGCAGATGCAGTACAATTATTAAATGTGAAATTCATTCCCGGTGAAGCATAAAATCCATCCCCCTTACTATTTAGAAAAACACATCCTTCCATCAATAAGCCATCCACATTGCTCAGCTGAGCTCCAACACTATCGGCATCACATTTTACATTTGCAAGAGAGAGAGAACTAATGGATCCGATGGATGCTATACCGGCTGAGAGCGCATGAGCCACTTTCAAGTTAGAGATGCTTACGTTGCTGGCTGCAATGGAGATGCCAACTCCCGATACAGGGGAAATGATCGTCGTCGTGTCGGCACCCTGGAGCGTCAACGTTTTGTTGATCAATACGGATTCATTATATGTCCCAGCCGCTGCATGAACAATATCGCCTCCGTTCGAATGATTAATTGCATACTGGATGGTCCTCCAGGGATTTCCAGAGGTTCCATCTCCAGTTCCATCGTTTCCTGATGTAGCAACATAGTAATTGGTTTGGGCTTGAGCATGAATTCCCAGCATGAAGCAGAACAATATCCATATGCTATATTTTATTGTCTTCTCCATGAGAGGGTTATTTGAGGATAACAAGTTTTTTGGTACTTATGAAAATTGGAGTTTGACTTGCATGGAGTGCACGAGCGTAAATCTGATAGAAATAGACACCACTCGGAATATTCTTTGCCTGCCAGAGAAATTCTTGATATCCTGCCTGCATTTCGCCATGCATAGGAGTGGCAATTTCTCTGCCGAGCATATCAAAGATCACGATGGAAACATCACTTGCCACCGGAATGCTTATACGTATTCTGGTCGAAGGATTAAATGGATTGGGAAAATTCTGATCCATCGAAAACTGTGAAGGTATTTCAGATGCAGCAAGAGCCACACTCGCGAGAGAAGATGTACCGTAAACCGGAATCGTAACTTTTCCATCAGCAGAATATATTTTGATAGTATCGTGAAAAGTATTCACACCATTGGGAAGGAAGAGTATTTGAACACTTGCGCTATCATAACCGTTAACAGTGAACGGTAAATTTTGGCCGGTGACAAAAAATTGAAGACCAGAAGTCGTTACAGAATCGATCCGGTTGGAAACAAGCGCTGAATAGAGCTGAAATAAAATGCGCGATGTATCGCCTACCGTCGTCATCGGGAACACAATGTTATTCAAAGATGATGTCAGCGTTCCTGCAGGTCTGGCAGTCGGTTGGTTTCTGAGAATTGTGAGTGTATTCGCTGTGGGATTCACCGTCACTAGATCCATAACACCAAAACGACCGCTCATATCAAGACCCTCAATTCCCTGCGGACCGCCTGCTATACTAACAGTTTGAGTGTCAGGATAGATGCTTGTGCCTTTATTCAAAAAGATCCTTATAACTTTTGAGTTAAGGTTGGCAACAGATAGATCCGTCACGCCATCTGCATTAAAATCATTTCCATAGAGCGAAAGGGTCGTACGTTGATGATTAATGCCCGCATCAAACATTATATTGTGATAGACATCTGATCCGACGGTCACTCTTCCTTTCTTGTCATTCAAGAAAATGGATACTTCGTATGATTGGCCATTTGCCACAGCAACATCGGAAAATCCGTCTTTGTCAAAATCAAAAATAGCTATACTATTGAGTGCTGTTTCTGAGCCGCCGTATGGAACATTGTATATTGTATCAATGATAAAAACCCCATTAGCATTCTTCAGAATTGTCATAGTGCTTGCTGATCCATTACATGTGACTGCATCTACTGTCCCATCATTATCGAGATCCCCAAGTGCAATATCGCTGGGGGCAGCTCCCAGAGGAATTGTCTGTGAATAAAGAAACACACCGGTGCCATCATTTTTCAATATGCTCATCGTGCTGTCGCCGCTGTTGCCAACAATGAGATCGAGCTTTCCATCATTGTTGATATCCTCTCCTTTTATTGTCACGGGATTGGCACCCACGGCATAATTTACCGATGATCCAAAAGAACCTTTTCCATCGTTCATGAAAACGCTTACCGTCCCGGTGCCGCTGTTCGCAACAACAAGATCGACATTCCCATCACCATTGAGATCTCCAACGCAAAGGGCCTTGGGAGAAGTTCCCGATGGATATGAGCGGGGCGAAAGAAAACTTCCATGCGAGTTGTTCAAGTAAACACTGACACTATTTCCGATAGAATTTGCAACAGCGATATCTGGAAATCCATCACCATTGAAGTCGCCGGCTGAAATTGCATACGGCCCGCCACTACTCTGAAGAGGTTCTGGTACTGCAACAAACCGACCGCTCCCCAGTTGAGTTTTGATATGATACTTCCAAGAATATCCATGAGCAAGTTGAGTCCCATCTGAGAAATAAATTCCAGCTGTAAGAATTGCTTGAACCTTCTCTCCGAATGCAAATGCCTTCTGTGGCGTAAAGGTGAGCCGTTGATTATTGTTATCGACGATGATGGAGCCGTGATGTTTCCCGGTAATATTTCCATATACAAGAAATGTATTTTCCGAAACTGAGGAAGGATTTATTGTGCTTGCAAATGTCACCACCATTGTTGTCGCAGGAGAAGCACTAACAGAATTTGATATCGGATTGACAGAGAGGACCTGATGCACAGAAGCGTCCGCTGCAAGCAACTGAGTTTGACTCTCCATGTGAACGAGCATGATTAGACTGAAGAGAATAATATTCTTGAGAGGCATTTTGAGAAAACCGGCATTCGAATATGCGATGACACTTTTTTCGATTCCTCGTCTACAACATTTCATCATCGAACTACATTCTTTCTTTTTCGCATTTGCATACAATGTACTCATCATCCATAGAACCATATGTGACTACAATCAAAAAACTCTCTTCGCCGGCCAAACTCCAAGTGAATATTCTACAGAAGAACAGCTTTTCAAAAAATCATTTCCTCTACCTCAAAACTCTACACTGATACCAATGGAAGGTACGACACCTAGCAAATTCTGTTCTGCGACCTGGCTCTTTTGTTGATCCCAATATGGCGGCTCTGATGGTTTTCTATTATATATGTTTTGGATATCTATGTACGTATTTAAAATCCACGATGTCATAACCCAGCGCCGGTTCGCACGAATATCCAAGCTATGATTTGCATCGGTGCGTACTGTATTATATTCACTGCTAAGACGAGCAAATAAATGATTGGTAAAAGGAGTATAAGGAATTCCTGAAGAATATCGGAACGTTGCATTAAATTCCCAATTTTCATCATAAATGTACCCTGCACTCAAATTTACCTTCCAGCGCTGGTCGGTGCTGCTGGGCCTCGACACTCCATCGAGTGCCGTGAATCGTGCTTCACTAAGACTGACGCTTACCCTTCCATACAACGGTGTTTCAGAAAACTGTTTCTGGAGGAAGAATTCTATTCCCCGTGCTTGACCTGTACCGCTGCTTTCCAGATAATCCAATCCAAACGTTTCGTACGCTTCATTGATACTTTGCACTTCAGCGCCCGAGTTTACCATCACCATAAATGGCTGTGTGAGACTTAAAGGATAGTGGTCATAATTCTTGATATATCCTTCGACACTCATTTTCACATCACTTCTGAAATAATGCTCAACGCCGACAACATATTGATTTGTTGCAAGAAAGGTCAATGCACGATTATACGAATTCCCGATAATCCAAATGTATGATGGAGATTGATAGAATCGGCCGACACTGAGAGTGAGTGTTGTCATTGGGAGGATTTGCAATCTCGCAGATACTCTCGGCGATACGACACTATTCTGTCGAATCATGGAGAAATAATCCCATCGTAGACCGCATGCCAGAACAAGTGGGTCCAGAATTTGGGAAAGCTGGACATAACCGTGCATCTTGTATCCACTTGTATCACTGGCAAGATGTAATGCCGCTACCTGAATTTCCTCCCCCGCCTCTATAAACCCCGAGTTAAACGAATCGACCGAAAGTGTACTATTCAATCTTGCTGTTTTTATTCCAACACCCAAAGCACATTCAGTTGATGGAAAGATCTGGATTGTTGCATCTCCTTTAACTGCGGTTTCACCCTCATAGGAGGAATTAAGAAAGAAGGGATTTATGCGATCACCTGTTTGATGATAGCGAATATCCGCATAGGAATGCCACCCGGTGAGTGTCATATATCCAATATCAAATCCATGATGCCAGATCAGGCCGCCGGTGATTCTCGTTTGATCGCTGAAGATTGTATGGTTGTTCTGATCCCGCTGCTGCTGGGTATCGTTGAACAGTGTATTCCGGTCGATTGCACCGATACTCAGAAACTCCAATTTATCGTACCTCCCTATTCGATAATTCGTTTTCACAAGAAAGTCATAATAGTACGGTGCAAATGAAAATCCATATAACCGAAATAACGGATCGAGGAAACTGCGGCGAGCTGAAAACAAATAGGATCCTTGTTCGCTGAGCGGCCCCTCAAGGTTCACACCGGCTTCTGTTGCAGAGAGCATTACTTTTCTTCGATGCATGTCCTCTCTTCCATCGCGTATACCAACAGAGAGCATGGAAGAAAGCCGGTCACCGTAGCGAACGCCAAAGCCGCCGCTGGAAAAAGTAGTGTTTTCGATAAAATCGAGATTGATGAAACTGACCGAACCGCCGCCTGATCCTTGAGTTCCAAAATGATTCACATTGGCAAACTCTATATCATCGACGACGAAAAGATTTTCCGATGCTGCACCTCCTCGTACAGAGAGATCATTCCGGTCCAATCTTGTCTGCATCACGCCCGGCATAATGGTTACCGTCCTTATAATATCATCAAATCCTCCTGCCGTATTTTGAATTTCCTTAAATGAAAGCCATCGTGTGCTCAGTGGTACATCAGCTGCATTGAGTGAAAGAGTACCGATAGTGAACACATCGTTCATGGGTATCGATTGCTCAACCAGCATGAATTCTATCTCTCTGTTTTGAGAAGCAATGACGACGACATTGCGGTGTGTGCTCGAGGCGTAACCAAGTGCTGAAACCATCACTTCATACGTTCCGGGAGGAACTCGCTGAATGGAAAATTCTCCCATCCCATTGGTCGAAGCACCCATGGTCGAGCCGTAGATCACAATGTTAGCCGATACAATCGGTTCATGTGTGGCAGCATTAGAGACACGCCCGATGATCATTCCATGATCCGGGTCTTGCTGTGCATGGAGGGACGAAACAATCAGGACGACAAGTAAGGAATACCTCATGATGTTTCTTCTATCCTCCACCTTTTCCAAAAACAGTAACCGGTATCACCTTGAGGATAAGTTGAAGATCAAACCACGAAGTCATATGTTCATTATAAAACAAATCTAACGGCATCATATTGTTAAATCCGACTTCAGAACGACTGGAAACCTGCCCGACGTCTGTGTATCCAGAAAGAACAGAGGAACGTCTTTTATACAATTCGTCATATACTTCATATTCATACGGCAGGCACGGATGCGGACCAACCAGACTCATGTCACTTTTAAGAACTTAGAGCGCATGATTTATGTTTTCATTTCGCTNNAAAAGGAGCGATTGGTTCTCGATATAATAAAAATCGAGTAAAACCATTTCTCTAAAATTGATTTCACGTCTTCCGGAGATTTGCCACAAACCTGTTATTCCCGGCTTCGCATTGGCACGTAGTTTATAATATCCATTGAGCTTATTTTCAGTAGAAATGTTACTCAGGTCTGCAATGGACAAAGGGCGCGGCCCGACTAAACTCATATCTCCGAGGAGTACATTAAAGAGCTGCGGCAGTTCATCAAGACTATATTTTCGAAGGATTCTTCCAACTTTGGTAATGCGCGGATCAG
>PLMK01000064.1 GCA_003142475.1 Ignavibacteriota bacterium
AACGAAACCTTCTTTTGTGTCACTGAGGGTAGCCGAATCTTTCCTCCAACAGTTGGTATGTGGCTCAACATAAATCAAAATTTGAGTTCCGATTTTGACTATCCTCTTTCTCAATCAAAGCGCTATGGGCCAGTCATAAATTACTTCGCATCAAAAGATGATGACGATAATCTCAGAAAGCGCATACTAACGGCACTCAATTGGTATAACAGAAGCATCGCACAGGACGTTGCCGAAAGCGTCGCATTAGTCAATCTTGCAATTGCGTTTGAAAGCCTACTTAATCTAGAAGAGGGCCAAAGGGTTACCGAGCGTTTCAAAGAGGCTGTCGGTCTACTTGTCGTTGATGTCCCTCGTATTGATAGCTGGCTAACACAATTTTACGTCGCTCGTTCTCAGATTGTTCACAAAGGGTACGCTACCAGTTTAATGTTCGTAGCTACTGATGACCCCAAGAAACCTTTTGAACGGCCGGAGTTGGAATATCGCTCATTGGTGTCCTACGGGCGACAAGTGTTTCAAGTATGTATGGCCACCATCTTGACTGGCGCGCAGTTGGCAAAAGAATTGAAGTTATCCTCTTTGCTCGTGACAAATCAACAAAGGTTAGAACGCATTTGCAAAATCCTCTACAAAGGAAATGGAACTCCTGCAGAAAGAATACAAGCTACAGGCCAAGACATCTATGACATGGAAACCTATCGGTATGTCGCGGAAAAAGGATTGACGGTCGACCAATTGATAGGCACAGCAAAACTAATGATCAATCAATATCTCGACTCTAAACCTGACGAGCCTTCACATCAGATTGAACGCATGGCAAAACTCATCAAAATAGAAACTAAGGATTCGTTTATAGCGCTGTCACTTTTGAAAGCAATTCAGGAAGACTTCAAGTCGTACGGTATTGCACGTGGCTCTTTACCAATTGCCCCACACGTGATTGTTGCATCGCTAATAGACACTGTGTGGCATTATACTTTTATGCATTATTTTTATCTAGAAGGATTACAGAAGAAGTAGGATTCATTTTCGGCTGCCTAACCAGGCGCTCAAGCTGACGGAATGAGCGTGGGAGCAATTTACATTGCGCGTAAAGTTTTAGATGCAATTAATTTATTCATCAGCATGAACTTGTTTCGTTTTGTGTATTATGAAAATTATCAGCTCCGCAGCTTAGCGCCGGTCCGTTAGCTGGCGTTGAACAAGAAAAAAGCAAATGATACAAATATTTTCTGCGTTTGGCTCTAAACTTCATCAGCTTTATGATTTTGCATCCTACTGTTTTCCAGAAAGAGGTGCAGAATTAAAAGAGGCACGTAGGCTTACTAAATTTGGAATGAATGCCCCGTCTCTCTTTCCACAATCAACAAGAGAAGACATTGGTTCTGACGACTTTGAGCCTTTTATTGCCCATATTTTAGGTATCTATTATTCTTCAATTGGTCATCATGATGCAATTCAGACACTTACGATGTCGGGACATAGTCTTGACTCTTTTATTCTATTGCGTACTCAATTAGAGGCAATCCTTGCTTTCTTTTACGTCACGGAACCGCAGGATAATTTATTGGAAAAATTCAAACGTACTGAAAGATATCGTGATTGGATCGCAGTAAAAATGAAGCAGAATATGGATAAGTCTTTGAAGTTTGATTTGTTGCATAAATTAATGAATGGAGATTTCAAAAATAATGTTCTTGGCAACTACAATGTAATACTTGAAAAATACGCGACCGCTCCACAAGAACTTAATAAGCTTGAAAACGCCAATAGTTTTTTATCCCGCAATGAAAGAGAAGCCTTGGCAATAAAATTCCATATTGAAGGGTTCTATCATCATATTTATGCTGAATCATCTGCTGGTATACATTTCGCGGATATTAGTGATCGAATGCAAGAAGTAGAATTCTACACATATCGTTATAAAATACGAAAACAACATGATGCATTCTGGCCTTTAATATTATCGAATATGTTGCAGGTCAAGTGTATTCTGCAATTTGGGAAATTCTTTGGCGTTGAATCTTCAATAACTCCATTGGTTCAGGATATAATGGGTTTTAAAAGAAATTAAAATATTACAACGCCAGCTAACCAGGCGCTCAAGCTGACGGAATGAGCGCACTGCAAAATTCATGGCTGGTGGTGGGTTTAAGTTTTTATAATTATCTTTTCAGTACCTCGTTGGTTGGGGAATAATTAATTTGGTTATCAGCGTAAACTTGTTTCGTTGGGTGCATGTTGCAAATTTGCAGTGCCGCAGCTTAGCGCCCATCCGTTAGGTTGCGAGAACACTCAATTACGCAAAGCAAAATCAGTGTAGCAGTCTTAATTTTAATAATTACATTTATGCTTATTATATTTGAAGATCCTCAAAAAGTTAATTTATTCGAAAATGTAAAATGGTTAATAAGTATTCTAATCATTCCCTTTTTAGCCTTCATCTGGACAAAATATTTTCGTATCAGACCAAAGGTTCGCGTTTCAGTAAAATGGGGTGGATCAACCAATTACCCAAAGGATAATGGTGCTTTCGAATTCAGGTATACTCCAAAATTAGTTTTACATAACGATTCGAATTTTGTCGCTAGGAGGATTTCAATTATACAATCAACCGATATATCGCACTGGTGTTTTAGGGGTCAGTTGCCCGATAAAATTGAATCAGATGGACGATACGAATGGGAATTTGACATTCAATCAGTAGTATCTCACCAAAAGCTAGTTACTCTTTTTGGCGAAACAATTGCCGACACTTCTCCTTCACAAGAGTATTTTTCTTATGCGCTCGGAAATACAACCCTTATTGTTTCATACGATAATGAGAAAGATAAGACGTTTTATACTTTATTTAATTTCGTAAACGGCGAAAGCAAATCAGAATTTCGATGGCGAAAACCAAAAATAAAATAAATCATTAAGCATACTAAACAACTTTTTACATTCCTACGGCTCGCAACCTAACCAGGCGCTCAAGCNNCTGACGGTTGCCAGCTGGGTACAATTTACATGGCTAATGGTGGGTTGAGGTTTTTATTATTCAGTTTTTAGTACCTATAACTTTGATACTTATCAATTTGGTTATCAGCATGAACTCGTTTCGTTTTCAGCAACTTGAAACTTATCAGCGCCGCAG
>PLMK01000077.1 GCA_003142475.1 Ignavibacteriota bacterium
AGTCGTAGATGTGCTGGATGTGAAAGTACTTTTTTCTACAGTATAGCGCACATCAATAAATTCCATATCCCCTACTTTATAAATTGTGGGTTTAACTGTCAAGATTGTTCCTGTTGGATAGAATTTTTGCACTGTATTTCCAGAGAAATCTTTTTCTAATACGGAAAAATCCTGTCCCACTTGGAATATAGAGCTTGAGCCGGACCGCACAGTAATTTGAGGCCTTGCTATAACTTCACCAAGTTGCTCGCTCTCGAACATACTGATAGCCGCATTGATATCCACTCCAAGGTTACTACCAGTTGGATGTATACTGGCGCTGATGGCTTGATCTGATAACCTACTAGCAGTTGTAGTAGTAGTACCTGTAGTCAATATACTTGTAGCGCCGTAAATATTCACTCCAAGATTCATGTTACTTCCACGGAAAATAGAAAAATCCATCCCGCTTTGAATCAGTTTTGTTTTATTTATATCAAAGAATACACTTGAGATTGTGATTTCACGAAGCTTTGAATAATACTCACTGGAATCAATAATCGCAGGCGCTTTCGTGACACCTGGCGCAGGTGCAAATGATGGCGTTTGAGATGCACCCCTCGACAAATTATCTTTCTGTGTTTGTTCGCCTACTTGTTTGCCTACTTCCTCGAATGAAACAATTTCTAAATACTCCGGATAATCATTATACCACAATTGATTGCTTCGCAGTATCAGTTCCAGTGCATCTTTCCAATACATCGACTCGATGTTGATACCAATGGTCTTTTCTTTCCCCTGTAAAGGAGATCGGTCTAATAATAATTTTCCATCTATTTTCTTGCTCAATTCTCCAAGCGACTGAATTGCCTTAGTGTACGGAACATCAGCACTAAACGAGACCAATTGATCCTGATTGACAACTTTTCCTTGTGCAGCACGGCGAACTGCTTGTTCCGATTGTGCTTGCACCAATTCTGTTATGCTGACAACAAACAAGAAAATAAAAAGTAAAGAGCGTATTTTCATAGTTCCCTCGATCTCTATCGTTTATCGAACAATATTTTCTTTATCAATTTTCGGACAACTCCGCCTTCATCCAATGTAAACTCCACAGCACTTTCCGCTGGATTCACTCGCGTTACATTTCCACGCCATACTTTATCACCAAGGTGCAATACAATCAGAGCTCTATCTGTAAGGACAAATGCTTTTCCTGGTAAAACGGCTTTTACCAATACTTGATCTGCATTTATTTCTCCCGGTGGCACCTCAGTAGCTAGTGTTTGTGTAATCATATTATGGAACGGATCATATGGAGATGGAATCATGGTCAACGATTGGGCCGCTAACGACGTACCAAGTTCGGGAACATTGCGAACAAAAAATGCATGGATTTCCATACTAAAAGCAATCCACTTTGTAACATCTTTTGTATCCGGATCTATTGCCTCCTTCTGCTCAAGCTGCATCGAAGCAATTTTGTATAAACGTCGTCCATTTTCCAAAAAGTATACAAACTTAAAAAGATTTTCGAATTGTGCTTCTCCATTATATAAATTATAGGCATTATATCCCCAGCTTGATTTTTCATTCGTCCCGATAAATTTCATATCAAACTTTAAGAATCCAGCTTCATCAATACCTTGGCTCATATAGCCATATGTTTGTGAAGAGACATCAAATTGAGGAATTTCCTTGCTACGGGAATCATATCGTCGTTTGATATCTTGAAATTGGACAGTCAAACGCTGGACATCATCCGTTAATCCCGGAAGATCTTCTAATTGCTTGTTGATGGCTTGAGTTTCTTTATTGATTTTCTTAATCTGGCGCGGCTGCCAATAAGCCCACAGAGATAAACCAAGTAATGTGATAATAAGCCATACAACACCAAGGGCTATCGTATTTCTAAGTTTATAGGTCACGGTCCTCTCGTCCCCTTATCTTGTGCCAGTATAGTTGGGTTCGGGAATATCGAACTTGTCCACCTGCTCAATCACAATATCAAACTCGTATAAAATCTTTTTCCGTACTGTGATGGTGCGTACTTCTTTTAATGTTGCTTTTTCGAATATACTTGCAATGCGTGGGATGCGTGTGCGGTAAATTGCTCGACCTGAGATGATGATGTTATTTCCATCTGGTCTCAAACTATATATCCATAACGAATTAAGATCCTCTACACTATTTGCAAGATAGTGCAGAATACGACTCCAGCGATCACTGCCCGGAGCAATGGAATCATAAATACTCGCTGCATTACTATAGCGACTAATATCGGAAGATAGTGTTGCTCTACGCTGCCGAAAGACATCTAATTCATTGAGTTTCTGCTTTTTCTGGACGAGTTCCCCGTTGAGGCGGCGGATTTCAGCTTGACGTTCGCTAAACGAAAGTATAAAGAATGGGATCGTGAAAGTGATTAACATAGCTATCAATATTCCATGCCAAGCGAGAGCAAGCGCTCGTTGACCTTCTGAAATAAAATGTGGGAGAAGATTGATATCATAAAACCCTGGAAGCTTGGGTTGAAGTGAACGCCAGGCTGTCATAATTGGGATAGCATATTCTGATACCACTTCGCCAATAGATCCTTCAAACTCGCCAAGATCTAGAGTGGGAGCCTTCATATATTCCACAAGAGCACTTGAAAATTGTGGAGCGAGAGTATCTAACAAATTCACTTTATGACTTTCACCAGCGAGAAGTATTCTGTCAATTCGTGTGAGAGCAATATTGTCTTGTTCAAGAAGGATACGGCTATAAATCGTGTTTTCAATATTTGGTGATTCGTATCCTTCGCTGATAATAGGAGCGAAGTGGAGATAGTGTTCACCCTGCATGAATACAAGACGGCTAAAATCATGTCCTACATAGACAAGCACTGAAACTTCTTCTTCCTGCGGTTCGTACTGAGTACGTACTATCTCCATTAAGGCGGTGTCCGCACTATCCATAAGCTTGATAAGAGGAACACGCCCGCCCATAAATGGCTTCACTTCAGAAAGAAGCTCATAAACATGCAAGCCATCTTCACGGATTAGCGAAAGTAACCCACCAGATGCCGTAGGGATAATATCAATTGCATCCAATGCCGGTGCAGAAGCGCGCATCATAGAAAGCTCTTGTGAGAGTTTTTTCTTCAGCTTCTCACCTTTCAAGCCAAAGTCGCCCTCAAACTCTTGATATGTTACAGCGGGTTCGGAGATTGCATAAGAAATTGTGTATTTTCTTGGGGAACCAACCTCATTCAACAATCCAAGAAGTACCGATGCATTCGTGCTTCCCTCATCGGATTGAGGCTCTAACGCGCCTGCTGATGAGAAGGCATCTCCCGATGAAAGATCACTAAATGACGTTCCTTCGCTTTCTTCTGGGGTAGCTTGCTTTTCTTCAAACTTGTGTACCAACGCGACTGTTTTAAAGTCCCTGAGCGTGACCCTGTTTCCTTTTGCAGAGAGGCGTACAAATTTGAGTTCAAGCCCATCCACAAATACAGCGACCGCTGTTTTTCCATCTCCTGCTTGAATGGACATAAGCTGATCTATCCTCTTATGTTAAGATTCTTTAAATAATTTATGCGTTGATCTTCACTTTACACACGCCGGCAATGTGAACATCATTCCGTCGGCTGCAACTGTAAAAGCTGTTGAAGACGCCGCTTGTTATTGGCGTAGTTCATAGCATTTTCCAGAGAAATTTTCTTTTGCAAATACAAACGTTTAAGATCTTGTTCCATACTTGTCATACCAAGATCTATACCTTCAGAGATCATTTGGTAAATCTCGCTTGTATTATTGTTCTTGATGGCCGCGCGAACCGAAGGAGTCCCAAGCATAATTTCCTTGGCAAGGATGCGTTTGCCATCTAAACTTGGTATCAGTTTTTGTGAAATAACACATCGGAGTAAATCCGCTAAACGATTACGCACACGCTCTTGTTCGATTGGCGGTGTCTCACCAATAATTCGGTCAATGCTTTCAACAGCTGCTGCTGTATGTAATGTAGAAAAAACCTTGTGTCCTGAATCTGTAATTTCCAATGCAGTTAAAATTGTATCAGGATCTCGCAACTCGCCAATCATAATAATATCTGGATCTTGACGCAACGCCTGCACCGCACCATCTTTGAATGAAAGCACATCTCGACCCACTTCTCTATGCCTGATGATACATTTATCTGACTTATGGACATACTCTATAGGTGACGCAATTACCACAATATGTCCTTCTACACTATGATTGTTTGCATCAATGATGGAATCTAAAGTAGAACTTTTCCCCGAACCTGTAATTCCAGTTATAATGCAAAGACCTTCCTTCGTGTGAGCCAAACTGAGTACCTTCGTAACATTAATATGTAATTCTAGTTCTTTATATGCACGGACAACATTGTTAATCGCACGCATATTTAATGCAAGCTGATCTAAATCAAAATATGCATCCGCACGAAATCTTTTAAAATCTAGAGTGTCCACATATAACATATGAGAGAAGTCGAGATTCCTGTTTTCAAAAAGAAACGATCTTTGACGTTCTCCAATAACGCTTTGAATAAGAATGTTAATCTCGTCTTGCGAGTATTTTCCAAGTGATGAATCTGCTTTCTTAGAACCATAAACGCGATACCAGATATACCCTTGTGAGCCATATCCTCCCATATCAATATCAGATGCATGCAACGTAAACATACGGTTGAGGAAATGATTCATCAAAGCCAAAAGCTTCATCTTTGTTGTCTCATCCGTACGTGTCATCACATCGCTTATCATCATTTGCCGCTCAAGTCCCGTAATCGATTTTGGAAGTTGAGATGCCATTTCCTTCAAAATTCTTCTTGCATCTATAACGACCGGTGGTAAATCCAATGGCATGGATATGGCAGGCGATTGTTTTACAGAAGGTATTGGTGATTGGGGCATCATATAAACATTTTATTTTGTTTGATATGAATCTTTCTTATAAGAATCTTTCGGATAATTTACCTGTCCTTGTTCGGATAGATAATAAGAAACTCCAATCGAAAAAGCAATAGATGTAAAGGAGTTTTTTAAGTAAAAGCCCTTTTCCCTTACACCGACATCACATACACATTCTGTGAATCTAGATTTACTTTATT
Source organism: Ignavibacteriota bacterium (assembly GCA_003142475.1). Taxonomy (GTDB): domain Bacteria; phylum Bacteroidota; class Ignavibacteria; order UBA10030; family UBA10030; genus Fen-1298. The sequence continues at coordinate 5,101 of PLMK01000077.1, forward strand.
TACCTCATTTTTATAATTTTGCTCTTTTTACGCGATTATATTAATCTACAGACCTGAATATTCAAAAAATTATTCATCTTCGGTAGTAGTCGATATAATTTCTTCAATTGTTGTAGTTCCTTCTTTCATACGCTCCATTCCAGACCGGCGTAATGTCCACATACCATCTTTCGTAGCCTGTTCTCGAACAGCATTTTCATCCACTTTCTCACCTGCATTGAGGATAATATCCCTGATAGGTTTGCTAAAATACAGCGCCTCATGGATAGCCGCACGTCCTTTATAGCCGCCGTTACATTTTTCGCATCCTACAGCTTTATAGAATGTATGCGTGGCAACATCCTCTTCGGTAAAACCGAATTTCAATAAATCGCCCTTTTCACTGCTATCCATCGGTTGCTTGCATATTTTACAAAGGGTTCGGACAAGACGTTGGGCAACAATAACGTTGATTGCATACGCAAGCAAAAAAGGCTCAATGCCCATTTTATAGAGACGTGCAATTGCGCTTGGCGCGTCATTCGTATGTAAGGTAGAGAATACTAAATGGCCTGTATTTGCCATCTTCACGGCAGTTTCTGCGGTTATTTTATCGCGCATTTCACCTACAAGCACAATATCTGGATCGTGACGTAAGATACCACGAATAGCTTCCTCAAATCCCATCTTGGGGCCAATTTTTAGCTGACGTGCACCTTTGATTATATATTCAACCGGTTCTTCAATCGTCAGTACGTTTACTGTGGGGTCGATAACCTGATATAAAGCCGCGATCAATGTTGTTGATTTACCGGAACCTGTTGGACCAGTAAGGATAATAATACCTTGAGGTTTGCTAATAGCTTTATAGAAAAATGCACGAGCTGGTCCCTGTAAACCAAGCTTTTCGAGATCGGTGATTACTTTGCGATCATCTAAAACACGGATTACAATACTCTCAAACTTATGTTTAAATTCCGTAGTCACAATCGGCATAATTGAGACACGAAATCGCATTTGATGTCCATCGATGACACGTTGGATGAATCCGTCTTGTGTCATTTCACGTTCAAATCTATCTACATTTTTTGTACGATCCTTGACAACAGCAAGTACCGCTTCTGGCACTGTGTTTTCCTGAATATGCCAAACTCTTAGATCGCCATCAATGCGAAATAAGAAGTTGGTTCGATTCCCCTCTGCTGCAACGATATGTACGTCACTTACGTCTTTTCGAACTGCTTCAACCAAACATCCTTCGAACAGATTAACCAAAGCGCTCTTGCTTATCTCTGCTTCAAGAGCTTGTTCATCAAGCTGATCATCGTCTCCACTGCCGGAGTCATCAACTGAGATCTTATTGCTTTCGAGGAGTTTGAGGAATTCGTTTTGTGCCGGCGCCACCTTATCCATCAACGATTGCAAGTCTTTCAATCGTACGTAGCAGATTTCATATTTCTTCACGTTGAAACTGCGAGCTACAATTGGCAGATTACGATCCGTTGGATCTGCAGCGATAATAATGAGCTTATCTGGCTGGCGTTCGTCAAACTTGAATGGCAACATCTTTGATTGGACCATCATTTCCCGCTGCTGTTCTGAAAGCTGTTCAATGTATTTCTTCAAGAAAGCGATCCGCGCTTCATCGACTTTTTCGTCATTGAGGAATACTTCACGAAACGCATAAAGATTAGCTACTTCTCGAAAAACCGCATCATGGTCTGCGCCAAATTCAGTAACAAGGATCTGCCCCAGATTCTTTCGGTTTTTCTTGTTATCGTCGGAATCCTTCATCTTAAGAGACTTCTCAAGCGTCTCAAAATCGATTATACCTTTTTTAAGAAGCGTATAACCGATTTTATCAGTTATATCTATTTCAGGCATGGTTCTATTCCTCTTTGCTTGCTTAACCCAATCGCATTTCTCAATGCACTTTATGGAATCAGGAAATGCAAGGGCATGAACATATGCGGTGATTCCGGTTTTACTAATGCTGTTTCTGAAGAAACGAGTGTTAAAGCCGTCAGTACAACCATCATTACCAACGATACAGATAATTGAATAACTTCGATCACATTTTTCATCCGATAAGATGTTTCTTTTTCATAGTAATCCGCCAATTGAAGAGCTGTCGCTTTCACAGTTCCTGTTTCTGCGCCTGAGGCGAATCTAGAAATGGCTGTTTTAGTGAATACACCTGTTGCTTCAAATGCTTCCGTGAGACCTTTTCCTCGTTCGAGCATCATTGGTATAGCTATTGTTTTAATCTGATGTTCCATATATCTATTGCCGCATGCTTCTGCTGCCATACGAATGATTTCAATATTTTCACCTGATCCACTGTATAGAGCATAAAAAACTCGGCAAAATATTTCTATAGCAGTTTTATGAAGCAGAGAACCGAGTACAGGAATTTTAATCATATATTTGTCGGCTAAAAATCTTCCCTTTTCTGTTCTCATGTAGCGTAACAAAATAAAAGCGGGCACAGTAAATAAAACTGTAAGAATTAACCAATTTTCCATCAGCCAGTCACTCATCTTCAATGTCGCTGCTGTCATGGGAGGTAGCTTGATATGAAATTTAGTAAACATTATTGCTGTTTGAGGGAAAATATAACAGACATAGAACAAACATGCTAAGAACAGTACAAAAAGAGTGATCAAGGGCGTAATAAGCGCACTTCGAAGATTTCTTCTAAATTCTGCATTGCGTTCCATAAATTTTGCGGCGCTTTCGTAAATCTCTGCCATATTTCCGCTCTTAGATGCCAGACCAAGCATTTGCGCTGTGAATTTACCAATCACCGGCGCTTGTTTCATAAACACTTTTTCACTGTCTTTTCCTTGTTTCAATTCAGTATTTATTTCCTTAATTGCTTCACGCAACGCTGGATTGGGGATGTCGTTTATAAGCAATTGCATCACTTCGTTAAACGGAAGTTTTTGCTTCATTAAGTCCGTACTCACTCTTACAAATGTGATAACATCAACCGCTGGAGCGGCTCTCTGTTTGTTCCCAAATAATTTCTTTCTGACATAGAGAACATTAAATCCCATTTTTTCCAGCGCCGCTCGAACTTCATCAGAGGTAAACGCTTTCTGTTCACCATCAATCGGTTTGTCAGTTCCCTTTCTTACTCGATAAATGAATGACACGCGTTCATGAATGCCTGTCACTTTGAACTTCTTCTCACGTGAAAGTTCGACTGCTTTAGTTTTGGCGATACTTTTATTGTCAGCAGTAATAGAACCGGAAACTGTTTTTCCAGTAAGCGATACACCATCAATACGATATTCAGGCATAGGATATTTTTTTTATATTGTGATTGTTGATCATCTAAACTGTGTCCATACGATAATACACTTTTTCGCTCTCTGTGTCAAGAACTGATGACTCGACCCGCCACAACAAAAACGAAATTCAGCCGAAACGAGACTTAATTGTTGAATTACAGAAATATGCCTCTATTTATAACCAATAAATGTCAGCGGGAACGCTGCATACCAGGCAGATGCTTTAACAAGATGTTCCACTGGAATGTGTTCAGTTGCCATATGTGCATAAATTTCATTGCCAGGACCAAAGCCTATGCACGGAATTCCATGTAGACCCATTACTGCCACGCCATTCGTGCTGAATACCCAACGGTTAACCTTCGGTTTCTCATTAAATAATCCTTCATAAGATTTAACACCGTACGCCAGGAGTGGATGGTTCTCCGGCAATAGCCATGTTGGATAGTACTTCTTCGTTGGATATGTCAATCCGCGCCAGCTTGGAACAGCATAGTCCAGCACTACGACTTCGGCTTCTGCTTTCTTCACACTTGGCAATTCTTGAATCTCGCGCATTGCTGATTCCATCGTGTCGGTTGCAGCAAGTCGTCTATCTAAATGAATTGTTGATGAATCCGCCACAGCACAAAGAGAGGGCGATGTGGAACGAATTTCCGCTATTGTTACAGTCCCTTTGCCAAGAAATGGCTCACCACTTAATCGTTCATTCAACTTTTCGATATCTTCAACAATCGGTGCCATTTTGTACACCGCATTCACACCACGTTCCGGTGCGGAGCCGTGACATGAAATTCCTTTCGTGCGTACTTCAATTTCCATACGACCACGATGGCCTCGATAGATAGCAAGATTCGTCGGTTCGGCAATAACAACAACTTCAGGTCGTAGTTTATCTTCTTTAATGATGTACTGCCAACAGAGCCCATCGCAATCTTCTTCTTGCACACTGCCGACAACATAAAGCGTGTAGTCATCTTCCAATCCAAGTTCTTTAATAATCTTTCCACCATAAATAATCGATGCAAGTGCACCTTTCATATCGCATGCGCCTCGTCCATAGATGATACCATCCTTCTCAGCACCTTTGAATGGATCGATTGTCCAATTTGCCGGATTGCCAACATCAACCGTATCTACATGCGCATCCAATGCAATGATATGTTTTCCATGTCCGATGCGTCCAAGAATATTGCCCATAGGGTCAATTGTGACTTCATCATATTCGCATTTTTCCATCTCTTGTTTTATGCGATAGATCACTTGTTCTTCTTGTGAACTCAGCGATCTTATCGCAATCAACTCTCGCAGGAACTGTGCTACCTGACGCTCGTTCTTTTGTGCGGTTTTCAAGATTTCTTTGAACATACATAGTATCCTTATCTTGCTAATTCATTAAACTCGGTGATCAACTTGTCAAAATATCCGACTTCATCTTCAAACAGACTCCGCCAATATTCCGGCTCCCATTGCTGTCGGAGTTCATCGGACGATTTCCCCTGTTGTTCGACCCACGTGAAATACTTCAAATTATGAATTGCCTTGCGTTCATAATACGTCAGCTCTTTATAATAATCGATGCTCTGGTGCATCAATGGTCCAGCGTGATCCTTTGCCGATTCAATTTGTGAATACGCGCCGCGTTCATGCTTCAATTCCTCCACCCGAGAGCGATACATCTCCGCAGAATCAGTGAAGATGGTCAGTACAACATCCGATACGCCATATTCGAAATACTTTGCCGTCTTAATTGCAGAGAGCATATTCGAAATACTAGAAATCCCCAGGAGTTTCAAGCTTTCCACCTGTGCATCCGTTACGCCAAGCGACTTCAGATATTTCTGTCCTTCCGGCTCGTTGAATAGTCGCAGCACGCGCATGCAATCTTCATCATCCACCGCTGAAACGGTATCCGTATTCCGGACATTATGAACCCACGGCACATGCTTGTCACCAATTCCTTCAATCCGATGTTCACCGAAACCATTCATGAGTAATGTTGGACATTGCAACGCTTCACTTGCGACTATCTTAAGATGCGGGAATTGTTTCTTGAGATAATCACCAGCACCGATCGTTCCTGCTGAACCAGTCGCAGATACAAATGCGGCGGGATTTCCATTTTTAATATGGAGAGCTTTAAATGCCTCTTCTAACGCCGGTCCCGTTACATTATAATGCCAGATTGGATTGCCAAATTCTTCAAATTGATTGAAGATGATGTTGAGCGGATCCTTTTTTAGTTCCCAGCATTTATCATAAATTTCTTTCACGTTGGATTCTGTTCCCGGTGTTGCAATAACTTCTGCACCAATTTCTTTCAACCACGTGAAACGCTCTTTCGACATTCCCTCCGGCAAAATTGCAATAGGAGTACAATCGAGCAACCTGCAATCAAACGCACCACCGCGGCAATAATTTCCTGTGGACGGCCACACAGCTTTATGTTTTTCGGGATCGAACTCACCGCTTACTAATCGCGGTACCAAACATCCAAACGTCGCACCGACCTTATGTGCTCCCGTTGGAAAATATTTCCCAATGATGCCGACAATGCGGGCATTAACACATGTAATGGCATTCGGAATCTCAAAATAATTTACGTCACCATACAACCCTGTCTTGATATCATTCTTCCATGTAATACGATAGAGATTCAAAGGATTTACATCCCATAATCCAATACCTGCAAGTCTAGATTTGATAGCAGCAGGGATTGTTTCTGGATTCCTCATCTGCGCAAATGTTGGAATGGTGATCCCTTGCTTCTTGCATCGTGCCGCAGTTTTCTTTATAACTTCATGATTGATGCGCTTAATGATTTTCGACATATCTTACTCCTTTACACCGATCGTTTCTGATTTCGGTTGACAATCGCTTGCAGCTTTTCTGCAGGATTTTGCATGCGCATCAAGAACATAATCGCTGCAATAACGAACGGTTTGTAACTCGCTTCTGCATATGTGGCAAGACGGTATTTTTCAAACACATTCTTGGAAACTTCTCCTTCGATACAATTGACACCAGAAATATCCGCCGGCAGACAATGCATATACAATGCTTCGCTGTTCTTCGTCAGTTTCATTTTCTGTTCATCACATTCCCAGTTTTTAAATTTTGCATTGTTCGCAAGGCATTCTTTCTCTAACTCCTTCAAGCCAGGTTTATCGTTGTTGCTCAACAATATTGTGCGCCGTTGCATCACATGATATGGTGCCCACGATTTCGGATATACGATGTCGGCATTTTTAAATGCTTCGTCCATGCTGTTTACCACTTCAAACTTACTGTCGTGCTGCACTGACTGTTTCTTCGCCAATTCCACAACTTCAGGGATCAATCCATATCCTTCAGGATATGCGAGCGACACATCCATTCCAAAGCGTGACATTAATCCGATAATACCCTGTGGAACTGAGAGTGGTTTGCCATAGCTTGGCGAGTATGCCCACGTCATTGCAATTTTTTTACCGCGAAGATTTTCCAACGAACCAAACGTGTTCTTCAATTGCATAAGATCGGCAAGCGCTTGCGTCGGATGATCAATATCGCATTGCAAGTTGACAATGTTTGGGCGTTGATGCAATATTCCTTGTTCGTATCCTTCCTGAATCGCAGCGCCAAACTCCCGCATATACTTGTTTCCCTCGCCGAGAAACATGTCGTCGCGAATGCCGACGATTTCTGCGAGAAAGGAAATCATATTTGCCGTTTCGCGAACGGTTTCCCCGTGAGCAATCTGCGACTTTTCTTCATCCAGCTCAGAAAGTCCAAGCCCCAGCGCATTTGCCGCAGATGCAAAACTGAACCGTGTGCGTGTAGAATTATCGCGGAAGATAGAAATGGCAAGTCCCGTATCAAACGAGCGGAACGAAATTCCTTCTTTGTGCAAATTGTTCATCAACTGCGCCACAGTCAACACTGCTTTTATTTCATCATTGGTTCGTTCCCACGTCAACAGAAAATCATGATTATAGATATCGATGTGCAGTCGTTTTAAAAGTTCGAGATTATTTTGAATGACATTCGACATCTTCATTTCTCCATCAAGCTTAGTTTATATCCATTCCATAATTTCAATGCAATCGTCAACCGGACAGACGAATTTACATAATCCGCAACCAACGCATCGTTCCCAATCAATATGTGCAATACGATTTTCCAATTGATCAATCGCATTATGCCCTCCGTCGCGACATGCCACATAACAAAGATCACAACCTATGCACAAATTCTCGTGAATATGGTTGCGCATACGTTTTCTTGGCAGTTCATTGTGCGATACAATGTTTGGCAGTGCCTTTCCAACAATTTCTTTGGGTGATGAAAATTTCATCTCATCGAGATAGTGAGACATTCCACTGTTCAAATCATCAATGACACGGAAGCCGTAATGCATTACGACCGTGCAAAATTCAACAACACCTGCACCAACCGACATAAATTCCACTGCATCGCTCCAGGTACTTGCGCCGCCTGTGCCCATTATCGGAATATCAACGTTGCGCGCAATCTCGGCTATCGTGCGGAGAGTGATCGGCTTTATTGCAGGGCCGGTCATTCCGCTGTACGTAGACTTGCCATCGAGACTTGGAGTGGGAGCAAACGTCTTAATATCAATTCCCATTAATGCTTGAATGGAATTCGATGCTGTCAACGCATCACAACCGCTACGCTTCACTGCTCTTGCAACTTCAACAATATCTGTTACGTGCGGAGTTATTTTGATCGAAATCGGAACTCGCTTCGATGCCTCTTTCACCCAACGCGCAGTCAATTCTGTTGCACTCAAACTTTGCGCCAGCATCTTGCCAGGATCTTCGCCAATATTTCCCTGTGGGCATGAAAAACTGCATTCGATCAGATCGACACCGGCTTTTTCCAAACGTTCAACGAGATGCTGCCAATCTTCTTTTCTGCCTGCCATGATACTTGCTGCAACCATTTTCGCTGGAAATTCTTTCTTCAGCATTCGAACATTGTATTCTACTTTGTCGATGTGATGTTCTGAGATAAGATCAATATTTCCCATTCCAAACAATTTTCTTCCTTCATGCTCAAATGCGGACATCATCGGGTAGCAAAGATCGACTTTCGTTCCTTCCACTGATGTTGTTTTGAGAATTGCTCCAGCCCATCCCATTTGAAATCCGCGTCGTACCATTTCAAGATCATCGGTTGACGGTGCTGCGGCAAGAATGAACGGATTTTCGAACTGAATACCGAGAAAATTGTATGATAGATCGCGTGCTGGGTAGATTTCGATCTCTTTGAATTTCTTATATTCCACTGGCTGCCTCTTGCTTTCCTGATAAGAATTCGTGAATCGCTTGTGCGGCATGTTTCCCCTGCGCAACAGACTGCACAATCGTTCCTTCACCGGCAATCATATCGCCGCCAGCAAATATTTTATCAACAGATGTCCGGAAATTTTCATCAACTTTGATATATCCTTTTTCTCGCTCGACTCCTTCAAGCCAATCCGCCGCTATTGATTGGCCAATAGCAATAATAATATTATTGGCATCAATGATGAATTCAGATCCTTTCACTTCAACAGGTATTGGACGACCAGACTTATCCTTCTGTTTTCTTAACTTCGTATGTCGGCACTTCACACCTTCCACTTTTTTCTTGCCAACAACTGCAACCGGATTTATGAGAAAACGAATCTCTACTCCTTGTTTGCGCGCCTCTTCCAACTCAGCTTTCCAGACACGCATTTCCTTTTCACTCCGGCGATAAACAAGAATTACACTCTCCGCACCGAGCCGTTTTGCGGTTGCAGCCGCATCCAATGACACATTACCGCCGCCAACAATGACGACACGCTTACCGAGTTTCATTCTTTTGGGATTTGCCTTCGCTGATTCAAGAAATTGCAAAACCGGCAACACCCCTTTCATCTTTTCGCCGGGAATTCCAATGGGACGATCCTTTCCAAGTCCTACCGCAAGAAATGTTGCATTATATAATTTCTGGATTTGTTCGAATGCTTTTCCATCTACCGTTTTCTTTTTCAGAGAGAAATATTTTGACAAGAACTTCGTATCCGATTCCAACTCTTTATCTGCAAGGCGAAAAGCTGGAATGCTATTACGCGGCACTCCACCAGGTTTGCCTTTATCAAACACATCCACTAAGTACCCATATTTCGATAACTCAAATGCACAACCAAGTCCTGACGGTCCGGCGCCAACGACAGCAACTTTCTTATTCAGTGTTGGAAATGGTTTTGTTTTCGAAAATCCTTTCTTTACTTCTTCCTGCGTTGCAAAGAAATGCAGCTCACGAATCTGAATTGGCGAATCCTGCTTACCGCGCGTGCAAACGGATTGACAAAATATTTCCTCCGGACAAATTTTACCGCAGACATTGGCTAGGGCGTTAGAAGTTTTCGTGATCTCTGCTGCTCCAATAATATTGCCGTTACGAATCATTGAGATGAATTTGGGAATTTTGATATGCGTCGGACACGCCTGCTCACAGGGTGCATCGAAACATTGCAAGCAACGCTCAGCTTCGACTCGAGCTTGTTGTGCCGTCAAGGTTAGATTCATCATCTTTTCTCCGCAATACCTACACTAGTTCCATACGCGTACTGGCAGTACAACCATCGACAGTCCTTGGAATTGAAGCCGATTCTGGATCGCATACGCTGTTTCACTATGCAGAATTCGTTGATACCATTTCTGTTTTTGGAAGACGAGCTTCGCTGCAAAAAAGACCGATTGCTTAAACTCACGTGAAAGCTCCATGCAAATTTTCTCTGCTTCTTCCACCGCTTCCGTTCCAACAGACATTCGTGCTGTCGCCGGAATCCCAAGGTTTGTTGCAAGCTTCACATAGTGCTCCAATTCATGCTTCGTGTTTTCCTCAAGGCGCTCGACTTCATCTGCCCCCTTAAAGTTACCAGTATCCAAAACTGCCACTGATACAAATACCATCTGCTTGAAGTACCCGGGAAATTGCTTCACAATATTAAGAAGCGAGTGAATGCCAAGTCCGTTGTAGCTTTCAACAAGTAAGATTGCTGTCGGACGTCTGCTATCAAGTTTCATCGCTGGTTGAACTGCGGAATCTTCAGCAGGAAGTCCTTCCAGAATATCCGAGAGTGAGCGAAGTTTTTTATTCACAAGGCGATAATGCCGCCGGATAATAACACATAGCAGGATTAACGCTGATGTGACAACGACTGTCATCCATGCTCCTTCCCTGAATTTCTCAATTACAACGATCGTTAAAATGGAAAGACAGAGAACGAGTCCAGTCAGGTGAACAGGGAGTGACTTTTTCCATTCCGGATGTGTTTTCCGTTCTGTAATCCAAAACTTTACCATGCCGATTTCGGTGAGCGAGAATGTGAGAAATACGTTAATAGAGTACATCGTCACAAGAGCATCAATATTTCCACCCGTATAAAACAATGTTGCGATTGACGCAGCACCGATAAGCATGATCCCATAGTGCATTGTTAATCGATCTGATAATGACGCAAAACGATGCGGCAGCCAGCGGTCGTTCGCCATATTTGCCATTACACGCGGACCATCGATAAATCCCGTTTGTGCAGCAACGAATAAAAGTGCCGCTTCTGAAGCGAGGACGAGCACAACAAACCAAGGACCAAAATTAAGTTTCTCCACCATCACTGCATTCAGCGTTTTCCCAGGTTGTTCACTCACACCAAGCAAAAGATAAATCATTAGAATTGAGCCGGCTGTAATCGCGAGTGACGTTGCCATGTACGCCATCGTTCGTTTGCCTGTCGGAATGCGCGGCTCACGCATAATTTGAATTCCATTCGACACCGCTTCTATACCGGTGTATGTTCCTGCACCGCGTGAATATGCACGCGCTAAAATCACAAACATCGCCCAGAAACCGAGACTGCTATAACTCGTATGCAGATTCTGTCCAACTTGCGATGCAATAGCGGGAGCTTCATGAAAATGTTGAATAATTGCGCCGCCAAAAAGAATGAGATGTGCAGCAACAAATGTGAGAAAAATTGGCACCATGAATTCAATAGATTCTTTAATTCCACGAAGATTTAAAATAACGAGAAGGATGATGGCAGTTGCTTCGACCGGTACCATCCACTTTTGCCACGAGTATGGCAAGAAGCTAAAAATCTGTGCAGCTCCAGATGCAATCGAAACTGTAATCGTCAAAATATAATCTACCAGCAACGCGCTGCCGGAAACAACTCCAAATGGTGCACCGAGTAGTTTTGTTGCAACAACATACCCGCCGCCGCCAGAAGGAAAATGTTCAATAATGCGGCTGTAAGCATAGGATATTATAAAGACCGTCAATGCAGTAGCAACTGCAAGAATAACAGCCAGTTCTGTGTGTCCAGTGAGTGAACGAAACGCTTCATCGGGTCCATACGCTGAGGAACTTAATCCATCGGCTCCAAGCCCCACCCACGCTAAAAAAGCAATGAGTGAAATTTTATGGAAGAGCTTCGGGTCATGTATATCACGAGGTTTCCCAATGAGTAATTCTTTAATGCGTTCCAATTACTATCCTTTCAGTGGTGAAACATTGTTATTTTGTATTGCATCAACTATTTGCTGGTATCCGCTGCATCGGCATAAGTTACCGGAGATAGCGGTTCGAATTTCTTCTTCAGTCGGATTGGAATTATGATCGAGCAAATCTTTTGCGCTCATCAGCATACCAGGAGTACAGAATCCACAATGCACTGCATCGTGATTAAGGAATGACTCCTGCAGCGGATGAAGTTTGTTCCCAATCGCAAGCTCCTCGACAGTCACTATTTCTTGTCCATCAATCTGTGGAGCGAGTACAAGACACGAATTAACAGCTTTACCGTTCATCAGGACAGTGCATGCACCGCATTCACCAACTTCACAGCCACACTTTGTTCCAGTAAGGCCTAGCTCTTCGCGCAATAATGAAAGAAGTGTGAGATTTGGTTTGATCTCAAGTTCATAATGTTTATGATTGACCGATGTATGAATGGTTACTTTCTTCATATCATTCTCATTGACAAGTTTCCAATGCTCTTCGAACAAGGACAGCTATCACGGGTTCTTTATATTCAGTCGACCAGCGTCTTCCAGTAAAAGAGATCATCGCTTCTGAAACTCTTTTTCCTGTTTCAATAAATAATTCCTTTGACGGTTTTTGTCCGACCAATATTTTTTCCGCTTCAGTCATTCGTTGCCATTTTGGGAATGCTGCACCAGGAACAATTCGCACTTCTTGGATAAGTCCACTGTCACTCTTTCGTAAGATTGCTGCAACGCTCAAGCGAGAAATCGCCAGAGCATTTCTTCTTCCAAGTTTGAGGAACATGCTTTTCATCGAATCGAGTAACTTAGGAAATCGAATCTCCATGAGAAGTTCATTCTTTATCGCGATTGTCTGGTAGGGCTTGATGAAGAAATCGATAATGGGAACAATACGTTCTCCATTTACCGATAGTAACTTCACAGTTGCGTCAAGTGCCATCAGCGGCGGGACAGTATCTGCACATGCAGCAGCGTTCATAATATTTCCACCGATGGTACCGCGATTGCGGATTTGCGGGGAACCAATAACATGTGCAGCTATATGTAACAATCGCGCATGCTTTTTAATGCTTGAAGATGAACCAAGTTCAGTATGTGTTGTAAGTGGTTTGATAATAATTTCGGATTCAGTTTCGGTAATTCCCTTCAACTCGTTCAACCGATTTATGTCGATAATTGCTCTTGGAGGTTTGACTGATGACTTGCGCAGTTCTATCAACACATCTGTACCGCCAGCAAGAATTTGTGCATCATTTTCAAACTCTTTCAATAATGCGCAAGTTTCTACAACATTCTTCGGAGAAAAATATTCAAACTGCTTCATAATTTATTCCCCCGAGTCTTGCATGAATCTGTCTCCTCTATTTCCTTCTGTTCCAAACCTCGTTTGCCAGTGCGAGTCAGTTTATGACCGAGCAGCACACGTTCAAGGTTCGCTGGAATTTCATAGATCCGTTTTCCAGTTGCATTGTAAATCGCATTTACAATCGCTGGTGCAGCAAGTTCATTGGTCGGTTCACCGACCGATTTTGCTCCGAACGGACCAGTCGGATCTTCATTCTCAACAATAATTGCCTTAATACGCGGCACATCCATTGACGTTGGAATTAAATATTCGTCAAAGTTGGCCTGCTTTGGAATGCCTTCTTCAATTTCAAACTCTTCCAGCAAACCATAACCAATCCCCATTGCCACACCACCAAAAATCTGTGCTTCGACCATTCCTTTATTGATCGCCTTACCAACATCGTGCACCGAAACAAAATCGAGAACATCAACTTTGCCTGTTTCGATATCTACCTCGACTTCTGCAACATTGGCACCATATACAAATGTGAAATATGCTTCACCTTGTCCCTGCCTTTCATCCCAAGAGGTCTTTGGTGAATGATGCCAGCCATGGCTGACCATCGGTTTACCTTTATTGAAGCAGGCCGTTGCGAGTTCGTTGAACGATGCCAGCGGTTTTTTCGTTTTTATATTGATGAGATAGTTGTCGAGAAGATCAAGATCGCTCACTGCATCGCCCGTCATTTCAGCACCGACTTCGAGTAGCGTGATCCGTACTTTTTCAGCTGCATTCTTCGCTGCTGAACCGCCCATAATTGTTCCACGCGATGCGACTGTTGCACCGGAATCCGCAACACGACTTGTATTCGTATTCAGAAAGTGAATCCGGTCCATCGAAATACCAAGCACCTCGGCAGTAATTTGCGACATTTGCGTTTGTGCGCCCTGTCCCATATCAGTAATGCCGGAAGAAACGATCACACTGCCATCCGTTTGCACAGAGACAATTGTTTCTGCTGCATCAGTTCCTTCTGCGCCAAGTGAGACCCCGCGATAACTGCACGCCAGTCCAATGCCATGTTTTTTCTCGTCAGATTTCGCCTCTCGATTTCTTTTCCATTTTTTTTCGAAATCGCTTGCCGCCGCTGCCTTCGTCAATACTTCTTTCAGACTAACATTATGCGTCAGTTCTTGTCCCGTCGCTGTCACCGCGCCGGTTTCGAACCCATTCTTCATGCGAATCTCGAGCGGATTCATTCCAACTTTTTCCGCCAAATCATCCATCATCGATTCAATGGCAAAATTGACTTGCGGCGATCCGAATCCGCGCATCGCGCCGGTGTAGTTATTGTTGGTGTATGCAGCATAAACATCTGTCTTGACATTTTCACAATAGTAGGGTCCGGTTGCCTGCACTACCGAACGCCAAGTAACGAACGGACTCATCGATGCGTACGCACCACCATCTGCGATACACTTGATTTCCATCGCAGTGATGGAGCCATCTTTCTTTGCACCCCATTTATAATAGAGAACATACGGGTGACGTTTGTAACTTTCGAGCATCGACTCTTCGCGCGTGTCAACCATTTTGACCGGCCTGCCGGTTTTCATCGCAAGTAACGCAGCCCGGCAACTGATCAATGTCATAGCTTCATCCTTGCCGCCGAATGAACCGCCAAGTGTTGACTGCACAATCTGCACTTGTGCAAGATCAAGATTCAACATTGATGCAACTGAGCGGCGAGTTGAAAAAAGATTTTGTACACAACCCGTGATTTTAATTCCGTCTTGTTCGGATGGTTCGGCAAGCACGGCTTCCGGTTCGATGTACGAATGCTCGATGAATTGAGTTTTGAATTTCCGTTCGATAATAAAATCAGCTTCAGCAAAACCTTTCGTGATATCACCTTTTTGAACGTGATGATGCACGAATTCATTTTTGTCGTCATGAAGAACCGGCGCATCCGGTTTCATTGCTTCTTCTGGATCGGACACGACGGGAAGAGGTTCGTATTCGACTTCGATAAGTGAAATCGCTTGTTCGGCAATTTCCTTCGATACAGCGGCAACGAGTGCTACACCGTCTCCAAGATAGCGGACACGATCTTCCGCAAGAATGGCTTGATTCTTTACAACAACGCCGAATACTTTTGCACCAGGGATATCTTTTGCAGTCAGCACTGTCTCAACGCCTGTGAGTTTTTCTGCTTTCGAAATATTGATGCAGATAATTTTAGCATGCGGATATTTCGAGCGAAGCACTTTACCAATCAACTGGTGCGATACATTGTAATCGTCGGCGTACTTCGCTTTGCCTGTGACCTTGCCCCACGCATCCACACGCCGTTCAGACTTGCCGATTATTTTCAATTCTTTGTTCATTTTTACTTGTTCATCTTTTTCCACAACTTTGCAGCAACTTTCTGTGCTTTTTCCATTACTGCATATTCATCAATTTCTACGAGCTGGTGATTCCACACAATCCAATGACCATCGGTCATCACATGCTGAACCATGGTAGAATTTATTCCAAATAAAAAATGACTGAGAATATTTTGATGGATAATTGGTGTCGGAGCATTGTAATCGAGCACAATAAGATCCGCCGGTGAATTCTTTACAATAGTTCCAAACGAACGACCGAAAAATTGCGAGATAAGTTTCTGTCCGTTCTGTAGCATCGCCGGCAGTCGAGAAAACTCTACCCGATGATCAGATTCAGCATTGCGGAAATAGCCGAACTTTGCCTCATCGAACATATCTGCCGGAAATCCATCCGTGCCAAGGGCAGAATGTTCTCCATACCAATTCAGTGGCACATAACCGACTGCATTGTTCATATTCGAACGCGGATTGTGGACCATCCACGCACCGGATTTTTCGACTCTGGCAAATTGTTTTTGATTGATATGAACGCCATGGGCGAAGATAGATTTCTTGCGGAGAAGGCCAAGTGCGGCCAATCGGCTAATGATATCGGTGTTATAGTTTTCTATCGAATCCATCACATCAGCTCTATCTTCGGCAACATGAATGTGGACACCGCAATCATACATCGATGCCAGTTCTCCAATTTTGCGCAGCGAATCATTGCACAGCGTGAACGATGCATGTGCACCAATTGTGCCGCGGAAACGAGCATTGTTTGCATTTTCTATGACAAAGCGTTCATTCTCTACTAATCCAAGATCGCGTTTTTTCATTCCACCTCGATCGGTGGTTTCGTAGCAAAGGATTCCGCGTAAACCAACCTTCGCTATTCCTGCTTTTATCAAGTCAAGCGAGCCGCGAACATGATTCGGTGATGCGTGATGATCAACGAGTGTTGTCGTTCCAAATTTGACAGCTTCGATTGCACCAACGAGTGCACTATAATAGATGGATTCCTCATCCAGCGCTTCATCCAACTTCCACCATACTTCTTGAAGAATTTCTATAAAGTTTCTTGGCGCAGGTTTCGGCGAGGGCATTCCGCGGGAGAGTGCAGAATAAAGATGCGTGTGGGAATTCACAAACCCGGGAAGAATAATTTTTCCAGAAAGATCAATAACTTCATCACTCTTCTTTGGTCGTAGACTCTGCCCGCAATCAGCAATGGTACCATCAATGATGCGGATATCGGCTTCTTCGATCTTTGGTGGATCGAGATGAATAATCCTAGCATTCTTTAGGAGGAAATCCATATTATTTTTCAGATGAGAGAAATGTTTTTAAGATTTTGTTCTAATGTCGATAATTTCGGTTCGATGTCGATTGTCTGCCCAACTGCTTTTTTTGCAGAAGCAATATCTTTCAATCCATTGCCGGTTATAACTGCGACTGCAGATTCATCCGGTTTGACGATGCCCTTTGTAATTGCTTTCTTCAATCCCGCAACACCTGCAACACCTGCCGGTTCGCCAAATACTCCTCCGAGTCGTGATGTCAGTCGCATAGCTTCTAAAATTTCTTCATCTGATACTGCAATCATTGTTCCATTCGATTTTGTAATTTGTTTAATCGCGCGGCGCCAATTACGCGGCGTTCCGACAGCGATGCTATCCGCGATTGTGTCGGGTTGTGATGGTACCAAATCTTTCCCCGAAAAGAAAGCATTCATCAACGGCTTGGAACCTTCTGCCTGCACACCAAGCAAACGCGGCACACGATTAATGAATCCCAGCCGTTTCATTTCTTGTAATCCTTTTCCAATACCGCTAATCGTACAACCATCTCCCACCGACACAACCACCCAGTCTGGAATCGCAGAACCAAACTGCTCGCCAATTTCCAATCCTGCTGTTTTTTTCCCCTCTACCAAAAAAGGATTCGTGCCGCTGTTGCGATTATACCAGCCGAACATTTCGCATGCTTCGCGGCAAAGATCGAATGCTTGTTCATACGTCCCCTGTACTCGGATCACTGTTGCACCAAAGATGAGCAATTGTGTGACTTTTGGTTCCGGTGCACGCTGTGGTACAAAGATAAAACTTCGTAGTCCAACTGCCGCCGACATTCCCGCCAGCGACGATGCTGCATTGCCGGTTGAAGCACATGCAATTATGTTAAATCCAAACTCCTGCGCTTTCATTACACCGATTGAGCTTGCCCGATCCTTAAATGAATTCGTTGGGTTGCGTCCGTCGTCTTTCAGAAATAATTTTGAGATACCGATGGTTTGTGCAAGACGCGGAACATCGTACACTGGAGTCCAACCGACATGTAAATTGGGTAATGAAATGTCGGGTGAAACAGGAAGCAATTCGCGATAACGCCAATGATTAAATTGTCGATTGGGTATAACGGCCTGTAAATTGGGAATTGAGTCATAATCATATTGGACATCGAGAATGCCCTCAACACCGCAATCCGGACAGGTGAAAACATTGCCATACGCCACGATTCTGCCACATACTAGGCAACGCAGGTTAGTAACAAATTCAGGTTTTCGTACTTCCATTAATTCCTCTAATGTTCAAGTAGCACTCTATCTTCCGGCTTATATGCTAATATAGTGCGCTTTCTAATGGAAATCGAGGAGAAGTTTTTGGAAGTATATCGATCGGTGGTTTAAACTTTTGATGTATTATACTTAGTCTCGAACTTCTCGTTAGCCTCCATAACTGCTTTGGCAATCTCGAGATTACGAGATACGCGCCTGCCTTTATGAGATTTGTCGTTGTTCTCGAGAAAATCGTTATAAACTTTAATCGCGAGAATGGCCAACTGGGCAGAGTTGCTCGGTACTACTCCGCCAGGGAAGCACTGAGCATGCTTCCGCAAGAACAATGCAGCAGATCGTACTGCTGAATGCTCGTCGCGGTCGCGCTTGGTGGGGTAACTAAATTTCCAGCGCCGTATGCGCTGAGTAATTAGATTCTTGTTTTCGTCACCTGCTACAATCCCGGCTGCGGGAAATATCCGGCAATCGTAACTGCGGCAAGTTAGTGGGCGGTACTCTATAGATAGAACATTTGTCATCGATCAGCATAGGGCAACGACCATTCTTATCGTAGCCCAATAGTACATTACCCTTTGGTAGAAAGGGTGCTGGGAATAGGAGCTCTTTAGGTATTCGAGTAAGAGTTTGGGTCTCTTCGGGTTTGATATGGATGAAGTATGTTGACTTGCAACACGCGTTGCACTCACCGCAAGGCACATCAATTCCGTTTTCATTTATTTGCGCGTCCCGTATACGACGAAGCCAGAAGAGAATCTTCCAGCAGGTAGATTTTGCTTTTGGGTCAAATCCTTAACACCAATTAGTCTTGTATCGTTACTCATTACTTCAATCAGCGTATTTCAAAACTCAACGAGAGTCTACTTAATACTGATAGTAGCCCTCAAGATCTGCCGCGCGCTGTTTAATGGATGGCAGTTGAGTCCCCATTAGACTGAGAGTCGGATCAAGGATCCCTTACGTCGGGACTGCCACGCTGAACACCATCAAACACGCATTAAACCGAGCAATCGTCTATACTTCATCAACTGAGAGAAGCACTGATTGCTTGAGCTAAACCAGACGGATTCTCCCATGCCATCGAATGTCCCGAGTTTCGTACAATGCGAACTTTTACACCGATTTCTAAAAACCGTTTTGTGTCTGGACCCGGCAATGAACGCTCTCCAAAAAGAACAGTGCGGGGCATAGACAACACGGTTAATTGTTCCCGCCATGAAGGTATGCTACCATTGATAAGTGATACCGTTTCTCGGTGGATAGCAACTGGCATTGACAGCGATAATGATGCGGCCCAAATGTCATTACCTTGCTTGTATGCTTGCTGCACCGTTCTATAATGCCCTCGGACAACATAATCTTCCTCACTTTGTGTACCAATTGCACGACTGAAAGTTCCTCCACCTGGATCAAGATTTGGTTCACTTAATACGAGTCGCCCAATTTTTGAGCTGCAAAGACTCGCAGTGGTTATTGCAATTGAACCTCCCATACTATGACCTACGAGATGAACTTTATTATAACCTAGTCCGTTGATAAGTGCAGCAATCGTTCGTGCATGGTCATCAACTGTATATCCAAATTTTTCTGGTCGATCACTGAATCCCGAGCCCAGTAGATCGACGAGTATTCAATGTCTGCCACTTAATGCACGGTCGGAAGCAACTTGAGGATAATCGCATGAAGAGGCACAACCCAAACCATGTAAGAACAAGATAGGGATTCCTCTGCCAGGCAAATCATGATACCGTAACTTTCCTCTCACATTGTTTAATTCAAATGCTCGCATTCAACATTCTACTTTCTGAATTCTACCAACGTACTATTCCTTTCACACCATCAGTCCACGTTCCGCAAAACTGACAAAACGATCTGCCGCTATGATAATGTGATCATGCACAGCGATGCCGATGATCTTCCCTGCTTCCACAAGCTGCTTGGTAATGGCGAGATCATCCTGGCTTGGTTCCGGATTACCACTGGGATGGTTGTGTACAAAAATAACTGCCGCAGCTGATTGGCTAATCGCCTCGCGAAAACATTCCCTCGGATGAGCAAGCGATGAATTTAAAATTCCTTTTGTTATTTGTTTTGGTTCAAGAATCCGGTTGACAGAATTTAACGGAAACACCCATAATTCTTCCTGCACTAAATCTTTGAACTTCGCTCCAAATCGCTGAACAATATCTTCTGGCGATTGTATAATGAGTCGATCCTTTCTTCTCGTTTCCGGCAGCCGTTTCGCAAGTTCAAATGCTGCAGCGATAGCGATAGCCCGGCTTTCACCAATGCCATTTTTTTTTATCTCTTCAACAGACAACAAGGATATTTCATGCAATGTTCTCTCATCAGAGAAAAGACGCCGGGCGAGATCAACAGCTGTGACGCCCTTGCTCCCCATCCGAATAAGAATAGCAAGTAGTTCAGCATCGCTTAAATTGCCGGCTCCGCGATGCAGAAGTTTTTCTCTTGGACGTTCATCGGCAGGCCACGACGTGATGGGAACATGATAGAATGTCGGCTCCGATACCTGTGCTGTGTCACGAGTCTGTTTCAATAATTACTTCCCTAAACGGGCGAGATCAATTTTTCCGATATAATAAATCTGGCGTCCTTTGTATTGCAGCACACTCAAACATGTATTCACGCGATTCCTCGAAAGAGAAATTTGAGAATGCAATCCTTCAAATCCTTCCATCTTAGCAAGTGCTCCAGCAAGATCTTTCCGCCTTGAACTCCCTTGCGATGCAATCTGAAGAATAATCTTTGCCACATCATAACCGTATATTGCATTAGTGCCCGGAGTTTTATTTTTATTCGCTAACTTATAATTTGCTTCAAATGTCCTAAACGTTTCACTTTCTAATGCCGGATACGAATCCGCACAGAACATCACGCCATCAGTGTACTGACGATTCTGATCAAGAGCCGCTATGTCATTCCAATCTCCTGTACCAACAATCTGTGCTTGAATATTAAAATATTTCATTTGTGAACTAACAATCGGAATTTCATCTGAGCTTGCAATCGGCGCAAACAGAGCATCGATTGACCTTACCGGCATTTCTAGACTATCATATTCCATGCGCTCAAAATGCGTTGATATTTTTAGAGAGTCGGCAATCTGTTTTCCTCTTTTGCCAAACAATAGAGTTACAGGTGCGGTTAACCCGCGCTCAATAAGCGAATCCAGCATGTGTTGATTAACACCCCACCTAATGAATTTATTCAACTCTGATTGCCGCATCTTTGCACTAAAATCAATCGTCGGTATATCCAGTTTCTGCAGCGCTTTTCGTCTTATGCTTGTCAGTTCGGTCCGTAAATCCATCGAACCAGACATGTAATATTGTACATCAATCACCTCGCCACCCAGCGAATTAACTTCAGCGATGAATGATTCAGCCATTTGCTTCCCTACAATATCTGTTGGTGCAAGCACAGCAAAATTCCGTGCACCGAGTGTGTTGCAGGCAAATGCTGCAGCATCACGCCCTCGAGTGTCATAATCCGGATTAGCTTGAAAGATGAACGGGCCGATAGCAGCAATTCCATTTGCAGTTGCAGTCGGCGTGATCAGCGGAATACCGTGTTCGTTTGCAATACCAGCACACGCGAAAACTTCATTACTCGAAATCGGTCCTATGATGGCGGAAACTTTTTCATCAGTGCACAAATCGGCTACCATCCGTGCAGCAACACTTGGATCTCTTTCAGTATCGCGAACTTCAAGAGAGACTTTTATTCGCACCTTTTGATTGTATTCGTTCACTGCGAGTTGAATGCCCTCTAGAAATTCCACGCCAAGTTCTTGTGTCAACGGATTTTCCGCTTTCAGCATCAACGGCAGGACCACGCCAATCTTCATTCCACCGCTATTTTCCATTTGGCCTAACAGTGCAAGAGCTTCACTGACATATTTTGTTTTTTGCGGTAGTAATGCTATTTTGTGCAGCATCTCTCTCGCTGTGGTAACATCTCCGGTAAGCAAAAGTTTTTCGGCGGTATGTATAATTACAAGCGCTTTCATTTCATCGCTTTTCGCATAAGGCTGGAGCCTCTGCAATTCTGAAAGTGCGAGGTACGACGAAGTCAGCATTTCTACTAGCTTCTCGGAACGTGCTACCAATTGTTCATTGTGCGATGTCTGAACCACCTCAATACATTCCGATGCAGCGTCCTTATAACGCCCCGTGCGAAAGTAATCAAGCGCAAGTGTGTAGTGCGCATCGTCTATGTAAGTTGATTGAGGATACCTGTCGATTAAATTTTTTAAAAGACGGATAGATACTTGATAGTCCTTCAGTTCATAAAACGCTTTCGCTCCCATAATATACGCACCGGTTATTCGGTGACTTCGGGGATAGTCTTTAATCACACTAAAGAATAAAACTGACGCTGTATCGAAATGACCAGCTTTGAACAATTTCATTGCGCTGACAAACTCGCGCTCTGCTTCCGGTTTGAATACAATAATATCCTGCAGACTTTGAGATTGCACACCAATCGAGAAAGCAAACATCATAAAAAGGGTTGCTATGATTATAATTGCTTTTTTCATTTAGACTTTCATAGAGGAAGTGCAAATTTTGTTCATTATTGATGTTGAAAGTACCACATCACAACGTAAGTTGCAATCAAAAATCTCGATGCATTGACCGTAGTCCAACAATAAATCCGAGCGCGGAAAGAATAAACGAAATAACAGCGAGGAGAATTCCCGCTATCAGAAGCATTTTAACGTGGAATATTTTGAATTGAAATAACGCTGCAAAATATGCAGACACAGGAACAAGGATAATAACCACAATGACAATAAGATAAAGGAGTGTTGCTAAAAAGGTCAATGTTGCGCCTTGTGTAGATGCTGCACGAATTGGATTCCGTTCAAGATAGTTCGCAAAGAAACCGCCAAACCCAAGATTGAATGAAACCATTGTGAGTGAAATCCAAAACGCATTGAAGACACCGAACCATAATAACAATGAGCGCAATTCTGTTTTACTAATAAATGGAATATTGCTGGCAATAGCGATGTACTCTGCAATCGGTAACACCAGGACAAATCCAAGAATAAATTTAGTCAGAAAGATTTTATTGTCTTTTATTGGACTGCTTCTAAGTACCCAAAATGTTTGTCCTTCCAACCCAATCATAGGGAAAACAAATCGGAGTGTGAGCGAGCTGACCATAAATCCGCCGAACACAAACATTACCGAATACGTCAGCATCTGTACATCCATTATATGTAAATTAAGATTGATATTGCTTACGCTGATTGCGAACAAACCAGTCAAGATGATCATCACGACAAGGTGAATCCATTGGCTGGCTTCTCTGAAAAATGTAAAGAATTCCTTCTTAATTAATACTTCTATCTGTGAAGGAAATAAACTGCGAGATTGAAAATCCATAAAGTGCCGGTGAGCCGGATCGTAGATTTTTCGCGTCGCAGATTGCACGTCCAGCGACACTAACCAGCTTCGATAATAGAATCGATTCGCTACAAGGAGCAGCAAACCAAACGCTGCAAGGGTGAAAGAAAGAAGAATACCGGCGTATGGTAATGCATTCATCACCTCGCCGCGTGCAATATGAAAGAAAAATTGTGCTACCCATTGATTGGGAAGGTATTGAAGATAACCCGGAGCCGCGTGTGAAAGATAAGCATCCACATTTGGATAATAGCGATTGACCTTTTCTACCATCGTAATTGGATTCGACGAATCGAAGAACAAGTAGATGAAAAAGAAATAGAGTGCAAAAAGTCCAGCCATTACTTTTCGAAATCCAATTCTGCCTGCTATTTTCATAATTGCCATCAGAATAAGGACGGCAAGACATGCAGAAAGAAACATAAATGGAATCAGTATAAAGAGCATAACTCCGACGAAAAAGTACCACGGATATCCAAAGTAACTGCCGTACCCTAACAGCGCCATAAACGCTACGACAAAGAGCGTGGTTGAGCTATAAAAGAAGTTATCAAAGAATTTCATAATGAAGATCGTGGTAAATGAGACCGGCTTTGTAAGAAGAAAACCAACTTCGGAAGAACGATAAAGCGTCGAGTACGAGACGATGATGTTGCCGAGATTCACTGCAACAAAAAGCACAAAGAGCAGCATCGAGATAAAAGTATGAAATAGATATAAACCGGTGCGTATGTGTCCCAGCATGAAGCGCGTTGATGAAAAAGCAAATGTGTATGCACCATAGGCAAATCCACAAAAGACAAGAGATGACGCAACACCGCGAACGATGGAAACTGAGCGTTTATCAAATGCAGTTTTAAAGAACGAAAGAAGTTTGTAATGGAGGATGTGAAAAAACATGTGCGCTACTGTTTAGTAACTTCCAGGAAGACGGATTCAAACTTCCCGTCGTACCGTGCTTTATCTAACTGTAACTGTTCACGAGTATCACAGAAAACCAATTTTCCATTGTTGATAATGCCGATCCTGTCACAAAGTTCTTCTGCGACCGGCAGGCTATGCGTGGACATAAGAATAGAGATACCGTTCTGAGATTGCATGTGCAGCGTATTCCGCACGATCTTCGCGCTGCGTGGATCCAACCCTATCATCGGTTCATCGATAATGATAGCTTTAGGATGATGAAGAAGTGCAGCGGCGATCGTAATCCGCTGTTTCATTCCTTGCGAATAATCCTCTGTCCGTTTATCAATCCAATTACCAATTTCAAAATGATCGATAAGTTCAACAATACGGTCATGCAATGTTGATTTTGGAATCTTGAACAGTCCGCCAATAAAGTAAAGAAACTCCCGACCTGTTAGTTTTTCATACAAGAATGGGATATCCGGTACATAGGCAATGGACTGTTTAGCTTCCATCGGCTGCTTGACAATATCGTAATCGTTCACAAGGATACTGCCCGATGTCGGAGCAAATAAACCAACAATCATTTTGATGGTAGTAGTTTTTCCTGCGCCATTTGGTCCAAGAAATCCGAAAAACTCACCCTTCGGCACAGTCAACGATAGACTATCAACTGCTGTGAAGCCGCCAAATTTTTTTGTAACGTTCTCAAGTCGGATCATAAAACTGTCAGCTTTCAGCGTTCAATTATCAATCTATATACCTTTTTACAATTGGAGCTATTCCCACTCTATTGTTGCTGGTGGCTTAGAACTAATATCATAGACCACCCGATTGATGCCGCGCAATTCATTTGTAATTCTGTTTGAGATATGTGCGAGCACATCGTTCGGAATCTTTGCCCAATCTGCTGTCATTCCATCAACACTTGTTACTGCACGCAATGCAACGGCATTTTCGTATGTGCGCCCATCGCCCATCACACCAACGGAACGAATCGGAAGCAGAACCACAAACGCCTGCCAGATTTTATCATAGAGATTTGAACGTTTCAGTTCCTGAATAAAAATATCGTCCGCTTCACAAAGCAGCGTTAGTTTTTCTTTTGTGATATCGCCAAGTACTCGTACTGCAAGTCCTGGCCCCGGAAACGGATGCCTGCCAATGAGATCTGCCGGCACGTCAAGCAGCCGTCCAATTTCACGCACTTCATCTTTGAAGAGCTCGCGAAACGGCTCTATGAGTTTGAAGTTCATTTTTTCTGGCAATCCGCCGACATTATGATGAGATTTAATTGTGACCGACGGACCTTTGAATGATACCGATTCAATCACATCAGGATACAACGTACCCTGCGCAAGAAATTCAATCGAGCCGCTAACCTTTTTTGCCTCTTCTTCGAACACTTCAATAAATGTCTTGCCGATTATTTTTCTTTTCTTTTCAGGATCGTCCACACCTGCAAGTCGGGAGAGAAAAATATCTGTTGCATCGACATAAGAGAGACTGATATGAAATGTATCGCGGAAAGTTTTGACTACCTGCTCGCTTTCATTCTTCCGCATTAATCCATTATTGATGTGAACGCAATGGAGTTGATCTCCGATAGCGCGATGTAGTAAAACTGCAAGCACCGACGAATCAACACCGCCGCTCAGTGCACATAAAACTTTTGCCGATCCGACTTTTGCACGAATTTCTTTTTCTGCTTGCTCAACAAATGATGCCGGAGTCCAATTGCCTTTCGCTCCGCAAACTTTGAATATAAAATTACCAAGAATTTTCTTTCCATCTGGTGTATGCACTACTTCCGGATGGAATTGCACTCCAAACATTTTTTTCTTCTGATTCCGAATAGCGCAAATAGGTGCATTGTGAGAATGCGCAATCGGTTCAAATCCATCCGGCAGCTGACTCAGTGCGTCGCCGTGACTCATCCACACCGATGTAATCGCATCAAGGCCCGTGAAGAGATCACTATGATTATCTATCAGCAAATCTGCCTTGCCATATTCTCGGCGGGCAGCAGAATTAACTTTGCCGCCAAATCTGTCCGCAAAAAGCTGGAGTCCGTAACATATTCCGAGGATTGGAATTCCAAGGTCGAAAATACGCGGATCAGGTTTCGGCGCATCTTTTTCATATACACTCATTGGGCCGCCCGATAAGATAAGACCGATCGGCTGAAGCTGCTTTATTTGTTCGATAGAATAATGAAATGGGTGGATTTCAGAATAGACTCCTAACTCACGCACTCGCCGGGCAATGAGCTGTGTATATTGAGATCCAAAATCGAGGACAAGAAGACATTGTGTGTGTTCCATAAATTAATATAGGAAAAAGTCAGGTGCCGTTCAAAACCACGACTCTTCCAAATGTGATAGAAGATTCGTATCTTATCAAAACAATATTTTTCCAAGTCAATGAAATAGAGCAAAATTTATGGGCAGAATATACGAAACAAGAAAGTATGTGATGTTCGCGCGCTTTGCGCGAATGTCGAAAGCATTTAACAGAATCGGACGCGAAATAAACGTTGCAGTCAAAATGGGTGGCCCCGATCCTAAAGGTAACCCGCGACTTCGTATCGCCATACAAAATGCAAAAAGCGTTAACATGCCGAAAGATCGCGTTGAAGCCGCTATTAAACGTGCGTCGGACAAAGACACAACCGGCTATGAAGAAATTATTTATGAAGGGTATGCTCCGCATGGTATTGGAGTCGTTGTTGAATGCACGACCGACAACCCAACACGCACCGTTGCAAACGTCCGGCATTATTTATCGAAAGGCGGCGGATCGCTTGGTTCATCTGGTTCCCTTATGTTTATGTTTGAACGCAAAGGTCTTATCCGCATTGCGGCGTCTACAGTTCCTGATATTGATGAATTCGAATTAGAATTGATCGACCACGGCCTTGATGATCTTTCTCAACATGAGCAAGAGCTGCTTATTTACACTTCGTTTCAAGATTACGGTAAGATGTTAAAATATTTAGAAGAAAAAAGAATTGAAGTCAAAAACTCCGAGCTTCAGTATCTTCCAACTACAACAAAAGAATTATCTGAAGAACAAGCAAAAGAAGTAAAGGAACTGATTGATAAAATAGAAGAAGACGACGACGTACAGTCTGTCTTCCACAATATGGCTTAATGTAGTAAAACTTAAAAAATATTTTCCATTTCCGCTGGAGTGATATTTTAAAGAAATCCTGCTTCTTTTCTAAAAGATGTGATAAACACAAACCCATCTATCTTGTACTAAAAAACAAACAGAATGAATAGCAGAATAGACAATTCATTCAGTTTTTCTGCCATTATACCTCAAGAACTATTAAATTTCGTGGCACATTGCTTGCGATAATATGCTTGGCACATGAAGATTAACTTTCGAGGTACGCCATGAAAAAATTACTTTTATTTCTTTCAGTTTTCAGTACAGCTATTATGCTAAGTCCGAAATCTTCAGCGGTTCCCAATCTTGTTATGTCTGATGTTGGAATGCAATTCGGTTTTTTCTATTCATCACTTGCACCTCACGGCGAATGGATTGAAGTAGAATCCGGAGCCCGTGTCTGGCGTCCGTTTCACATTCCTCATCAGTGGCGCCCGTATCTTGACGGCCGTTGGGTATGGACTGATGAGTATGGATGGTATTGGATGTCCAATGAACCATTCGGCTGGATCACGTACCATTATGGACGTTGGTATGATGATGATTACTACGGTTGGGTCTGGATGCCCGATGATGTATGGGCACCGGCATGGGTCGAGTGGCGCTATGACAATGACTACATCGGCTGGGCTCCGTTACCACCATACGCAAGATTCAATATGACATTTGGAATTCGATTCACAACTCATTGGATCGCGCCTGCACATTATTGGAATTTCATTCGTTACAATCGTTTCGGTTCTGTCATTCGCTATCGCGACACAGCACCGGAAGAATATGCGAGGCGTTTCATTCATACTGGCCGCAGCGGCCCGCAATATGGGATTGACCACGAACGTATTATAAATCGTGGAGTTGATAGAACCATTATCGAACGCCGCGGCAATATACAATTCCCAAGAACAGAAGTGAGAGAAATCCGTGAACAATCCGGCGAAAGAATGACACGATCAAATGACAACCAGTGCATCGAAATTTATCGTCCTACACGGGATGAGATGCAGCGCAGTACAGAACGCATCGAAACCCGGCGAGGCGACCGAAATCTTTCAATTGATATGAATAAGGTCACGCAGTCGCGGCGTGAACCTGGATTACAAAAGGATAATCGACAAACAGAACAATTACATGCACACACGCCTCGAATACAAGAACGACAATCACAGCGTGATAGACAGGAAATGCGCCGCGAGTTGATTCAGCGGCACGAGCGCAAACAGAATCTCTCGCCGCCAGTGAATCGTGGAATAAGGCAGCAACAGGTAGAACGGCCACGAGAGACATCTCAAAGTACGCATAATAACAAATCTGATTCTGAGAGGCAGTCTACCCGCAGTAGTGGAGAACGAAGATCTCAATAAATATCTGAAAGTTTTAACTCAGATGACATAAAGGTGGCATTGGAAACTGTGCCACCATACTTTTTTTCTTTCATTACCGAGTCTCTGAAAGAAACAGATTATTACTTGGGAATAAAATTCTACGGGTAGATATCACGTGATCCAACGGCTTCTAGCACTTCCTTCATATCATCCGGCAACTCGGAATCAAACTTAACAAATTCTTTTGTTGCAGGGTGGATAAAACCGATGGTCTTTGCATGCAGTGCCTGCCGTGAAATGAGCTTTAGCAGGTTTGCGGCAAATTGGGATTTCTTCCCTGTCAATCCATTCCACGTATTGCATCGTCCGCCATACGTAGGATCGCCAAATACCGGATGATTGATGTGCGCTAAATGCACACGAATCTGATGCGTCCGGCCGGTCTTGAGATGCAGGCGAACGAGTGAAAGAAACTCGAATTCTTTCAGTACTTCATATTCCGTAATTGCAGATTTTCCATCTTCTGTTACTGCCACTTTTTTCCTATCGCGCTTGCTTCGGCCAAGATTTGCATCAATCGTTCCTTTCGGTGACTTAAAACGTCCCCACACAATCGCCCAATACTCGCGGTCGATAGTACGCTTG
This sequence comes from Ignavibacteriota bacterium, assembly GCA_003142475.1. GTDB lineage: Bacteria > Bacteroidota > Ignavibacteria > UBA10030 > UBA10030 > Fen-1298. Next base: position 34,633 of record PLMK01000077.1, read on the forward strand.
GCAAATTGTTTTGCAAGAAATGCATGCGCCGCATCGTTTTTCGCTACGACCATTAATCCTGTGGTATCTTTATCTAACCGATGCACAATGCCGGGGCGCATCTCGGTGTTCAGTGTAGAAAGATGATTACAATGATGCAGGAGTGCATTCACGAGTGTACCGGAATAATTGTTGTATGCCGGATGAGTGACCATGCCTGCCGGTTTATTCACAATCAGCAGGGACGTATCTTCATGCACAATGTTGAGTGGAATATCTTCCGGCTCCGCATCCATGCGCGGCGGACGCGGAAACGTAATATCAATAACGTCATTGGGATTGAGCAGGTAACTCGACTTAACGATCTTGCCATTCACCAGCACCATTCCAGCTTCAATGGCTTGCTGAACTTTATTGCGCGTGGCATTTTCTACCCGATGCGTAAGATAGACATCGAGACGTTTGCGGTGTTCACCGGGGGGAACGACGATGCGGAGTTGCTCGCGCTCCTCTGTAGTCTCACCAGAGGATTCTTGAGGAAGCATAATTCGTGTTGTTATGATGGATTCACCGAAGAACTCTGTACATCGTTCTTTGGTTCATTCACATTGCCGATCGAAGAGTTTTCGTCGACAGGAATTTGTCCTGCTTCATCCGTCCTTACTGCCGGTTCTTGCACTTTAGAGAACTTTCGATAAAATAAAAGCATCAGCACAATACCGGTGGAAACAGAGGCATCGGCAATATTAAATATTGCAAAGCGGTTTATGTGGAATCCAAGAAAATCTATGTGAAAAAAATCCATATCAATAAAATCAACTACTTTGCCGTAGAATAACGGTGCTTCTCCAAAAATAACACCGTAGAATATTCTGTCGATGAGATTGCCAATCGCTCCACCGAGGATCATAGCCAATGTTAAGCGAACAATGAGTGATTCCTCGCGTAAACGGTATATGTAATAAAAGATACCAATGCTTGCAATGAACGAGAAGAGTGTAAGAAATAATCGTCCGCCGATTTCAATGCCAAATGCCATACCCGGATTTTCAACGAACGTGAGCCGAAGAAAGTCACCAATAACAGGAATACTTTGCCCAAGTTGCATTCCTTGATGATAGTAATCAAAGATCGGAAGAGTAAATCCTTTCACTAACAACTTCGTTATTTGATCAACAAGAACAACACCTAGAGTGACATACAATACACGCAAGCAATACCTCAATACTCGTAATGAGTGAATAGTAAATAATGAACGCTGAAGAATGAAACGTCAATTGTTATAAGTGATTTAGGATCACTCATTCACAACTGTTTATCGACCGTTGTCTGTTAGTTACCACCTTTTTTCACTTTGCATTTAACGCACTGGTGCGCATGCGGCACTGCCTCGAGGCGTTCCTTGTCAATGAGATTACCGCATTCCGAACAGAACCCGTAAGTACCATTCTCTATGCGCTGTAAGGCATCGTCTAAATAATTAAGAAACTTCCCTTCGCGTGAAGCAAAGAGAAATGTCTTTTCCCGCTCCATAGCGTCCGTGCCTTGTTCCATATGAAGAGAATACGTCGAATTTTCAATCTCGTACTGTCCGGTCGTTACATCCATCATCGTCGCCTTCAACGATTCAAGTTCTTCAAGAATTTCTTTCCGTTTTTCCATAATGATTTTCTTGAATCGTTCAAGATCCGTTTTGCTATAACCCTTTTTGGACTGGACTTTCTGAGTCGCAGTTTTCTTCTTCATTTTATTTACGTTGTTTTTTTTTGCAGGTTTCGCCGAAACGCGTTTAGTCATCTTCTTTGATGTCGGTTTTTTTGCAGCTTTTTTCTTTGCCATGGTTTTCCTCCCGCATTGGGATAATGGAAAAAACTTTCAATTAGATTTCACAGTAACAACTCAGTATAATTTTGGATAGTGATATATTATTCCAAAATAAATAATGAGTAATAATATCGCACAAATATAAACTAAATTCTCACAACTGCAACTAAACTTTGTTCACCATTAATATCTTCACTTTTTGCCATAAGTGTCTGGGCATCATTATCGGAGATTGCTTGAAGCTCAACTGCCAGTGTTTCTTGCTTCACATACTCCGTCATACGGTGCAGTGCTTTTATTAATCGCTCTGACGATGCGTGCTGAATACGAATCCGATCTGTAACCTCAAAACCTGAATCTTTCCGCAAGTTCTGCACGCGATTCACAAACTCACGCGCCAGTCCTTCGTCAATGAGTTCGTCTGTCAAAGCAGTATCCAATGCAACTGTTAGCGAGCCGTCGGTTTCAACTAACCAGCCTTGAATATCTTCATGCAATATTTCCACATCGTTGGTGTCGATGGTATAATCTGCGCCGTTGACTTTTAGCGAGAGCGTTCCTTGCGACTGGAGCTTGCTGATTTCTTCGGATGTCAAATCGCGCAGCCTCGCCGCTATTGGTTGGACTGATTTACCGAACTTTGGGCCAAGAGATTTGAAGTTCGGTTTCGATTTCTTTTTTATGATAGCAGATTCATCCGCCACGTATTCAATCTGCTTAACATTTATTTCTTCAAGAATGACATCTTCCATCAGCGCTATTTCTTTTCGATCTGCTTCGGATTTAATCGGCAGAATAATTTTCTGCAGCGGCTGCCTGACTTTCAAATTTGATTTCATCCGCATTGCGCGCACAAGTCCGACAATCCTGATTACATGTTCCATCCGATGCTCAAGCTCCGGATTGATAGCGCCCACATGAGTTACTGGCATTGCTTCAAGATGAACAGATTCTAAAGCTGATTTGTTCCCCGCCATCAGATTGTGATATAATTCATCCGATAAAAAAGGAGCAAAAGGCGCAATGAGTTTGCTGATCGTCAGCAAACATTCGTGCAGCGTTTGATATGCCGCAGTTTTATCTCTTCCTTTTTCACTTTTCCAGAAACGACGCCGGTTGCGGCGCACGTACCAATTAGAAAGCTGATCAATCGTGAAATCACTCACAGCTCTCGCCGCTCGTGTGACATCATAACCTTCCATAGATTGAATATAATTTTTAAGAAGTGAATTCAGCTCTGATAAAATCCACTGGTCAATTTCCTGCCGCTCGCTTGGGGGAATTATCGGCTCGCTATTATCGAATCCATCCACATTCGCGTAAAGCGCAAAGAAGGAGTATGTGTTCACAAGCGTACTGAAGAATTTCCGCTGAACTTCTCCTATTCCTTCTGAATCAAATAATGTCGGCCGCCACACGGGACTTTGTGAAACCAAATACCATCGCACTGTATCAGCGCTGTATTTTTTAAGCAATTCAAATGGGTCAACCGTATTCTTCTTCGATTTGGACATTTTCTGTCCCTGCTTGTCAAGAATAAGTTCGTTGACGAGCACATTTTTGAACGCCGGTTTATCGAAAAGAAATGTACCGATGGCATGCAGCGTATAAAACCATCCGCGCGTTTGATCGATGCCTTCAGAAATAAAATCCGCAGGATACGCTTTCTCAAATCTTTCCTTATTCTCGAATGGATAATGCCACTGCGCAAACGGCATCGATCCAGAATCGAACCACACATCGATAAGCTCGGGTGTGCGTTTCATTGTACCGCCGCAAGCACACGCAAACGTCACTTCATCAACATACGGCTTGTGCAAATCGAGCGGCTCTGAAACATTCCCGCCTTTCCTATATTCTTCCACACTACCGATGCATTTTTGCTTACCGCATTTCTCACACAGCCAAATAGGAAGTGGTGTTCCCCAAAAACGATCCCGTGAAAGCGCCCAATCTTTATTTTCCTCCAGCCAGTTGCCGAATCTGCCGGCGCCGACTTCCGGTGGAATCCAATTGATCTGTTTGTTCAACTCAATCATCCGCGGTGCGTACTCTGTAGTGCGAATGTACCACGACTCGCGGGCATAATACAATAACGGCGACGAACATCGCCAGCAATGCGGATAACTGTGGAGATGCATTTCCTTCTTGTAAAGAATATTTCGATGACGAAGATTTTGGATAATCTCCGGGTCGGCATCCTTTACAAACATACCGGCAAAATCGGTAACTTCAGAATTGAACTCGCCAGATTTATTCACCGGATGAATTGTGGGCAACCCGTACTTCTTGCAAATTTGATAATCATCTTCGCCATATGCCGGAGCCATATGAACGATACCGGAGCCGTCTTCCGTTGTGACGAAATTAGCGAGGACAACGTACCACCCTTTTTCTTTCACTCGATGATATGAATACATGCGCTCGTACTCTTTACCGGCAAGCGCGGCGCCTTTGAATTTTTCTAGCACAACATATTCATCGCCAAGAACCGATAAACGCGCTTCAGCAAGAATTAAATTCTCACCTTTATGTTCAACTTTCACATAATCAATTTCTGGATGAACGGCAAGAGCGACGTTCGAGATGAGCGTCCATGGTGTTGTCGTCCAAACAAGGAAAAAAGTATTCTCTTCTCCTTTCACTTTTAATTTTATATAGACGGATGGATCCTTGACATCTTTGTAACCGAGCGAAACTTCGTGGGATGACAATGGCGTCTCGCATCGTGGGCAGTACGGCTGAATTTTGTACCCTTTGTAGATGAGTCCTTTATCAAAATACTGCTTCAGCGCCCACCAAATGGATTCGATGTAATTGTTGTCGAAGGTGACATATGGATGCTGGAGGTCAACCCAGTAGCCCATTATCTTCGTCAATTCTTCCCAATCGGTTTTATATTTCCAAACCGACTTCTTGCACTCTTCATTGAACTTCGCTACACCGTAACCAACGATATCATCCTTGTGTTTGAAGCCCAGCGATTTTTCTACTTCGATTTCAACCGGCAAACCGTGCGTGTCCCAACCTGCTTTGCGATGCACTTGAAATCCCTGCATTGTCTTGTATCTGCAAATTGCGTCCTTTAGAGTTCGACCCATCACGTGATGAATCCCGGGATGGCCATTCGCGGTCGGCGGACCTTCGTAAAAAGTGAACTCTGGCTTCCCTTCACGGGTAGAGATACTCTTCTTGAAAATGTCGTTTGCTTTCCAGGATTTTAAAATTTCTGATTCAAGTTCGTGATAATTTAATTTATCTGTTAACTGCTTAAACATTATAGAATTTTCGATTTTAGTGATTTGATAATGGGGTGATTGACGATTTGGTGATTTCGTGAATCAGCTATTGTTCATTTTTAATTCTGCATTATTGCTTCATTCTCTTTACGACTTCCTTCATAATCGCAGTCATCTTTGGTTCGGCTTTCGTGGCAACTTTTAGAATTTCTTCCAACAACGCCGGCTTCAAAGCATCTGGGAAACATTCATCAGTGAGAATCGAAAAACCGAGTACTCTCATTCCCATATGGACGGCAACTATGTCTTCAGGGACCGTTGACATTCCTACAGCATCTGCACCAACAGTGCGCAAGAAACGATATTCGGCTTTCGTCTCAAGACTTGGTCCCTGCATTGCTACATACACGCCCTTCTGCATACGGATTTTTAAATCAAGCGCCGCTTGCTCGGCAAGCATGATGAGTTCTTTGCTGTATGCTTCCGACATATCCGGAAATCGCGGCCCGAGTTCATCGTCATTAGGGCCGATAAGCGGATTGTCGCCCAGTAAGTTGATGTGGTCAGAAATAAGCATCACATCGCCTTTTTTAAAGAGAGGATTGAGCGCACCAGCGGCGTTGGAAACAAGAATGCTTTCGACACCGAGGAATTTCATTACGCGAACTGGAAAAGTAATCTGCTTCAGATTATATCCTTCATACAGGTGAAAGCGCCCTTGCATTGCCACAATTTTTTTCCCTGCAAGCGTTCCGAAAATCAATTTGCCGCTGTGTGATTCGACAGTCGAGATAGGAAAGTGCGGAATACTGGCGTAGTCAATAGCTACTTCTTTTTTGATCTCTTTTACCAATCCCCCAAGGCCGGTTCCAAGTATAATACCGATCTTGGGTTTTGTATCCGTTTTGGTTCGAATAAATTCTAACGCCTGCGCAATTTGACTTCTCAGTTCTGTCATCTTCCAATCCTCGATAACGATCTCACAACTTTTTCAGAATATCTTCGAGTTCCAAATAATCTTTGCCTGTTCCTCTGGACGGATCTTTCTTTCCTTCCTCGTCATCAACCTCAAGCGCTTTCATCAGATTTAATTCTGACGAGAGCAGGACTTTTAACCGGCTTAAAACACTTTCTTTCCGGGCTTTGAGCTGGGATATTTCTTCTTTTACGTGAGCAAAATCAAGCCGGGCTTTCTCCACAATTTGTGACGCCTTAACTTCTGCTTCCTTTATGATAATTTCCGCCTCACGTTTGGAGTTTTCAATAGATTTTCCACTCGTCTCCTGTGCCTGCATTAAAGTCTGTTGAAGCGACTTTTCAATATTTTTATAATCAACAAGTTGCGTTTCCTGTTGAATAAATCGATCTTTTTGCTCTCTGTTCTCGTGAATTAAATCTTCCACTTCGTTCGAGACCATTTCAAGAAAAGTTTCCACTTCTACAGGATCGTACCCACGCATCGTTTTCTTGAATTGTTGACGCTTAATTTCCAATGGTGTAATTTTCATCATCGTTCCTTTCCATTCAAGTTCTTTGTGCGTCTTCCAAAGATCGCCGTTCCAATACGAATCAGCGTGGCTCCTTCTTCTATCGCTACTTCAAAGTCATGCGTCATACCCATCGAAAGATAATGCATCCGCACATTAACAATCCCCTCGGTTTCAATCTGCTTTTTCAGATCAGCTACACATCGAAATGAAGGGCGGGAATCATTCGGGTTATCCGAAAACGGCCCCATAGTCATCAATCCACAAACTCGAAGATGAGATAACTGCGACAATTCTTTTATCAGCGTTATAGCTTGTTCTGGTTGAACACCAAACTTTGTTGCCTCATCGGTGGTGTGGATTTCCACCAGTACATCCTGAATACGGTTGCATTGTTCGGATCGCTTGCTGATTTCTTTACCGAGATTCAGATCATCAACCGAATGAATGAGATTAATATATTCTGCAATATATTTCACTTTGTTTGATTGCAGATGACCGATAAAATGCCAATGTATTATTCGCTCAGCGAAAGCTTTATATTTTTCCTGCAATTCTTGAACGTAATTTTCACCAAAATCTATATGTCCGGCATCAATGGCTTCTTGAATAGCCTCTACCGGGAACGTCTTAGATACTGCGACAAGTCGGACGTCCTCTGATCGACGTCCACACTTCTGACAGGTCTGTTCGATGCGTTTCCGCAGATTTTTGAGGTTTTCAGCAATCATTCAGCATCAATAAGTTATAAATATACTCCAACTCGCCGCCAAAATCAAATACAAACATAAATAGCGAATTTTTAAAAGTTTTAAAAGGCAACTTTGCACATTTCTTGACTTCAAGTCGTTAATTTCTTTATATTAATAAGTGAATTATTGATGACGGAGTAACTGGTGTCTAATTTTGATCGTCTTGATGACAACAACATAGGTCCGAAACCGAACAAACATTCAGAAGATGATGTTCGGCGGTTCCGTGAACTACTACGTAACGGCGGCAAGGATATTAACAATCCAGAAGCGTTGGAAGAAATTATCCAATTCTACTTTGAACATGACAAGTATGACGATGCATTAACGTATGCTGAACGATTGCTCTCATTTGAGCCATTCAATGCAGATGCTTGGCAAAGAAAAGGTATGATCCTTAATAATTTATTCAAGTATGATGAGGCGCTCATTTGCTTTGAGAAGGCATTAGGGCTAAATCCTACTGATCCGGAAGCATATATAAATCGCGGTATAACATTAGATAATTTGAATCACATAAATGAATCTATGGAATCATTCGACAAAGCGCTCGAACTTGATCCATCCCATGAAGATGCCATGTTCCACAAAGGTGTAACGTTGGAAAAGCTGGAACGATACGCGGAAGCAAAATCAATATTCCACCATATTCTTCAAATCGACGCAGACTATATTGATGCGTGGTATGAACTTGGGTATTGTTACGATTACCTTGAGCAACCGGAAGAATCCATTCGCTGTTACAATGAACATATCAATCACGACCCATATAATTATAACGCATGGTATAATAAGGGCATCGTCCAAAATCGGATTGGGCAATTCACTAAAGCTATTGAAAGTTACGAATATGCTCTGGCGATTAAGGAGGATTTCCCTGCGGCTTGGTATAATATGGGCAACGGATATGCAAACCTTGGACGGCTTCAAGATGCTGTTAGATGTTTCAAAACGACTCTTCAATATGAACCGAAGGATGTGGCAGCACTGCATAATCTCGGTAATGCATACGAAGAATTAAATAACTTCACCGAAGCCATCGCTTGCTATTCAGCTGCTATTGATATTAACAATCGGCACCACGAATCATTTTTTGGCAACGGATGCTGCTACGATGCGCTCGGACAAACAGCGCAAGCTTTAATTGAATATCAAAAAGCCGCAGAGATTAATTCTGAGTATCCAGAATATTGGTACGCTTGCGGAGATGCACTGTACAATCTTGGACGAATCGACGATTGTCTTGAGTGTTATCGAAAAGTTGTCACATTGGATCCGAAAGATCCCGAAATTTGGTTCGATCTTGGCGACACATTGGGTGAAAAAGGATCTTATGACAAAGCACTCTCGGCATTAGGAGAATGCATAAGACTTGATCCAAAATTTGCACCGGCGTTTTTCAGTCGAGGAAAAGTACTGCTAGCAATGAATTCCAAAGAAGAAGCATCGAACGAATTTTTTATCGCTTTCAATTTGGTACCAGATATGAAAAAAGAGTTCGGACAATTATATCCCAGCCTATTGACCGATCAGGTGTTCGCGCATCTTTTTAGAAAACACTAACCGCTCTTCAGCAATACAACTGATTTCGACATTTCTCACTTTTCATAAACACAGGAAAAGTATCAATTATGAGACATTTTGCGGTTATCGGTCATCCCATCGGTCATTCTCTTTCTCCGTTAATGCACAATACGGCATTCAAATTACTTGGGTTGGATTGCGAGTACGAAATGCTTGACATCGCACCGGATTCTTTGACACATGCAATCGAACAATTTAGAGAAAAGAAGTGGGGCGGGTTCAACGTGACCATTCCACATAAAGAAACAATCATCCCTCTTCTCGATGAAGTCGTTCCGGAAGCACGTGCAGTCGGCGCTGTGAACACTGTCGTAAACCGCAATTATAAACTCATTGGATATAACACAGACGTTATCGGTGTTGAAAGATCGCTTCGCCTCGATCGAGATAAAATCGAGGGTAGAATGTGCACTATTATGGGTTCTGGTGGTGTAGCTCGTTCAGTGGCGCATGTACTTATTCATAATATCAAACCAAAGGCGATTACTTTCTCAGCTCTGTTTCCAGAACAAGCTCACGCACTTATTAAAAGCTTTGGCAGCAGTAATGTCCAATTCAATGTTATCCATTGTACTGACGCGGCACTTGAAACTGCAATCAAGGACTCCACACTCATCGTTAATGCGACCGATGTGGGAATGTTCCCTCATATCCTTGACTCTCCACTTCCAAATCCACATTGGTTATCAACTAAGCATATTATCTTCGATCTTGTTTATCGTCCATTAATTACTCGCTTGCAAAGCGATGCACAAGCTATTGGTGCAAAAACAATCGACGGTTTGGGAATGTTTATCCATCAAGGCGCGGCAGCGTTTCAGCTCTGGACAGGAATGGAAATGCCTTTAAAGCAGATCCGGCAAGTTCTTGAGGATAAATTAGCTGAGAAATGAAATTTTTCATTCCTTGGAAAATTCGTTGACTCTCTTCCACTTTTTTAGTAACTTAAAAGAAGTTCAAAAACGATTGTATTCAGATTGAGGTCAACAATGTACGCAATAGTAGAAATTGCTGGAACACAAGTGAAGGTCTCTCCTTCCGATAAAGTGTTCGTACCGAAAATGCAGTCGGAAGTCGGCTCGACGGTAAAATTTGATAAAGTTATTCTGACAGGCGACGAAAAGAAAGCAACAGTCGGCAGTCCGTTTATCAAAGGAGCATTTGTCGAAGCGAAAGTGCTGAGACACGTGAAAGATGAAACGGTCATAGTACTCAAAAAGAAGAAGCGGAAGGGTTACAGAGTCCGCAACGGGCACCGACAGCAGTACACAGAAATTGAAATAACAAATCTTGCTTAAACAGGAGAGGTTGTATGGCTCATAAAAAAGGCGGTGGAAGTTCTAGGAACGGCCGCGACAGTAATGCCCAACGCCTCGGGGTTAAACGCTTTGGCGGTCAAGTTGTACTCGCCGGCAACATCCTCGTACGTCAACGCGGCACAAAGTTTCATCCCGGCATCAACGTCGGTATCGGAAGTGATGACACACTTTTTGCGCTTGCTACAGGCGTTGTGAAGTTTGAACGCGTTGGCAAGACACGACAACGTATCAGTATTGTTCAATCTGTTTGAATTTAAAAAATGTTTTAATAAAAGCCTCCACTCGGAGGTTTTTTTTTAACTGCAATCTTTGTTCTCATCGTAGTCAAGTATAGGAACTCTATCGAAGGAAATTCGGTTGTACTATCCGTTGATATACTTATTCAACTTCGGAGGGTGTTATGAAAATCACCGTTATTGGCGCAGGCAATGTCGGATCAACAATAGCCGAACGCATTGTTGACCAGGAACTTGCCAATGAAGTTGTCCTTGTTGATGTAATAGAAGGTATGCCTCAAGGGAAAGGTTTGGATATGAGCGCCTCCGCTCCTATTCAAGGTTCTGATACAAAAGTCATAGGAACCAACTCCTACGAACCAACCGAGAATTCTGATATTACTTTTATTACGGCTGGGATTGCACGAAAACCCGGAATGAGCCGTGATGATCTGCAAACAACAAATGCTAAAATTATTAAATCTTGCACAGAGCAAGCGGTAAAGGTTTCTCCCAACACTATCATTATTGTAGTCTCAAACCCTCTCGATGTTATGACCTATGTTGCATTGAAGACGAGCGGTTTCGAACGGAACAGAGTCATAGGGATGGCGGGCATTTTGGATTCATCTCGGTTTCGCAAATTCATTTCCACGGAACTTAATGTTTCCGTTGAAGACATCAGCACTTTTGTTCTTGGCAGTCATGGGGATACTATGGTACCGCTACCTCGTTACTCTACAGTTGCCGGAATTCCTCTTCCTGAATTAATGGACCAAGAGACCATCGACCGATTGGTGCAACGTACACGTGATGGCGGTATTGAAATTGTGAATCTTCTAAAAACCGGCAGTGCCTACTATGCTCCATCAGCTTCAGCAGTTCAAATGGTCGAAGCAATTGTCAAGGATAAGAAACGTATTCTTCCCTGTGCTGTATTTCTTCAAGGAGAATATGCTATACAAGATACTGTTCTGGGTGTGCCTATTAAGCTCGGCAAAAAAGGCATGGAAGAGATTATTCAAATTAAGCTTAATCCGGACGAACAAGCTGAGCTTAATAAGTCAGCAGCTGATGTCAAAGCAAATATGAACAAGATCATTATCTAAGTATCATTATTATCCGCTGTATATTCGAACTCCGCTTAGAATTTATACTGGGTTATTTTTTCTCGCTTCATGATTAATCATTTCACATGCTTATTTTACCCATAAATGAATCAGTATTCTGAAAATTGCATCTTAATAATTCATTTATTATACTGATTCCGTTCTAAGACATCGTAAAAAGTTTTACCTAATTTACATCAGACCATAAACCATTCATATCACTTGAGGAGGTCACTTTGAGACTTTATTCTCAATATCTATTGGGGACTATTGTCCTTTCTGTGTTGGTAGTTTGTATCGCTTTAAGCGGAGGATTTCAATTAAATGAACATGGAGCACGCGCAACAGCACAAGCAGGTGCATTCGCCGCACGTGCTTCTGATCCATCGGCAATTTATTTCAATCCGGCCGGATTGGGTTTTCAGGGCTCATCAATATACCTTGGAGCAACGTTTATTATGCCCAAGATAACTTTTTATGGCCCATCAAATCTTTCACTCAACGATGAGACAAAAATAGTGGATCAAACATTCACTCCGATTAATATCTACGGCACTTACGAGCTAAACGATAATCTTCATATCGGCCTGGGAGTAAATAATCCATATGGATTAGGAACAGAATGGCCTGCAAACTGGGCCGGCCAATATATCACACAGAAGATTGATCTCACGACTTTCTTCATCACACCTACAGTTGCTTATAAAGTTAATGAACAACTCTCGGTAGGCGCCGGACTTAATTATGTGACCGGTAAGGTCACAATGAAGATCGGAACTTCAATTCCATTTAGTGGAAATCCTCCAATAGTCAATCTTGATTTAAATGCAACCGGTGTCGGTTTCAACGCCGGAATCATTTACAAGTTCATTCCGGATTTGTCTTTAGGGATCTCTTACCGCAGTTCTGTTAAACTTGATGCAAGCGGTACTGCAAAATTTGATCCAAACTATACATTATTGAGCCTCCCAAATGGCGGTGCCACTGCCACAATTACATTACCAGCAACAGGATTCGTTGGAGTGGCATACAAAGCCATGAAGAATCTTGAAGTCGAAGCTGATTACCAATATATCGGCTGGTCATCCTATAATGAATTAGCAATCAGATTCAAGGCAGACCCGACAAAAAATGAAGTTATGACAAAAAATTATCAGGATACATATATTTTGCGATTTGGTGCAGAATATACTATGGATGATATCCAATTACGAGCCGGATATATCTATGACCATTCGCCTGTATTAACAAAGTATGTAGATCCTATGCTTCCAGATGCCAACCGGAATGGGTATAGCATCGGCGTCGGATATAAGATTTGCGAGCAATGGAGAGTGGATGCATCGTACTTCTTCCTGAAGTTTGACCAACGCAAAGCTGAGAATACCGTTATCGCCTTCGATGGTACTTACAATATGACGGCAACGCTTATCGGTATCGACATTGGTTACACTTTCTAAGATGACAATCATTATGCACCCATCAAACAAATGAATTGGAGATAGACAATGAAACAATATATAGTTCTCTTCATCACTCTCGCTGCGTTAATTGCCGCACTCCTGATTGGCTGCACGGATTCGGCACCTACAGGGCCAGTAATTGGTTTTGGCAATTCGACTGTTACAAAATATGTGTCCATCGGCAACAGTTTAACAGCAGGCTATCAGTCTGCTGGATTATATAAATCGGCACAGCTTTATAGCTATCCAAACCTTATTGCACAGCAATTAACCAAAGCAGGGGCAAACATAGGGACATTCGAACAACCTTATTGGCCAGACCCAGGAATACCAGATCCATTAACAGGAAAAGCTTCACGATATGTTATATACGGCTGGTCAGGCACCACTCCACTTATTGGCCCTATTGGAGAAGCATTAACTGCTGCCGCACCTGAGAACGCCGGAACCGTTTTAAGGCCTTATGATAATTTAGGAATTCCCGGTATCCCGCTTGCAGGATTTATGGATACAACAGGAACATATCAATCACCTCCTCTCGGACGTGATGCGATACTCCGCTGGACATCCAATGCAGCACTTGGAAAAAGTGTTTTCAAGCAAGTTGCAACACTTAAGGCAATGGGTCACACACCTGATTTAGTGACCTTCTGGCTTGGCGCGAATGACGTATTAGGATTCGCTATTAGCGGCGGCACTTCTCCAAATGCACCAACTAGTCCAGGAATATTTTCCGCACTTTACACGCAAGCACTTGATGCGCTACGCAATACCCTGCCAAACGCAAAAATCGTTGTTGGGACTATTCCAAATGTTACTTCTGTCCCGTTCTTCACAACTGTAAATCCTCTTCTTGCACCAAATATTCCATCGGCATACTATTTGCGCTATCAAAAACACGGTGTCACCGGAATGTCTCTTGATTCTACAAAATTGACAGAAGCGAATGCACCTTTAATAACATTAAAAGGACAAGCATATGCCGCATTGCTTGGCCAAGCCACCGGCAAGTTTTGGCGTGATGCTGCAGCTTCATTAGGATACCCAATTGCAGCAGTATTAGCAACACAAGGAGCTACTCTTGATACGACCAAACCATTTGGTTTTCATCCACAAAATCCATGGCCAGATGCGCTGATTCTCGATGTTGACGAAATCGCTTCGGCGACAAATGCTGTAAATAATTTCAACAGTACTATCGCAACTGTTGCAGCCGCTCATAGTGCCGCACTAGTAGATTTTAATGGCTTCTTTAATAACGTAAAAGCGAACGGTCTCGTTATTGCCGGCGAAAAATACACTGCCGACTATATTGCAGGTGACATATTCAGCCTTGATGGCATACACCCATCGAATCGCGGCTATGGTATTGTTGCAAACGAATATATCAAAGTGATCAATGCTTCCTTCGGAATGAATGTTCCGTTGGTCGATGTCAGCTCCTTGCCGAAGCTTTCTGCTCCTCTTTACAAAGGCGGCAACGGAAAGATCGACCCGGTGCTTCCATTTGGAGCATTCAATTCATTAGATTTACTATTCAGACCATCTATTCAGTAACGTATTTTGTCCGTGCAATTTTTATATAAAAAAACCCGTCTCGGTCTTCGAAACGGGTTTTTCTTTTCTTACACTCACTTACGGTCAAAATAGTTGTCAGCGATACTTTACTTTCATCTCCACTATTGAACCAGACTTTAATCGTTTAAATTTCACCTTATCCATTAGCGAGCGCATTAAGAACACACCGCGCCCGTTTTCTTTCATCAAATTCTTTTTTTCACGTGGATCTTGTAAGCTTTTTGAATCAAATCCTTTTCCTTCGTCTTTTACATAAATAGTCAGTATTTTTTCATCAACGATGCACCGAATAATAACTTTTTTATCAGGATCGGATTTGTTTCCATGAACAATTGCATTATTCACTGCCTCTGTGCATGAAACCAACAATCGGTACATTATTCCGTCATCAATATGAAGTTCCATGCTGATTTGCCGAAGAAATTTTTCAATATGCGAAATTTCTTTTTGATTACTTCGGCATATCATTTCATAAACATATTTGCGATGTGTTTTATCCGACTTTTTCCTGTCCACTATCGATTTCATTCCATTTCTAACGCTATAGTGTAAATCCTACTTGTATCGAAAGATTTGAAAGTATTGTCGCCGTTGTTCCATTGTTTTTTTGTTCTTCCCGCCATCCATTAATAATCACTTTCTCTCCTGCCAATCCTAACCATTCAATAGACGCAGTCGGACCCATTGCCTCAATCCCTTGAGAAAATATCCGCTGATCACTTTTGTATGTGTAATGATCCTGACCAAAATAACGGAATCCAATTCCAATTTTCAATCCAATTGTCGAAGACCAAACAATCTCCGGCCATATTGTTTTTTCTATGACATATTCTTCTGGCTTTTCTTTAAACTCCTGCCAACGGAGTGTTCCACGCTCAAAGATACGCAAGCTTCCTGAGAAATTACACTGGATTCTTTCGCTTAATCGCATAGTTGTGGAATCCGACCATAAGACTTGCCTAAATGAAAAGCTTCGTATTGACGCAACTTGCTGCTCATAATCACTGATCGTATAATTTGCAAGCACTTCGGTGCGCATAATCGTGCGAAAAAACAAAGTGGGCATATATTCAACACTTGGCGAGAATCGGATAACACGGTTCCAATTATTATTTGCGCTCTGATTTCGATTCAGATAAACAAGATGAAATAACGTCAGATCCGCATTCAGTATCAGCTGTAACCGAGATGAAAAGCGGTGCAAATACTCAGCACC
The DNA here is from genome assembly GCA_003142475.1 of Ignavibacteriota bacterium. Classification (GTDB taxonomy): domain Bacteria; phylum Bacteroidota; class Ignavibacteria; order UBA10030; family UBA10030; genus Fen-1298. The sequence goes on from PLMK01000077.1 coordinate 50,398, forward strand.
TGATGTTAGAAGTAATTCATCACGGTCATCAGTATTGAAAATATCCGGTGTATCATAACGTAGAATGCCGGACGATGCTACTAAGCGAATCATATCATCCTGCGAAACATCGATTTTTATTGCTGTCGTAAGCGTTGTGCGTTGCGCAGTATTTTCCAAACGGCTTGCCGAAGCGCGTTGTGTATCAACGACAGCATTTGAGGCCTGAATATCGTCCAGCACCGAATGTCGTTCTTCTTTTTCAGTGTACACAAGTTTAATGTCTGCCCCGAGCCAATTTAGCGGTTGCCATTGCATTGAAATAATGCCAAAGAATAGCATTTCTTGGATGCGCGAATCGAGAGTTAACGATGCTGGATGAAGATAATCTTTAAAGCGATATCCTCGATCAATTAATTGGTTTGAGATTCCGATTGAAACAACTATGGAAAGATTCCGATCCAAGTTATATTTCGTTTGATTAGAAATTTCAAGCATGCTTGCATCACGCTGAAAAATATTATGCGTCACACCAAGAGTTAGCTGACTTGAAGAATCGATCGATGTATAGAATTGCCTGCGCTGCGTGCTGTAATTTACCGTAAGCGAATCGTCAACACCGCCGCCGAAATCGCGCAAGAAGGTAAGATTGATATTTCCTGTTCGTGGAGAACGACGGCCAAGAAAAGATTGGTTCCACGACGATTGAAGAGAAGTATTGAACTCCTCGAGTTCTACTTGACGCGCATTGAAACCAAGCACGCAAGCAAAACCATGGTCATTCTCTTCCTCTTGTGTGTTTAGTTCATATCCACCCATTGCTTCACCGGCGATGTTTCTAGTCGGCAAGTACTCGAAACCTGTAAGAACTTGATGCTGTGCCATTCTTCCAAGATCAATTGAACGGTTATCAGCAAGTACATTAGATAAATTCTTAATTTGGAAATTCAAGTTTTCTAAAAGTCGCGTCTGCAAAGCAATCAATCCTTGATACTCATCCTCAATTGCAGTCTGGTCTGTTTTTATGAGACGCGATCGAATTCGTTGATGTAAATCAACATTCCAAAGTTGTTCATAAATTTCTTTTTTAAAATCTCCTGTCCATACATAAGTGTTAAGAACGCGATCAAAACTGAGGGAAGAAAACTTTAGGCTATCAGCTACCGGAGCCGTAAAAGGACGAAGCAATTCCTGACCAATCGTTGTCTGTTGGAAGAAAAACAATCCAAAAATAAAAGGACATAGGAAAGTGCATGGACTTCTGAGTACGAACATCACTGGTTAATTCCATTATCCTTCACTGAACACATGCAAAAATTGTTCACAATACGTGCGGACTGCGATTTCAATTGGAAACGCGAGTTCACCAAGTCTCATTTTCACACCTCAAACTTCTCGCCTGTCATTGGAATGTAAATCTCTTCTTTTATAGGAGTTTCTTTGAGTTTCGCAGATAGTTTTTCAATTTGTTCTAATTCGCCATGTACGAGAAATAGTTTTTTCAATTGTGTTTGGTCAGCCGCTGTAATATACTCTATCAACTCATCCTGACCGGCATGCGCAGAGAATGAATTTAGCACCACTACTTCTGCATTCAATTTATGTATTTCCCCAAAGATGTTTACTTCCTGCTGTTTCTCAACTATCCTTCTACCTAGTGTATGTTCCGCTTGATATCCACAGATCAGAATAGTGTTATTAGGATTTTCGATGTTGTTGGCAAGATGGTGCACAATTCTTCCGCCTTCACACATTCCGGATGCTGAAATAATAACGCAAGGAGAATGCAAATCGTTTAATTTTTTCGACTCATCCACTGAACGAATATACGTCAGCCGATTGAAGCCAAACGGATCTTCATGCGCATGTAAGTGATTAAGTGTTTCTTGATCAAAACACTCCGTATGCAAACGGAAAATGTCGCTTGCATTAACCGCGAGCGGGCTATCGACATAAATTGGCACAACAGGTAATCTACCTTCATCGAATAGTTCGGATAAAAGATATGCAATCTCCTGTGTCCTTCCGACACTGAATGACGGTACGATCACCTTGCCACCGCGATCAGTTGTTTGTTGGATAACTTTGCATAGTGCATCTTTCATTCCGGTTATCGGCTCATGTATTTTTCCGCCGTACGTGCTCTCGGAAATTAAAACATCCACACCGCCAATTGGCTGTGGGTCTTTGATGATCGGCGCATTCTTTCTTCCCAAATCGCCGGTAAAACCAATCTTCTTTCGTTTACCATTCTCTTCTACCTCAAGCACTGTCACTGCAGAACCGAGAATATGTCCAGCATCGAGAAATTTCACCGTCACTCCCTTGGCAACCTGTACTTGTTGTTCATAATTGATACTAATGAACTGTTTCATAGCGTTAGCGACATCCTCAACATCATATAACGATTGTACAAGAGGCTCATGCTTTTTTTGATGTTTCTTGTTCACATATTCAATATCCCGCTCTTGAAGGTAGGCACTGTCGTATAACATAATGTTGCACAAATCGCGCGCTGCTGGTGTAGCATAGATAGGACCGCGATAACCATTCTTCACGAGATTGGGTAGTTTACCAGCGTGATCAATATGAGAATGCGAGAGAATGACCGCAACAATTTGGGATGGATCGAATGGAAAACTACGATTCTTTTCGTATGCTTCCGCTCGCCTTCCTTGAAACATACCGCAATCGAGAAGAATTTTTGTACCGTTCACAGAAACGAGATGCATTGAGCCGGTGACAGTTCGTGCCGCTCCAAGAAATTGAATGTTCATTGTATATTGCTTTATGTATTAGTATGACTTGTTGTTTGAAAATAGAAAGAAGAGAGGTGAAATGCAAAAAAGGGGATCCTGTTTCCAGAATCGCCTCTCAACTGCAAAGGATGGTTTAATGTATTAACAACCTACATTGTCCGTTCTATGATTTTCAAAATAATAATGCGTTCTCTATATCCGTCAGATAATAATCAAACGCCCTTTGATCATCAATGAAAGTGTTTACTCGATCAATTTCAAATCTAAAAATCATAAATAAAACTAACTTTCGGTTCTACTCGATCTTGTTTTATAAAAGAACCATCAGTACGTAAAGATCCATCTGGATTTCTGTTTGAGAATGTTTGCTGATACAGCATTGACATCAATAAATACTTGACAGGCTTGTACCCAATTTCTGCACCAAGAATGGAATTGTCATCCAATATAAAAACACGGCCTATTCTTGCTTTATCAAATGCACCGCGTACAACTATGCCGGCGATTTCCGGCAATCGCAATTCTGCATGCAATATGCCTTGATTTTGTATTTCAGCAGGAGCCTGATAGCCAGCGATAATGTAAAAGGTGTTAAGGATGCTAACAATTATCTCTCCGAAATAACCTCGGTTTGCTGCGACTTGCCAGAGTGTGTCAGATTTACTGAGCCTATTAGTATAATTAAATCGATCATATTCATAGAATGCATTGAAATAAGCGGGTATATAATTTGCACCATTTATGCGATATTCATATTTCCCTCTGATATTGAGAATCCCCATACCTGAAAAATTCATGTTTAAACCGATAGAAGAACCATGTCCATAATTGGAAATCTGAGCAAAATCGTAATACAAGATTGATTTTAAAAATGAATATGATATAATTGGTAAGCCAAAATCGAAACCATAAATCGAAAGACCGGTTCTGCTCGAGTCAATTTGTGTACGAGTATCAATATGAGAGTAATCGGCATACTGGTTCAAATCACGCGTATAGGTGGCGCCAACTTCAAAATTGTTAATAACAGGAACTTTCGCAAAACTGGTGAACTTTAAAGGCCTTATGTACCCGCGCAAACCTAACAATCCTCTTCCGGTAACATCGCTGTATATAGACTCGAAACCGAATTTCTCAAAATTCAAATCTAACTCTATACCGGTTCTCCGCATATCATAGCTTGCATTATTGCGATAATTATAGATGATCGATCCGTGTCCTAGAAGTGAGTAATCAAGTTGTCCGACTCGAATGTAGAATGGATCACCTTTTTGCGCCCAGCGGACATAACGAATGATACGGAGATAATCTTCAAATTTTACATAATCACCCATGCGTAGCTTTCCTTGCGTGTTGAAACGCAAATTGAGATCGAGGCCAATGCCAAGTTGTCCGAATGCTACTTCCGGCGCAAAGCAGACCAAGTAATATGTTTCGCCATCTATAAATGTTGCACCAAAGCCCATTTGGACAAAACCTCCATTCTCTCCCATCATCGCTGCGGCTGCGTTTGGGAGTTGTGCGTTCACGATTACCGATAAAAACATTAGCATAAAGAATATAATGACAAGAATCTTAGCTGATTTCATAATTCCTCAAAATATTTTCCTAAATTCCAAAAAGAATTCGACAAATAAAAACAGCGCCAAGCATGCCGGCAAAGTCTGCTAGCAATCCAACTGGCACAGCGTGGCGAGAGTTTTTAATGTTTACCGCTCCGAAATAAACAGCGAGCACATAAAACGTCGTCTCCGAACTGCCGTACATTGTTGAAGCAAGGACGCCGACAAACGAGTCCGGACCGTGCGTTTTCATCAACTCTGTCATAATTCCCAATGAACCGCTGCCCGACAGCGGGCGCATCAGTGCCATTGGCAATGTATCTGCAGGCATACCGATTAAATTTGTGATTGGTGAAATTATCAAGACCAGCAAATCCATCGCACCACTGGCACGGAAGATACCGATCGCAAACAACATCGCCACTAAATATGGAATGATGCGAATAGCTGTATTAAACCCATCCTTCGCTCCTTCTACGAAAACTTCATACATACGCACTTTTTTAACAAATCCCCAACCAAGAAATACTGCAATCATAAGCGGAATTGCAAAGATAGAAATCAGGTTGATAACGGTACGAAAAAGATCAGTCATTGCCTTTCTCCTCCGCTAATTTTTCCTCTTCATTCAATTTATTTTTGTATCTCGGAAGACGTTGTAAAATTTTTGATGCGATAACCCCGGTTACCGTTGCGCATCCCGCACCGAAGATTGCCGTGCCGATAATGATACCTGGATTTGCAGAGCCAGATGCGGCTCGCACTGCAATCGCGGTTGCCGGAATTAAAATTAATCCGCCGGTATTAATTGCAAGGAAAGTCACCATCGCGTTTGTTGCAGTGCCGGTTTTTGGATTGAGTTTATTCAATTCCTCCATTGCCTTCAAACCCATCGGTGTCGCAGCATTGCTAAGGCCGAGCATATTTGCTGCCGTGTTCATTATGATTGCGCCAATAGCAGGATGATCGGACGGAACATCTGGAAACAAACGTTTTGTAATTGGAGTAAGTAATCGCGTAAGCACTTTCACCAATCCGGCTTCCTCCGCAACTTTGATGAGACCAAGCCAAAGTGCCATCACACCAATCAAACCAATTGCTATTTCGACTGCGGTGTTTGCAAAATCAATTGCGGCTTGTGTAATGGCTTTCAATTTTACAAAACGAATCGGTTCAAATATAATTTTCGCTTTTCCCAAGGATTTATTTTCAGAGAATTCTATTTTCTCCACTTTCCCCATGAGTGTACCTTTGGCAGAAGCGGATTTGCTCATTTCTTTCCAGCGCGTCGGTGTTACTTCTGTGGATGAGAAAATGAAGCTCCCGGTTCCATCTGATGAAAGCGAAATAACGACCGGTTGATTTACTTCTTCAATCTGTGAAGTTGTTTTGTAGAAATCATTGAATTGTTTTGCCGTAAGATAAAACTGCCCTTCCCATCTCATAGCAGTGCCGGATAATATTTGTGGTGAGAGGAATGCTACTTCCAGCGGCACACCATTTTGGTACGTGTTCTGGAATTCATCATTGATATCTTTCCCAACACCAACGATGAGCGCGATTGCTATAAGAAAGAGCCAGATGTAATTTAGCATTACAAGTCCTAATTATAGACACTATGAGTAGACTATGTGAATTCGACGTCAAATTATTCTTTTATACTGAAAAAACCAAGCGGAATGTTGGGAAGGAGACACGGATCACATATACAACTGAACTATACCTGTAAATCAGCTACGAGTATGGTTCTTTCAATAAAGGATTGTTCTTTGATTCTATTCTGTTTGTTCTGTCGAAGAAGAGACTTATGAGTTTCTGTCCTTTTTTGTCGATGTCGTTGTGTCAATGGATGGTAGTTCCGTAGTTGCTACGGTCTGACCGGTTATCTGTGAGCCTTCAGTCTGAACATCATCATCATTTCGAATTTCTCGCTTAAATCGTTCCTCAAATATCGTATAGAGAATGGGAACAAAGAAGAGCGTTAACACAGTAGAGAATGTCAATCCACCGATAACAGCAATTGCCAGCGGCGCCTGTGTCGATTCCCCGCCAAGTCCAATGGCCATAGGAATCAATCCGAGCACGGTTGCGAGCGATGTCATAAGAATGGGTTTTAAACGAGTCTTGCCGCCGCGTACGACCGCTTCGTGCAATTCAAGTCCACTGATGCGCAGGTGATTTGTATAATCTACAAGAAGAATACCATTACTCACTACGATACCGACCATTACGATCACTCCCTGAAACGATGTGACCGAAAGCGTCGTATGAGTAAGAAACAACATCCATAAAACGCCGGCTATGCCGAGCGGAACAGTGAACATGATAATAAACGGATCGATGAACGATTGAAATTGTGATGCCATAACAACATACACCAAGATAATTGCAAGCAGGAACGCTAGAGCCAGATCGGAGAATGTTTTTTTCTGCTGTTCAACATTGCCCGTCTGTTTTATTTCAAATCCTTGTGGCACCTTCAATTTATCGAGTTTATCCTGAATATCTTTCGAAACGCTTCCCAGGTCCCGTCCCACAGCGTTTGCGGTCACTTCGACAAGGCGCTGCTGATACTTTCGATCAATCTGCACCGGGCCGCTGCGCTTTTCAATCGTAGCAATATTTCCTAACAGCACTTGCTGCCCGTTTGCAGTCGTGATCGTCAATTGTTTTAAGTCTTCGATTTGGTTTCGAAAATCCTGATCAAGTCGCACAAGAATATTATATTGATTGCCGGAGATCGGATCGGTATACAGCGACGCAACAGTTCCATTCATGCACGTATTGATTGTATTGGAAATGCCTGCAACATCGATTCCCAGAACGCCCGCTTTGTCACGGTCGATATTGATATGTAGTTCAGGTAAGTTGTCGTCTCGCGTAACCTGTACGTCTGCTGCACCAGGAGTTGAGCGAACTATTTGTGCAATCTCCTTTGCCAGTGCACTTCCGGCCGAAAGGTCAAAACCGCGTATTTCAACATCAAGAGGAGCTGTGGAACCAAAATTTAATAGGGTACGCAATATACCGCTGGGAGTCACGAACACCTGTACGCCTGGCAGATTTGCTAATTTGCGCCGAACATCGGCAGCAATTTCAAACATTGAGCGACTGCGTTCTTCTGGAGACACAAGACCGATTTGAATGTTGCCTGCATGGCTTCCAGAATTGCCTCCGCCCCCTATGCCTGAAGCGGTTTTTGTATTTGTGGTAATACCAACGTCCGTAATGAGAACCTGTGTTTCAGGGACAGCCGAAAAAAGTATTTTTTCCATTTGCCTCGCTACCGAATCCGTTTCTTCATACCGCGAACCGACGGGCAACTTAAATGCTATCCTAAATTTGCTTTCATCCTGATCAGGGAAAAATTCTGTTCCGATGAACGCATAAAGACCCAACGACAGTGCTGAGAAAAGAACAATGCTGACGACGATCGTTTTCCGATGCTTCATCGTCCATCGAAGGCATTTTTCATAGAACGATTCAATACTCTCAATCCTATCGTGAAAATATACTCTCGTACGATCCGAGAATTTATTCGATATCCTGTCCAATTCTTTTTCCGGTGGAAGATAATTCATGCACATCAGCGGCGTAACCGTCCGCGAGACAAAGAATGATCCAAACAGCGCCACGGCAATCGTTATCGTAAGAGGAATAAAGAGAAGCTTTGCAATGCCACTCAGGAATACGACAGGTAAGAAGACAATAACCGTTGTCAGTGTAGAAATAAAGATCGGTGCAGCAACTTCCTTTGCTGCGCCTAAGGTCGCATCAAGGCGCGATTCGCCTTTCTTGCGCATGTTATAATGGCGCGAAATTGCTTCCAGTTCAACAATAGAATCATCCACTAGCCTTCCGACCGCAAGTGCAAGTCCACCAAAGGTCATAATATTGAGTGTAATGTTTCCGAAGCGGAATAAAATAAATGTGATGAGTATGGACAGCGGAATAGCGACAAGGATAATTAACGTGCCGCGGATATTACGCAGAAAGATAATGATGATGATCATTGCGAGAATGCCGCCGAGCATCGCCTCTCTCTGCAATCCGGAAATTGTTTGCCGTATATAAACAGATTGATCGAACGTGGCCGTCATTTTTACAGAGGAGGGGATGCCTGTCAACTTCGGTATCCCGCGCGTCACATTATCAACAACTTCTACTGTGTTTGCGCTCGAAAGCTTCAAAACGCGCATCACAACGCCAGCTTTGCCGTTAACACGCACAATTTCTGTCTGTTCCTGATAACTGTCATCAACAGAACCGATGTCTTTCAGACGTATTGGAATACCGTTGACCGTTTTCACGACAATATTTTCCATCGGCTTGACAACATTAAAGAGACTTTCGGTCTTCAAGGTATAATCGAAAGGACCTGTTTTGAGATCGCCCGACGGTATAATCAGATTGGAATTTGCGACAGCGGTTAAAACAGTTTGTACCGGAATGCCCATTGCTTGAATTCTATTGCGGTCAAGTGTTACATGAATTTCCCGAATTCTTCCACCTGAAACAATTGCCGAAGCAACACCGTTGATGTGTTCGATCTGTGGCTCAATAATATTGTACGCCAAATCATAGAGGTCGCGCTGATCCATATCGCCCTCAACAGCAACGACGCACACCGGAAGGCTCGTAATGTCAAACCGCAATACCGAAGGTTGTGAAACGCCCGTTGGCAATTGATTGATGATGCGATTGACACGCTGCACACAATCCACAAGCCCAACATCGGTGTTCGCATCCCAATTGAAATAGACGCTTACTTGTGAAATTCCCTCGCGCGTTGAAGACTGAACGTAATTGACATCATTAATAGAACTAACACTTCGCTCAATGAGACGCGTTACGCTTTGTTCCATATCGAGAGGACCGGCGCCGGTATAATACGTCACTACTGTAACGACTGGAATTGTCAGATTCGGCAGCATATCGATGGGAAGCTGCGAAAACGAAACAAACCCCAACAAAACAATTGTCAACGCAAAGAGAAATGTTGAGATCGGATAACGAAGCGCAAGTCTAGTAAGCCACATAAATTGTAAACCGTTTTACTTTTGAATAGTGAGAGTTGTGCCTTCTTTGACAAATTGCTGGCCCGTTGTAATGATGTCTTCATCGCCATTCAAGCCAGCGAGAATTTCGGTATGCGAATTAGTTTCGTTGCCTATGGTAATTCGAATTTGATGTGCTTTCTTTCCATCCGAAATGAAGACGAAATATCCATTATCATCTTTTAATAAATCATCCGACGACAATGTAAGAGCATTAGGCCGTTCGCTGACAATAAACGAGATGGTTGCAAACATACCGGGTTTGATAATGCGGGAATGATTGGGAATATCCACTTCAATTGGCATTGTTCGTGTTGTCAGATCGACGGCTTCGCTGAAACGGCTGACATATCCAACAAATTCTTGATTCGGCAACGCATCAAGTGTCACTTTTGCCGTCAGCACGTGATACATCTGCGACAAATCTTTTTCTGGTACATATACAATAATTTTCACGCTATCGAGGTACATCATTGTAAAAAGTGTTGATGTACTTGCACCTATCAACGCACCGGCATCTAAAAATCTTCGCGTAACAAAGCCGTTGAACGGGGCAACAATATGCGCATAACTGAGATGAGTCGCTGCGGCGTCATAATTTGCTTTCGCGACTTTCATCGTTGCTTCGGCGTTATCCACATCCTGTTTTGCCGCAAGATTCCTTTCAAAAAGTTGCTTCGCACGTTCGAACAACAAAGATGCATTTTGGTACGTTGCATTTGTCTGCTGATATTGCTGGAACAATTCCGTTGTATCGATTAAGGCCAGCATTTGATTGCTGTGAACGTACGTTCCCATTTCGACATAGTTGCGTTCCAAGTTTCCGCTCACCTTCGAATAGATAGTCGCTTGCTGCAGGGGAAGAATATCACCAGTGTACGTAAATATTGTTCTCATTGTTTCTTTAAAGGGTTTCTGGACCTTCACAAGCGCTATACCCTGCCGCCGGTCCATCGTCGACGATGTCAAGGCAATCCGCAACACCACAACGAGAAGGAGGATAGCGATTATTCCGCCGCCGATAAAATATTTCTTTTTTATTCCCATAATCATTGATTTTTATTCCATATTTTCTTCACGTACTCATTCCCACTAAGATATATTGTTCATTTGCAATTAATAAAGTCGCAATAAAACTGAACCGGCACATTGATTCCAAAACTTTATTTCTTTGGTGAATCGTGTTTCCATTTTTTTGCATCGTGTACATTCATCTCTTGAATTATTTCATCAAATACTTTGGTTTGATCCGCATTTAAAACTTTTCGAATTTCTATTCGTGTTGTATCTCGCATCGCAAGCATTTGATTTCTATGAACATCTATTTGTTTCTTGCGTGCATCAAGAATTGAATCCACTTGCGCAATTTGGCGCTCATCGAGGTGCAATCGTTCCGTTAACATTTTCTGAAAATCCGGTGGTGTGTGCTCTGCCTTTATAAAAACGCGATCCTGCGCAAACCATCCACACAATATTCCAAGGATAAAGCTGAGAAGAATGAACAGAATTGTTTTTGTCTTTGGTTTCATAACTCGGTTCTTTCGTTCACTATTTAGTCATCACCGCATACAATAAATCGCTCTTCGAGAAACTTTCTGGTTGAAGTAATACATGTACTGAAACAGAATCTGATGTGATTCTATTTAATAGCTGATCACTCATTGCTGACGCAGTGTTGTTGTTAAAACTCGTAAAAAGGAACATTACAAGGACAACAACTGCAAGCAAGAAAAATGTATTTCGCGCCGATGGTTCTACGCCAAGCCATTCCACAGTTTGTTCATCTCGCCNNAATCTGTTAGTTTTACTTCACCAAGTGCACAGATTTCTTCTCGCATGAGCTTCACATGCTCAATAAATTGACGGCATTCAGAACATACTTCGATATGTGAAAGTGCCTCAGCTTTTTCGTTATCATTGGCTTCACCGTCAAGATAGGATGATACGAGTAATTTTAGTTTTTTATGGTTCATATTCACCTCTCGAAATATTCACTCAAGAGAATTTTGAGTTCTGATCGCGCTCGAAAGATGCGTGATTTAACGGCTTCTATACTGATATCAAGCGTCTCGGCAATCTCACCATATCCTAAATCATTATATTCACGTAACACAAGTATTTCTCTATGTTCTGGTTTCAAACGCTGAAGCGCCGATTGAACCACTTGACGCCTTTCATCCATTAATAACGAATCAGATGGCATTACCTGATCTTTGTTCTTTCGGCTTTTTTCCAGTGCATCTTCTGTTAAAAAATCCAACGATAAAACTTTCCTGATCTTGCGTTTCCGAATTTCATCAATGCATAAATTCATGGTAATTCTATAAATCCATGAAAAGAAGGATGCATCAAATTTAAATCGGGGCAATGATCGATACACCCGAATAAATACTTCCTGAGCAATATCATCCACATCATCATGATTGCCCATGGTTACATAAATCAGGTTTGCCACCTGTCGCTGATAGCGGCGGATAAGTGATTCAAATGCTTGATGATCACCCGACTGAATCGCCTTAATAAGTGAAAAATCGTCAACCACCGTCGTTTCAGTTTTCATATGATAAACGCATGAGGCTTCAATTTGTTTCCACATCTATTGATTATTACAGGTTCGCGATGACACAATGCTATAAAACTAAGATAATCGAAGAAATATCCGATATAATTAGCAGACAAATTCAGATACTGCTCAGAATATTCTGCAGGTATTTCTTTTTCACTGTAATCAATTTAGAACTTGTTCAATCACACCGCCACATAAAACATCATCTCCATCATATATTACTACTGATTGCCCCGGTGTGATTGCCCGTTTGTGTTGATCAAATGTCACTCGAATTTTTCCTGATTCCTCTAACGAGAGAAGCGCATTCGCTCCTTCATCCTTATATCGTACTTTCGCTTGTACACGAAGAGTTTTATCTAGTCCGACAATACCGCTCCAATTCACTTGATCGGCGATAAGTGTTCCATGATGAAGTTCGGCATCCTGCCCGATTCTAATTGTATTGGTTTTATTGTCGATAGCAATTACATACATTTTCTGTTTATGCGCGCCAATATTCCGACGTTGTCCAATAGTATAGAAAGGATAGCCATTGTGTTTACCTACAACTTTTCCATCTAGCACAATGTTACCATTGGATACTCGTCCCTGCAAATTCGGAATTTGTTCGTTTAAAAAGCGTACATAGTTGTCATCTGGTATAAAACAGATTTCAAAGCTTTCCTGCTTACGCGCATTGACCAACTCGTACTGTTCGGCCAGCTGCCGCACATCCGGTTTTGTCAGTTCACCCAAAGGAAACATTGTTTTGCTAAGAGCTTCCTGCTTAACGGCCCAGAGCGCATAGGATTGATCTTTCTCGGCATACTTACCCCGCGAGAGAATATATCTTTGCTTTTGTTCATCATAACGGACACGGGCATAATGTCCAGTAGCAATAAAATGCGCACCAAGTTCTTTCGCTTTTTCCAGCATTGCACCCCATTTAATCTTGCGATTACATATTATACAAGGATTTGGTGTTCTTCCACTCAAATACTCATCAATAAAATTTTGAATAACAACATCATTGAACTCTTCTCTGAGGTTTATCACATAATGAGGAAAACCGAGTTTATCAGCCACTGTTCTTGCATCAATTACCGCTCTCATATCACAGCAATTACTTTCACTGACCGGTTTGCCTCCGACTTCCATATAGTCGTACGTTTTCATCGTAATACCGATAACGTTGTAGCCTTCTTTTACTAATAATGCTGCCGCCACCGAGGAATCCACTCCGCCGCTCATTCCTACTGCAACTGTTATATTTTTTTTATCCGTATTCATTATTTAAAGATACTAAACTATTTCTCTGCGTTCAAAAACGACAAATGGGCTGCAATATAATTCTACAGTCCACTTATTCAACATCGTTTTAGATATAAAAAGTTTCAGAGAAGAAGTCTCGTTCTTTCCTAACGAAAATGTAATCACTTCACGTCGTTAATTGATTTCTTAATGTGCCACACCAAGACTATCGAGGTCTTTCAAAACTTGTGCTTTGTTTCCCCAATCGCTCCAGAGTATTCCTTCTACACGCAACACGAAAAGACTATCGGCAATTTCCTCCAGAACACTCTTTGAAAAGCTTTTAGGTGGAATCTTTTCAAATACCTGTTTTACAAATTGCTCTTCATCGTCAGTGCCATAAAAGGATTTTGATCGTTTGAATGCATCATAAATACATTCCAAATGCTGCCGATACTTTTTAACAAGCGCGTCACATTTTGCTGCAAGCACCAAAGAATTCCACAGGCATCCTTTGTTATAAAGTTTTTGGGCTTCTTCAATATTTGGTTTTTCTCGGAAGCAAATAACCTTATAAAAACGGTTCTCTTCATGATTTAAAAAGTTTTTGCTCGGTTCAATCCAGCCATAATCCGGATTTGCTTCGGTAGGTTTAATTCCTAAGAGTACTACATAATCCGGATATTTATTACTGAATGAAATCGCTCGTTCCACATACTGTAAAAAACGTTCTTCTTCTCCAATGAAATGATCTGATGGGAATATTACAATCATTGCATCGGGATCGCGAAAATAAATATGCGAGAGAGCAAAATATATACTTGCCGCCGATTCACGATTTTCCGGGGCAAATAGAATGGATTTCTTCTCGCGTTCTTTTAATACTTCAGGTAAATATTTGCGGTGTTTGCGGGCGACAACAATTTGAAGTCGTCTTGGAGGAATTATTCTTTCTACGCGATCAAGTGTGTGACGCAACATGGATCGCTTACCAATAATTGCAGAGTATTGTTTAGGGCGTTCAGTACCATACCGCTTGCGGATAAATTCCTGCAGGCGTTTTCCATCTCCGCCGGCGAGAACGATTCCCCAAAGATGATCTGTGCTTACCATGTGTTGCCCTTTTTTTGTGAGCAGCAATCACTCACTGTCATAGTGCGGTAGTTCTTGGGACAATGTTTTTTTTTCAAAAGAAATGTATGAAAGAAGTATCGTTAGCGCAACACTCGATTTATCGATTAATGCATAATTATACAAAATATTTTTATTCTACACGCTCCACATTGACTGTATCTGTTGTTCCCATTGCCATCAATGGTAATCCGGCAGTAAAGACAACAAAGTCTCCGCGTTCAACATAACCTTCTTGCTTAAGGCGTTCAATAATCCTGCGGAATACTGTATCGTTGTCGTGGATGAAATCTTTGATGGCAATACCACGCACAGACCATACAAGGTTCAAACTACAGAGGATTCTTTCATCACTTGTGACCGCAACGATTCTCGATTCAGGACGATACTTGCTGATTCGTACTGCTGTTGCGCCTGAATGCGTGATTGGTACGATCGCCGTGGCGTTCACCTGACGAGCCAAAACACAAGCCGCACGGGCGATTGCGTCAAATACATTCTCCTGAATTTCCGTAGGAATTTGTTTGATACTTAAGTGATCGCGTGTGCGAATTTCGGCGCGGCAAATGATGCGATCCATCGTTTGCACGGTCTCTATCGGATATTTCCCAATAGAAGTTTCTGCGCTTAACATCACCGCATCTGCGCCGTCAAGCACGGCATTTGCAACATCGCTTGCTTCGGCTCGTGTGGGTCGCGGATTTTCTATCATTGATTCTAGCATTTGTGTTGCGATAATCACGGGGACGCCTGCTTCATTGCACTTTCGCACAATCATCTTCTGCAGGATGGGCACATCTTCCGGCATCATCTCAACTCCAAGATCACCGCGCGCTACCATAACCGTATCAGATTCCGCTACAATGGAATCAATAACGTCTATCGCCTCTTTCATTTCGATCTTTGCAACAATGGGAACTCGTGTTTTCGTCTGCTGTTGAATGATAGACCGAAGATATCGAATATCTCCAGCAGAACGCACAAACGAAAGCGCCACATAATCCACATCATGTGCAAGTCCGAACTTCAAATCCTCAATATCTTTCTCTGTCAACGATGGTGTGCTTAACTTTACACCGGGTAGATTCATTCCTTTGTTTTCTTTCAGAATGCCGCCATTCATCACCGTGCAGTTGACATCCTTTGCCGTCTTCGATACAACCCGCAATGCCATTTTCCCATCATCCAATAAAATAACATCGCCTGCTTTCACATCTTCTGGCAATTCACGGTACGTCGTTGTAACTCGACGTTCATCTCCCATAACTTCATCAATTGTGAATGTGAACGTTGTGCCTTCTTTCAACTCGATGGATTTGTTCTGAAGTTTACCAGTCCGAATCTTCGGTCCGCACAGATCCTGTAAAATGCAAATATGTTCTCCGGCGAGTTTGCTTGCCTCTCGTACATTATTTATGGATGCGAGATGATCCTCATGCGTTCCGTGTGAAAAATTCAATCGTGCAACATCCATACCCGCTTGAATTAATTCTACCAATTGTTCAACGCTTTGCGAAGCAGGACCTAGTGTACAAATAATTTTCGTTTTGGCGACCGCTTTTTTAGTTCTCATGATTTTATCCTTTTATTTCTTCTTTCATCTTCACAAGCTGCGGCAGTATTTCGCCTGCTTTCCCAAGAAGCGTTTCATTAACACTGTGCGATATTTCCGTTCGCTCCATATTAATTTCTACAACATATGCACCATTCTCTCGTGCGATCAGAGGAAGACTTGCGGCAGGATATACTACAGCAGATGTGCCAATAGTAAGAAATAGCTCACACTGGTTTGCCGCTTCAGTTGCCGCCTCAAAGACTCCTTCCGGCAACATCTCGCCAAACCATACAATGTCCGGACGAATGATTCCATTGCAGAATTGACAGTGCGGCACTTTGTTTTCTAATGAAACCTCTACGTCAGCAACAAATTTTCCACAATCGATGCAGTAGCTGCGCTCTATGTTACCATGGAGTTCTAAAACATTTTTACTGCCGGCGCGTATGTGCAGATTATCAATATTCTGAGTTATAAGAGTGAAGTCTTTCACCAATTCCTGCAAATGCGCAAGAGCGAAATGAGCAGGATTAGGTTTCACATTATGAATAATTTTCTTTCTGTAGTTGTACCATTCCCATACCAACTCCGGATTACGCATAAAAGCATTGAAGTCAGCCAGCTCTTCCGGCTTTAACTTCGACCATAATCCATTGGAACCGCGAAAAGTTTCTACACCGCTTTCTGCTGAAATGCCCGCGCCCGTCAACACACAAATTGATTCTGTATTATGAAATAACAAACGAAGCTTATCTGAAATATTCATCTAATTGGCCTTAGTGTAAGAACATCTCGGCATGTCGATTCAATAATTGATTGCTGCATTGGACGCATTTTGTATGCGCCATTAAGCCATAGTGTTACCTGATCTTTGTAGTGACTGGAAAATACTTGCCCCGATTGCCCCGGCGGTAAAACACTTCGTGTATCATTGATGTCTGCGAGATTAAACACCTGCCGCATCGACGGTCCCACGACACTCTCAAAAGAATGAGCAATGAAGTACTGCCCAACATTAATCGTGGAGTGCGAACCACCAATTGGGAATGGTCCGATATTGAAGAATCCAGAAAGTAATTTGTTCGAGCCAAAGACATGTCCGAACGTTACTGTGTGTAATCTTCCCCATTGCCATTCCTTGAGATCGCCGCCGAGTTCACTCTTCAGCATAGCCAACGCATCACTTACACTTTTACGGATAATATCATCACGCGTTTCATACACAGACGTCTTGAGATCGTCGTACCACTCCGAGTTTGGATTCTTCAGTAAATGCGACAACGCTGACAAAGGTGTGCTTGCCAGCATGTTATATAACTCATACAGCTGATCACTCATTTTGTCATGGAAGATATTATAAATAAGTTTGTTTATCGTCGCTTGGAAGAGAGTTGTACTCACATCTTCTTTTCGCATTTCATAATTCCAATTCCGAAAATACTCCAACATTGTCTCTACATCTTTATCTGTAACGGTAATACTATCATATGCATGAAGAATGTAAGGCACCACTTCTCTTGCGTGTGTAGAAACAAGATCGAACTGCAGATGTTGTATTTCTTCTACTGTAAATTTGTCTTGTTCGCGCAATACTTCGCTGATACGGATTGAGCGCCATGGAGATTCCCAATGATTGGAGATATAATAAGGATACGAATCATCAATGATCTTGTTATTTGCCGTTGCTATAAATCCTTCCGGCGGATTGAAGACATGCGGCATCTGATCAAACGGGACAAATCCATTCCAATCATACTCGTTTGTCCAGCCTGGAAATGGTAATGTTGCACCTTTTGTTCTTCTGATAGGAAGCTTACCACCCGTGCGGTATCCAATATTGCCATCGACATCAGCGTATACAAAATTCTGCGCAGGTACCGTAAATAATTTTAATGCTTCTTGAAATTCCTGCCAGTTACCAGATTTGTCCATACGATAAAAAGCACCTGCTTCATTCGAGATTTCATTTCCGGTCCAACGCATAGATATGAGTGATGATGCAAATTGGGCAGTTGGTTCCATTTTATTCACTATTGGGCCACGGTGCGTACTATATATGGAAAGCTCGACCGGCAATGCTCCTCTCACAACAATTGTATCAACGGTTTCTATTATCAACCGCCATTCATTGTTGAATCGATAATGCCTTGGATGTTGAAGCGAATCAACTTCTTCAATATAAAAGTCTTCATCGTCCATCATTGCATTTGTTACACCCCACGCAATGCGCTGATTTCTTCCTACCACAACAAACGGCACACCGGGAATAGACATGCCGGCAACATTCAGGCTTGGTGCACTTATGTGAAGTTCGTACCACCTCGCTGGTGCCATCAGCACAAGATGTGGATCGTTTGCAAGAATAGGTTGTCCCGTAGCAGACTTTGCACTGGAGATTGCCCACGCGTTGCTGCCAGATTCAAGAGCGTGAATACCGAGAAGCGAACGGTATGCTACTTCCGCATCAAACAACGGACGAAGGTCTTCAGCAATTGTCTTTCCCTTCAATTCCTTTGGAATAATAAGCGGGGCGTTATCCGGCCAGTACGGGAATATTTCTTTCGCCTTCGCTTCACCAAACCGCTGGACTAATTCGGCAAGAAGTAAATCTACCCAGCGTGAATAATTCAATTCCCACGCCATCAATCGACTGACAAGGAGCGAATGCTCAATCGTCCATGGCTCCGGTTCGATGTTCAACATATCAAATTCAATTGGATATTCACCTCTATGTGTTGCAATGAATTGATTCACGCCATCAGCATACGCTTGCAACGCTTTGCGTGTGTCATCATCGAGTGACTGTGAAAGTTTTTGTGCGTGTCGCCACAATCCAAGAGTGTGAAACATTTTATCACTCTGAAGCGCTGGTTCTCCTAATACTTCTGATAAGCGCCCCATACCAACACGCCGCGTCAATTCCATTTGCCACAACCGATCCTGTGCATGCGTAAAACCAACTGTAAAGAATGCGTCATATTCTGATTGTGCAACAATATGAGGAACGCCAAATTCATCTCGAAATACTTTCACCTCCTGCGCCAATCCTTTCACATTTATTGTCCCTGAAATCTTTGGAAAGGATCGCGTCACGAGAAAATAACCAACCAATGTACCTACGAGCAAAACAACAATAAATATTAGACAGATTCCAATTAGAGCTTTTCGCATGATTCGCTTAAACATCCTTTTATACGTACAAAAAAATTCCGTCACACGGCGAAGTATGACGGAATAATGTAATCAAACTTGAAAAGCAGTGCAACTAAGCTAAAATCGGTAGGACAGTGTAAGATTAAAGTTACTAGTTGTCACCGCCTCATCAGTTCCGACATACTGAGTAACACCTGAACCATCTAAATAAGAATAATTTGTCCGTAAAGATTTCCACGTTCCATATGCATATGCGGCATTAAGAACAGTTCGTTCATCAAGCTGCAGTCCAATGCCCCCGGTATAATATAACTGATCTCGGCTGCTTGGATCGCCCTTCCATGGAGACGGATTGTCAATGATTCCGGCGCGGAGCTTCAATCCCAATTTGAATAGTGAAACTTCAATTCCACCACGAAGATTCGTTGTCGCTCGCATTTCATTTTTGATCAAAGAATTTTCTTTAATAAGATCTGTATTGTTCGTATTAAATTCCATCTGTGTCCAATCGGTATACTCCGCATCTCCTGCTACCAAAAGCCAATCAAGCGGCTGAATTGATATTCCACCGCTAAGCACATATGGCGATGTTATCTTATACTTCGTTGAATTGCCTGTCGAAGGATAAAAATATGAATAATTACCGGAAGCGTCCGGTGTTTTGAATTGACTTGATGCAGATTCACCATATGTTTCAGATATATCATAGGTCGTTGCTGTTCGTATAGCAACACCAATCGAATATTTTCCAGGATTTCTGTACATCAATCCAAAAAGTGCATTGAATCCGCTGATATCATCATTAATGGTATTTTCATACATAAATTGATTAAAATCATTCGGATGTATCGAAGCAGGATACAAATTCTTGGTATCGTTCTCATTCACCGTTTGATCATATGAATACGATCCAGAAGCAAAATTGAGCGATACACCTACAGACAGATTGGGACCAACATCCATTGCACCACCAAAAGTCCAATGGTTCAATCCGCCTCCTTCTAAAATATTTAAAGTTTGTTGTACATTCCCATTCACAAGTGAGACCATCTTTCCAGTCAAAGTATCGATATTCGCTAAATATAATTGAAAAGGAATATTGTTGTCTAGAGGTTGATTGAGCAGATTGGATGATTGAGTAAAAGAACTAGAAGGATTAAATGCATTCATCGAAGCCGTTGTTGTATAATTTGCCGCTCTATTGAATCCAAATGCAAATGTTAAGCTGCCGCGTACCGTCGGAATAGAATAAACAAGACCAAGATTATTAAGATTTAAAACATTCTTATCAGATGTCGATTTTGTTCCGAGATATGAGACATCATTTGAATATCCAAGACTTGATAATCCAATTGAAAATTCATTATCACGTTCAAGTGCTAAACCCGCAGGATTCCAGAAAAGCGCTGAATAGTCATTCACGCCACCGACAGTTGCATTGCCCATCCCAAGGTCTCTTGCACTTACACCTAATCCGAGTTGAGAATACCTTAATGCATCTTCTGCATATTGAGCGTTCACTAGTTGAATCTGGAGTCCAATCATCATTACAATAACCAGCCAATATATTTTTCGAAACGTTTTCATAAGATTACATTACTCCATTTATTTTATAGTATTATTAACGTGATCTGCCAGAGCCGCCGCTTTGCCGGCCACCGCCGCTGCCGCCATCGTTTCTTGGTGCCGACGAACTTGATCCAGAACTTGTCCGGCTCGATGGCTGAGGAGAATAACTAGGCGCTGAACTTCGCCCGCTTGTTCTTATTTGCCCATTATTTGAACCTTGACTCCGATAATGTCCGCTGCCGCGCGGGCTGCCCATTCTATAATTTCTGTTTATCGTCGTAGTGCTTTGATCACGATGACGAGGCTGCTGGATGCTCGGATTATATCTGCCGCTGCTCGATTGGCGGTTTGTTGAGATACCGGTCGATACTCCGCGTGAAGTCCTTGTTGTCCTGGTACTTCCGGCTGAACGAAGAAGAATGTCTCTCCGGTTCGTTCCAGTCTGTCCATTATACATTGATCCTGTTCCAGTATTTCCAGATCTTGCTGCACCGTAAGTTTGCCTGTTATTTCCACCTCGCTGATATCCGAAATTGCGCGTCATATATGAGCGCGAATTGTAGGAATGACCATTGTATCCCCAATAACGACCACCATATCCCCAATAATGAGGATAATAGGAATAACCTACGTAAAAGGCAGGACCCCAGTACCATGGATCCCAATATGATGGATAGACACATCCATAATCCCATGACCAATATGATTGCCAAGAGGGATAATAATATGAAAATCCGAGATTTTGATGCGATTGCCAATTATCGTTATTTTCATCGTAATAATTCGAATCGCTTTGACCGGCAGATTGCTGGTCCGGTTGATAATATGAATCTTCTTCATGCGTTGTCATTAATTGCGTGTAGCAACCCTGGAAAAGGAACGCCATTAATCCTAACGGCAATAGGAGTTTTAAAAAAATTATCATTGTTTTCATAACTGACCTCATATATTAGACGCTTAAATAGTACTCAAGTTTCTTGCCAGTGATTAATAAAAAAACAAGCCTTAAATCAGCGAGATTTCGCCGTCTTCAGGCATATAAACTACTGCTTATATTATCATATGTCCACAAATCTATTCGCTTCTGTCCACAGTCCCACACATCTATCCGTTAGATTTTCTGTTAAATTCACATATTAAAATCTATGTAATCAGATATCAATGCGGATTAAAAATTTCCTATGTAATCAATCTGGAGTGTGCGATTTCCAACACTTACATTGTCCTGGTTCTTTGTAATATTTTTCAGATTGAAACCAACTACTATTCCCTTTCCCCATGTCCATCGGAAACCAAAATTAAGGTATCCGTTTCCTTTGCCAATGGCATTACTATTATTATCATTTGCTGCAAAATCGTACTCCATCATAATTGATATATCTCTGCCTATCGATTTTTCTGCGCCTACGTACATATTGAGATCTTTATCACCATCACTTGTTTCCATAGACTTATTGAATCCACCATGCACACTGAAATTACCAAGAAATTCATAGTTCTTACTAGCGACAATATACACTCCAGGCGATTTTATTGTGTACCGCTTTAATGTAT
>PLMK01000031.1 GCA_003142475.1 Ignavibacteriota bacterium
TTCCGTTCGTGTACGACGTTCTTTGAGCATTTTATCGTACTTCTTCGCCTGGTCTTCCGTAAGAACGGATTTAATTTGTTCGTCGGTTTTCTTCATAATTTCCTTCCTTGCGGTTTGCATCGCATCACGATTGTCTCGATTTTCATTCATTGCGGTGGTTATTTCTTCACGCTGGTCTTCGAGAATTTTCATGATTTTTGTGCTTTGTTCGTCGCTCAGTTTCAAATTGTCTTTCAAAACCTTGACACGATCCTCTATTGACATACGTTGTTGTTGTGCTTTCGGCTGTGTTTGTGCCAGAGTGGAAAACAATATTGCAATTCCAATCACGAGTACAAATCCTATTGTTAATCGTTTGATGGCGGCTAACATATGTTTATCCTTTCTTGTTTTTATAAAAGCGATTTATTAAACATCTCTAGATACATTGACTGTTTAATTAATGAACGGATACTGAGCAGAAATGTTTCTGATACCGAATACACATTATATCTTTTTTATTTAGACTCTGGAATAGATTGATTGGTTTAATGTTATTAGTAATGTTTTTTCTAGCGTCTAATTAATACTCGTAATTCCAAGATCATTTGCCTTGACGGCACTTGTTATTTTGGTACACCGCTAAAGAAACCGAAAGATGATTTTATAAAATATGATAACGCATCGTGGGGATTCAAATAGCGAATCCCTGTTGGGTTCATCTCAATATCCACAACAGATATCCGTAGCCTTCCTTTTCCATTTTTTCTTTTGGAATAAATTTCAACGAGGCAGAATTTATACAATAACGCAAATGCGTCGGTGTAGGTCCATCATCAAAAACATGCCCTAAATGTGAATCGCCTGACTTGCTGCGCACTTCGATTCTTTCCATGTATGCAGTCGAATCTTTCTTCTTCACGATGTAGCGCGAATCAATCGGTTTTGTAAAGCTTGGCCAACCGGTTCCTGACTCAAACTTATCAGTCGAACTAAACAATGGTTCGCCAGACACGATATCAACGTAGATTCCGACTTTTTTATTATTCCAATATGCATTATTAAAAGCAGGTTCGGTTCCACATTGAGCGGTTACTTCATATTGCACGTCAGTTAGTGTCTTCTTCAAATCTTCTTCCGCCGGCTTTTTATATTTCGACAATCCTACATCTCCCCAAACTGCTTTGATATACCGATCTCTTCCTGAGGCACTTCGATAACTGTAATATCGAACAGGATTCTTTTTGCAATACTGTTGATGGTAATTTTCGGCCGCGTAAAACGAAGTAAATGGAATAATTTTGGTGGCTATGGGTTTATCAAATATCCCGGACTTGTCTAGCTCCGCCTTTGAGGCTTCGGCTATCCCTTTTTGCGTTTCGTTATGATAGAAAACAACTGAGAGGTATTGTGATCCCCGATCTACAAAGGACCCTCCTGCATCGGTAGGATCGATTTGTTTCCAGAATATGTCAACCAATTCAGAATAACTGATGAGTTGTGGATCAAAGACAATCTGAACTGATTCAAGATGTCCGGTTGTACCGGAGCAGACTTCTTCGTAGGTAGGATTTTTAACATGTCCTCCCGAATAACCAGATACAACTTTTTTAACACCATCTAAATCTTCAAAAGCTGTTTCCACACACCAAAAACAACCGCCTGCAAAAGTTGCGGTTTCCAATCCTTGTTCATTTTCAGGTATCAATCGCGTATTCATATCTTTTGAGTCCGTTTTTGTACAACTTGAAATTAAGATGAGAACGCCTATTAGTAATAAAAACTTCATCTTCATAAGTATCCTTATTAAACTATCCTGACTTACTCACTAAACATTTAAAAGGATATATAAGTTTCATTGTTGATTTGTACAGTGAGAGACAAGCGGATTGATTCGGAAGATCGATGAAATCGAAACTTGTGATGCACTATTCTGTTCTATTATACACAAGATTGTTCAGACCGAATTATGTAGCGGTATTTTTCTCCCTATGGAATAACCGATAGATCACCGGAAGGCCGAAGAATAAAATGAAACTCGAAACAGAAAATCCGCCGATAATTGCTATGGCAAGCGGCCTTTGCATTTGAGCACCGGCGCCGATACCTATCGAGAGCGGAAGAAGAGCGAAAACTGCGGCAAGCGTGGTCATGAGAATCGGCCGTGCGCGCATTTGTCCTGCACGTACTAAAGCATCTTCCAGAGGAAGGCCTTCCGCTTGAAATACTTTGACACTGTGTAAAACAAAGATGGCGTTTTCTGCGACAATGCCGATGATCATGATAACTCCGACAAAGCTGGAAATATTGAAGGAAACTCCTGTGAGCCACAATGCTCCCAACACACCAAAGAGCGATAACAGATTCACGATGAAAATCGAGAATGGAACTGCAAACTCACCGAACTCCAGCAAGAGCACAATGAATACCAACATAAACGCGGCGATAGTCACGAGCAATAGTCCCTTGAACGATTCTTGCTGCGTTTGGTACACGCCGCCGTATTCTATCGTAATTCCCTTTGGAAGATGAAGCTCTTTGGCAAGTTTTTGCTGAATCTCTTCCACTGTTCTTCCCAGGTCGCGACCCTCGATTCTTGCTGTCACAGCCACAAGCTGGCGCAGCCCTTCCCGGTGCAATTCCGCTTGTCCCGAAGTTTTTTGAATTGCTGCGATGCTGCGAAGCGGAATGCGCACTCCGTTTGCATTGACAAACTGCACTTGTTCAATTTTATCCACATCCGTACGGTACATATCAGGAAAGCGCACGCGAACACCCACTAACTTCTCGCCTTTCTGAATTTGTGTCTCCGAACGTCCTCGCATGATAGTTTCCAATTGATCACGAACATCGGCGGGATTCAATCCGGCAATTGATGCTTTGACAGCATCGACATTCACGATGAATGAAGGCCCGGAAATGATGATACCATTGGATACATCGACGACACCCGGTACGGTTCTAATGAACGCGGCTACTTTTTCTGCCGTTGCATGGAGCAGCGGTGTATCATCACCAAATATTTTGATTTCCACCGGCGAGGGATTGTTGGTAAGATCACCGATGACGTCCATCATCAATTGTCCAAACTCAATCTGCAAACGCGGCTCGGACGATTCTACTTTCGCACGCACTTCAGTAATGACTTCATCAATTGCACGTGATCGTTTCTTTTTCAACTTTACAAGAAAATCTCCATCGTTTGGTTCGGTCAGGAAGAAACCTAATTGTGTTCCGCTCCGACGAGAGTACGATTCCACTTCCGGAGTCGCCATCAGAATGTGTTCGACATTCATTAAGATGCGGTTTGTTTCATCCATCGATGTACCCGGCGGCGACTTATAATCTAAAACAAATGTCCCCTCGTCCATTTCCGGCATGAAGTCGCTGCCAATGTGATTGTAGAGGATGTACGTCGCTGCAAGGATGACGAATGCAATAGGAATAAGTACGAGCCGATACTTGAGAAACCGGCGCAGAGTGCGCTCATACCATACAGCAAACTTTGAGGGCCGGTTGTGACGTTCTAATTCGTGCTCGATGTCTTTTTCTTTCACAAAGATCATCCCGAGCAGCGGAGCGAGTGTGATGGAAAAGAGAAATGAGATGAGCATCGCAAACACCATGGTAATGGAAAGCGACGCGAAGAATGCTCCGGTAACGCCGCCGAGAAACGCCAGCGGAATGTGAATGACAATCGTGCTTGCTGTGGAACCCATAATAGCCGGCATCAGTCCGTTCAATGAAGCAGAAGCAGTTTCGGCAAACCCTGATGCTCGCACCGTGCCGCGCTCAGATTGATGTTTAGAAAAGTGTGTGAAAATATTTTCGATGACAACAATAGAGTCGTCGATGATGAGACCGACAGCCGCCGCAATACCACCGAGTGTCATGATATTGATTGTCAATCCGACCGAATATAAACAAGCAAATGTTGATGCTATGGTTGCCGGCACGACCAGCAGCATCACCAGGCTAATGCGCCAGCTGCGAAGGAAAAGAAACACAACAATCATCGCCAGCAATACGCCGACGAGAATGCTGTCACGTGTGCTGAGGATAGAACTGTTGATGAAATCGCCTTGATCGTACCAATTCTCAAACCGCACATCTGCGGATAGATTGAGCCTGGTTATTTCCGCTGTAACATCTTCTCCTATTTGAACAGTACTGCCCGTTGGTTGTTTGACAATGTTGATTAAGACTGCATCCTGTCCGTGCGCAGTCGTGCGGATAAATTTATCCTCAACGGATGGCTTTACCTCTGCCACATCGGAAACTTTAATCGGTACACCGCCCTGAACAGCAATGACGACAGCGTTGATATCGTCCGTGGTTTTAAACAAACCGGATACCAGCCCAAGGTACATCTGGAAATTATTGTTGACAATTCCGGTGGAAGAAATAAAATTTGTTTTCTGAATTGCATCCGCAACCTGCCGGATGTCCATGCGGTAAGCAGCAAGTTTCTCCGGTGAAACGGTCACAAGAAATTCCCGTGTATCGCCGCCGGTTACTTCAACTCTTGCCACGCCCTTCACCTTCATCAGCGTCGGACGGATCTGATAGAGAGCAATATCCCGCAGTTCCACCAAACTCAATTTGTCCGATGTGAGGCTGTAACCTTGAATGGGAAAAACGGCAACACTCATCTGTTCCGCTTGAATGGAAGCAGACGCCGGAAGCGTGTTGCGGACGTTTGAAATTCTGCCCTGAAGAAATTGCAGCGTTTGCTGAACGTTCGTTCCCCAGTCCAGGCCGATGGATATTTCTGTAGAACCGCGGCCGGTTACGGAGCGAACAAGTTTGACGCCGGGAATAGAACTTGCCACTTCCTCAAGCGGTTTCGTGACTTCTACTATCATCCGTTCCGTGGGCTGTTCCCCGTTGTCTGCAAGGATGACAATGCGTGGAAACGTGATGTCGGGAAACAGTGAAATCGGCATGTGCAATGTGAGCACGATGCCGGAAATGACAAGTACAGTTACAGTGAACAGTATAGCTTTCGCGTGATGGCTTACGTATTCAAACAGACTCATAGTTCATCCTACCGTGCAACCGAGAGTCGCGTTGAGTCCGTGAGCGCATAATTGCCTTCAGTAACAATCATCATTCCTGATCGTACTTGATCGCTGCGAATTTCTGTTACGTATTCATCACTCGTACCAACGATAACGGGAATTATTTTTGCTAAAGAATCCGCCGTAATCGTCACGACGGAATATGAATTGTCTTCATCGTTGCGAAGCAATGCTGGTTTGGGAATGAACAAGGCGTGTCTCCGAATTCCTGTTGTAATTTGTGCTGTACCGATCATTTCCGTTCGCAGCAGCGATCGTAACGAATTATTCGAATTCGAAAACTGTAACCGTACTTTGACCGTCTGACTTTGAATATCCGATTGCGGATTGACTGCGTCAACCATTGCCGGAAACAATTTTGCCGGTATGGATTGAAAACTGACAGAAGCGCGCGCTCCGCGCCGAACCGATGACACATCGCGAAGAGCTACGTCCGCAAGAAAATCGATCGTGGAAAGATCAACAATCGTGAACAGCTCGGCGTTTTCTGCAATAAGTTCTCCCTCACTCACGCTTCGCGTAGAAACGATGCCGTCAAATTTTGCAAGGACTTGTACGTTGTTTTGTGTTAATTGTGCAAGATTGAGAATGCGCTCTGCCTCGGATTTTTGCTCGGTAGTTACTGCCGAATTCAGCATTGATTGTGCACCAAGAATCGTTGCTTCAGATTCTTTTGTTTGGATGACTGCGAGAACATCGCCTTTTTTTACTTCCGTTCCTTCCAGCACCTTTAAAGCAACAATACGGCCGGCAATCAGTGCATACGTTTTTTCTTTTCGCAAAGCATCTGTTTTTCCAATCGCATCAACACTGACAATGGCATCTCGTTCGCTCACTGCTCTGACTTTAACGGTTACGGTCGCTTTTGCAGACGATTGACTGCTTTCATCGTCACCCGGCTTTTGTCGGCATCCGTCAATGAAAAGTGAAATGGAAAGAAATAGAAAAAAAGGTAAAATCATTCCATAAGGTTTTTTCATACATTTTATCGTGTGATTAATTGTTCCATTTTGGCGGCAAGAATTTGAATATCAGCCTTCGTTTGCAATTCTGAAAGTTTTGTATCAGTCAGCAATTGTTGTGCCGAAAGCACTTCCAATGACAATGTTCCCCCGCCTGCATATTTAGATTTTGTGAGAAGAAAATTATCCTCCGCAGATTTAAGATTGTTTTGTAGAGAACGAAGCCGTTCGCGCTGATTCGAAATCTGCACTTGTATTTTCCGTGTTTCAGTAGTAATAGAACGCTGCAGCAGGTCCGACTGAAGGCGTAGATTGTCTGCATCCAGTTGTTTCTGCTGAACCCGCAGATCGGTCGCGCCCCAATTGACGAGAGGAATTTCTAATGCGAGGCCGAGTGAAAACCCAAACATGTTGGCACGTTCGTCACGCGGCAAACGAAGATTATCACCCGATGTGAGCAATCCCGCATCTCCGACAAATAAGACGGTGGGATAATTTTCGTGCTGTGCCAGATCGACATCCAACAGGCTTCGCTTGATAGCCAGTGATGTCACAGACATTTCAAGATTTGTTAATGAATCTGGACTTGTAGTAAAAGGCGCATAATCGATTTCTGTGTGCGTCGTATCGTTCAGCGAACCGACGATACTGAACGTTGTGTCAAGCGGTGTGCCGATCAATTCTGCAAGGGAATATTTCGCGACTGCAAATTCTTCTGCCGCTTTCTGATACGCAAGCTGCGCGTTCGAAAGTTGAAGTTCCGTTTTTAAGACGTCCGTATATGCAGCGCTTCCAACTTTGGAAAGGCGGCGGACGATATCTAAATAATCTTTCAGTTGGTGCACACTTTCGTCCTGCAAAATTATTTCTTGCCCTGAACGAAGCGTTTCAACAAATTCCTGTTTAACGGAAAACACTAGATCGCGCTCTGCTATTCTTTTTTCTTTCTCAAGCCTCTTGATGTCTAAAGAAAGCTGATCCGATTTCAACCCGCGTATGCCGCCGTCATATATGGATTGCTGAACGATCACTTGTCCTGCCAGTTGGCCGCCATTTGATATTGCCGGATCATATCCAAAACTTCCGGACGATGGTGCATAAATAGAACTCGCACCTATTTTTATTTGCGGAAGTTTCGTGGTGGAAAGTTCTGCGTGCGAAAGTTCTGCTGTACGGATGGCATTTTGAGTGCTCCGTATTCTCGGATTCTGAGTGCGTGCCAACGTCAAGCAGCGGTCAAGCGTGAACACTGGCTGACCACTTGCAGAGAAAATGGCAAAAGTAACGAAAAGCAGAAATCTGATAACGATTTTCACGGAACCTATTTTTGAATTTTCAAAATGACAAATGTGTTTGGCAAAATTGCCGGCCGCGGATGCGGGTGTTCTTGTGTTGGAGACGGCACGGGACCAAATTCTGCAGTTGGAATGTACACTGTATGTGTTGCAGGATCAACAGTTATTGTGCGCCCGCCAACCTGTGTTTTCACTGTTTCCAGTACAGAAAATTTCAACGGCGATTCTTCGTGCACGACTGTTATCGTTCCTTCGCCATTTGCTGAAAATGCTAATCCCGTTTGCCAATCAAATGCACATCCATCGGTTCTATCGCCAATCGGCAACGAAGCAAGCACTGTACCGTTATCAGCATTAAGAATAACCA
The DNA here is from genome assembly GCA_003142475.1 of Ignavibacteriota bacterium. Taxonomy (GTDB): domain Bacteria; phylum Bacteroidota; class Ignavibacteria; order UBA10030; family UBA10030; genus Fen-1298. Next base: position 7,685 of record PLMK01000031.1, read on the forward strand.
TTAACTTATTGCTGCACACAGAAAACAAACGATTATTCTTGACATCGATAGCCAAGCCCGAAGGTTCCTCGCCAGGTTTTATCGGCCAGCGAGAAAGTATTTTCATTTCTTTTGCATCGATGGCAACAATTTCACTTTTATCCTCGATATTCACAAAGACATGACCTTTGCCGTCGGTTACAGAATACTCAGGTTTACCGCCAAGAGGCAATGTTGAGATGATGGTCCCTTTTTTGGCATCAAGAATCGTGGCATCATTGCTTCGCCCGTTGAAAACAAATACGCGCCGGGAAAAAGGATCATAGAGAATTGCATCGGGATTTTTTCCAACGGAAATTGTGTCAATAAGCTTCAGGGTTTTCAGATCAACAATGCTGACCGTAGAAGCACGTCCATTAGAGACAAAACAGCGACCAAACTCATTCGCGACTGCGATTCCATGCACACCTTCCGTTTTAGGAATTTCGCCAATTACTTTATCGGAATCGGTACTCATCACAACTACTTTTGTACCATGCGATGCAAACAATCGATGTGATCGAGCGTCGAATGTAATATAATCCCAGCCGCCCTCACCACCAACGGCAATTTTCTTTACGACGTGATAACCTGAGGAAGATTGTGCAATACCAATTGCTGATAAGCACATGAGAATGATTGCGATATTCCGCATAATTTTAAGCATGGCGGCTCTCCTATGATGTGATTGGTTAAAAAATACATTTTACGTCTATAATGGCAAGTGAGCAAACAAAGGGCAGATAAAGATAAATCATTTTCATGGTTTTCTATTTTAATATACAAGAAACAGCGCCTCTGCCCGCTCGGCTATTATTGTATTGCATTTTGATTAAACGAATATCGACAGAAAATATAGTCACACTTTGTTTAATTTGAATGCAGTGCCACAGGATTTCATTATATCGTAACTAGGTATAGATAAGGTAATAAAAATTTCTTGTTGAAGGGATTATCTTAAAGTGTATGTAAATGTCTGCATGAAATGATCGTAAGAAAACAAACAATTTCGTTTTCTTCTCAACGTACCGTATAAGTGAACGTGAGTATAAAATACCTCGTCAGGACTTCATTGCGATCGTCTTCGATGTAAGAACTTGCAATTGTTCTCGAAAGGCTTTTATTTTGTCCGAGGAGATCGGCAACAGTCAATTTGATTTCTCCAGCTTGTTTAGCGAAAAGCTTTTTTGCAAGGCTCATATTCCAGAGAATAGAATTTTGGTTGTATCCGTTGCTTTGACCGTTGTTCAACACATTAGTAATTTCATCATGAAATACCACGCCGTCCAAAAATATCCAGTTGAATCTCAGACTTGCCGTATGGGAATAATAATCGGAGTTCAGGCCGGACTGAAGTGTATTTCGACTGACCGAATAATTTCCAAGATAACTGAGTGTAAAGTCTAAATTCGGGCTGATATTGCTGCCGAGAACGCATCCCGCCGTAGAAGTGAGCGCATGAGCGATATTCGTTGCATAGTTGACGGCGCCGGGAGTTTGCGTATAGCTGACACCACCACTCAGGTTGACATTGGTTTTAATGAGATCGATAGGAAATCCGTATGTCGTGAACGAACGTACCGACCAGTATCCGCCGAAGTTTTGGGGTATCGTGAGTTGTGTGCCGGGGGATACTTTCGTTCCATCGATGACAGTGTCCCGACTCGGCGCAAATATTTCGTTGCCGATATAATCATTCGTAAATGTTGCAGAGAGCAAGAAGAAAAAGCTTCGTCCCTCTTCAGGTGTCGTAATAGAATAACGGGAGAGCAGGGTTTGTGTGTATGATTGTTTTAAATTTGAGTTTCCGGCAGTGAGGAGCATGGGATTTAAATTATTCACGACATCCTGCAATTGCGTCACTGCAGGCGCACGGGTCGATGTCTGATAATAGACTCGAACGTTTTCATGGTTGGGCAACTTCCAATTGAACATTGCATTGGGCAGAATACTTGTAAATATTTTCCTGGTGGATGCCGAGTACGGAAAAGTCTGTGTGTTGGAAAGATATGCTTGTTGTGCTTCGACGTGCATATTAAAATTCATGGTTGAATCACTGTAACGATAACCGAAGCCTCCAGCTTGAGTCCAATATCGTGTCCCGTAGGTATTGGAAAGGGAAGGTTGAAAATTAGAATATTGCTGAGTCAGCGAATCGTATTTGTACGTGCGTGTGTCCGCCGTCCCATGGGAATAGGTGGGTTGATAATTGATTTCTAAAAGATGATTGCCGCCGATCGGTTCTGTATATATGAGGCTTGGCGCAAGCGAGATACTACTAGCCGTGCCATCTGAATATTGAATGATTGGGGCAATCGAGTCTGGTGTTCCTGATACGGTACTGCTCAATGCATTAAGATTAGTCGAACTTTCCTTATAACTTTCACCAAATCCGATATCAAGAGAGATTGTTCGCCCCGGCGTATCGAATTTATGCCGCAAGGTTAGATGGCCTGCAAGATTATTGCCGGTTGTTATCGTTTGGTTTTGCGTCTGCGTCTGCGAAATGGGAGTCCCGTCCGCAAGACTATTTGTGTCAATTTGAGAATTCAAAGCATGATTGTCCTGATACGCGAACTGTGGAGTAAATATAATACTGTTTGCTTTATCGATTTCATAATCCCATCGGACGCTGAATCGGTGATTATAATTCAAGCCATTGATATCTGATTGCTGATTGTATAAAGAGCTGGAATCGCTGGAATATAGATATTGGCGGTTAATATCTTGATTATTTTGATTCTTGGCCTCGTTATAAAAATAATTCATCTGAAGAAACATGCCATGCGAGATCGAATCTGAATAATTTCCGCCGAGGAAACTTGTCGTATTGATACCCTGTTGCATACCGATGATCGATGCTCCCGTGCGCGCTGAACTGCCTGGAGTGAAGATGCCAGCGCGCGGAGCAGTACCGCTGGCGTTCCTAGATCCTCTTCTGCCTCCTCCCATGCCATAATTGCGTGATTGACCGGTCCCCGACATTACGCCGAATAGATCCTGCATAGAAAATGCCTGCGTGTTGGTATTATTTGATGAAGCGAGAATTGTGAACCGTTGATTGCCGTTGAAAATATTGAAACTGCCGCTCGATTCATATCGTTCGTCGTCGCCGTACCCTGCAGCAAATTTTCCAAAATTGGACTGTGCTGTACGTGTTCGCGTAATAACATTCATTGTTTTGACATATTGTCCATCGTCGAACCCAGTGAACTGTGCTTGGTCGCTCATTTGATCGAACACCTGTATCTTTTCAACGATCTCCGCTGGGAGATTACGAATTGCAAGTGTTGGATCGTCTCCGAAAAACGGTTTTCCGTCGATCAGAACTCGCTGGACTGTTTCTCCGTTCGATTGTACAGTTCCGGTATTATCGACCGTAACGCCGGGCATCTTGGTAACCAGTTCCTCGATTGTTGCATCTGGATGCGTTTTAAATGCATTAGCATTGAATTCCGTTGTATCACCATTTTGAGCAGCAGGTGGAACCCTTCCCTCAATCGTTACTGCATCGAGGTGAATCGCTGTTTCAGTCATATTTATGGTGCCAAGGTCAATATCTGTACCGACTGCCCGAATAACTCGAATAATTTTTTTATAACCGATTGTACTTGCTTCAAAACGGTACGTTCCTTTCCAAGTACCGTGAAAGCGAAACCCCCCACGTGCATCGGTCGGCTGCACAGAGAAATGTGTCGTATCAGGGAGGCTGTAAAGCCAAACGGGATTGCCGCTCGATGGTACGCCATCAGGAAAGCGTATGATTCCATAAATATCGGATTCCTGCGCCACAACGCGTGCCATGCTTAAGAAAAGAAAAAACAGCAGCAGATATAATTTCATTCGATAGATCATTGTCTTTTACCTGAAAGACTCTCATTTAGCGAAAGTTTGAATCGATTGGAATAGAAAATTATTTTCGAAACCACACTTAGTAAACGAAGCGACCGAAACATTGTTTCTGAAATTTGAAAATACGGGATGTGGATAGATTCATAGGTGAAAGAGGTTGTTTGTGAGAATTGGACATTTTGTCTTATTGGATCTTGTGTTTTTTATATATCAATCTTTTGGCATTGGCTATTCGTAGTTCTATTCCGTCCAATATAACGGGCTAGCGAGATGTGACAACTGTATTCGATGATCAAAGATAATGTTCAATGTGCAATTTCTACTGCACAAGGTGGACACGAAGACTGAAGGAAATGGGCTCATGTTGAGTTTTTGCTTCACTGGTCCGATCTCCATTGTTCCCTCGTCCACTACCAGAATAACCACCGCTGTGTGCCCCCTCATTGCCCGCCATACTACCACCCTCTGTCGGTACGTCACCGCTCGGTGCACTGCTGCCGTGCCTTCGTCTTCCTCCGCCCCCCATACCTCCACCTTGATGCTTTCCTCCGGATGGCTTTTCGATTTTCCCCGATTCGATATTCATGCTCAAAGTGTTATCGATACCAGCTCCATAAGGTTCTTGTTTTGCTTTGCGTGGAATTTTCAATTCGAGAATAGCAAGCCCTGATGAATCACGGACTGCAGTAGTAATTCCATAATCACTTTCTGATGTTAGAATTGAACTCTGAGTTATCGCATCTTTTTCAGGCCCCAGTATCTCCATCTCAGTATGATAACCATATGAATCGACCCCTTCTACAGCTGAAGGTTTGCTCATTGGGAGAGGATAATGAATTCCAAATTTTTTCCCATGTTCAGGTTCGATCCAAACAATCATACCAGCTGTAGTCATCAGACGTGCTGTTGTTCTATCGGTCGACATAAGGCAGACATATACATTGTTTGCATCATTTTGAATTCCGACCAATAATCCATTGTCTTTGAGATCCAGCATTTTCTTTCCCTTCCATTCATCGGCACGGCCATCGACAACATATGTCCCATTTAACATTTCGCTATTCAATTCTTTTGTCGAGGAGCATCCAGAAATGAATACGGTATGGAGTAAAGAAAATGAAAAAGCCGTCGCTTTAACATATATTCTGAATTCCCATCTTGACATATGAGCCTTTTTTTGTTGAGCTGAATGGTTTTTATTTTAGATGCATTATGTGGCTATAAAGTTTAATGTAAAGTTAATCTGTTAAGAATTATTCTCATAAGATTCCATTAACCTTTTGAAGATCGCACAACATATTAAGTTGATAATGCGATAAGCATTTATTGAAAAACAAAGTCTCTCCTATAAAAAGATAGGCTCATATAACTTTAAAAGTATTGAAAAGAGTAAGATGTGCCAGATTTGCATCAAGTGAACCATAATCAGCTATACATTGTTATCGGATATATTTTTTTCACCTTGCCAATAGATATATTTTCTTCAACTATATTATTTCCGTTCTTGTAATATGAGGAATTTAAAATAATAAATAGCATCATAATCTCATTAATAATGGCTTGAATAAAAACGCGTTGATCATTATTAATTCCATCAATGGGCATAGTGCAACAAACAAGGATGTTCATATTTTTTGAATTCGATATTAGGGTTGTAAAGTGAGAGATGTTTTGCTTTTCGATAATCATTTTATTGCTTACGTGAGGATACAGATCAGAATAGCCTTGCCTTGTTTCAAAGCACTCGCTGATAGTTCTCTGGGTGCTACTGTTAATTATTCTCATTAAAGCCCAATTTGTGTTTACAATTCCAAGGACGCGTTCACTCAGGAAACGAAATGCTTTTCTAAAGTCATTTTTGGTTTCTGGATAAGTATTCGTAGTATTAAATATTGATTTAATTTCTTCAATTTGTACATTTACTTTACCAATATAACTCAGTGAATCGTAAAGCTTTTCATCGGTTGTCTTTTTATCATTTTTCATTTTTTTAATAAACTCTTCCTGCCGAGAAGCTTCTTGCTTGTATAATTTAAAAATCAAAACACTTAGAGAAAACAAAATGGCAAGAAGAATCACCTCTGCTATTTCTTCATCAATAATAATTTTTTTTGTTATGGTTACAGATCCTGTGATTAATATCGGGGTAAATATTATTACAGACGATAGAACCAAATAGATTATAAAATAGAGCGTTTGGACAACGGATGCGTGATAATATTTTATTTTCATAGAAATATCTCTCTCTGTGAAGAAGTTTCCTACTTGGGAATCGATCGGTATGTACAAAAAAAACACCACCTTAGATCGCTTCCAAGCAAATGGAAGTTATATCGCGCTGATGCGCAGGCGGTGTCAACTGATTTGATAAAATCTAATATGTAACTTGAAATATAATGAACCAACACGTTTACCTCTGAGTAACAATAATTCACATAAACGGTCATCAAGGTTCTCTATACTTTTGTCCTTTCATTTTATTGCTATTACTTATTAAAGACATCTTTTATTGAATAAAGGTTCCCTTGTACGAAATCACAAGTTGTTGCTTCTCCAGAGTATCTAACAAATTGGGATTGTCTTCTATAAGAAGTATGCGCATAGATTACTTTATTAAAGAGTACTAAAAACGATGGAAACTTCGGGATAAGGAGAAGTCCATCTTCTTTCTCTGTGAAGAACAGGCTGAAAATGGACTTCATTCTTGAGGGCGTTATTCATATCTCAAAGCATCGATGGGATTCAGCATTGCCGCTTTTCTCGCCGGATAAAACCCAAAGAATATCCCAATTGCAATAGAAAATCCGAAGGAAAGAATAATCGAGAATGCCGTTACAATAGTTGGCCATTTCGCAATACTCGATATGATCGATGAACCGGCAACGCCAATTATAATTCCAACAATACCACCTAATAGACTTAACACCAGCGCTTCAATAAGAAATTGTGTAAGGATATCTCTGCTTCGTGCACCAATAGACATCCGGATTCCAATTTCGCGAGTTCGTTCTGTAACAGATACAAGCATAATGTTCATAATACCAATGCCGCCAACAAGCAATGAGACCGATGCAATGCTTGCAAGAAGTATTGTAAGAACATCTGTGGTTGCTGTTGCTGTTGCCGCGAGGTCGGTTTGGTTACGAATTGTGAAATCGTCCGGATCGTATGGTTGAATTTTATGTCTCATGCGCAGAAGCTCGGAGATTTGTGTTTGAGCAACACTAATATCATTCAGACTCGTTGCGGAGACAAGGATAAACCTTAAATTCGGCCAATGAGAAAGTCTTCGTATGACAGTGGTATATGGTGCAAGAATCACATCATCTTGATCTTGACCCATTGCATTCTGTCCTTTTTTCGTCAGCACGCCGACAACCTTAAAGGGGACACTTCGTATGCGAACAGTTTGATCAACCGGACTTGATTCGGGAAAAAGATTATCGGCAACCGTTCTTCCTAATATGCAGACTTTTGCCGCTGCCTTGACATCTTGATCGGTAAAAAAATCTCCGTATTCTATCGGCCATTGACGTATCTCAAGATAGTCGGTACCGACACCTTGAATACTTGTTGACCAATTAAGATTGCCTGCAATAACCTGACCTCCGGCTGCTGAACCTGGAGAAAGGTACTGAACAGCTGGGCATTCTCTTCCAATAGCGAGCGCATCATCTTCTGTGAGAGTTGTCGCCGAACCCGCTGCAGTTCTTACTCCTGCTTGTTGTTGGGCACCAGGAAATACCATAAGCACATTTGTGCCCAAAGCTGCAATTTGTTCTTTCACAGAATATTCAGCACCCTGACCAATGGCAAGCATCGCTATAACAGCCCCAACACCGATAATGATTCCGAGCATAGTGAGAAATGACCGCATCTTATTGCGTTGCAATGCTCTGAACGCTGAAAGAAGAATATTTAAAATCTTCATGCCGCTTCCTCCTCTTCATCATCGATCATCGGCATCTCTTTGATCACCTCGGAAGCAATATTTGGACTGCTGTTGATCTTGTCTGTTTTAATTTTACCATCTCGAAATATGATATGTCGTTTCGCGAACGTTGCAATATCTGGTTCATGCGTTACAAGAATTACTGTAATGCCGTGATTGTTCAGCTCCTGGAATATACCCATAACTTCAACACTTGTTCGACTATCCAAATTACCGGTTGGCTCATCGGCGAGAATAATACTCGGATCATTCACCAACGACCGTGCAATTGCGACACGTTGCTGTTGACCGCCGGAAAGCTGGTTCGGATAATGATGGATTCTATCTCCAAGGCCGACTCTTTCGAGCGCCTCAGTCGCTTTTTGTTTTCGAGTTTTATTCGAAGTCGCGCCATATAGCAATGGGAGTTCCACATTTTCCAATGCTGAGGTGCGTGAAAGAAGATTGAATCCTTGAAATACAAATCCAATTTTTTTATTGCGTATCGCGGCAAGCTCATCTCTGGATAATTTACCGACATCGATACCCTCAAGGACATACGATCCCTTCGTTGGTTTATCAAGGCAACCCAAAATATTCATAAATGTGGATTTGCCGGAGCCGGAAGCTCCCATGATAGCAACGAACTCACCTTTTGAGACATTGACCGATATTCCGCGAAGCGCGTGTACATCAACCTCGCCAAGTTGATAGACTTTGGTCAGGTGCTCTATCTGTATAAGAGTTCCGTTTAAATTCACGGAAGATGTGGGGAGCTTGGACGTCATCGGAAGCCGCCTCCGCCGCCGGGACGTTGCTGACTTTGACCTTGACTTGTGAGAGGACTCTGTACCTGTTGAGCTGTTGCGCCGTTGTTAGAAGTTGCACCGAGCACTATTTGATCGCCCGGTTTTAATCTCATCGAATTTATTTCGGTGTATCGTCCGTCGTTCAATCCGGTTCTGACAAAAACAGATTCAAGCAATCCATTTGATTTCAAAACCCATACTTTTCCTTTTCCAGATTGATGGGAAGGAATATATGCACTTTTCTGGTACTCGGGATAATTTGAAACAACACCGAAATCAGATGCACCTCCAGATACTTTGAATTTTGGTTTACTCAAAGTGGTGGGTGTAATTCTTGGAGACATTTTACCAGCGAACATCTTTTGCATTTCACCACGTAAATCCTCCGGACTTAACTTACCGCCATGCGCCGACTGAATTGAGTCTCTGAGAACTCGGAAATGTAACCTGTCTGCTGGTAATGGCCCTGATGAGCTGTCTTCAGCAAGCGAAGAGCTGCCCGATCTTGAAGAGTCTGTTATATTTTCCCCTCTTCCCATAAAACCACTTCGCGCGGAACCAGCACCTGTTGTATCAATAATATCTGTCGCCGGCTGAAATCGTAAAGCCATATTCGAGACTTTCATAACATTGCTCGCGCTTGCAACAAGTATTTTAACATTTGCTGTCATTCCCGGCATAAGCTTCAATTGATCATTTTGAACGTCTATGATGACAATATAATTCACAACATTTTGTATGGACTGGGGAGCAAGCCTGATCTGTGAGACCATTCCTGAAAACGTCTCATCAGAATAAGCATCAACGGTAAAAGTTGCCGGCTGACCAATACTTATCCTGCCAACATCAGATTCATCAACCGTGGTTTGAACCTGCATTTTCTTCAGATCGTTTGCAATCGTAAATAATGTTGGAGAGGAGAAACTCGCCGCCACTGTTTGACCGATATTGACTGCACGATTGATCACGACACCATCGATAGGCGCATAAATCGTCGCGTAGGCCAAATTGATTTTTGCCCTGTCGAGCGCAGCTTCTGCAGATTTCAAGTTGGCTTCATTTGATTCCTTCGTTGTCAAAGCTGCATCATAATTGAGCTGTGAATCGAGCCCGCGATCAAGCAGTACTTTCTCTCGGTCAAAGTTCCTTTTGCTGTCTGCATACTGTGCTTTTGCCTTATCAAGATTTGCGTCGGCATCTTTTACCGCTTGGACAAGAAAGGTTGAATCTATTTGTGCGATGAGCTGTCCTTTTTTCACAATAGAGTTGAAGTCCGCATAAAGCTTAGCAATGATCCCCGAAACCTGTGTACCAACATCAACACTAATAACAGCATTAATAGTGCCGGTTGCCGTCACAAAAACTGTAAGGTCTCCTTGCGTGACTTTATCAAATCGGAAATTGTAGCTCTGACTCTTGTTTCTTGCAAAGAGTAAAATTACTCCGATAACTATTACAACAATGATCGAACCATAGATTAAGAATGACTTTTTCATGATGAACCCTTAAAAAATTATCAAATAATAATCTTGCATTATCTTTAATATTAGACGAATCCTAAAGCAAATAGTTTTTAACTATAGATTAGGATATAAACAAAATTCGAGGACTGAAGGTTTCACTCGCTTCGGTTAATATTAGGTAACAGATTAGAAAATGGTGTTATTTTGTGTTTTGAAAAGACAACTTTTTATACTTAAGTTTGTATTTTCAATATATTCCAATAAGTTCTTGAATCGTTTTTCCTGAAATCACCTGGCCTTCTTTCAGAATTATTTGAACGGAGGCATGGCTGTGTTTCACACGGCGTACAAATTCAAATTCGGTGAATATACTAGTCCGCAATTTTGCGCCGTAGCGCTTCCATATAATGAGTGTCACGGCATCAACGTAACTGCGAATTTCTTGTTCCAGCATCCAATTATTGATGATAAGACACAAATCAACGGTGGTGTCATGCGCGTCTCGTTTCATAACACTGTTGCCATAAAGAATCGCACTCTCGACATACATGGACAGTTCTTTCCGCAATCGTTTGGTAAGTCGTCCAAGGTGCCGACGTTCGATTTCGAGCATAGGAAGAATTCCTTCGTGCCATAAACGGTGTTCACGGTTGATGGCGAAGCGGTGATCGCGCCCGCCCCTGCTGCAATTCACGAAACCGATGTGTTCAAGCCGCTTCAATGCCTTCAGACTGGACCGGTGACTCATATGAGAAAGCCGCGCAATTTCTCTGCCGGAAAGCGGCCGTGCCGCATCCATGAGAACCCGAAGCGTAGAAATATGCGACCACGTGGAAAAGACTTCGTCAAGAATATAATCGAAACGCATACATGATCCTTCTTGTGCCGGCAGAAAATTTGGCGTAACTTTCATGCAGCGGCAATTGGAATGTACCGGTTTTTAAAATACTTTAAGGACTGTATCTCTGTATGGATACAAAAGTATCCATAATATAGCAGAATATTCATTTTCAGGAAAGCGGCTTTTAAAATTTTCGCATAACTGAAAAGCGGAAGGCTGTTTTATGCTAAAGAAGTCGCTTCGCAGATCGGTACATTTCTTGTTTTATTAAAGTCGATTCAATTAAGAAATTGTAATCTAATGCATGAACTTTCAATTGCACAGAATATTGTCGAGATTATTCACAAGCACATTCCCGAAGCAGAATGGGAAAAAGTTGCTTCCGTTCATTTAAAGATCGGTAAGGTTGCTGGAGTGGTGTCGGATTCTCTGGATTTTTCTTTCCAAGCAATTACGGCTGAGACGTCGCTTCGTAATACGCGTTTGGAAGTGGAGTCCATTCCGTTCCGTGTTCTCTGTAACGCATGCGGCGTTACAACGGAAAACGAAGTCGGATTTACGGTGTGCAGTGAATGTGGAAGCGGCAACACAAAAGTTCTTTCTGGATCAGAATTAGATATTACTGAAATAGAAATAGCAGAACCGGCAGTGAAAATTTCATGAGTATCGTAACAATAGAGCGAAAAGTTTTGGAGAAGAATGACGAGCTTGCGTTGCAAAACCGAGAAGTTTTCCAACGGCATGGATTGTTCGTAGTGAATATTGTGAGTTCGCCTGGTTCCGGCAAGACGAGTATTTTAGAGCAGACATTGGAACATCTGAAAAATAAACTTCACATTGCAGTAATTGAAGGCGATGTGCAGACTGATTTTGATGCGCAACGTGTTGCAAAGTTTAATGTACCCGTTGTGCAGATTGTGACAAATGGCGGGTGTCATCTCGATGCAAAATTAGTGCAAGATGCTCTTGCCAGCATTAATCTTGATGGAATTAAACTTTTAATCATAGAGAACGTTGGTAATCTGGTATGTCCTGCCAATTATGATTTGGGTGAAAACGTGAAAGTTGTTGTGGCAAGCACAACGGAAGGCGATGACAAACCTTTGAAGTATCCAACAATGTTTCGTAACGCCTCTGCTCTTCTCATCAACAAGATCGATCTTTTACCATATATCAACTGCAATCTTACTGAATTAAAAACCAATGCTCTTAAAATAAATCCAAAACTGAAAGTCTTTGAAACATCCTGCACGACAAAACAAGGAATTGCAGAATGGTGTACTTGGCTGGAAAAACAAGTTTAGTGTATTAATATAGAAGGTAGTTAATACAGAACTATTAATAAATAACTGAAAAACAGGCCGATAAAGAAAAACTATGGTACAAGCAGAAATAAAAAATCATCCAAGCGGCGACAATCGATTTAAGTTGCTCGACCGTGCGATTACAAAGCATCATGGAAGCGGCGATGCATTAATCGAGATTCTTCATGTGGCACAGGGCATTTTTGGATTCCTCGAAAATGATCTGATGGTCTATATTGCCAATGCACTGAAACTTCCGCTTAGCCGCGTGTACGGCGTGGCAACGTTTTATCATTTCTTCCGACTCAAACCGCAAGGCGAACACACTTTTGTGCTCTGCACCGGAACTGCATGTTATGTAAAAGGAGCAAGTGAAATTCAAAAAGCTGTTGAGCATCATTGTGCGTGCAAATTCGGTGAGACAACGAAGGACAACAAAGTATCTCTCATCTCAGCACGTTGTGTTGGCTCATGCGGCTTGGCACCTGTAGCCGTGCTGGACAACGCTGTTTCCGGTAAGATGACTCCGAATCATGCGACAGAGCTTATTAAACAATGGCAGGAAGAAAAGAAGGAGGTTGCAGCATGACAGTTGAAGATCTCCGTGAGCTCGCGGAAAAAGAACAAGCGCGGCAAGCGCAGTTTGAACACCGCATTTTGTATTGTTCATCCGCAGGTTGTGTCTCAAGCGGATGCGATGCAGTAAAAGCTGAATTGAAAAAAGCGATCGAAGAACTCGGTTTGACAAATAAATGTGAATTACTTGGTACCGGCTGCCTTGGTCTGTGCGGCGAAGGCCCCTTAGTGTTTGTACATTCTGACCCTACACTCTATCAGCATGTAGATGCAAAAGTGGCACGAAGAATTGTGGAAGAACACATTGGGCAAGGCAAAAAAGTTAAAGAGAATGAGATTGATTTGAAAGATCCATTCTTTGCATCGCAGACAAAAATTGTGCTTGAGAACATGGGCAAAATCGATGCCGAAAGCATTGAGGAGTACATTGCAGCGGACGGATATGAAGCGCTTGCCAAGGCTCTTACCGAAATGGGGCCCGAAGAAGTTATTGGTGAAATTCGTAAAGCCGGATTACGCGGTCGCGGCGGTGCAGGTTATCCAACCGGATTAAAATGGGATATTGTTCGTAAAGGTGTGTCCGATCAAAAGTATGTTGTTTGTAACGCTGATGAAGGAGACCCTGGTGCATTTATGGATCGCAGCGTACTTGAAGGCGATCCACATCGTGTGCTAGAAGGTATGGCTATCGCCGGATATGCAGTTGGGGCCAACCAGGGATACATTTATGCACGCGCAGAATATCCGCTTGCAATAGAACGGTTGAAGACAGCAATCAAACAAGCAGAAAAACTTGGCTTATTGGGAAACAGAATTTTAGAATCACAATTTAATTTCCGCATTGATATTCGCATTGGAGCAGGTGCGTTTGTTTGTGGCGAAGAAACCGCGTTACTGCGTTCTGTTATGGGACGCCGTGGCCGTCCAAAAGTGCGTCCGCCATATCCTTCAGAAAAGGGTTTGTGGGGAAAACCGACGGTTATTAATAATGTTGAAACGTACGCTAACATTGCTCCCATATTGAGGAATGGAAGCGCATGGTTTGCGGGCATTGGAACTCAGAAAAGTCCCGGCACAAAAGTTTTTGCGCTTGCCGGTAAGATCAACCGCACTGGTCTTGTCGAAGTTCCAATGGGAATTCCGCTTAAGAAAATCATTTTCGATATCGGCGGAGGAACTCCAGAAGGAACGGAGTTTAAAGCGGCACAAACCGGCGGGCCATCCGGTGGTTGTATTCCGAAAGAACATCTCGACCTCCCCGTTGATTATGAATCGCTTCAAACAGTCGGTTCTATTATGGGAAGCGGCGGAATGATTATTATGGACAACACGTCCGACATGGTGGATGTAGCAAAATACTTCATGGATTTCTGCATGGATGAATCGTGCGGAAAATGCATTCCATGTCGTGTGGGGACAAAACACATCTACACACTGCTTGAAAAGATTGTCAATCGTCAAGCGACAGAAGATGATTTTGCATTATTAAAGGAACTTTGCATGATGGTGAAAGAAACCAGTCTGTGCGGACTTGGTCAAGCGGCACCGAATCCAGTCCTCTCTACAATCCGCTTTTTCAATGAAGAATATATATCGAAGTTGAAGCCCGCGACAACCTTCAATGCGACCGGTGAAGAACATTCACCAGTAACTGTCGCAAAGGAGGTAAAATAAATGGCGGTCATTACATTTATAATAGACGATGAACAATATAGCGCTCAAGAAGGTGTTACAATTTTGCAGGTTGCACGTGATAATAAAATTCACATACCAACGCTGTGCTATCTCGACGGTTTATCCACACTTGGTGCTTGCCGGTTGTGTGTTGTGGAAATTGAAGGATCTCCAAAACTTTTTCCTGCTTGTACAACAAAGCCGACTGAAAATATGGTTGTTCGTACTAATACCGAGAAGTTGAAAAAATACAGACGGATTATTGTTGAATTGTTAGCATCTGAAGGAAACCATCAATGCGCAGTATGTGTTGTCAACGGTCATTGCCAATTACAGGATTTAGCATATGAAGTAGGCCTCGACCATGTACGCTTCCCTTATCTGTTCCCGAAGAAATCACTTGATGCCACGCACAAAGATTTTGTGATGGATCGGAACCGATGCGTCTTGTGCACGCGCTGTGTGAGGGTATGTCACGAAGTAGAAGGTGCCCACGTCTGGGATATTTCGGGGCGCGGTATTCATTGCGAAATCATTGCCGATCTCAATCAGCCGTGGGGCACATCAGCAAACTGCACTTCATGCGGCAAGTGTGTTAGCGTTTGCCCGACTGGTGCATTATTTGAAAAAGGTGCCTCTGTTGGCGAGATGCAAAAGGAACACGACTTTATCAAATTTATTGTTACTGCGCGCAACAAGCATGAATGGGTACATATTGCACCCGAAGACGAATAATGATGTTTAATCCCAAATGAAAAAATTAATAAATAGAAACTGAGAACATAAACTATGAAACCAAGAGTAGCAACTGCATGGCTGGGAGGATGTTCGGGCTGTCATATGTCGTTCCTCGATTTAGATGAACGGCTTATCGAATTGGCAGATAAGATAGATCTTGTCTATTCTCCTATAGCCGATGTTAAAGAATTTCCGGAAAATGTTGATGTAACGCTCGTTGAAGGTGCGGTTACAAATTCCGAAAACGAAGAGCTGGCGCATATAATTCGGAAAAACTCACGTCTTGTTGTCGCGTTCGGCGATTGTGCAACGACGGGTAACGTTACTGCGATGCGAAATCCATTCAAGCTCGAAGATGTGGAAAAACGTGCATATATAGAGCTTGCCGATAAAAATCCTCGTATTCCAGATGAATATGTTACCATTGCACAGCTTCTGAATATAGCACATCCATTACATGAAATTATTAAAGTGGATGTGTGGTTGCATGGCTGTCCACCGACAGCTGATCAAATATGGTTCACTGTGAACGAATTATTGCAGGGTAAAATTCCAGTGTTACCGCCCGTATATTTGCGGTACGGATAGATGATGCGCAGTTATGAAAATGTTTTATGATCTCTATCTTGTGTGGCAAGAGCTGACAAGTTGGAATAAGTATCGCATGACAATTTTAATAGAGAAATGAGAAGATTATGTCGAAAACAATAACATTAGCACCTGTGACCCGAATCGAAGGCCACGCAAAAATTACTATTCAATTAGATGACAATAACGATGTGATAGATGCACGGTTCCACGTGAATGAGTTCCGCGGGTTTGAAAAATTCACGGAAGGACGTTTACTTTGGGAAATGCCCGGTATTACATCACGGATTTGTGGCATATGTCCTGCCAGTCATCTTTTGACATCTGCAAAAGCCGGTGACGATATTCTTGCGGTAGAAATTCCTGAGACCGCTGAAAAATTGCGCCGCCTTTTAACACTTGCACAGTGGTTACAATCTCATGCGCTCAGCTTTTTCCATCTTTCGGCACCTGATTTTTTGCTGGGATTCGATTCGAATCCGGCGACACGAAATGTTTTTGGCCTTATTGCCGCCGATAAGGAATTCACTAAACGCGGAATTCGTCTAAGAAAATATGGTCAGGAGATTATAGAAATTCTTGGCGGCCGCCGCATCCACACGCCGTGGACAGTTCCCGGTGGTGTGAGAGAACCATTAGATCCTACGAAAAAGGATTATATGCTCGGCTGGATTCCTGAAGCAAAAGAAACAGTCGGACTGGCATTAGATGCTCTTAAGAAAATCCATAAAAAATATGCAAAGGAAATTCCAGAGTTTGGTAATTTCCGTTCGTTGCTTGTCGGGCTTGTATCCAAAGACGGCGGGCTCGAATACTACGACGGTTTGTTGCGTATTAAAGACGGCAACGGCAATACTATCGCCGATAAATTGGATCCAAGAAAATACTTCGAATACTTTGGAGAAGCAGTTGAACCATGGTCATATTTGAAATTCCCGTACTATAAACCGTTAGATTATCCGGATGGAATGTACCGCGTTGGTCCCCTGGCGCGTGTAAATATTTGTGACTATATCGAAACACCGATGGCTGAAGCAGAGCGGAAGGTTTTTAAAGCTCTCAGCGGCAATGTAGGGGTCGTGAATAACTCTTTCTATTATCATTATGCACGCTGCATTGAAATGCTTTTTGCGGTGGAAAAAATTGAAATGTTATTGAAAGATCCTGCACTTCTTGGTACGAACATACGTGCACAGGCTTCTGTTAATCGCCCCGAAGGAGTTGGTTGTACTGAAGCGCCGCGTGGTGTGTTATTCCATCATTATAAAGTGAACAAAGACGGCGTTATCCTGAAGGCGAATCTTATTATTGCTACGGCGCAGAATAATATCGCAATGAATCGAACTGTGAGGCAGATTGCGGCACATTTTATCGATGGTAAAAAAGGAAAAATCACAGAAGGCATTTTGAATCGAGTAGAAGCCGGAATCCGCTGTTACGACCCGTGCTTATCCTGCTCAACGCATGCGCTTGGTCAGATGCCGTTACATATAGAATTGGTGAGCGCAAGCGGAGAGGTGCTTGACGAAGTTCAACGATGAGCAAAGTGCTCGTCATCGGTTATGGCAACACGCTTCGCGGTGATGATGCGGCGGGTGTTCAAGCCGCCGAGTTAATTGCAAAGCGTCATCCAGAAATCGTTTGTGTTTGTCTGCACCAGCTTGTCCCGGAATTATCGGAACAAATAGCTGAATTTGATGTTGTTTTTTTTATCGATGCACAAAAAGATATCACACAACCGAATGTTCGGTTGGTTGCGCCTAGTATTGAGGCCGATCAGTCGCGCACACATTTTATCTCACCTGAATCTCTTCTTGCTTTAAGCCAACAGCTCTATCAGCATGTACCAGCAAAGGCATATATAGTTGGTATTCCTGCATCACAATTTGAATTCAGCGAAAAACTATCTGTGCAAACAGATAGTGCGATGCATGAATGTATTGAACTTGTGGACCGAATGATCCTTGAAACACAACAGATGGCTTAAACTGGGCTTACTTGTTTGAAGAAACCTTTATCGATATGATTTTAAATGCTGCTGCTGCCGCTCCAACGCCGTTATCTATATTAACAACCGAAACTCCTGGAGCGCAACTCGTGAGCATCGCAAAGAGTGCCGTGAAACCGGAAAGTGCAGTGCCATACCCGACGCTTGTTGGAAGCGCAATGATTGGTTGCGGATATAGTCCTGCGATGACGCTTGGGAGAGCACCTTCCATCCCTGCTGCAACAATAAGAACATCACAATCACGCAGCTTCGTATCGTTGGCAAAAAGACGATGAATTCCAGCAACGCCTACATCAAAAACTCTCTGCACTTCTACACCGAGACTTTCCAGAATGAGCGCCGCTTCTTCGCATGCTGTTATATCGGTGGTTCCGGCGGAAACAATACCGATTCGTCTGCCGAAAACTTGCGCCAACGGTTTCCCGATACGGAAGGAGTGTGCATCTTTTAAAAACAATCCCTTCGGAAAAGTTTTTTTTAATTGCGGGAAAAATTCCTTCGGACAGCGTGTACCGAGCACAAGTTTTTGTTTTGCATAAAGCGCTTTTGCGATTGCGATAATGCGCCCTATTGATTTATTTTCACAATAGATCACCTCCGGAATCGAAGTCCTATCACGACGCGACATATCGATCTTTGCATACTCTTCAATAGTGTGCAGCGATGATGAACGAAGCTGTTCTTTCTTGGGGACGGATTTGTAGTTTTGATGAATTGCTGAGCGGGACTTTCTATTTTGCATTCTGTACGATCTCCCGATTGAGCTTCCCGGATTTAAACCCTTCTTCATCTATAAGCACTTCTTTATATCCCAACGATATCAAAAAACTCTGCACATCACTAAATATAGTTGTAAGCTTCGGAATAGCTAAAGCATCCACCTCGATCTTTGCAGTTGTCTGAAAGTGCCGCACACGTACATTCGTAAATCCTTTTTCTCGAATGTACCTCTCCGCCTGAGCAATCATACCAATAGAAGCTCTATCGATCATTGTTCCATAAGGAATACGTGAAGAAAGGCATGGTGCAGACGGCTTATCGTGATTCGGCAGAGCATATAATAGAGCAGCATCGCGGACATCTTGCTTGGTGAATTGGGCTTCAATCAATGGAGAGCGGACCTGATATTCTTTTGCGGCAATTCTTCCTGGGCGATAATCTCCGATATCATCTAAATTTGCGCCATCCATTATGAATGGAATATTTTCTTTCTTTGCGATTTCGCCAAGCTGTCTATAGAGTTCTTGCTTGCAGAAATAACATCGGTTAACAGGATTTGCTGCATAATTCTTTATTTCAAGTTCATTATATGCAATTTCCCGAAAATTGAGGTCATACTTTTTGGCAATTCTTTTTGCAAGCTCAATATCTTCCACTGTAATAGTTTCTGTTGCTGCCATTACGATGAGTGCATTCTTGCCAAGCATTTTATTGGCAGCAAATGCGACGAGTGTCGAATCCACTCCTCCGGAATACCCGACAATCACTTTTCCCAAACTTTGAATGAGAGCCTCGAGCTGCTCTGTTTTTTGCATGAAGAACCTTTCTGTTTCTAATATAATCTACATAAAAAAGCTGAAAACTGCTTGTGTGTTTCGTGCATTTTCCCGATGAATAATTCATTTCTGTGATGAACGTGATGTATAATACAGAGTTTTACTTGCATTTAAATTACAGATTAAATAGATTGACCGGTGAAAAGGTAAGACATAAAGATCAAGACGAAGTTTGGAATAGCAGCATTAGCCAAAAGAGGCTGTAGAATATTGCAGCCCATTTCATACACGATAGACATATTATACGGCATAGCGCAGCCTGATACGCATGAATTATAGAGTTACTCTATAACTAAGCGATAGTTAGGATATGCCTGAAAGGAAATTATGATACCAACATCGTTTAAATATTTCGCGGTTCTAATTTTTTGCCTCTTTACATTGGCAAGTGCTCAAGATTCCACCCCCAAGCATCCCTCTGTTGTTGAAGGAATATTTCAATCGGGAGAATTCTTTGGACCTCCGGGTTACGGTAAAAATTCAAAAACAGATAAGATCGAAAGTTATTATTATCTTCAATTACCGACACCACTTATGCAACAACAAGGCGTTAGCACATTGCCTTCCGATGTAAGTACTAGTGCTGGATTGACCTTTTTTGTACAACTCATAGTTAATAATCCTAAAAATGTGAAGGTGAGTTCATATGTAGGTCATCGTGTTCGTGTCACTGGTAATCTCCTTTCAGCCACTACAGGACATCATCGGACATCTATTTTGCTCGAAGCAAGTAAAATAGAGCTTATCAAGAAGTGGCGGTAGTTGTAATAGTTTTGGTACTACCGAACTAACCGTTCTATGAATTAGTCTGGGGAGCCCATCTCTTCGTAGCCCTCTAGACAAATCCTAAAAGTATGTCTTTGTCATTAACCGAGTGAGCGTAATTATTTTTCTTGTTGCCTAACATAGGTGCCCCCAAAAAGAATTCGGGGCAAGAAAGCGGACTGGATGAACATCCCGTTGAAAAACACGAGGTTATTGGGTACGGTAAGCATGGTATCACAGAGATACAGTACAGAATTGAATCTACAGAAACACCAGAAAGGTCTTAGAAAATGAAAATCATTAAGCTTACGATCCTTGTGAATCTTACCTTTATTGCAAATCTTTTTTCCTATCCGCCTGATGAAAATACAAATCCGGCTCCGTATAAAAATCCCGCTCTTCCAATTGAAGTACGTGTAAATGACTTGGTATCTCGAATGACACTTGACGAAAAAATTAGCCAGATGATGAATGCCGCCGATTCAATTGGCAGATTAGGAATACCGGATTATAACTGGTGGAGTGAAGGCCTGCATGGTGTTGCTATCTCAGGCATTGCAACGGTTTTTCCGCAGTCTATCGGACTCGCTGCGACCTGGAACGACAGCTTGCTCAACCGCGTTGCAGATGTTATATCGACGGAGTTCAGAGCGAAATTCAATGACTATCAAAAAAAAGGAGACCATGGCATTTTCAAAGGATTAACTGTTTGGTCTCCGAATGTTAATATCTTTCGTGATCCACGATGGGGACGAGGGCAGGAAACATATGGTGAAGATCCGTACCTCACTTCCCGTATGGGCGTTGCTTATGTAAAAGGTATGCAGGGCAGCGATCCAAAATATCTAAAAGTTGTTTCCACGCCAAAACATTATGCGGTCCACAGCGGGCCTGAATCCGAACGCCACCATTTCAATGCTGTGACGGATTATCGCGACTTCGCTGAAACGTACACACCTGCATTCAAGGCATGTATTACTGAGGGAGGCGCATTTTCAATTATGGGTGCGTATCAACGTTATCTCGCCACGCCTTGTTGTGCTAGCGAGTTGTTGTTGAAAAAGGTACTGCGTGAACAATGGAATTTCAAAGGATACGTTGTCTCAGATTGCGGCGCTATTTATGATATCTATGGCAGTCACAAATTTGTAAGTACACCGGAGGAAGCTTCCGCTTTAGCTGTCCAGGCAGGCTGCGATCTCGAATGCGGTGATACTTATAGGTATTTGAAAAGTGCAGTACAGAAAGGTTTACTGAAAGAAACAGACATCGATATTTCTGTCAAGCGACTTTTTACGGCACGTTTCAAACTTGGCTTGTTCGATCCTCCCGAAATGGTTCGATATGCACAAATACCGATTTCTGAAAACGACAAACCGGCGCATCGTGAATTAGCACTGAAGGCGGCACGCGAATCGATTGTGCTGCTAAAAAATGAAAATAATTTTCTACCATTAAAGAAGGGCATAAAAACAATTGCCATTATCGGTCCGAATGCTAATGTGATCGAGGTGTTGTATGGCAATTACAACGGAGTTTCATCGAATCCGGTGACACCGCTCGAAGGAATAAAGAACCGTGCATCTGCATCGACAAAAATTGTATATGAACCCGGTTCCAACACAGCCGACGAGTTTCCGATTCTATCGGCAATTCCGGAAGATGCACTTCAAACGGGTTATAAAAATGAAAAAGGTTTAAAAGCTGAATATTTTGATAATATGAATTTGGAAGGTACGCCTTTTCTAACGCGGATCGATAAGCAGGTCGATTTTGATTTCATCACTAAGCCGCCATTACCGGATAAAAATATGAAATTCTCAGTGCGATGGACTGGCTGCCTGGCTCCTACTATCACGGATACATATTTCATTGGATTTATGGGGGATGACGGCTACCGCGTTTTTCTTGACGATTCACTTCTCTTTGCAAATTGGAAAGATCATGCTTCTTCATTAAGTAAAGTCAAGATGGATCTTTCCAAAGGGAAAAAGTATAAAATCAGGATTGAGTATTATCAAAACATAGGCGGGGCAGTTGCCAGATTTCAATGGGCCAAAAAGGATGAAAATTATACGCAAAAAATCGACGCTGCTGTGAAACAAGCCGATGTGGTTATCTATGTCGGCGGCATTTCACCTATGCTCGAAGGGGAAGAAATGCCGATTGATATAGAAGGATTTCATCAAGGCGATCGCACATCGATTGACCTGCCTACCGTGCAGGATAAAATTTTGAAGAGAATTAAATTATCCGGAAAACCGATTGTGCTCGTGTTGTTAAATGGTAGTCCGTTATCCGTAAATTGGGCGGAGAAAAATGTCGATGCGATTCTTGAAGCATGGTATCCTGGTGAAGAAGGCGGGGATGCTATAGCGGATGCCATTTTTGGTAATTACAATCCGGCAGGGCGGCTTCCTCTTACTTTCTATGCATCGGTTAACGATCTTCCTCCATTTGAAGATTACAATATGAAAGGCAGAACATATCGCTATTTCGACGGTACTCCTCTCTATGAGTTTGGATACGGCTTGAGTTATACAACCTTCAAATATTCAAACCTAAAGGCGCCGTCAATTGCCAAGACAAATGAGAATATGAAAATATCGGTTGAAGTTGAAAATACAGGAACGATGAACGGCGATGAGGTAATTGAATTGTATACGAAGATACTCGATGCCAAGGTGCCTGTACCCATTCACGCACTTCAAGGATTCAAGCGCATTTTCCTTAAGACGGGGGAGAAGAAAACTATTGAATTCGATCTGAAGCCAGAACAGTTCTCTCTCATAAACAATAAGAATCAGCGTGTAGTTGAACCGGGAACTATACAGCTTTACATTGGCGGCTGTCAACCTTCACAAAAAGCTTTGAGCTCAGGTGCCGTACTCAAAACTAACCTTAAGGTTATTGGAGATGTAAATGTGATCGAATAGATTATGTATTTTTTTCGATATCACCATATATCGAATACTTCTTGATAATCGACCTAATAACATGTTAGGCGGGCGAACAGAAAGGTCACCTATAAATGAAATTACTTTTTACTAATATTCGATGGCTTCGTGTTGTTGTCTCTTCATTTTTAATTATTGTATTAAGCTTCCTTGTAATCACAATAATAACTACTGGCTATTCCTTTATCTTAGCATTTGAATCACATGGCAAGCCTGACCAAGTTGCAATCAATCACTTTGCAGCTACGATTAGCCGATGGTTGATGCCGTTACTTGAAATAACATTCACTTTTGTTATTGCTTTGATCAGCACCAAGAAAGCTATGAACAATATTTCTATTCATGGTCTTCTAATAGGCATTCTTGTAGGATTACTAAGTACTATAGTGAAAATAAGTTTTGGTGGACAGCTTAATTATCGCACGTATATTTTCTTTTTTATTACTGTTGGGCTAGGATTTGTTGGTGGTTATTTTAGTCAAAGACAACTTACTAAGAAAATTAAATCGCCCGCCTAACCAGCAGCTCCAAGCTGATGGAATGAGCGTTGTGCAAAGTTCATGGCGAGCATAGGTTAATAGAAATTGAAAATAATTAAATGAACTTGTTTCGCTTGTTACAATTCGATAGTATTTAACATAACAACTTAGGTTCATGCCTTCAAACGAATTTCTGTTAGTAGTTTAATTATATTTAAGGAAAAAATGGATACGCGGGAAATCATAAAATCTCAATATTACGCATCTCTTGAAATGTTGAAACAAGCAATCTGTAAATGTCCGGAATCTTTGTGGAATAATGAAGACGCCAAGAACAAGTTCTGGCATACAGCATACCATGCGCTCTTTTATACACACCTCTATTTACAGGAAACCGAAAAGGAATTTATTCCCTGGGTGAAGCATAGAGATCTACATCAATTTCTGGGACCACTTCCTTGGCCTCCGCATGATAAACCGAAAATCGGTGAACCATATAATAGAGACGAGATTTTAGAATACCTCGCATTGTGCCAGGAAGAAGTTGACAAGCAAATTACTTCCTTAAAGCTCGACGCAGAATCAGGATTTCGTTGGTTGCCATTTAACAAATTAGAGCTGCAACTCTATAATATTCGGCATATACAGCATCATACGGGACAACTTTATGATCGGCTGGGGGCTCAAGAACACATGGACCTTGTATGGGTTGCTTTGAGACCTGACACTATGAAAAACTAATTCTCAGTTATGAGTGAAACATTTTCTTACTGTGGTTTAGTTTGCACCACCTGCCCTATTTATTTAGCAACGCGGGAAATTGACAAAGAAGAACAGATAAGAAAGAAAACTGAGATCGCCAAATTATGTAAAGAACAATATGGAATGAAGTTTGAGCTATCAGACATCACTGATTGCGATGGCTGCTGTACGGAAGGCGGAAGATTATTTTCAGGATGTCATGACTGTGCTATTAGAAAATGCACAAAGCAGAAGGCGATAGAAAACTGTGCGTGCTGTTCCGAATATATTTGCCAGAAACTTGAATCCTTTTTTCGCTACGGATTCAGCCGCAAAGTCGCATTTGGATGAGGTGAAAAATACAATTTCTTAAATGTTTATTGACGTGTTGTAAATCTTCCTTTAGCCCTTCCTGAAAATTAAGTATATTATGCAAACAAAATGCTTCTGACTGTAATAGAAATATTAGGAATTGCTGTTGCTGCGTTTTGTGGCATTATGGAAGCCAAACGCAACGGCATGGATATAATCGGCATTTATACAGTGGCGTTTATTACGGCGCTCGGCGGCGGAACTATTCGCGATATTTTATTAAACCGGTATCCGATTTTTTGGGTGATTCATCCGGAATATGCTACTGGAATTTTTATCCTTTCTGTTGTCACGGCGCTTATTCTCCGGTATAAGCAAATCATTATTCACCCGTATGCGATTATCGTTCCGGATGCACTCGCTCTCGGTTTGTACAGCGCGATTGGCGCTGCGTATGCCTTAGAATTGAATCTTTCATGGTTTATCGCTGTGCTTATGGGAACTATCACTGCAACCTTTGGGGGAGTCATGCGTGATATCTTTTGCAATAAAGTTCCGGATATATTTAAACATGGCGGACATTTATATGCAACATGCGCACTCAGTGCGGCAGTTATGTACATCATTGTTAAGTCGGTGACAAACGATCACGCATCCGCGGCGACTGCGAGTTTGATTACAGCGACATCTCTTCGGCTGTTGTCTGTGAAATTTGATATTACATTACCGATTTAGAAAAACAGATGCTCGGATCTTTAGTTCGTGGCAAAAGGAACTGTCATTCTTTAAGCTGTGTTGTTGATAATATATATAAGTATGTCAAGAGAACGAAAATATACATTTGGCCCCGTGCCATCGCGACGATTAGGTTTATCGCTGGGTGTAGATGTCATCCCGAAGAAACTATGCTCACTTGATTGCGTGTATTGTGAAGTTGGCATGACCGACAAACGTGGCCTTGCGAGAAAAGAATATTTGCCTGTAAATGAAATTCTTGCTGAAGTGAAAGAAGTCATTGCGGAATATCCGGATCTCGACCACATTACGATCTCTGGTTCCGGCGAGCCAACGCTAAACTCAAAAATCGGCGACATTATCCGCGGCATCAAACAAATAACAAATGTTCCAGTCGCAGTGCTAACGAACGGAACATTGCTGAACCTGCCCGAAGTGCGGCAGGACTTACTGGATGCAGATATTGTTTCACCATCACTAGATGCAGTCTCGGCAGATGTTTTTGAAAAAGTCGACCGCCCCAATCCTAAACTCCGTATAGATACGATTATCGACGGGATTAAACTATTCCATCAGGAATACAAAGGCATAATGTGGATCGAAATTCTTTTTGTTAAAGGTATGAACGATCACGATGAGGAAGTGTTCAGGATGAAACAGGTGCTTGATGAAATCCAGCCGGAAAAAATTCATCTCAATACCGTCATCCGCCCACCTGCATATGCAATTGCACAGCCGGTTGGAGAAGAACGTTTGAAGGAGATTCAAAAAATACTGGGTGAACGGAGTGAAATAGTCGGAGTATTTAAAGAGACACACAAAACTTTACAGCATAACGCTGATGGACAGGCGATTCTCGCATTGCTTAAGCGCCGCGCAATGACTGTCGATCAGATGACGGAATCGTTAGCTATGCGGAAAGAAAATATTATCGCATCGCTGAAACAGCTGGATCTAGGAAAATTTATTAAATCTTACATATTCAACGGAGAAGAATACTACCAGGCACTGTAGAAGTCAAGTTGTTTAGGATTTTCAACATCTTGCTTAAAACGATTCCAACAAGTGAACTAGGTTTACCCTAAGTTGGAATAATCTCTGAAATCATTTTTGTATTAACTTTTCTTCTAGTGAATTGCTCCAATCTGATTTCCAATAATGATGGCAAGGTTAACGGCTTCATGGACAACAGGAATAACTTGTTTATCACCGGATATTTTGATTATAACTTCCGAACTAGTAATGAATGCATTTGCGGATAACTTTATAAATGAAACAATTGCGTTGCGCAATTGTTCATTGTTCAGCAGGTTTAGAGCATTCTTTTCATTTTCCGTCATAACTTCAACAATTTTGTCAAACTCTTCATAGCTTGTACCAAAATGCGGAGTTGAAAGGGCGGATCTTCGCTGAACGTTGAAACGAAATGGAACAATATTGGGAAGAGACACAACAATCATTACACATGCCATATCAACAGCAGTTGCCTTTGCGACTTTTCCCCCAGTTACTATCGAGTTTCGACTTCTGCGAGATCTCCCTCCGAAAATTCTAATTTTCACTCCGGAAACTTGACCTCGAACGGCACACCATACAGCGTCCAATTGTGGGTGAGTGCTGACAACGTGCGTGAGTTTCAGTGCTTCCTGTGCCTGAGTAACTGCTTTAACAACACGGCGTTTTGCCCGCGATTTCATCCATACAAATAAAACAATGAAACCAACAAATACACATGCAATAACCGCGGCGAGAGTAAAATCACTATCCATGATACCGCTCCTTTCAAATTTGTGCTATCTCCCTCTAATTAAAAAACAAGATTACATAAAGATGAATTTCTGTTTCATTCTTTATTTCATCTAAAGGAAAAATATATTACAAACCTAGGAATTGGATCGCAATTCCGCAGAAGAATATTGAAATTCCCGCGAGCGTATGAGTGTATCGCTCAAAATGTCCCATAGGAAGCAGGCGCAAGCCGGCGATTGAACCGAGAACAATACCAACCATTGTACCAATGGTAATTAAACCAAAGACAAGACTTACAATCACAACATGAAGGATATGTCCATGGGCGGCGGGGTACATAAGAATTGGAATCAATGGTTCGCATGGACCAAGAACAAATATGATGAATAGTACCCATGGTGTCATACTCGGGCTGTCAGATTGCTCATGCACGTGCGCATGTTCCTTTGCATGTATATGCGTATGGCTATGCATACTGCCATCAATGTGAGGATGCCGATGCGTATGCGGTTTATTCAGATATGCTGTGCGAAGCCCCCAGACTCCATAGATCAATCCGAAAGCGATTAGGATCCAGCCGGCAATATTTCCGCGGATCGATTCAAGCGACTGAATATGCGCGACTGCAATTCCAAAACCAACACCTACGAATCCGAGTATAACAGAACTGCCCACGTGCCCTATACCGCAGAAAATGGTAACAAGTGTCGTCTTAAACGTAGACCACTTACCTGCCTTGGACATAACGATAAATGGCAGGTAATGATCGGGGCCAAGAAGCGTATGAACGAGCGCGACAGATACAGCAGTTATGATGAGTATGCTAAGTTCTTGATTCATTTTATGATGTTATAATATAATAAAAAAGCTGGAGAAAAAAATTCTTCATTTCCGTGGTGATAACTTACTCTTGATCATGCCGTACATAAAAACTGAAATAAATGGCAAAATAAATGATAGACCCCAGATGATCAAAGAAGGCTTCGATACAGTATTGAAATCATGATTCACGACCAAATGTTGACATAATTATAGCAATATTGCTTATTCAATCAGTAATTCGCATTCTTTTCCAATGCTTTTAAGAATGCATCAATCGTTTTACTGCCTGCCTCTTCCGCTCCTCCCGTTGATACGTCTATAATATCTCCGAACCTGCTATTGCATATAGCAGAGCCAATAAGTGCGATGTGTTTTTCAAATTCGTATGGACACCGATATTCTTCATCGCCTACAGCAAGACGTGAATTTATCAAAACATTTAAACATATGTACTCTTGCAATCAGAAAAGAGGTGCAGTATCTTATAAGCGATTAACAATTTAATCATAAAAGCAAATGATGAAATGGCAGCAGATAAAACTAAAATATTAGATACGTTATCAAAATTGCTTAAGCAAAAAAACATTGATAAAATTCGCGCTATAATTCAGGATGTTAAAGTAGATGTCGAGAAGTTGTCTAGCAATGAAAGTGAAATTCAAGATAAAGTATCTAATGGAAAATTTATAAAGGTTAAATCAAAATATCTACTTGGTGAACTTGATCAAATTCTTGATACTCGAACCATTGAACGAACAAAATATTACATCCAAAGGTTAGTTCGCGCACTCACCGAAACAAAGACCGATAAGATTAACGATTTGAATTTACATAGATGGAAAGAATATGATGATATTCTTACAGATAGCCTTTGGATTTTGGGAAAACGCGATACCTCCGGCGCTCATAGCGGTGGTTATTGGGGGAACTTTATCCCGCAAATTCCTAATCAATTATTAAGACGCTATACAAAAAAAGGGGAATGGGTGCTGGATGCATTTCTTGGAAGTGGAACTACATTAATAGAAAGCAAGCGATTAGGGCGGAATGGTGTTGGAGTAGAGCTTTTGCGAAAAGTCGCAAACTCAGCCGCAAAAGCGATTGAACGGGAAGATGATCTTTCCTCGAGTCGAACAGAAATTATTGTTGGTGACAGTTCAAACTTGGATTTTAAGACCGAATTTCGTCAACGGAAAATTCAAAGCGTGCAGTTTTTAATTATGCACCCGCCATACTGGGATATTGTCAAATTTAGTAAAGACAAAAGAGATCTATCGAATGCGAAATCAATAAACGAATTTTTGGATCTTTTCGGAAAAATCGTTGATGCTACATACCCAGTTTTAGACAAAGGTCGTTATTTTGCAGTAGTTATTGGTGATAAATATTCCGACGGTAATTGGATACCTCTTGGATTCTATACGATGCAAGAAGTTTTGAAACGGGGATATTTCTTGAAGTCTATTATCATAAAAAATTTTGATGAGACAAAGGGGAAAAGAAACCAGAAAGAACTTTGGCGGTATCGTGCATTGGTTGGCGGCTTCTACATTTTTAAACATGAATACATTTTTTTATTTAAGAAATCGTAACTATTCATATCTCTCTCACAAGAATTTTATTATGGCAAGCGTGAAATTATTCTTAGCAAGAGTTGCTTTATTCGCAATAAAATAATGCTATAATTCAGTTGATGACTTATTACTACTATAGGAGGAACCAATGGTATTCTTTCTTTTTCTTGCATTCGTAATTATTCTTGTTGTCCTAGCAATTGCTGGCTACAATTCTCTTGTTCAAATTCGGAATCAAGTTCGCAATGCGTGGAAACAAATCGATGTACAGCTTAAGCGGCGGCATGATCTCATTCCTAATCTTGTTAACGCGGTGAAGGGACAGATGGAATTTGAGAAAGGAACACTTGAGGGTGTCATCCAAGCCCGCGCGGCGGCTGTTGGCGCGAGCAATATTGCCGACAGTATGGCGAAAGAGGATGTACTGTCGTCAGCGCTCTCCAAACTTTTTGCTGTTGTTGAAAATTATCCTGCTCTGAAAGCAAACGAAAGCGTTCAACCGTTGATGGAAGAATTAACGACCACAGAAAATCAAATCACATTTGCACGGCAATTCTATAACGACATCACGACTACATATAACACAAAATTGGAAATGTTTCCAACAAATCTCGTTGCATCGTCGATGGGCTTTAAGTTTTTCCCGCTCTTTCAGGTAAAAGATGCTGCTGAGCGCGAAGCACCGACTGTGGACCTCTCGCTAAAACAATAAATCTCTAGAGAAACCTTCACAAGCTTTTCCTGATTCAGTTTAAGAGACTTTGCGAAGGTTATCGAGGCGATCACAATGTCCGAACCCATTCTCACTCACGCACATAACATTTACGAGCAACAGAAGCATAACCGGCGGATGACATGGCTGCTCATTATCATGTTCATTCTTCTTATTGCGATGGTTGGAGTAGGATTGGATGTTTTCTTGACGATGGACACTCCCATTCGATTCATTATGCTTCCATTTGTTCTTCTGATGGCCGCCTCAGGTATTTGGAATTTCCGGCAGCGAGCTGCAGAAGGATTGTGGGAAAAACCAAAAGCATTTACCGAAGACGATAGCGATTTAACTGTGGTTTGGTGGGGTCTGGGTCTGGTAGTTTTACCAATAGTGTTACTTTTCATTTTACTCCTGTTCCTGCCGTTGTATGCTATGAACCCCCGTCCAATAAATAATTTGATCTCTGGCTTTTTAAATAATATGTTGCAGATTTCTGATATTCCTGTTTTGCGGTACCTGCCCGTTGGAACAACGTTATCTGTTATCATCGGTATTGTCTCCGTCCTCACGAGTCTCCGCTGGGGAATGAACTCTGTGCTCTGGTCTGTGCATGCTGAGCAACCGGATGAAGAGGTTACTAATCTACCGGAGTTATTGAACGTAGTAAAAGAAATGAGTCTTGCGGCAGGAATTCCAACTCCTAAAGTGTATATCGTGAAAGACTCAGACCCCAATGCCTTTACTATTGGTACTGACGCAGGACAAAGCTCCATTGTTGTCACAACAGGACTGCTTGCAATCCTCGACCGCGAAGAATTGCAGGGCGTCATCGCGCACGAGATGAGCCATATCCGAAATTCTGATACCCGTTTGATGACAATTATTACGGTGTTGTTTGGCGCTGTGCTTTTACTTTCCGAGTGGATGAAGAAGAGCGCTCTTCTCGGCGGATTTGTCGGAAACCGTGTGCCTGGTGCTGGATGGATGTTACGCGGCGTATTGTTCTTTGGCTGGCTTCTTACATTACTCTTGGCTCCGTTGATTGCCCGTATCGTCGCGATGGCAGTATCACGTCAGCGGGAATACCTAGCGGATGCGAGTGGTGCGGAACTTACGCGCAATCCGAAAGCTCTTGCCAATGCTTTGATGAAAATCGAAAATGCAGCCGAACCCACAACTTCTTTTCAAAAAGGTATCGCTCATTTGTGTGTTGTTGATCCTTTAGGACGAAAGATGAATTCGAAAGAAGGCTGGTGGGCTGATTTATTTGCTACACACCCGCCGATGAAGAATCGCATTATGCTCTTGAATGCAATGGCGTATGAGACGATTAAGTAATGACAAATCCTATCTTCAAGAAAATTGAATACCCGCCCCATCTATTAAAAATGATTCAGAATTAATTGATTATATTCCGTAAGTCATGGTGAAAGGAACTTCTCTCAATTTCATGAAGTCGATAATATAAGATGGTAAGAAGAATCACTCAAATGAAATTATACTCATTGATAGCGCAGATCCACCGGTATATCATTGCCGGACTTAGTTGCATTCTGGCTTTGGTTCTTTGTTCATCTATGAGCTACCCCCAAACCAAGCTTCTTATACCGATGGACTTAAAACAAACTGATCATCTCAAATCATATGGTGTTGCATTTTGGTTGTTAGAAAATAATGGTGAAGTGGATTGGCTTCTCAACTATCGGGGTGGGTCATTTCTCTGCGACTATAGCAACGTATTGGCAAAAGAATGTCGTGTCCGTGGAGTTTTTTTTGAACCGCTCGCCGCAAGCGAGGCAGCTTCCTTGTATGCCGAAGTTCAACGTGAAGACAACAATGAAGACGTAGTGCGATTGGAGAAGGCGCCAAAGATTGCTGTTTATGTACCACCGGGCTTCAAACCGTGGGACGATGCCGTAACTATGGCACTCGAGTATGCAGAAATTCATTATACGAAAGTATGGGATGAAGAAGTTCTCTCCGGTAAGCTTGCAGAGTACGACTGGCTTCATTTGCATCATGAAGATTTCACCGGACAGTATGGAAAGTTCTACGCAAATTTCCGTAATGCATCATGGTATATTGAACAGCAAATGCTGTACGAGCGCGAAGCTAAGCGGCTTGGTTATAAAAAGGTTTCTGAAGAGAAAAAAGCTGTCGCACGTTCCATTAAGGAATTTATAGGTAATGGTGGATTTATGTTTGCGATGTGCTCGGCAACAGACAGTTACGACATTGCTTTGGCAGCAGAAAACGTTGATATCTGTGATGTAATGTTCGATGGCGATCCAGCCGATCGCAACGCTCAAGCAAAACTTGACTTCAGCAAGACATTGGCTTTTGAGAATTTTAAGCTTGACATGAATCCACTGCGCTACGAATATTCAGATATTGACATTCCGACAAGCGATCCCCCTCCAATTCGCGACCCGAATACAGACTATTTTACGCTCTTCGAATTCTCTGCGAAGTACGATCCAGTACCAACGATGCTGACACAAGACCACGTCAATATCATCAAAGGATTTATGGGGCAAACAACGGCATTCAAGAAAAGTTTAATTAAAAAGACAATAACAATTCTTGCGGAGCGCGAGGGAACGGAAGAAGTGAAATATATCCACGGCAATTTCGGACGCGGTACATTTACTTGGTACGGCGGACACGACCCGGAAGATTACCAGCATGCTGTCGGCGACCCACCTACAGATTTAAATCTGCACAAAAACTCACCTGGCTATCGGTTGATATTAAACAACGTTCTGTTTCCTGCGGCAAAGAAAAAACAGCAGAAAACGTAAGTGAAGTGGTTGAGACAAATCATGGCGGACGAAATAAACGGCAAGGATTTTCTCGAAGAACATATTAAGCGAGTTGTGCAGGAAGAAATTGTAATCGTTCCGTATAATTCTAACTGGCCAAGGATGTTTGAAGAGGAGAAGAAACATCTTTTCGACTGCCTGCCGCATGAAATAATAAAGAGAGTCGAACATTTCGGCAGCACGGCAATTCCCACTTTATCGGCAAAACCAATTATTGACATCTTGGTAGAGGTGACTTCTCTTGAAGAAACCAAGAAGGTCGTTGTACCGATATTAATTGCGCAAGGATATGATTACTTTTGGCGGCCAACGCATGGCGACGACGGTCCACCATTTTATGCTTGGTTCATCAAACGAGATACGCACGGAAACCGTACGCATCACATTCATATGGTAGAGCGTGAATTTGAACATTGGAACAGATTGTTCTTTCGAGATTATTTGATTGAACACCCATCTCTTGTTGAAGAATATCAACGACTGAAATTACATTTAGCAGAAAAATATCCAACCGACAGGGTTACTTATACCACCGCAAAAACAGAATTCATTATAAAAATCACTCTGTTGGCAAAGGAATATTATACATGAAAAAATCATCGATAACGAGAAAAGCAGAACTATCAGATGTGGATGCCATCACTGAAATCTACAACGAGGCAATTCTCACGACAACTGCAACTTTCGACACTGAGCCGAAGAGCGTAGCCGAGCGGTTANNAAATTGCATGATAAGAGACATCCAATTTATGTTGCAGTGCTCGATGGAAAAGTCGTCGGGTGGATATCGTTGAGCAAATGGTCTGATCGCTCTGCATATAATGATACAGGTGAAACATCATTTTATGTTAAATCCGAATACCGCGGTCAAGGAATTGGTACAACACTCATACAAACAATGATCAAAGAAGCTCAACAATTAAAGTATCATACCATCATCGCACGCATAGCTGGTGAAAGCGATGTGAGTTTGCATGTGCATGCGAATTTTGGTTTTGTTCAAGTTGGAATATTAAAAGAAGTTGGACGAAAATTTGGGAAACTTCTAGATGTGCATATCTTACAAAAAATGTTGGACTGAGGGGGCAGGATACATGTACAAAAGCTAGTGGTAACATAATAATTTTGGCGCAAATTGATTTTACTCATATTATCGAGTAAATTATGATAAAGCGTGCTCTTTTATTGATAATATGAACGGCAACTGTTCATGAATGCTTTTATCCAACGCATGAAGAAATACTTCAATCTTTCAGCATTGATCATTAAAGAAAACGATTTAGGAAGAAATAATTACTATGAAAGAGAAAATACAATTCGTTGCTGAGCGGATAAAGGAATTAAGAGAAATATCCGGGCTGTCTGCCTCCGCACTGGCGCAAGAATTAGGAATTTCACAGGATGTAATTCTTCAATACGAGAGCGGGACGGTCGATATTCCTGTTGGATTCCTTTATAAGGTGGCACATAAATTCGGCATAGAACTTACCGCAATCCTTACCGGAGAGAATCCCAGACTTCATGTCTATTGCGTTGTGCGTAAAAACAATGGATTAAGTGTGGAAAGAAGAAAACAGTACAAATATGAAAGTCTCGCGGCTAATTTTATCAACAAAAAAGCTGGACCGTTTATTGTCAGAATTGAACCAGATACAGAAAATACTCCAATGGAATTCAACTCACATCCTGGACAGGAATTCAATTACATCCTTGAAGGCGCTATGAAAATCGTCATT
This sequence comes from Ignavibacteriota bacterium, assembly GCA_003142475.1. GTDB lineage: Bacteria > Bacteroidota > Ignavibacteria > UBA10030 > UBA10030 > Fen-1298. The sequence continues at coordinate 42,450 of PLMK01000031.1, forward strand.
GATACCCATGAGATAGTTCTGAATGCAGGCGACTCCATCTATTTTGATTCATCATATAAGCATGCGATGAAAGCGGTGAATCAAACATCGGTTAAAATGCTTGCGATCGTTTTATAAACATTTGAATAAAGAGAATCATAATGCTTGAAAAATATCTTTCACAAACAGAATTTAGTTCATATCAAGAATTTATTGATAAATTCGAGATTCGAATACCAAAACATTTCAACTTTGCATTCGATGTGGTCGATGAAATCGCCCTCAAAACTCCCGATAAGATTGCGATGGTATGGTGCGATGATAAAGGAGGAGAAGCAACTTTTACATTCGGTCAAATGAAACGTTTCAGTGACAAAGCTGCAAATTTCTTTCAATCAATAGGCATCTGCAAAGGTGATCCTGTAATGCTTATCTTGAAACGTCGTTATGAATATTGGTTCTGCACGCTTGCATTAAATAAAATCGGAGCGATCACCATTCCTGCAACCCATCTCCTAAGAACAAAAGATATTATATATAGAAATAATGCCGCAGATATAAAAATGATTGTGAGTGTATCAGAGCCAGATGTTATTCAGCATGTGGAAGAATCAATTGTGAAATCACCAACTTTAAAGCATAAAGCGTTGATCGGTGCATCGCGAGAAGGATGGCTGAACTTAACTGAAGAAATGGAAAAAAGTCCAGAGGTATTCGATCGAAAATCACTTAAAGAAAAAACTACAATAGACGATACAATGCTTCTCTATTTTACATCCGGCACAACTGGAATGCCCAAGATGGTAAATCATAACTTTGCGTATCCCCTTGGACATATTCCTACGGCAAAATATTGGCAAAATGTGCAAGACAATGGTCTTCACTTTACAGTTGCGGATACCGGATGGGCAAAATCAGCTTGGGGAAAAATATACGGTCAGTGGTTGTCGGGATGCGCTGTGATGACATATGACTACGACAAATTCGTTCCGAAGCATATGATGAAAGTTATTGAGAAGTACCGCGTAACCTCGTTTTGTGCACCGCCGACTATTTACAGGTTTTTAATAAAAGAGGATTTGACGCAGTATGATTTGAGTCACTTGAAATATTGTGTCGTTGCCGGAGAACCGTTGAACCCTGAAGTGTACAAACAATTCCTTGAGATTACCGGCATTCGATTAATGGAAGGCTATGGACAAACAGAATGCACGGTTGCTGTAGCGACTTATCCATGGATGGAACCAAAACCCGGTTCTATGGGAAAGCCATCACCGGGGTACGATATCGATCTTATTGATTCAGACGGTAAGATATGCGAAGTTGGTGAAATTGGCCAGATCGTAATTTACACGAAGAAAAGAAAACCAGTAGGGATGTTCGATGGTTATTTCCGGGATGAAGCGCTTACAAAAAGTGTATGGCAGAACGATATCTATTATACAGGTGATACGGCATGGCGCGATGAAGATGGCTATTTTTGGTTTGTCGGCAGAGCTGATGACATTATAAAAAGTTCTGGTTACCGAATTGGTCCATTTGAAGTGGAGAGCGCTCTGCTGGAACACCCGGCTGTTTTGGAATGCGCCATTACTGCTGTTCCAGATACCGAGCGCGGCCAGATCGTGAAGGCAACTGTTGTTCTTTCAAAAAACTATCAGCCAAGCGATAATTTGGCACATGAGTTGCAAAACCATGTAAAGAAAGTAACCGCACCATATAAGTACCCAAGGATTGTGGAATTTGTCACAGAGCTTCCAAAAACTATCAGCGGTAAAATAAGACGCGTGCAGATACGAGGTGAGGAAAGTAATGAATAAGTAATCTTTTGTCGAATAACTTAATATTGTCCCACAAATTTTTAGGGAAACGGAAATGTCGACAAACATAAATGATTCATCAACGCTTAACGGTGTTCTCCAACAAGCAGAGCTTGTTCTGTATCAAACTGGTTCTGTGGTCAGCCGAATATTAATTAAAAATCCAAGTGGCAATGTGACCGCATTTGCTTTCGATCAAGGTGAAAGTTTAAGCGAACATACAGTGCCCTTTGACGCACTTGCCCTTATAATAGAAGGCGAGGCTGAAATATCAATTTCAATAATTGCTCATCGGGTGTACGCAGGACAAATGTTATTGCTTCCAGCAAATCAGCCGCATTCAGTAAAAGCAATTACGAGATTCAAGATGATCCTTATAATGATTAAAGCATAGAAATTTGTTCTTTTATTCATTGCAGCCGATTTCGTCTTTTAAAAAGAGAAGTTAAATAGAAACTATTTATCTCGCCTGTATTTTTCTGGAGTACAATTCATGACTAAAATGCAAATTACTTATCGTGGCGTCGTTCATCCATGGCATTGCGATATTATGGGTCATATGAATGTTGTTTGGTACGTAAGTAAGTTTGACGAAGCATCATGGCAGTTTGCCTCAATGTTGGGTTTGAATAATTCATATTTTATGAAAAAACATATGGGTATTGCGGCACTTCAGCAGAACATAACGTATAAATCTGAGATAGTCGCTGGAAGCACGGTTACCGTGCGCTCCGGAGTTCTTGAAATGAAAGAGAAAATTGTACGTTTTATTCACGAAATGCGAAACGATACAACGGGTGAAGTTGCCGCGATTATGGTATTGACAGCGGTTCATTTTAACACTCGAAAAAGAAAGTCTTGCCCGTTTCCAAAAGATATACTGAAACGCGGTCGCAGTCTAATTGTATCGTACAATGTGGAGCTATAAAGGGTTTTAACAAACAAGGAATTCTAGCGCATTTGCTATTAAAGTTTTCTTTTAGAGTTGACTTATATACAATTGAGTGGAGTCGAAATCGAATTTTAGTATTACATCTCATAAAATTACCGTAAATTATACAAGGTAGTAAAGAGATGGATGACCCGCTCTTTTCCTTTTGTTGTAAAAATATTCACTCTCATGAACACGAGTGAGTTGTAATTCTATTGCTCATTTTGAGAATTATATTTACTGGCAGCCTTAATAGTTCAGAATCCTTAATTGGGCCAAAAAAATGAAAGTTCATCTGATTGATTACTACAACAATCAAATTTATTGTTCTTAACATCATCTTTGTTTACTTCTGTTTCTCACAAACCTTAACATCAACTATTTCCGATAGTGCAGCATCAACAACGTTATCAACTGCAATTGTGTTCGGAGTTACCGGTGCTGCAGCGGTGACCGGTTTGCTTTTTCATTATGATCAAGATATCTATAATGAACTTCATAGTTGGCGAGAAAATAATATCGTAGTTCGAAAAGTAAGTCCGGTTATTACAAATCTAGGTGACGGTACGTTCTCTGCGGGACTATTCGTAGGATTCGCCGGATATGGATTAATCTCCAAGGACAAGAAGGCAGTTGAAGTTGGCAAGATCGGCATCGAATCCTTTCTTCTTACCGGAATTACTGTTCAATTGTTCAAAAACCTGTGCGGGCGCGAACGTCCAAGCGCTGCAACTCGACCCGGTGGATTTTGGTATGGACCGTTTGCATATTTCAGCAAATCAAAAGGGAGCGGCAAGGGGATTTCTTCCTTTGATGCTTTTCCTTCAGGACATACAACGACAGTCTTTTCTGCCGCTACTACTATTTCAGATTTCTATACTGAACCATGGGTGTCCTACCTCTGTTACTCACTCGCGACAGTAACAGCGGTGAGCAGGGTTACTGAAAGTACTCATTGGATGAGCGATTGTTTTGTCGGTGCAATTATCGGGCATTATGGAACGCGATTGATAGAAAAGTTGAATTATGGTTCCAGCAGCATCACTCTCCTGCCGCAAGCAAGTGAGCACCAGTGTGGCCTACTTCTTAGTGTAAAGTTTTAAAGGATAATATGAGACATTTATTTATTTCTGGATTTCTATTCATAAATTTATTCATTGGTACTCTCTACAAGAGTCAAGCACAAGAAACACAAAAATTATCCATGCCGGATTCAATCTTAACTTTAGATAATGCGGATTCAGAAAATGTCCAATGGTACTCGATGTTTGCAAATATACCGCGTGATTGGGAACGCTGGTACGACGTTTCATTTAGAAAAGAACGCATCAATGAATGGCTTATCATCGGAGGACTCACACTTGCGACATATTTTACGGATGACATTACATATACACCGGCAGCTAAGTTCTACTACGGTTCAGCATCTGCAAAAAATTTGAGCGATTTCTGCGCAAACATCGGCGATGGAACTACACAGTTTGCTCTTGCAGGAACGCTAGGAGCATATGGGCTTGTATTCAAAGATCAGAAAGCATTACGTACAGGCAGCCAGATTGTACAGGCAGTGCTGGCATCGGGTGCTATTATTCAGGTGCTCAAACATGTTACAGGCCGTGAAAGTCCGTTTGTACGCACTACGCCAACTGGAGTGTGGAAAATTTTACCCAACCAAATTGATTATCATCGCAGGGTGCCGCAATTCGATGCCTTTCCATCCGGACATTTATGTACTTCTATCGCTACCGTTGTTGTGGTTGCAGAAAATTATCCAGATGAAAAATGGATTCGTCCAGTTGGATATGCATTTACCACGATTGTCGGACTTGGTATGCTCAGCAATGGTATTCATTGGGTAAGCGATTATCCGCTTGGATTGTTCATCGGTTATTATTTTGGCATGCTTGCTGCACATCCGGAAGGACTACCGGTAATAGACTCTGGAGATGGAAAACTGAAAGTGCATATCTTGCCAAATGTCACTCCAATCGGAACCGGTGTTAGTTTAACAATGAATTTTTAATGTGAGTATAGGCAGAATTGAATAACGTTAAAAGCGCTATTCCAGTTGTAAAAGCTGATTGCTGTTTTCTATTTATCTGCTTTCTGATTTCTTCAAATATTAAACCGCACCGTCATCACGTCTCCATCTTCTATTATATAGTCCCGCCCTTCAACGTGAAGGAGTCCGGCATCTCGTACAGCAGTTTCAGAACCGAGTCGATTTAAATCGGCGCATTTCATAATTTCCGCACGAATAAAACCCTGTTCAAAGTCACTGTGGATTTCTCCTGCTGCCGGAGGTGCTGTTGTACCTTTTCTTACAGTCCATGCATGCACTTCCTTCGGTCCTGCGGTGAAGAAAGTGATGAGGTGCAATAAATCGTACCCTTCGCGGATAACCTTACTCAATCCGGATTCCTGCAGCCCAAGTTCGGAAAGAAATGCTTGCCGATCGCTTTCAGGTAATTGCGAAATTTCCGCTTCTACTGCCGCACTAACAACGACAACCTTAGCATTTTCTTTTGCAGCGACTTCGCGGACTTGATTTACATATGCATTGTCGATAGTTAATTCTTTCTCGTGAACATTGCACACATACATTATCGGCTTATTGGTCAGCAAGTGCATATTGCGGAGGTACAGTTGTTCATCATCGCTTTTCGACGTAAGATATTTCGCAAGTCTGCCGATGAGTAAATGTTTTTTAACTGCCGCATAGAATTCTTCTTCTTCCTTCAATTTTTTATCGCCGACGCCGCCGCGTTTTTCAATATCTGCCTGCTTTTTCTCGACAGTCTCAAGATCTTTTAAAATCAATTCTGTTTCGACGATTTCGATGTCGTATTGTGGATTCACCGTACCATCGACATGAATGATGTTGGGATCATCAAAGCAGCGGACGACATGCACAATGGCATCTACCATCCGGATATGCGAGAGAAACTGGTTGCCTAATCCTTCACCTTTACTTGCACCTTTCACAAGACCGGCAATATCGAGAAACTCAAGTGTGGTTGGAACAATTTTGGGAGATTTATAGATTTCTGCTAATCGGTCGATTCGTTCATCCGGCACGCTTACAATGCCTATATTCGGGTCAATGGTACAAAACGGATAGTTGGCAACATTGGCTCCAGCTGCAGTGATCGCATTAAATAATGTTGACTTGCCTACATTTGGCAACCCTACTATCCCGCATGTAAATCCCATTTTAATTCTTATCCTTTAATGGTTAAAATATAGCCAACGATTTTCTGCGAACCAAGAGGTGCGTTGAATCGTGAATAAATTTCGATATTAAAAGAATGGCTGTTGCAATTATTACGGTAGGTAGAAAATGATTAATGTACAGTGACTCATTAAATTAAAGAAAAGGAATAACACGAAAGAAAATAAAACAAGAAAAGAAGTCATATTCGGTTAGCGAGACAGAATTTAAAGACACATTGAAGAAAATTCTTCACGCTCCGACTTTTAATAAAAAGAAAAAGAAGTCTAAGTGAATTAGTTTCTGTGGGAGCATTAGTTCAATTGGTAGAACGACAGACTTCTTAAGTTCACTTATAGATGGATTTAAGAATCTGTTTATAAGGGTTCGAGTCCCTTATGCTCCACTTCAATCTTTTGGAAGTACGAATTGCGTTTTCAGTTCTCGAAGCATTTCAAAAGTATTCTTCCATTTAACACCGAAGGCTGTACATACATTTGGGATTGGAACTCTTTTCTTGCTTTCAAGATTTAACACCTCATGTGTCACAAGAATTTTATTATCTTTTTGGGCTTTTACATGCGCGATTAACCATCCATCAGCACCATTCGCAAATTCTTCTTTCGCCTCTAAAAAATATTGGGGTTGGTGCATCACCCAATTAATTATTTCTTGATAATCTTTAATAACATCATTGTCATCTGTTGCGCAGAAAAATGAAGGTGGAACTGTCGCCTTTATCCATTTCTTTATTTCATCGCCATAATTACCATCATTTATTTCTTTTTTAACTTTATCGATACTTTCAATCCTTGACTTTGCATGATTAATGAGCAGAGAATCCCAAAAAGCGGGACAAATATCGAAAGCATAATAGCGGTTTTTAGCTTCTATTAAGACGTTCGCATCAATTACATACGTTTCAGGAATTATGACCTGTTCGTCGTTCAATTGATTCCAAGTTTTATTGAATACTCATTAAAAGTTTTTTCATGAAGACCTGTTAATCGATAGGCATCACGATAAAGAAGCCGTCCTTCTTTTGTCGCCTGGATTACGGCATGAGCAAATCTTTTCCCAATCCTTACATTTTGATTTCTATAAAAATCGCCTCCGCCCTTTTTAGATTTTTTCGTTAATTGTAAATCTTCCTGTTCTTCTTTATATTTTCCATAAAATGCTAAGAAACGCGTTAGATTTATAAAACCAAGATCAAGTGCGCGACGCGCAACAACAAGAGTGCTTACCTTAAACTGCTTAGATAAACTGCCAAACGGATTCTTTGTGTTTTCGACTTCTTTCCAAGCTTTCCGGATTTCATTCTCTGGAACTAAAAATTCTGCCGCAACCTTATTACAAAACTTCTCTTTGTTGTCATCAAACGGTTGTAAAAACGCTAAGTTAAAAATACTACCACTTCCTAACCATACATGTGCTAATTCATGCGCGATAGTAAACATTTGCGCACCTTCAAAATCGGCACCATTTATAAATATCAAAGGTGCCATATTGTCAATTAAAACAAATCCACGAAATTCGGCAACATCCAATTTGCGATAATTATTGTTCCCTACAACGCCATTTCTCGCTATTAAAATACCGGCTCGATCAACCAAGTTGCGCAATGCTGCCAATGCATCTCTCCATGTGCTATAATGTGCCGCCCAATCCGTAGTAAGTCCAAAAGTATCTCTAATGCTTTTTGCCGCAAACTTTATATCGGTATCTACCGTGACAGAACCGACAAAAGGAAGCGGTGTTTCTTTTTCTTCGATAAGATAATCATGCATCCAATTTTGCCGACGTCGCATCGTATGGAATGTTTCTATCAGATTTGGACTTGGTCGAAGGATATGTTTATCCTTAACTGTTCGGAAGTTAGGAATTGGTAAGGTTTCGTCTGGGGGTTCTTGTAGGAATAAATAACCTAACGGTGTGTATGTTTTGTGTGCGAATTTTTCGAGTTGTTTTAATTCGGGGGATTCTTCCCCACTCATCCATTTGAGAAACTTTGGGAATTTTTCTAATATATATTCGACTGTAAGCCCAGAGCGTTCCCTTGCCCAGTTAAGAATCTGACTATTGACTGCGATTGTACTCATAGGATTACTTCAAATTTTGATATTATTTGTCTAATAAGCAAACATTGGATTTTATCGTTTGTTTGCGCTAGTTTTCTCTCTGTATAATTCCCGCATATCCAGCGTTTGCGAAGTATACACTTCCGAATATTTTTCACTTGCATAATTATCCATATCACTGTATATTAATACAGTTATTAAATATAGAAGGAGAACGTTGAAATAATGATTTCTGTTTCCGTTGTCGGTGCATCCGGTTATTCGGGCATCGAACTTTTGAAAATTCTCGTTCGGCATCCAGGTGTGTGCATAGATAGGCTCTTTGCAAATTCTTCCGCAGGTAAACATCTCGCAGATGTCGTGCCATCATTCAGTAAAACAGTAGACATGGTGCTTGAGCTGTATTCTGTCGATAAAATAGTAAAGAGCGATCTGGTTTTTGTTGCGCTTCCATCGGGAGAAGCAATGAATCTTGTCCCAGCAATGCTTTCAGAAGGAAAACGGGTCATTGATCTCGGCGGCGACTTTCGTCTGCAGGATACTTCATTGTACGAGCGATATTATAAACGAAGTCACTCGGCGAGCACAATACTAAAACAATCTGTATATGGTTTGCCGGAATGGAATTGTTCTCAGATCAAATCAGCATCTCTTATTGCAAATCCGGGCTGTTATCCAACAAGCGCCATCCTCCCGCTTGCCCCACTTTTAAAAGAAGGCATTATTGAATCGAAAGGCATCGCCATTAGTTCACTCTCGGGTGTTTCTGGTGCCGGACGCAGTTCTTCAACCGAGATGTCGTTTGCAGAAGTGAATGAATCGGTTCGTGCATATAAAGTTGGTACGCATCAGCACATTCCAGAAATTAAGTCGATATTGGAATCACTTTCAAATACACAGGTGAAGCTCTCATTTGTGCCGCATCTTCTTCCTATCACGCGCGGTATTTATACTTCATCGTATGCGACATTAAAAAAGCCATTGACTGAGCAGACAATTCTTGATGTATATGAAAAATATTATGCAACAGCGCCATTTGTTCGATATTCCGCAACAGCAATTCCGGAAATTAAAAACGTTGCATATACGAATTTCATCGATATTGGCTTCCGCATTAACCACGAAGACGGACAGCTCGTCCTTCTTTCTACAATTGACAATTTAATAAAAGGCGCAGCGGGACAAGCGGTACAAAATATGAATATCATGTTTAGACTGAACGAAACAGAAGGATTACAGTAATGGAAATTGATGCATCACAGGAATGCGCCGGCGGTGTAACGGCAGCACAAGGATTTACAGCCGGCGGAGTTTATTGCGGTATACGCAAGGCAAAAAAGGATATTGCCATTGTGCAGTCGGCAAAACCGGCTGTTGTCGCTGGTGTATTCACACTGAACAAAGTTATTGCAGCGCCTTTACTCGTTGATAAAATTCAACTTAAGAATTCGAATGTATGTTCAGCCGTCGTTGTCAATAGCGGAAACGCTAACGCTTGCACAGGTGAGCAAGGAATGAAAGACGCGTGGATGATGGTCGACACGACCGCCGATGCTCTTCATTTGCCGCGGGAGCAAGTGATGGTCTCTTCTACCGGTGTTATCGGGCAATATCTTCCGATGGAAAATGTTGTGAGTGGCATCCGTGATCTATCAACAAAGCTTTCTGTAGATGGAAACAAAGATGCAGCTGAAGCAATCATGACAACCGATATTTTTCCTAAACAATGTGCCGTGCGTGTTCCTTTTGGAACGTCTGTTATCACAATTGGCGGAATGGCTAAAGGTTCCGGCATGATTGCACCGAACATGGCAACGATGCTTGCATTTGTTACCACCGATGCTGTCATTGCGCCATCGGCGTTGCAGGCGGCGTTACGCATTGCAAACAATCATTCTTTCAATCGCATTACTGTCGATGGCGATATGAGTACGAACGATATGCTGCTTGTGCTTGCAAACGGATTAACGAAGAATGAAGAGATTCGGGAAAAAACTCCTGCATTCCAGCAATTTCTTGCCGCACTCGAATATGTACTTATTAAACTTGCAAAGATGATTGCACGCGACGGTGAAGGCGCTACAAAGTTTATAGAAATCGTTGTAAGCGGAGCGCGAACGGAAGATGAAGCTGTGCAAGCCGCGCGGGCTGTGGCAAATTCAAATCTAGTTAAAACCGCACTTCACGGTGCTGATGCAAATTGGGGCAGAATTCTAGCCGCAGTTGGATACTCCGGTATTGATTTCGATCCGGCAAAAATATCAATTGGCTTTGACGATTTGCTTGTGCTGAAGCCGAATTACGAAATTGTTCTTGACGAAGAAAAAGCAAAGACGAAACTCTCGCAGGAAAACATCACAGTGCTTATCAATTTACATCAAGGTTCCGCTGAAGCATGCTTCTGGACGTGCGATCTGACAAAAGAATATATTCATATCAACGCAAGTTATCGTTCATAAATGATAATAGAATGCAATTACATCTGATAACGTAATGCTGATTATTGAGAATTAACATGACACACACGCAAACCAAAGAAGACGTTCTTATTGAAGCGCTGCCGTACATTCAAACGTACGAAGGCAAAACATTTGTTATTAAATATGGCGGGGCGGCTATGAGAGACGAACGCCTAAAAGTTTCTTTTGCTCAGGATGTGACGATTCTCCGTAAGATCGGTATTAATATTATCATTGTGCACGGCGGCGGAAAAGATATTACCGATCTCGCTTCTGCACTGAATATTCCCACCCGATTTGTTGATGGACAGCGTTATACTGATGAGAAAATGGTTGATGTAGTGCTGATGGTGCTGGCTGGAAAGTTGAATAAAGAAATCGTCAATCTCATCAATACGAACGGCGGTAATGCTATTGGGCTTTGTGGTATAGATAATGGGTTGTTAAAGGCACAGCGAATTACCGAGAAAGATCTCGGCTTAGTTGGGGACGTAAATTTTGTGAACACAGGTTTTTTGAATTTACTTTTGAATAATGGAATGATGCCGGTGATCGCTCCATTGGCAGTGGGAGACGATAATAAAATTTTAAACATCAATGCAGATCTAGCCGCAGGTGCTATTGCAACAGCATTGAAAGCGGAAAAACTCGTCTATCTCAGCGACATCGAAGGCGTGCTCGTGGACAAGCAATTGATTTCATCGCTTACATATGCGGAATCAGAATCGCTCATTGAACGCGGTGCAATTCATAGCGGAATGATTCCAAAAGTGCGTTCTGCGTTTGCCACACTCGATACCGGTGTAAATAAAGTTCACATTATCGATGGACGCATTAAGCATTCTCTCCTGCTGGAAATTTTTACTGACGAAGGAGTAGGAACCCAAATGATACATCCGTCATAAGGGATACGAATATGGAAAAACAACGTCGTCATTTAACAATAAAACAAATTCTCGCCAATCGTACAATAACCACGCAAAGTGAATTAGCATCGGCAATGCGGAAAGAGGGTTTCAAAACCACGCAAGCAACGCTCTCGCGAGATATGAAAGAGCTTGGCATTGCATGGGTTTACACACCAAGCGGCGCAAAATACATGCTCAGCCCAGAACAGGAAGAAGAACGTCTGACAACACTTATCGGTTTTGAAATTGAAAAGATTGAAGCAAACGAAAGCATGGTGCTCATTAAAACGTTGCCCGGGCGGGCACAGGGTGTCGCTGAAATCATAGACCATCTTCATCTCCCATCCGTGCTCGGGACACTTGCAGGTGACAACACCGTGTTTGTTCTTCCGCGCTCGATCAAAACGATTAGGGAAACCATCAGTGCACTTCGGGATATTCTTGAAAAAACCAAACAAGTATAACTGCAAACACTTCATTTGAAAACAGAAAGATAATTATCGATGTATTTCTACACAATTGATATTGCCCATCCGCCACTCACATCTGAGGCCGCTGAAATGATGCTGGATGATGAAGTGAGACGAATCCACTCCACACAAAAATGGCGTGCCCTGAAAGTAATACATGGTCACGGAACAAACGACCGTCCTGCTATATTGAAACAAGTTGTTTATAACTGGGCGCACCGCAATCAAGCACGTCTGTTGTCAGTTATTCCTGGAGAGGATTACCATATTCTTGATACAAAAACACAAGAAATGCGCAAACAATGCGGACAGGTGCCGGATCCAGATCTTGGAAAATCGAACCCCGGTATAACTTTATTTTGGATAAAATAGAAGATATTATTACAAGGAGAATGGAATTGAAAAAAGAAAGAATTGCCGTCGCATATTCTGGCGGACTTGATACATCTGTTATTGTGAAATGGCTGCAAGAAAAATACAATGCGGAGATTATCACCGTTACAGGAAATCTTGGGCAGAAAAAAGAACTCGTTGGATTAAAAGAAAAAGCGATCAAATCTGGGGCCAAGAAAGTCTATATACAGGATTTATCGAAAGAGTTCGTGGAAGAATATATTTGGCCATCACTAAAAGCCGGTGCACTCTACGAATATAACTATCCGATGGCAACAGCAATCGGACGCCCATTGCTTGCAAAATCATTAGTGAAGATTGCTAAGAAAGAAGGATGCACTGCGGTTGCTCATGGCTGTACAGGAAAAGGAAACGATCAGGTTCGTTTCGAAGTTTCCGTTGCTGCGCTTGCTCCAGAATTAAAAGTACTGGCGCCGGTGCGTGAGTGGGAATTTAAATCACGTGAAGAAGAAATCGCTTACTGCGAAAAGCATGGTATTCCAGTTTCTGCAACGAAGAAAAATCCATATTCTATCGATGAAAATCTTTGGGGCACCGCAATCGAATGCGGAGTATTAGAAGATCCGATGGTCGAACCACCTGCCGATGCATACCAACGCACTGTGCCTGCAAATTTAGCACCAGATAAACCTACGTACGTCACTATTGAATTTAAGTTTGGTGTTCCAGTTGCATTAAATGGCAAAAAGATGAGTGGTGTAGAATTGATCGACCGCCTCAACGAAATTGCGGGAGCGAACGGCGTAGGCAGACTCGACCTTGTTGAGAACCGCCTTGTTGGTATTAAGTCACGCGAAGTGTACGAAGCGCCCGCGGCAACAGTTCTCCACTTTGCCCATCGCGAACTAGAACGTCTTGTATTAGACAAAGACACTGCACACTTTAAAGCCAAACTCGCCAACGATTACGCCGACTTGATTTATAACGGATTGTGGTTCACGCCGCTTCGGGTTGCAATGGATGCATTTGTGAATGAAACACAAAAAGTAGTTTCCGGATTAGTAAAAGTGAAACTCTATAAAGGCAATCTTGATATTGCAGGACGTACGTCGCCTTCTTCACTCTATGACACAAAGCTGGCAACATACACAGAAGAGGATTCGTTCGACCACAAAGCAAGTGTTGGCTTCATAAAAATCTACGGCTTGCCGATAAAAACATTTTACCAGGTGAACAAAGGTTTGCTCAAGAAGAAAAAGTAGAGCACCAGTTACATTTGCATTCACTTGAAAGCCGATAGCTATTGCCATCGGCTTCTTTGTTTCAAGCAGAACTTGAATTTAATCCCATTTCTTGATTGATTACTACCAGCCATTCATATCAAAATCAGGAAATTTCGTGCTTCGCCTCATCATCACAACGTTTTTCTTCACATCAACTCTTGTTGCTCAAATCAAAGTTGAAGCGCGAATCGATACACTTCTCAATCAAATGACAACGGAGGAGAAAATCCTGCAACTCCATCAGGAAGGCTCCTTCAATACTGCTGACAATACGCGTCTTGGAATACCGGGCTTCGTTATGGCAGATGGACCGCATGGTGTCCGTGATATTAATGGTAGCTATGCGACGAGCTTTCCCGTCGGTATTGGAATGGCATCGATGTGGGATGTCGATCTTGCACAGCAGATCGGCGTGGCAATGGGAAAAGAATTCCGCGGTAAAAGAAAGTATCAAGCTCTCGGACCTTGTCTCGATATCGACCGCGACCCGCGCAATGGTCGAAGTCCGGAAACGGGAGGCGAAGATCCCTACCTCTGTGCTCAAATCACAACAGCAGTTGTTAAAGGCATCCAATCAACACCATGCATTGCGACGATAAAGCATTATAACGCAAACCACCGTGAGAATGGACGAACCACGAATAATATTACTGCGGCACGGCGTGTATTGAACGAACCCGCAGGACTTGCTTTCCGCACTGCAATTCAACAAGGTGGTGCGATGTCCGTGATGAATGCGTATAATAAAATCAATGGTGAATATTGCGCGGAGAATTATACACTATTAACTTCTATTCTTCGTACTCAATGGGGATTTCCATTTTATGTTGTTTCCGACTGGGGTTCAATTACGAATTCGGAACGCGCAATCAAAGCAGGCTGCGACATTTGCATGGGGTCTGCTATGTATCAGTACGATCTTCCATCTCTTGTAAGCAGTGGTGTTGTTTCTGATACAGTGTTGAATAATGCGGTTCGCCATGTTCTACGAACAAAAATATTTGCCGGCATGCTCGATTACCAGCCGCCAGGCGATATCAACGATGTCAACAGCACCGATCATCAGCAGTTGTGCCTTGAAGCCGGTCGAAAATCTCTTGTTCTGCTCAAGAATCAAAATAAGATTCTTCCGATCAGCAAGTCCGTCAAATCCATAGCACTTATCGGTCCTAGTGCTGCAATTGCACAAATTGACGGCAGCGGAAGTTCGTACGTTACGCCTTATTTTACTATCACTCCAAGACAAGGCATAGAAAGTAAAATTGGGACCGAGAAATTACTGTATGCGAAGGGATGTGATATTAATAGTACAGATACGAGCGGCTTTACCGCGGCAGTGGATTATGCGAAAAGTGCAGATGTTGTCATTTATTGCGGTGGACTCGATGGGGGTCAAGAAGGAGAAGGTGCTGACCGTGCAAGTGGTTCGACAAGTCTGCCGGGCAAACAACAAGAACTCATTAACATACTAGCAACCGCTAATCCAAATCTCGTTGTGGCTATTTTCAGCGGCGGAGTATGCAATCTAAGCCAATGTATTGATACGATCAAAGGATTGATCTATGCGTTTTATCCGGGTCAGGAAGGCGGCAATGCACTTGCTGATGTGTTATTCGGTGATTACAATCCCGGCGGCAAAATGCCTGTGACAATGCCAAAAGATGATTCACAGCTTCCTGCATGGAACGACAACCTTGACGATGACTACGGTTGCGGATACCGTTGGTACGATAAGATGGGATACGTACCGCAATTTGCTTTTGGGTATGGACTCAGCTATACGACTTTTTCGTACGGGAATTTGAAAATATCCCCCAAATCAGTGGCACCGGGAGAGTTGGTGACGGTTCAAGTTGATGTGACAAATAGCGGTCCACAAACCGGAGACGAAGTAGTTCAACTCTATCTGAGTCATCCTGAATCATCTATACCGATGCCAACAAAAGAGCTTAAAGCGTTTAAACGAATAACACTTGATGCTGGACAAACAGTTACTGTAGAGTTCACGCTCACCGCCGACGAACTGTATTATTATAATGAGGTAAGCGATACATATGAAGTTGAGTCAGGTCAATTTACAGTTCGTGTCGGTAGTTCATCAGACAATCTACGACTCTATGACAGTTTTGAGGTACGAAATGGTACTCGGAAACCCGACTTGCTCATCACCAATATAAGAATGGTTCCTCCATATCCATTGCCCGGTCAAAAAGTTATCTTTTATGCCACAGTGAAAAACCAGGGAAGTGCACCAACAATAGCAGGCTCACCATTAAAGCTATCGTTCAATGTAAATGGTCAACAAGTAAGCTGGTCGGACGAATTCACAAACTCCATTCCTGCTGGCGGAATGGAGTTGATTTGCGGCAACACATGGACGGCAAACGCAGTTGGAACATTTAATATTGAAGCAACCGTTGATCCTGATAAAACAGTGGATGAGTGCGTGGAAACCAACAATGTTTTCTCTTCACAATTTTCAGTCTACCCGTTTCCATTACAGAATCTCGCTTTGAATAAATCTGTGATAGTCTCTTCTGTGAATTTATCTGCATATAGAGGAACAAATGCCATTGATGGAAATATGAACACGCAATGGAGATCCGTTTCGAGTGATCCACAATTTATCATTGTTGATCTTGGTGCAAACGCATATATCAATAACGTTGTATTGCGTTGGGGGACGTATGCAAAAGAATATTATCTCCAGATTTCCGACGATACATTAGTGTGGACAGATGTCAAACACGTCTTGAACATCAATAGCGGAGAGGATAATATTTCCGTCGGAGCATCAGCTCGATTTGTACGAATGCTGGGGATACAACGACAAATCGCCCAATTTGGATTTTCTATCTATGAAATAGAAATCTATGGGACAATTCCGACCGGTGTAAACGAAAAAGCACAAAAGAGTATCATTCCTTCAGAATACGCCTTGTTGAGTGCCTATCCTAATCCATGCAACCCAACGACTACGATTGCGTACGATTTGCCGCAAGAATCCAATGTGACATTGAAGGTATTTAACATGCTCGGCCAAGAAGTAGCCACACTTGTGAATACTCGGCAAAGAGCCGGACATTATTCAAAGACCTTCGATGCAAAGAATCTCGCTTCTGGCATTTACTTATACAGATTAGAAGCTGGTAATTATATCTCAGCAAAGAAGGTATGTTTATTGAAGTAACAACAGTTGCTTTGCAGAAATCAAAAAACTGAATGATATATCCGGTTTTTTTTATGGGTTGCTGAACTTGAATTTCATCCCATTTCTTGATTGATTAGTACAGGTTATTCATATCAATCTCAGGAAAATCCATGCTTCGCTCAATCATTATAATTCTTCTCTTTACATCAGGTCTTTTTGCTCAAGTCAAAATTGATTCTGTTCAGCAGGCGGCCGTACCAATCAATCCAAGTAAGGACACTCTTTTTTTGCATGTCCAGCGCCCGGATAAGGATACTGTACGGACATATGCTTCTCGTTATCGGATTGCCGCTTGCACACAGCCGAGTGCGAAAGCTTTCATCAACGGTAAGCAAACAAAAGTATATGCAAGCGGTGCATTTGTCGGGCTTCTACACATAAACGTCGATACTAATACTTTTCGCCTCACCGTAAAGTCTATAGCAGGAGATTCGCTGTGGAAAGAATTTGTTATCCTCCGTCCAATGCCGATGAAGAACTCACCGCACGATACGCTTGTCATTGAACAAGCGATGATGGAACCGTCCGAAGATATGTGGTTAACAACAGGCGACGTGCTGGAAGTAAAATTTAAGGGAAGTCCGGGATGGGAAGCATCATTTGATATACCGAATGTCGAATCAGGAATTCCAATGCGCGAACTTTCACCGAGCGAAGACGGCGGATTCACCGGTATTTACAGTGGTCGTTATATAGTGAAACCGACAGATGAAACACGAGACGTGCAAATTAAATTTCACCTGAAGAAAAATTTCTGGAGCAGTGAAAAGGTTTTATCGAAAGCCAAAATATCTATTCTGCCAAAAGAACTGCCGCGCGTTGCAGAAGTTGTGGGCAAGCATCCATATCTCAATGCCGGACTTGGTGAAGATCGTCTCGGTGGATCGAAGCTGGGATTTCTTCAAGAAGGTGTTCGGGTTGAGATCACAGGTAAGATAGGCTCACAATATCGCGTTTGGCTTTCTGCGTCTATGGAAGCTTGGCTGCCGGAAGAATTCACAAAACTTCTGCCGCCGGATACGCCATTGCCGCGCGCACTTGCAGGGGCCATTTCTGCAACAAGTAACGGCTCAGAAGATATTGTCGCGCTTGCCCTTTCCGAAAAACTTCCATACAGCAGTGAAATGTTGGTTAATCCCAATGTAGTTGCCGTAGATGTCTATGGTGCAACATCAAACACAAACTGGATTTCACAATCACGTTTTGTACAAGGAATCGAAAGCATCACATGGAAGCAAGTTGCCGCTGATCAGTACCGTATCATTATCAATCTTCTTCATCCGCATTGGGGGTATGATATTGATTATACGGGTAGATCGCTGCGAATAAAAATCCGCAAGCCACCTGTGATTGCTTCGTCAGATTCAATTCTTTCGGGACTCATCGTTGCTGTCGATGCAGGACACGGCGGCGAGAACCATGGCTCTATCGGCGCAACCGGTGTGTTTGAAAAAGATATAAATATTTCGATGGCACGTCATCTTGAGACAATTCTCACTTCCAAAGGCGTTCAAGTTGTGCTTACGCGTACGGAGAACGATGTTCCGACTATGTTAGAACGCATTGATAGAATTGTGCGTTCTGGTGCGCGCCTGCTTGTGAGCATTCACTGTAATTCTGCCGGCGATGCATCCGATCCACTTGCACTCCAGGGTGTCAGTACTTATTATCGATCTATCGGATTCAAACCGCTTGCCGATATTATGTATGATAAAATGCTTGCTATAGGACTGAAACAATTTGGCGAAGTGGGCAGTTTCAACTTTACGCTCAACTCGCTAACACAACTGCCAAATGTATTAGTGGAAACAGCGTTTCTTTCTCATCCAGAAGATGAAATGCTTTTATTGGATGATGGATTCCGGAAAAAGGTAGCGGAACAAATTGCTACAGGATTGGAGGAATTTGAAAAAAAATACGGAAACCCGATCGAAAAGTAATATACTTCTATATTAATGGGCGATTGTGCTTTTAATCATTGACAATAGTCCTATCAATATTTACATTCCGTAAGTTACCTTTCTTAAATTGATACTTTAATAATTGCTTATGCATGGAGGCTATATGCAGTTACTGCCCAAAAATTACATAAATAATTTTCTCACATTCATCATTCTCTTTATTTGCTTTACACTGGCATTATACGCGCAAATGCCGACAATCTTAATGAATGGTACGAGTTCCAATTCTACCCCTGATGCACCAATAGCAATAGGAGGGAATAATGATGAGCCAACAAGCTTCTCAGCCAATTGGGATTCAGTCAGTGGAGCTATGGGGTACCTATTAGATGTCGCATTAGATAATGGATTCACAACATTTGTTACTGGATTTAATGATAAAGATGTTGCAAATGTTACAAGTTATTCAGTTACAGGATTAAGTGCCAACACAATATATCACTATCGAGTCAGAGCATATAATACATATGGAATAAGTGTAAACTCGAACACCATAGATGCAAAAACAATGATGACAACCCCAACTGCAACAGCAGCGACTAATGTATTGCAGACGAGCTTTTCAGCAAATTGGAATTCAGTTGAAGGTGCAACCCGATATTATTTAGACGTGGCAACGGACGCAGGATTCACAACACATGTAGCTGGCTATATTGAAAAAGAAGTGGCAAACGTATTAACTTACAGTGTAACAGGATTGAATGTGGGTACAACATATTATTATCGTGTTTGCGCAAATAATACTGATGGTGGTGCAAGCAAATACTCGAATAGTATTAACGTTACAACATTCAATGGTTCTCCCACTATTACATCCTTCACACCAACCTCCGGACCCATTGGCACAACGGTAACGATTACTGGCACGAACTTAAATCCTGTCGCTACAAATAATGTGGTTTACTTCGGAGCAGTGAAGGCGCAAGTACTTTCATCGGCCAGCACTCAATTAACAGTGACTGTACCAATTGGAGCGACATATCAACCAATTACAATAACAGACATAACGACAGGATTGACGGCATACTCTACTAAACCGTTCACAGTTACTTTTCCCAGTTCACAGATCGTTGATGCAACATCATTTGCTTCTCAGGTTGACTTCACAACGGGGATGCATCCACAGAGTGCTACCATCGGTGATGTAGATGGAGATGGTAAACCTGACCTCATCGTTGCAAACCAAGATGACGGCACAGTTTCAGTTTTCAGAAATAAAAGTAATTCCGGTTCCATAACTGTAAGTTCCTTTGACTCCAGGGTTGACTTCTCGACGGGATCGGCTCCATCTGGCGTTGCCATAGGAGATCTGGATGGAGATGGTAAACCCGATTTAGTTATTACAAACCAGAACAGCAACACAGTTTCAATTTTAAGGAATACAAGCACTTCCAGTTCGATAACGGCAAGCTCCTTTGCTTCTAAGGTTGACTTTACGACTGGAACGAATCCACAAGGTGTTGCCATAAGTGATATAGACGGAGATGGTAAACCTGACGTAATTGTTACGAACTTGAACAGTGGAACGGTTTCGGTCTTTAGGAATACAAGTACTTCCGGTTCGATAACGGCAAGCTCTTTTGTTACCAAGGTTGACTTCACGACAGGATCGAACCCATGGCGTGTAGCAATTAGTGATGTAGATTGTGATGGCAAACCAGACTTAGTTATTGCAGATTTTTATAGCAATACCGTATCGATATTGCGTAATACAAGCACTTCCGGTTCTATAACTGCAAGTTCTTTTGCTCCCAAGGTTGGTTTCACGACAGATGTGTCTCCATATAATAGTATTGCAATTGGTGATGTAGATAGTGACGGCAAACCCGATTTAGTTGTTACTAATTATAGCAATAGTTCTGTCTCAGTTTTCAGGAATACAAGCACTGTCGGTTCCATAACTGCAAGTTCCTTTGCTTCTAGGATTGACTTCACAACAGGAGTGAATCCATGGAGTGCTGCCATTAGTGATGTAAATGGAGATGGTAAACCTGATTTAATTGTTACAAGCCCATACAGTGGTACTGTCTCCGTCTTTAAGAACACAAGTACTGCCGGCTCGATAACAACAAGCTCTTTTGCTTCCAAGGTTGATTTCGCGGCGAGATCAGGTGCAAATAGTATCGCCATTGGTGATGTGGATGGAGACGGCAAACCTGATGTAGTTGTTGGAAATTATAGTGCTGGTTCAGTTTCTGTTTTGCGGAATATGATGGGTGGTTCACTTCCTCATCCTACTATCATTTCCTTCACACCAATACGCAACGCGCTTAATGTAGTACAAAGCACTGGTGTTACTGTTACTTTTGATACATCTATGAACGCTGCAACATTTACAGACAGCGCGATTCGTATCAATGGATCGTTGAGTGGTTTACATCCGAGTGTGTTTAGTTATAATGAGCTTGCTCATACTGTTACCGTTACACCGAATACACAATTCAAAATTGGCGAACTTGTAACAGTAACACTTACAAGCAGGATCAAGAGCCTGACTGGTGATTCACTGACAAATGGTTATAGCTGGAGTTTCACAGTGATGACCAATGCCTGTTCTGGACTTGTTTACCAGAGTTCAACTGTGGGAGTTGGAAATACACCCTGGTATTTGGCAGCGGCGGATTTCAACGGAGATTCAGCAATAGATTTGGCTGTTGTAAATAATTACAGCAACGATGTTTCGATCTTGACAAATAATGGAAAGGGAATATTCACTAAAACTTCGACAATCAAAGTGGGAAATTATCCGGGTTCGATAGCAACAGCAGATCTGGACGGCGATGGTGATATGGATTTGGCTGTCACTAATAGCGGAAGTAATACTGTTTCGATATTAAAGAACAATGGACATGGAACATTTACACAAACCTCTACAGTGAGTGTTCCGGGTAATCCTTGGAATGTAGCAGCAGCGGATCTGGATGGCGATGGAGCAATCGATTTAGCCATAGCAGGTTATTCTGGCACCGTTTCCATTTTAAAGAACGATGGGAGTGGGTCTTTTACTCTAACGTCAACTATAACGGTAGGAAGTCATGCATATTCAGTAACAGCAGCAGATTTGAATGGTGATGGTGCAATCGATCTCGCAGTAACAGATTATGGATTAAACACTGTCGCGATATTAACGAACAGTGGCAGCGGCGGATTCATACTAACATCGACGATAAATGTAGGAGAGGGGTCGATGGCTGCAGCGGCGGCAGATTTGGATGGAGATGGAGCTATCGATTTAGCAGTCGCAAATTTTTATTCAAACACAATCTCGATATTAAAGAATAATGGTAGTGGAACATTTACACTGACATCAACAATAAACACAGAAAATTATCCAACTTCAATAATAGCTATGGATGCTGAGGGAAAGGGTATTATGGATTTGGCTGTTGTTAATGCTGGGTCTGGCAGTGTTTCAATCTTGAAAAATAATGGAAGCGGATCCTTTACACTGGCGTCAACCGCGAGTACCGATATAGGAAGTTCACCACGAATAGTAACGACGGCAGATTTGGATGGAGATGGAAGAATTGATTTGGCAGCAGTAATCCTTAATTTGAATTCTGTTTCGATTATAAAGAACCGCGCATCGCATGATACAATTCCTTTACAGGAAATTGTCCAAGTCGCAGGCGGCACATTCCAAATGGGGAGCAATGATCCAAACGATTATCTAGCAAGTCCACCGCATTCAGTATCACTCGGTTCATATTACATCGACAAATATGAGGTCACGTACGAAAAGTGGACGGAAGTAAGAAATTGGGCTCTGACACACGGATATGCAAGCGCCGATATTGCGGTGGGAGTAAACGGATACTCTCCAGTCGGAACGAATAATCCGGTCGGCGATGTGAATTGGTATGATATATTGAAATGGTGTAACGCACGCTCAGAGAAAGATAGCTTAACGCCGGTATATTATACAAGAGGTGCAAAAGACACGGTCTATCGTACAGGTGAACTCGATTTGGCTGCAGACGCGGTTAAATGGACAGCAAATGGCTATCGTTTGCCGACAGAAGCAGAGTGGGAATTTGCAGCACGTGGCGGGAATCAAACGCATGGTTATATGTACAGCGGGAGTAATACGTTAGGGGATGTAGCCTGGTATTATACAAATTCAGGAAACACTACTCATCAAGTCGGAATAAAATCTGCAAATGAACTTGGTATCTATGATATGAGTGGCAATGCATCTGAGCGGTGCTGGGATTGGTGTAACACCTATGATGCATCGCCACAGATAGATCCGAAGGGGCCGACTTCTGGTTATGCATATCGTGTAGTGCGGGGCGGCTCATTCGCCAGCGCTGGCCCTAACGACGACAACTGCCGGGTTGCTTATCGTACAAATGCCGTCCCCGCGGGAGGACGCTACGACAACTACGGATTCCGTTGTGCCTCAACCATTTTACAGAACCATGTATCAGGCGCTACAATCGGAATTTCTTCTTCACGGCTTTCCTTTGGTTCCGTTTCAGTTGGAAGCAGTAAGAGTGAATACTTAAAAATTTACAATTATGGTACCGACAGTTCTCTCGTCGTCAGCAATATTACTTCCTCTAACGCTACATTTATAGTTAATCGAACATCGCTCACTATTGCACCTTCAGGATGTGATAGTATTCTTGTAACGTTTCTACCGACAACAAAGGGTACAATTTTTAATGATAGTCTAATTTTATCGAACAATGATACTGTAAAGCCTAATATAAAGGTTTCTCTGACTGGTTCATCAACCTTTAGTCAACCCAAGGTTGCATTTACAATAAACTTGGGGGGACCAGTCTATGCTGGTATCAGTGTATTAGGCGACAATGCGCTGTATGCAATTGCGTCAGGGTACGCAGTATATCGAATGAATGCAGCCGGCTCTATTGCCTACATGCTTCAAGTCGCTGGCGACATTCGCTCCTCCAGTTCCATTGCATATGACACGACAGTGTACATTGCATCATCTGATCGAAATCTTTATGCGTTTTCGAAAGATGGAAATTCCATATGGGTATTACCAACAGGCGGTGTCCTTACTGCAACACCTGTTGTTGATTCTATTGCAAATCGATTATATATAGGAGTATCTAACCACAATTTCATTGCTGTGAATCGATCGACAGGAAAAGTTGACTGGAATTATTTTGCAGATGGAGAAATCAGGAACTCAGCGGTGGTCACCAACGATCGTAAATTGGTCTTCGCAACACAAAAAGGTACACTCTATGGCTTCGATTTAAATAATCTCACTTCACCGGCAACACCAACATGGCAAATAGCTTTACCAGATACGACCCCGAGTTCAATTGCATTAGATAACCAGGGTTATATTTATGTTGGTACAAGTGTAGGTCGATTATTGAAAATCTCGATGCAAATAAATCAACAGCCTTCGATCGTATGGCAAGTACAGCTTGGTCAGGCTATTGTTGGTTCTCCTGTTATTGATGCGAGTGGAATATTGTATGCCGGGTCATTGGATGCGAATCTATATGCCGTTGACATTCAGTCGGGTTCTGTGAAATGGTCGTTTTCCACAAAAGGTGCTATCCGGTCAACTCCTGCTATATCCGATGCCGGCAATATTTTTGTTGCTAATGACAGCGGTGAGGTAATTTTGCTGGATACAAGTAAGAATATGCTCTGGTATTACAAGGCAAGCAGTGCCATTGCAGCTCCTCTTCTGTATTATAAATCGACCTTATATGTAGGAACACTTGGAAATCAGGTTATTGCGTTGTATGACGCAGCTGATTCGTCACTTCTCCACAAAACTGAGTCTTCACAACAAAAAACCGGGAAACCGGTCTGGGCAACATTCCAGGGAAACAACCAAAGAACTGGTCTGTTTTCATCATCCGGAACAACCGGCGGAACAACTGGAATTAAAAACTCGAGTAGCGATCTTCCAATCGATTATACTCTGATGCAGAATTATCCTAATCCTTTCAACCCATCAACAACGATTCAGTTTGCTTTGCCCAAAGAGGGAAGAGTGTCTATTAAGATATTCAATATGCTTGGAAAGCACATTGCCACACTTATTGATGAGTTTCAGTATGCGGGATATCATGAAGTGACCTTTAATTTGGACTCCTTCTCAAGCGGAATATATTTCTATCAGATGAGAGCAGGATCTTTCATTGAGACTAAAAAAATGATGCTGATGAAATAATTTCAAAGACTCTCATTATAATGCCTGTTATCTTTCTGATCAAAGATAACAGGCATTTTCATTATACCTCTCCGTTGCTCTCCCGCTTGAAATTCCGTATCTTGGTAGTAAGAAATCTTTCATTCATCATTATACTATTGGATATTCAAAATGCCTACTCAAACGCTCTGGGGCGGACGGTTTAAAGAACCTCTCGCTGAAATCGCACTAAAATTTTCTTCTTCCATAGAGTTCGATAAAATACTCTACGAGGAAGATATCGCCGGAAGCATTGCGCACGTAGAAATGCTTGCTGCGGTTAAAGTGCTGACAGCATCCGAAATGCGGCGCATCCGTACGGCGTTGAAATCAATCCAGAAAGAAATCGAAACCAGTAAGTTTGAATTAACATCCGAGTACGAAGATGTGCACATGGCGATCGAAAAGCGATTAACACAAAAAATCGGGGCAGTCGGCGGAAAACTACACACAGCGCGAAGCCGCAACGATCAGATTGCCCTCGATGAACGGTTGTTCCTCCGTACTGCAATCCGCGAAATCAGCAAACTTGTAGTTAACCTCCAGCGCGTACTGCTTTACAAATCTGAAAAAGTATTCGGCATAATGATGCCAGGTTACACACACACGCAGCGCGCACAACCGATTCTGCTTTCTCATCATTTCTTGGCATATATTTCCATGTTGGAGCGCGACTTTGAGCGCTTGCAGGATTGCAGTAGGCGTTTGAATAAATCTCCGCTTGGTGCTGCGGCATTTGCCGGAACATCGTTTCCAATTGATCGTGCAATGGTGGCAAAGAAACTGCATTTTGATGGGATTATTGAGAACAGCATTGACGCCGTGAGTGATAGAGACTACTTGATTGAATTTACAGCCGTGTGCAGTATTCTTATTATGCATTTAAGCCGGTTTGCGGAGGAATTGGTGCTATGGACGACAAAAGAATTTGGTTTCGCTCAAATCAGCGATTCCTATACAACAGGCAGCAGTATTATGCCGCAGAAAAAAAATCCTGATATGGCAGAGCTTGTGCGTGGAAAAACCGGCCGTATTTATGGCGCGCTTGTCAGTCTTCTTACAATGATGAAAGGATTACCGCTTGCGTATAACCGCGATATGCAGGAAGATAAGAAACCGATGTTCGATGTCGTGATCACTATGCGGCAATGTCTCTTCATCTTTGCGCATGTGCTTGTGCATACAACATTCAACAAAGCGCATTTGGAAGAAGAGCTTCGTACAGATTACCTTTCAGCTACAGATATGGCAGACTATTTGGTACGTAAAGGACTGCCGTTCCGAGAAGCGCATGAGATTACCGGCAAAGTAGTTGCATACTGTATCAATCACAAAATGTATTTTGGTAATCTTGATATTGAAACTTTGAAACAATTCTCTGCAAAGTTTGACGCTGATGTGTTTGACTTTATTCTGCCGCAAAACAGTGTAAACCAAAAGAAATCGGCGGGCAGTACAAATCCACATGAAGTGAAAAAGCAACTTGCTACATGGACTCGAGTACTGAGCAAACGAAGAGTGTAAGTATTTCAGTTATCTTCTTAAAAAACCATCTCAATTATCGAGACGTTTTTTTATTTCTGTTTGTTTTCGTACAACACCAGAATTTATTCCATATAATACTTCCATCTATTCCAGCAAAGCTATGTTCGAGATAATATTAGAGTTCAGAAAATTAATGTAAAGAGAATTATACAAGCACAAGGCTTATCGCCACAACCGCTGCCGTTTCTGTCCGCAAGCGGCGTGTGCCGAGCGAAATAGATTTGAATCCAGCATGTGCTGCATACGCTATCTCTTCTGCTGTAAAACCACCTTCGGGTCCGACAACAATGAGCAGCGAATGAAGATCCCCATGTAATACCAACTCTGAGGTGACTGTACGCGAGGAATCAGTTTTTTCATGAAGAATGAATTTCAATTGATAGTGAGATGAATTATCAATTAATGTTTTGAAATTTTGCACCGCTTGAATCCGGGGAAGCCAGCTGCGCCCGCATTGTTTCATTGCCGAAAGTGCGATCTTTCCCAACCGTTCATGTTTCTCGTTGTGAGATATAGTACGCTCACAAGAAATCGGAAGAATTGACCGCACACCAAGTTCCGTTGTTTTCTCCACCAAATAATCAAACCTTGATGGATTTTTTAATAATGAAACAGCAAGCGTGACATCAACCGATGGTTCGTTGTACTTTCTGTGCATTGCAGCAATAGTGCAGTGCGTGTCCGTCTTTCCTATCTCCGCAATAACCGCTTCATACATCATCTCATTACCATCAGACACAAAGATGCGGTCACCAATATTTTTTCTCAGTACACGGATTAGATGCTTAGATTCGTCGCCGCGTAGTGTTAATCCGTGGCTTGTTACATCTTCCAGTTTGACGTAGAAGTAATCCATAGTAAATGTACCTGAGTAAACCTTCGTTTTAAATTCCCGCTCGCAGGGAAATGACAAAGGATTTAAAATGATGTATCAAAGTCGATGATGTAATCAGTATTGCCTACGTTGTTGAGAGCCACTTCTGTACGAATAGTGAATCCATACGGCAGAAGAAATTGCAATCCTGCTCCATATCCTGAATACCACGGCTGTTCCGACAGTACCTGACTCCGCGACCATGCTTTTCCCACGTCAGCAAATATACCGAAGTAAACTCCGTAACGAAGTTTTTGGAATTCCGGTACTCCCAACCAGTCAATTTCTAAATACCGCGGAAGCAGAATCGGCAGGCGAAGTTCAAAGTTGGCACTGATTTTATCCTCCGCTTCAATCTTTTTATAAAAATACCCGCGAATACGTTCATCATAGCCGAAGAAGACATGCCGGTACGAAGGAATTACTCCGCCCCATGCAAAGGATCCCGCTGTCCGTAAACCGAATGCACTTCCGCCGTTGAATCCGAAAAATTTCCGCACGTCATAATTCGCGGTGGCAATATTTACTTCAGATTCTCCGAATCCATTTTTTGCGAGAGAGAGAAAAACAAGCGTTCCGTCCGTAGTGTATTCATAGTTATTTCTCGTATCAAACCTGTAGGAAAGCGACATAGTAAGAAACGCATCGCGCCCCGATGAAGATGATGTCGTATTTAATTGAGGATCGCTGACCTGCCAAAGCTCATAACCAACTGTGCTTGAGAGTGTTTGGTACATGCCAAACCGCTTGCCGACCGTTCCTCGAAGGAAAAGATTGGAATTCATATACTCTTCAGAATTGCTGCTTAAATTATGTAATTTCTGAAGTGTGACTGATGTTCCGGCAAAAATATCGCCATTGTCGGTTATTTTAGGATTTTGATAGTTGACCATGAATAATTGATCATACCCGAAATAGAATAATCCAAAAAGCTTCTCATTCCGCCCGCCGAAATTTTGATGCATGATCCCTGCACCGTAATATAATTTTGATATATCTCGATATTTCATGCCAAGAACGGGGAATGGAATGAAGTACCATCGTTCTGACACGGTCACGATTATTGTTGCCTGATTTTGGTACACCGAATCCGAGATATCCACTTTATTAAAAAGGAGAAGATTGTAGATATTGTTACGGTCGAGGTCTTTTGCTTGTTGCGTAAGCGTATCACCGATTTTTAGCGACATCTCGCGGAGGATGACGTGTTCTTTTGTCATAATATTTCCGCGAATTTGAATATCCCGAATAATAATTGCAGAGTCAGGTGCCATCTGCGCCTGAAGTGGCATATTGAATAGTGAAAAAAATACAAGAAGCATCAGATGTTTTATCACAAAACTCCAAATTATTAAAGACCTTTCAGGTCAAAGTTACGTTCATTATTGTCCAGTATCTTAACGTCAGTTGAGGCCTTAAGAGTAAATCTCTATCCGTAACAAAATAATTGATTTATTTATATTCTTCTATTGGTGGACAGGTGCAGAATATATTCCGATCACCATAGGTGTTGTTGATGCGGCCTACAGAAGGCCAGAATTTATTTTTTTTTTGTGATGGGACCGGAAAGACTGCTTGCTCGCGCGAATATTTGTGATTCCACGAATCGCTTGTCACTGCCCAAGACGTGTGCGGTGCATTCTTCAAAGGATTATCAATTTTATCAAGTTTCCCTTCTTCGATATCCTGGATTTCTTTTCTGATAGTAATCATCGCATTGATGAAGCGATCAAGCTCGGCTTTCGGTTCGCTTTCGGTTGGCTCAATCATCATTGTGTCATGAACAGGAAACGATACCGTAGGTGCATGGAAACCGTAATCCATAAGCCGCTTCGCAATATCATCTACATCAATCCCAGCACGTTCTTTGAAATAGCTCATATTTAAAATAAATTCATGCCCTACTCTTCCATTCTTACCTTGATAAAGAACCGGATAATATTTTTCTAATTTCGACTTCAGATAGTTAGCATTAAGGATAGCTATCTTCGTAATTTCTTTCAATCCTTCCGCGCCAAGCATTTTTATATACGCGTAGGAGATAAGTAAAATATTTGCACTACCCCACGGAGCAGAAGCAACAGCGTGTATGGATTTATTACCACCGACTTTCACAATCGAATGTCCGGGCAAGTACGGCATAAGATTCTCCGTTACACAAATAGGTCCCATCCCTGGACCGCCGCCGCCATGTGGAATTGCAAAAGTTTTATGCAGATTGATATGGCAAACATCGGCGCCAATTTCTGCAGGAGACGTAAGTCCGACTTGTGCATTCAAATTTGCGCCGTCCATATATACCAATCCACCATTTTCGTGAATGATATTGCATATTTCTTTTATGCGTTCTTCGAACACGCCATGTGTGGATGGATACGTTACCATAAATGCGGCAAGCGTATCTTTGTACTGTATTGCTTTTATTCGTACGTCGTCCACATCAATATTGCCTTGTGCATCGCAATTCACTATGACTACATTCATTCCTGCCATTACTGCGCTGGCGGGATTAGTACCATGTGCGGACGATGGAATAAGAGTAACATTACGCTGTGCTTGTCCGTGATCCTGATGAAAAGCGCGAATCACAAGCAAACCTGTAAACTCACCCTGCGCGCCGGAGTTCGGTTGAAGTGATGTCGCTGAAAAGCCAGTCGTTTTGTAAAGTGCACTTTCTAGTTCTTGAAATATTTTAAAATATCCCTTTGATTGATCAGCCGGTACAAACGGATGAATGTTTGCAAACTCCGGCCACGTCAATGGAAGTAATTCTGTCGCAGCATTTAATTTCATTGTACAGGAACCGAGCGGAATCATTGATGCTGTGAGCGAGAGATCTTTGTTTTCCAAACTTTTAAGATAGCGCATCATAGCTGTTTCAGAATGATAGGAATTAAACACTGGGTGCCGAAGATACGTACTCGTCCTCTGGAATGGAAACGGATATAAAACTGTCGTCAATTTAAACAACGCATTAAGCGATTCTTTGTTAACAACATCACCCCTGACTTTTGAAAAAATATTTACCAGTGCTTCAATATCTTCTAACGACGTCGTTTCATCCAGAGAAACACCAATATATTTATCTTCGATGAATCGTAGATTATAACCAGCCTCAACTGCAAATTGAATAATTTGTACCGTTTGCTTCTTGCCGGTAGTTTCAATTTTCAGCGTATCAAAATAAATATTGTTGAGCTGAATATACCCACGTTTTATTAGTTCATTTTCCAGTAATTTAGTCAGGCGATGAATTCTGGTGGCAATTCTTTTTATGCCTTCGGGCCCGTGATAAACCGCGTACATTCCAGACATTATCGCTAATAATGCTTGCGCTGTACATATGTTTGATGTTGCTTTCTCGCGACGAATGTGTTGTTCACGAGTTTGAAGTGTCAGGCGGTATGCAGTATTGTTTTGAGCATCAATCGAAACACCAATAACTCGGCCTGGTATGCTACGAATGTATTCATTTTTAGTTGCTAAGAACGCCGCATGTGGACCACCGTAACCGAGAGGAATCCCAAATCGCTGAGTGCTGCCGATAACAATATCCGCACCAATATCGGCTGGTGGTGTCAGCAGTGCCAACGCCATCAAATCCGTTGCGATAATAGCAATTGCACCTGCGTCATGAACTTTTTTAATGAATCCACGCCGATCAACTATTGCACCATCATCATTGGGATATTGAATCAGTGCTCCGAAGAATGACTTATCAAACCCTACTGTATCAGGATCACCAATGACAACCTCGATATTGTGAGGAGTGGCGCGCGTAAGAATTACATCAATTGTTTGACGGTAACATCGTGCAGAAACGAAAAATTTATTTGCGGGCGTTTTGGGAGATTTGTTGACAATACCATACGCCATCGCCATTGCTTCTGCGGCAGCAGTACCCTCATCTAAAAGCGAAGCGTTTGCGACCGGCATCTCTGTAAAGTCTGAAACCATCGTTTGGAAATTGATAAGCGCCTCAAGACGGCCCTGCGAAATTTCCGGCTGATATGGTGTGTACTGTGTGTACCAACCTGGATTCTCAAAAACATTTCGTTGAATTACACTTGGCGTAATGCAGTTGTAATACCCTTGACCGAGATAAGATTTAAGAACGATATTGCTCCTTGCAATTTCGCGAAGTTCATTCAGTATCTCGTACTCCGTCTTTGCAGGATCCGTCTCGATCTGTTTTTTGCTACGGATGATTTCGGGAATTGTCTGATCAATCAATTCATCCAGCGAATGAGCACCGATGGCATTTAGCATCTCGGGAATTTCATGCTCACGCGGGCCAAGGTGGCGAAAGAGAAATTCATTTTTCTGTTGCAATGTTTTCATTCCCAGCTTTTAAAGGTATAGGGTTGAGTTGAATATATTCAAGCGCTCGCGCGGCGGCAGCTTGTTCAGCTTCTTTCTTGCTCCTGCCAAAACCACTGCCATAGGACTGTGCACCAATTAAAACTTCTATTGTAAAACGCCTATCGTGTTCAGGTCCTTCTTCATGTTTAACAGAATATCGTGGAATGCCCAGCGAACGCGCTTGTGTATATTCCAGTAGTGTACTTTTATAGTTATCATCTGCCATGGCAGAATTGAATACTTCTAGGTTTTTCAATAGTGTTGCATAAATAAATTTTCGCGCCGCTTCCAATCCACCATCTAAATATATAGCACCGATAACAGATTCGACGGCATCCGCAATGATCGATTCTGAACCGCTGTCAATTGATTGCGCAGCACTCACACTCAATAGTAAGTAATCCGACAAGTGCAAATCTTTTGCGCGCTGTGCCAGAATTCTTCTATTGACCAATCGTGAACGCAATTTAGTTAGTTCTCCCTCTTCCATTTCTGGATAATTTACAAAGAGATGTTCCGCAACGATAAAATTCAAAATTGCATCGCCTAAAAATTCCAGCCGTTCATTGGAATTCCACGGTATTTCGAGAAACTGAAGATAGGAACGGTGAAGCAGCGCTTGCAGGAACAGTTTCCAATTACATGGATAGTAGTGAATAGCTTTTGTGAACCGTACGAAATCAAATTTCGTAGAGCTGAGCTTCTTTACAAGGAATTTGAACTGCTCGTCCCGTGAGAAACGAGAAAACCATTGTAGGCGAAGTCGGCAACAAAGCCGACGGAATACGTTATTCAACACAACTCCTTCAGCCCCACCGAAAACATGTGGGGAGGATTAGTGTTCTTCTTGATACCTTCTAAACAGAAGGGAGGCGTTATGTCCGCCAAATCCAAATGTGTTGCTGATTGCTGCATTGACATTCCAATCCTGCGCCTTGTTTGGTATGTAATTCAAATCGCATTCAGGATCGGGAGTCTCGTAGTTAATTGTCGGATGTACTTTGTTATTCTGAATCGCCAAGATGGTTGCAACTGATTCAATTGCACCTGCTGCGCCAAGAAGGTGACCTGTCATGGATTTTGTAGAATTAACGGCAATTTTCTTTGCATGTTCCCCAAAGACAGTTTTAATTGCAGCTGTCTCACTTTTATCACCCGGTGGTGTTGATGTACCGTGAGAGTTCACATGATCGATGTCCTCTGGAGCCAATCCTGCATCGCGAATAGCAAGGCGCATTGCACGCACCGCGCCTTCTCCTCCGGGAGCCGGCTCGGTGATATGATGTGCATCTGCAGAAAAGCCTATGCCGCCAATTTCTGCATAAATTTTTGCGTTGCGTTTTATAGCGTGTTCAAGTTCTTCCAAGATGAGAATGCCGCCGCCTTCACCCATGACAAAACCATCCCGATTCTTATCGAATGGGCGGCTGGCTTTTTGAGGAGCGTCGTTGCGCGTGGAAAGAGCTTTTAATGAATTGAATCCACCGATACCCATCGGACATATGCTCGCTTCACCTCCACCTGTTACCATAACATCGGCATCACCGCGCTGAATATGAATAAATGCATTACCAATTGAATGAGATGATGTTGCACATGCAGAAACTGTTGCGTAGTTGACACCTTTGAGACCATAAATCATCGAAATGCGCCCAGCAGCAATATCAGGAATCAACATAGGAATAAAAAATGGACTGATGAGGCGCGGACCTTTTCCTTCTACAAAATTCATAAACTGCTTATGGTATGTCCACATACCGCCAATACCGGAACCGTAAATCACGCCGATGCGTTCACGATCTTCTTTTTCAAGATTCAGTTCTGAATCTTTCATCGCCTCCTGACAGGCGGCAATTCCGTATAGCGCAAATAAATCGGCACGCTGCGCAAGTTTTCGATCCATATACTTTAGAGGATCGAATCCCTTTACTTCGCACGCAAATTTTGTTTCGTACGCGCTGGCATCAAAAAGCGTAATTGGACCTGCACCGCTCTTTCCGTCTATCAACGCTTGCCAAAACTCCTGCACTGTATTGCCAAGAGGCGTAATGACTCCCATCCCGGTCACAACTACCCGTCGTTTTTTTGCATCAACCGCCATCGTTTCTTCCCCGTTAAAATAAAATTATGCTAAGCGTCATATATATCTGCACGCTTAGCTAACCTGTACTGCTTTTCGAAGAGAGCAAAACTGTTTGAACCTCAGCTGCTCTCTTACCAACTTATTACCAAGAGAGATTAGATACCCTTTGTTTTTAAATAATTGAGAACATCATTCACGTTTGTAATTTTTTCCGCATCTTCATCTGGAATTTGTATATTAAATGCTTTTTCGAATTCCATAACCAATTCAACTGTGTCGAGTGAATCGGCACCAAGATCATTTGTGAACGACGCTTCTGGTGTCACCTGAGCGGCATCAACACCTAACTTGGACACGATGATTTCTTTTACTTTTTCTGCAGTATCTGCCATTGTATTACTCCTTAGTTTGTTGAAAAAATTTAATTGATTTATTTATTCATTTACATAACAAGTCCGCCGTCCACGTTTAACACTTGGCCGGTAATATAGCTTGCAGCCGGAGAAGCAAGGAAGGCAACTACATTTGCAATCTCCTCTGGCTTTGCAATTCGTTTCATTGGAATCACATTCATCAATGTCTCGCGCTGTTGGGGAGTAAGCTTCTGTGTCATTTCAGTATCGATGAATCCCGGTGCAACTGCATTCACTTGAATATTGCGAGATGCAAATTCTTTTGCAAGTGTTTTCGTAATGCCGATAACGCCCGCCTTCGATGCAGAATAATTCACTTGACCTGCGTTGCCCATTATCCCGACAATTGATGCGATATTGACAATTTTTCCTTGTCTTTGACTAAGCATTTGTCTTGATACGGCTTTACAAAAATTAAATGTGCCTTTCAAATTAATAGCGATTACCGAATCCCATTCGTCTTCTGACATGCGCATTATCAAGTTGTCTCGTGTAATGCCTGCATTGTTCACAAGAATATCGATGCACTGATATTCCTTTACCACTGCATCTACTGTACTTTGCGCTTCTATAAAGTTGCGGACATCGGATTGAATAGCTGTTGAATGAACACCTTTGGCGCGGATTAAGTTCATCACCTCGTCTGCCGCTCCCTCTAGGCGGATATCGGTGAATGCCACATGCGCACCTTCTGAGGCAAGCTTGAGAGCAATTTCCCGGCCTATGCCGCGTGCACCGCCGGTCACTAGTGCTACCTTATTATCAAGAACACCCATACAATTCCTTTTAGAATAATATTAAGAAACCTATTACACATTAATCAGTTCAATGAACCGTTCTCCATTTTTCTATTAGCAATGTCACTCAGTTTTTCAAGTCCGACAGTTTTGATATTGCCATTAATCCGTCTCACTAACCCTTGTAGCACTTTGCCAGGACCTATTTCGACAAACGTTGATGCACCATCAATGATCATGCTTGCCACACTTTCTTCCCAACGTACCGGATTGATAAGCTGCCGTATCAACAAATTACGTATCTCATCCGCAAAATGCATCGGCCGAGCCGTGACATTTGCATAAACCGGAATTGCAGTGTTTTGGATTTTCATTTTATCTAATGCTGCTTTTAATCCAGCCTTAGCAGATTCCATCAGTGGAGAATGAAACGCACCGCTAACCGGAAGTTCTTTCACAATTTTTGCACCACGTACTTTTGCCAGCTCTATTGTTTTTCGTACACCGGCAATCGAACCGGAAACGACAGTTTGTTCGGGTGAGTTGAAATTAGCCACTTGCACAATTCCATCTGCCGAGGCTTCAACACATAATTCATTAACGGTCTTTGAATCAAGACCAACAATGGCAGCCATCGTACCGGGATGCCCGACACCAGCTTGCTGCATCAATTCGCCACGCAAACGAACAAGTTTCAATCCGTCTTCAAATGTCAATGCACCAGCAGCAACTAATGCAGAATATTCACCAAGCGAATGTCCTGCAGTCATCTCAAATTGTTTTTTATTTATAAGATGGAAAAGAACAACGCTGTGCAAAAAAATTGCTGGCTGCGTGTTTTTTGTTTGTTTCAGTTCTTCTTCAGGACCCTCAAAGCATATTCTGCTGATAGAGAATCCAAGTATTTCATCTGCTTTATCAAAGAGCATTTTCGCTGGCGCACTGCCTTCATAAAGGTCTTTGCCCATACCAACATATTGCGAACCCTGTCCCGGAAAAATAAACGCAGTTTTCACCATCATTTATGGTTTCTCTGGATTTACTAGTGACCATTTTAACAACATAGATCCCCAAGTGTAACCTGCGCCAAATGCCGCAAGAACAATATTCTGCCCACGCTTCAACTTACCGGCTTGCCACCATTCCGATAAGCAAAGTGGAATCGTTGCCGCTGTGGTATTACCATACCGGTCGATATTGATCATCACTTTGCTGCTATCAATTCCCATCCGCTGCGCTGTCGCTTCAATGATACGCAGATTCGCTTGATGAGGTACAAGCCATGCGATATCTCTGCCCTTCAAATGGTTTCGTTTCATAATTTCTTCCGAGACATCCGCCATACAAACAACAGCACTCTTAAATACCGATTTCCCGTCTTGAAATACATAGTGCAATTTTTTATCAATCGTTTCGTGAGTTGGCGGGTTAAGGCTTCCTCCGCCTTTTATGTTCAGAAAAGCTCCGCCGGCGCCGTCACTGTACATACATTGATCGATAATGCCATAATCTTTCTCATCCGTCGGTTCAAGTAGCACGACTCCGGCAGCATCTCCAAACAAAACGCAAGTATTCCGATCTGTGTAATCGGTGATGGAGCTCATTTTGTCCGCGCCGATAACGATAACTTTGGAATGCACTCCAGTTTCGATGAAGCGTGCGCCGACGCTTACGGCATACAAAAAGCCAGAGCATGCTGCGTTTAGATCAAAACCCCATGCTTTGCTGGCACCGATTTTTTCTTGCACTACACATGCCGTTGCCGGCAGCATCATATCCGGCGTAATGGTTGCAACAATTATTAATTCAATTTCTTCTGCAGTGATGCCGCGATTAGTTAAAACTTGCTGAACTGCCTTCACTGCTAAATCTGAGGTTGCTCCTTTTTTAAGAATATGCCGCTCACGGATACCAGTTCGCGTGCGAATCCATTCATCGTTGGTGTCAACCATTTTCTCAAGATCAGCATTTGTGAGAATCTTTTCCGGAACATAGTGACCAACTGCCGTAATTGACGCTCGTCGTACTTCCATCGTTACCTTGTTAAAAACCTTTCTCTGCCAAAGCCTTTTCGATTTGTCGGTTTACTTGACTCTGTGCTACTTCTGCGGCACGCAGGATCATATTTTTAATACCTTTTACTGTCGAACTCCCATGACCAATAATAGTCACGCCGTTCACTCCCAACACTGGCACGCCGCCTTCTTCGTTTGGATCCATATCTCGAAGCGATGCTTTCAGCGGCCACAACGCCATCCCTACAGCGAGTTTGTTGATTACGCCCTTTGTTGAGAACTGCTTTAATCGGCTTTTCAGGAATGATGGTACACTTTCACCAAACTTCAGAACAATATTCCCTACAAAACCATCGCACACAACGACATCGGCTTTTGATTTGAGGATATCGCCGCCTTCTACGTTTCCAATAAAATTGTAACTGCTTGCCAAAAGAAGTTTATGCGCTTCTTGTGCTGCTTCCGTGCCTTTTGACTTTTCTTCGCCTACATTGAGCAGGGCTATTGAAGGACGGTCTTTTTTCTTCAGAAGCCGAACATAAATATTTCCCATTACTGCAAATTCATATAAATGCTGCGCGCGGCAATCGACATTGGCGCCTGCATCTACTAACAAACAAGTGCCATGCTCTGCCGGAATAAATGTTCCAATCGTCGGGCGGCTGACATTTTTAATACGTCCTAAAATGAGTGTTGCAGCCGAAAGCACAGCACCTGTATTTCCTGCACTAACACACGCATCAACTTTTCCTTCTTTATGAAGATGCATTCCAACGGAGAGAGAAGAATCTTTCTTTTGTTTGAGGGCAGCGGTCGGAGAATCTGCCATAGTGATAACTTGCGAAGCGTGTACCACTGTAAACGGAAGATGCTCTGCATTTTGCAATGCAAGCTGATGATGAATGGTTTGTTCGTCTCCCACGAGTACAATTTCAAATTGTTCGCGAGATGCTCGGAGTGCTTCTACTGCACCAGCGACTTCACGTTCTGGTGCACAGTCCCCGCCCATGGTATCAAGCGCAATACGTAATTTCTTGGGAGATTCCATGAAATTCGCTTCAGGTCCCTGTATTCCGGTACCGTGGCGTATCCTGCTAATTAGGCTTCCTTCGGGGTGACTATAGAGCGGCCGTTATAGAATCCGCAGTGGGGACATGCCCGGTGTTGCAGTTTTTGTTCGTGACAATTTGGGCATTCTTGCGTTGACGGTGCCGTTGCCTTGTAATGCGTTCGGCGTTTGCGTCCGCGAGCCTTAGAATGTCGTCGTTTAGGATTTGGCATATTATACTTTCTTAAATTATATACTCAGTTATGGGACAGTTTTTTTAGTACATCCCAACGCGAGTCTACTGCTTGATCATTACAGGTGCAACTCGCAATATTTTTATTTACACCGCATACAGGACAAAATCCCTGACAATCTTCCCTGCATAAAAGCTTTTGCGGGATGGTTAGCAGAACGTATTGTCGCACATCATCATCTAGATCAATGTAATTCATATCAGCCGTGAGGATCTGGATATCTTCCTTTTTATTCAGATCGACGGCGGAGCGGGCACCTTGAACATACACCATCGAATATGCCGTATTCATCTCTTGATGAAAATTTTCGAGGCACCGGTCGCAGAAAAAACTTCCTTCTGCCTGTATTTCTACTTGAAGGAACATTTGGCGCAAACTTTTATCTAGCTTGGCTTCAATTTTAACTGTACCGCTAAACCGTTCATCCAGACCAATCTTCAAAGGCTCCGCTTCAAAGTGATATTCGTGAATCCCTTCCGAAAGTTTTGAGATATTAATCCGAAATTCAGCCAATGAACCCATAACGTGAACCCCGGCTTAACCGGAAGCCATTAAAATTGGCAAAAAAATGAACATACATTACAAAAAAACGTTTGAAAATATACCTATTTCTATGGAGATAATCAAGAAAAAAAGTCTGCAACAAAATGAGTCTTAATCACGCATTCGCGAATGCATTTGGAATATACAACTAGATTTCATAGCTTTCGTAATAAATGCGCATCAAACAATTAATGAAACGAATTTTTCCCAATAGATTAGAAGTCAAATTTCAACAAACATTCTACTTCTTCAGAGGGTTATGGTATGGGGGTAGCAAATATCAATGCCCTTGTTGCGAAACTCGAGTTCGCTGATTCCTTTCTGGCGGTGTAAATCTACGACCCAACGCAAAGTGCCCGCGATGTGGGTCTCTGAAACGACATCGGTTACTTTGGCTCTATCTTAAACAAAAAACTGATTTTTTCAATCGACACTTATGTGTATTAGATATTGCTCCTACTTACTTTATGCAACAAAAATTCAGGCATTATGCTAATCTTGACTATCTTAGTACAGGTCTTGACGATCCGTGGGTAATGACGCATATGGATATCATGGCAATACCGTTGCCTGACAACCATTTTGATTGCATTATCTGCTACCATAGTATTGGAACATATTGCCGATGATCGACAAGCTTTGAAGGAATTATTCAGAGTTCTAAAGCCAGATAGATGGGCTATTCTTCAATCACCTATTGATATGACTCGAGAAATCACGTTAGAGGATCCTCGGGTAACCACACCGGAAGATCGTCAGAAACTATTTGGCCAAGATGACCACTTAAGAGTCTACGGACGTGACTATATTGAACGGCGCAAAGAAGTTGGATTCTTTGTTACACCGGACACATTTGTTCAGCAGTTATCTAATAAAATGATAGATAAATTTGGTCTGATGAAAGAGGAAGTATTATTTATTTGCAAAAAACCTGTCATTTCCTGATTACAGCAACCTTGCCGGTCACAGTTTGCGAACCGTTTTCTGCAGTTGCAACAATGAAATAGATTCCAGATGCAACGAAAGCACCATTTTTATCGCGTCCATCCCAAAACGCCCTGCCGCCGCCTTGTGCTTCAAATTGTTTAACGACAGAACCACTTACGGTCATTATTTTAATTGTACTATTTGCAACTAAGTTGCGTATTGTGAAGGGCTGGTCATTTGGCAAAATAAACGGATTGGGACCACACTCAAGCTTAGAATATGTTCGGCTCGTCTGCACAGCGGTAATTGCAAGAGCTGACAGACCTTGTTCCGTCCCGAAATAGGCGATACCGTGTTTCTGATCGATAGCAATTGTTCGTACGTCATTCGATAGCAAAGATTTATTTGTTGACGTCACAGTATAACTTTGCAGCAACTGTGTGCCATCCGCGTTAACAACAAAGACACCTTCTTTTGTTCCAATCCATTTGTTGTTCACTGCATCGATTGCAATTGATTGAATAACTTGTTCAATTAATGGATACGATTTGCTTCGATTATTTGGATCAAACGGATAAAGAGGATTGTGAATAATAACTACACCAAGTCCAAGTCCAGCCCAGATTTCTCCATCAAGATCTATAGCCAATGAAAGGACAATATTACTAAGTAACCCATCATCCGTGGTTAGTTTTCCCCAACCATCATATGACTCTGTGCCTGAGATTGTATTCTTTTCATTGAAGAAATACAATCCGTTTCCATTGTCCATATGCCATGGCACTGTACTTCCCATCCATTTTGTATCATTTTGATCAATCACAATACCATGAAACCATCCATTAGAATAATAATAATCATCAAAAAATGTTCCAGTTGTGTCGCTATCAAGTCGAAGGAGGCTCCTGCCAGTTGCTTCATTTCGATTCACAATCCATGTTTTTCCTTCATTGTCAATTGCAACGCCGCTGCTGACAACATAGTCAGGAACCGAGGTAATCGCGCCGGGAAGACTCGGTTTGGAATAATAGTTGTACTTCCGCACAACAGAATCGCCAACAACTTTAACGACTCCATCACCCCATGACGACACCCAGACAGAACCAGTTACTCCAAGAGAGACATTATAATAATAGTCAAAGAGTGCTCCATTTTTTTGCATCAGTGGATATTTATCACTCGTAAAATTTTTCCATTGTTTATTCTCAGATAGAGAAGGATTATATCGATAAAAACCAGCATCTGCAATTTCACCGGAAGCGCACCAAAGTACGCCATCTGCATCAACAGCGAGACTACTGAAAAAATTAGAGTTTGGTCCGTTAGGATATGAATAATTCCAGGTGGAACCGATCAGATGTGCTAATCCTTTTGATGCAGTTGCTATCCAAAGGGAAGAAGCTGGAATGATACAGACTCCTTGAACATCGGAATTTGAGGTAACAGTTTGCGGCATATCAAATATAGATGCAAGAGTCTCAACTGTAAAATTTGAACCGGAACTCGAAAGCACATACAATCTGCCATTTACAACTCGAAGTTCACGGACAGATCTATTACTCAGTAATGGAATAGCTTTTGGCGTGTTATCATTGAGAGCAAAATATACTACGCCGCTCGCACTTCCGACAAGCAATGTATCGTTGAACACCGCGAGTGCCGTTACCGCGCTTGAGGCAATTCCAGGAAACGATGTATACTGAGTCCACACACTCGATCCCAAGTAAGAGGCTGTAAGTCCTTTATCGGTTCCGACCCATATTCGACTTTGTTGAAGAGCCATGCAAGATACTTGTGGCGATATGAATCCCAAATTCTGATATGTATCTCCAAATTCCCAACGTGAACGCTTAAAGACTGAAGCGCCAAATTCGGAAACAATGAACACTGTATCCCCTTTAAAACTGAATGATTTAATCCCCTTTTGAGTGTGTTCTGTGCTATTCGCAATATCTGCAATTGTTTGCCATTGATGTGTATTTATATCATAGACATTTACATATCCGCCTGCTTCACCAATCCAAATATAGTGTGTACCATCATAAGCAATAGTGAGAACATCATTTGTATCTAAACCATCAACATTGGTAAATTTAGTGAACGATCCGTTTGCCGTATCAAATGCAAATACACCGCCGCCTGTTGCAGCCCAAATATTACCACCTATTTGCACTGCGCTACGAACGGACTTCATATCTGTGAATGATCTCCACTCTCCGACGTGCTGCTGACTTTGTGCATGAACAGTAAGAAAGAGAAAAACGAGGAATATTTTTTGAATACGATGCATAGGATACCTACCGTGGCCGGCGTTTTAGTGTTTTAAAGAGAGCAGCCATTTCAAGAGCAGTCAATGCGGCATCCCACCCTTTATGTCCCTGCGAGCCACCAACACGATCTAGCGCTTGTTGTTCATTATCGGTTGTCAGCACACCAAACACTACCGGAAGAGAATAACGCAATGCTACATCTTGAATCCCGCGTGCTGTTTCAGCGGAAACATATTCAAAATGCGGAGTGTCCCCGCGAATAACAGCACCAAGACAAATAATCGCATCCCACTTTTTTTGAGCTGCCAACCGATTGGCAACTTGAGGCAATTCAAATGCACCCGGACAGGATATAATTTTCCTGTTTTTTTCGGAGACACCATGGTCACGTAAACAGCGTTCAGCGCCTTCAAGTAATTTTGTGGTAATGTTTTGGTTGAATCGGCTAATAACAATAGCGAACTGAAATTTAGCCGCTGATCCTTGAAA